>CCNC01000214.1 GCA_000824845.1 Mesorhizobium sp. ORS 3359 | reverse complement strand
GAAGGAACGCGGCGTTCGCTAGTTCAAGCCCACACGGTGCAGCGTGCAATCCGCGCCGCGCCCTGACTCCCGCGTCACTGCCGGCGTGATTGCGCTCTCTGCTGTCGCGCTGTTCATCGGCGGCGCCTTCGCTGGCCTGATCCTCGAAGGCGCGCACGACCTCTCTGGTGCCTATGCCGCCTTCGACAGCTATCTCTTCCGCGTTGCCCGTTTCACTCTGTGGCAGGCGGCTCTCTCGACGCTGCTGTCGGTCGCGCCGGCGCTTCTGGTAGCGCGCGCTTTGTCGAGGCACCCTAGCTTCCCAGGCCGCCGCCTGATCTTGCAGCTCTTCACCGTGCCGCTGGCCCTGCCGGCGATTGTCGCGGCGCTCGGCATATTGGCGCTCTACGGCCGCGCCGGGTACTTTGCCGGCGTCTTCGCCGGGTTTGGCGGCGCAGAGTGGCCCGGCATCTATGGCCTCTCCGGCATCCTGGTCGCGCATGTCTTCTTCAACCTGCCCCTGGCCACGCGCCTCTTCCTCGAGGCGCTGGGCACCATTCCCGCCGACCAGTGGCGGCTGGCGAGCCAGCTCGGCATGGGCGCGCGTCCAGCCTTCCAGCTGATCGAATGGCCGGTGCTGCGTGCGTCCCTGCCGGGTATTGCGGGGCTGGTGTTCATGCTCTGCATCACGTCCTTCACCATCATCTTGACGCTGGGCGGCGGGCCGGCCGCGACGACGCTCGAGGTCGCCATCTACCAGGCGCTGCGCTTCGACTTCGATCCGGCCCGTGCGGTGGTGCTGACGCTGCTGCAGATCGCGCTCACCTTCGTCGCGGTCGCAGCGCTCACGCGGCTTGGCGCCAACACGGTCGGCGACGCCAATCTGCCGGTGGCGCCCCGCCGCTACGTTTCGGCGGGACGGTTCGAAAGCCTGCTGAATGCCGGCCTCATCGCGCTCGCCCTCCTGTTCGTCGCCGGACCGATGATGGCGACGGTGGTTTCGGGCCTTCAGGCCGATCTCGGCCGATTGGCGGGCGAGGAAGCGGTGCGCCGCGCGACGCTCACCAGCGCCGGCCTCGCCTTGATCGCGGCGCTGCTCAGCGTGTCGCTGTCGCTGGCATTGATCGCGGCGCGGCGCGCATTGGCATTGCGTCGCCGTGCGGGCAGCGCCATGTCGCTGCTCGAGCATGCCGCTGACACCGGCGCCGGCTTCGTGCTCGTCGTGCCGCCAATCGTGCTTGGCGCCGGCTGGTTCCTGGCGCTGCGCAACATCACCGATGTCTTTGCCGTCGCGCCGGTTATGGTCGTCGCCGTCAACGCCGTGATGGCGATGCCCTTCGCCATTCGCGCCATTCGCCCGGCCTATGACGCGGCGAGCGAACGCCATGAGCGGCTTTGCCTGGCGCTCGGCATATCCGGTTGGACCCGGCTCAGTCTGATCGACTGGCCGTCGCTCAGGCGGCCCTTGGCCACCGGCTTCGCTTTCGCCATGGCGCTGTCGCTCGGCGATCTCGGCGTGATCGCGTTGTTCGGAAGCGATTCCGTGCAGACCTTGCCCTATCTTCTACTCGCGCGGATGGGCAGCTACCGGACCGCCGACGCGGCGGGGCTCGCCTTGCTGCTCGGACTCGTTTGCCTGATGCTGGTCGTGGTCGCCGATTGGCTGGGGCGGGAAGCAAAGGCATGACATCGACGGATAACGGCATCGCGGCAGGAAAGGCGCTGACCGTCACACTCGAAGACGTGTCGTTCAGCTATGGCGAATCGTCCTTCCGCTTCAATGCCGAGTTCGCGGCGGGAAGGATCACCGCCATCATGGGGCCGAGCGGCTCCGGCAAATCGACGCTGCTCAATCTGATAGCCGGCTTCGAAATACCCGATAGCGGCAAGGTGCTGATCGGCGGCATCGAGATCGGCGCCACGCCGCCCTCGGCGCGACCGGTGTCGATGGTGTTCCAGGAAAACAATCTGTTCGCCCATCTTACGGTCGAGGCCAATGTCGGGCTCGGCCGCTCGCCGTCGCTGAAGCTCGGCGAGGCCGATCACGCCGCCGTCGCCGAGGCGCTGGCGCGCGTCAGCCTGACGGGCAAGGAAAAGCGGCTGCCGCGCGAGCTCTCAGGCGGCGAGCGGCAGCGCGTCGCGCTGGCGCGGGTGCTGCTGCGGGACCGGCCCGTCTTGCTGCTCGACGAACCTTTCGCGTCGCTCGGCCCGGCGCTGCGCGAAGACATGCTCGACCTTCTCGCCGGCATCCATGGCGAGCGCAAGATGACGGTGCTGTTCGTCACCCATCAGCCGGAAGATGCGCGCCGAATCGGCCAGGACGTGGCATTTCTCGATGAAGGCAGGATCGCGGCCACCGGACCGGCAGACGATTTCTTCGATCGGTCTGGACCGGATGCGTTCCGGCGCTATATCGGCGATCGAGGCGGCACCGTTGCCGGATCACAACATATTGCCCGGAAGCGGACATAATTTGCGGCCAAACCGGTAACGGGTGATCCGGCGTTTGCTTGCCTTGTCCGGGGGAGTGTGGCTAGGTCCGGTCATGCTGGTCCGGCGGGGCCGTGATTTGCCGAAAGATTTCGAAAGGAAGCCGATCTGTCGACCGGCGCTGAGAAAGTGTGGATGAGGCCACTGGCACGATTTTTCGCGCTGGCGGGCGTTGCCGTGCTGGCCAGCTGCCAGATGTTCACGCCGCCGGACGTGCAGGAGAGCGGCTTCCAGCCTTCCGACAAGCCGATCACCGTCGACAATGTCGTCGCCAACGCCAAGCTCGCGGAAATGGCCAAGGCGCAGCATCCGCGCATTCTCGCCACCTATGGCGGCGAATATTCCGACCCGAAGCTCGAACGCATGGTGGCCAAGGTCGTCGGCAATCTGACCGTGGTGTCGGCCAACCCGACCCAGACCTATCGCATCACCATCCTCAACTCGCCCAACGTCAACGCCTTCGCGCTGCCGGGCGGCTATCTCTATGTGACGCGCGGACTGCTGGCGCTGGCCAATGATTCCTCCGAGCTTGCCGCCGTCATCGCCCATGAGATGGGCCACGTCACGGCGAATCACGGGCTGCAGCGGCAGCAGCTCGAAGCCGAGGAAGGCTTGGCGACCAAGGTGGTGTCGGACGTGCTCGGCGACAGCCCGACCGCCAAGGCGGCGCTGATCCGCGGCAAGCTGAGGCTCGCGCAGTTCTCGCGCAACCAGGAACTGCAGGCCGACGCGATCGGCATCAAGTCGATCGGCGAGGCGGGCTATGATCCCTATGCCGCTGGCCGCTTCCTGCAGTCGATGTCGGCCTATACCGATTTCCGCTCGGTCAGCGGCGCCACCGACGCCAGCCTCGACTTCCTGGCGACGCACCCTAACACGCCGCAACGCATCGAACTGGCGCAGCGCCTTGCGCGCAATTTCGGCCCGCCCGGCGTCGGCACGCGCGACCGCGACGCATTTCTGGCCGGCATAGACGGCCTGCTTTACGGCGACACGCCGGAAGAGGGCTATGTGCGCGGCCAGACCTTCATGCACCCCAATCTCGGTGTCTCCTTCACCGTGCCGGACGGTTTCGTCATCGACAATTCCGCGGCCGCCGTCACCGCGACCGGGCCGGGCGACATCGCCATCCGTTTCGACGGCGTGGCGATCGACAAGTCGGTGTCGCTCACGGATTACATCCGCAGCGGCTGGGTGGCGGGGCTCGAAGACGCCAGCGTGCGGCAGGAGACGATCAACGGCAACGAGGCGGCGATGGCGCATGCCAACGCTCAGGGCTGGCAGTTCGACATCGCGGTGATCCGCGCCGGCGGGCAGGTCTACCGGCTGCTGACGGCGGCGCCCTCGGCCAGCGCGTCGCTGGACCCGGTGGCGCGCTCGGTCAGCGGCTCCTTCCGTGTGCTCACCCCGGCCGAGAAGGCGGCGCTGAAGCCGTTGCACATCCGGGTCGTCACCGTCCAGGCCGGCCAGACCATGGGCTCGCTCGCCGCGCAGATGGTCGGCGTCGACCGCAAGCTCGACCTGTTCCGGGTGCTCAACGCCATGTCGCCGGGCGCCAGCGTATCGGCCGGCGACAAGGTCAAGATCGTCACCGACAAGTAGGGCTCCGCATTCGCGTTCGTGCGGCCCGGCGCTTTGAGAGCTTGCCGCGATGCGCGATCCCTAAAGCGCGTTGTGACCTTTCAGATTCGCTCCATGCGCGTAGGTTTTTGGTCACGCGCTTCTTTGTCCCGAAACCGATTCACACTTTCGGGATACATGCTTTAAGCCGCGCACTCGACATGGCGACATGCGTTGTCCCGGCTGGTCCGGCCACGCGTCGCGGCTGCTATCCACCTCTGACGGTGGAGATGCCACCAAAGCCTGTGGTGCTGGCGTCGGTGCCGGGAGGTTCGCCCGTGGTGGAGCTGTCGGGGGTATCCGGAGTGTCGCTGTCCGGAGTGCTGTCGTCAGTACTGCTCTGCCTGGAAGGAGACGGGCGATCGCCGCTACTGCCGCCCCGCCAAGGCGCCGGCTCGATTAAGGGCGGCACCGGTTTGACCGGAGGTGGGGTTATCATCGGCGGTGCAGGCGCGCGGATCACTCTGATCTTCGTGATTACCTTGGGCTTGCATACAGCGGCTGTCTGGAAGCGGCGCCCGGCAAGACCGAGAATGCTCATCGAATAGACTTCCTGCCGTTCCAGGCTGGCCTTGAGGAACGCCAGAGCGCGGGCCGGATCGGCGGGCACGCCATTGCGGCCTTCCTGGAAGATCAACGCGAGATCGTTCATGGCGCTGATATGCCCCATCGCCGCAGACTTGAGCAGCAGGTCCAATCCCTTTCGGGGGTTCGGCTCGACGCCGACGCCGTTGAACAAAGCGCGTCCCCAGGCAGCCATGGCGGCTGGATCGCCCTGGTCGGCCGCCTGGGCATAGAGGCCATTCGCTTTCGTAACATCTGCGGCCGTGCCTGTTGCGGACGCCGCCATATAGGCGAGCTCGAAAACGGCTCGGGCATGGCCCTTGTCGGCGGCCTCCTGAATGGCCTTCCTAGCCTCGTCGACCTTGCCGGCCGCCAGCAACGCCCGTCCGAGCTCATAGCGGAAGCGGACGACATTGGGGTAGGCTTTAACCGCTGCTTCGCAAGCTTCGATCGCTCCGCCGCCAATCTCGTTCGGCTGGCGGCCGGGGGCGACGCCCTGCAGGTCGAGCGGCGCGCCTGCCGTCCGGTCGCAAGGGTCGACGCTTGGCGACAGTTTCACCGTGGCCGGCTTTGACGCCTTGCCAGCGCGGATCTGGAAGCCGACCTCTAGGGGAGCGGCGGCGCCGATCTGCGGCTCGTAGCGCAAATGGTCGATCTCGTTGGCCAGAATGGTCGAATCCGGCGACAATGTGCGATCCGGCAGCGACAGCGTTCCTGTTGCCGGGTAACTCGCGAGCTTCAGGCTGATGCCGGGGTCTCCGGTCGGAAAATCCAGGTTCAACGGAACCGGGCCGACGCCGACCGGGACGCTGAGTTCGCTCTTCTTCTGGATCGCCTCGGCGGCACCGGTGATGTGAAGGCCACGCTCCACCATTAATTGCTTCTGCTCGGCCTTCAGGGACGCTGCGCTCTGCTGGCCCTCAGCGCCACCCTTGATGCGCAAGACCAGGATGCCCTGAGATACGCCACCCCACTCGTCATGTGTGGCATAGGCCAGCGTTTCGACCTGTTCTTGCGTGTCGGACGCCTTGGGCAGGTCGATCAGCAGACGCGGCAGGTCGTTGCCCTCAATCCGGTCGCCTTCGGCGACGGGTTTGCCGTCCAACACCAGGCCTGCGAGCGCCGGAAGCGTTTCAATGCTTACGGTGACCGCGCTGCCGTCGACAGTGACCGGCGTCGGCAGGTCAAGCGCGACCGGCCCGATCCCCGACGGCACGACTCTCTCCAGCACCGGCGGCAGTGCCGGCTTGTTCGCACGGTGCATGAGCACCACTTCGTCGATCAGCGAGGAGTTCTCCCAAGGAACCTGTTTGCCTTTGGTGGCTGCGACCACGTCGCGGCGCACCGCGGCCATGACCGCGCGTATCTCCTGGTTCGGCGCCATCGCGCGGCGCGAAAAAGCGGACGAGAACGGACTGGCGTTGCCCGTCCCGTCATAGGCGATCGCATCGGGACCGGTGGCAAAGGCAATCAGCGCGTTCTGCGAGCTTTTTACCTCGGCAAGACCGGTGCCGCTAGCGGTGATCAACTGGTCCCGCAGCCAGTAGTCCTTGCGCGGAAACGGATTGTTGCGGCAGGCATCGAGGATGATGATCTGGATTTTCGACTTCGAGCGCAATTGCTCCAGCACGTCATCGAGCTTGATCGCCTGAACCTCGATGTCGGCGGCCTGCTTGAGCGAAGCGTCGACAGGGATCAGGAAATTCACGCCACCGATCTGAAACCCGTGGCCCGAATAATAGACGACAGCGAGATCGGCGCCGTCCGCGGCCGCGAGATAGTTGCGGAACTGCTCCTCGAACTGGAGCTTGGTTACGTCCTTGGCGACGAATACATCGAAACCGGCCAGCCGGAACGTCTTCGAGACGTCCTCTGCGTCGGTGTCCGGGTTCTTGAGTGCTGGAATATCGCGGTATTGGGAATTGCCGATCACAAAGGCAACCCTGCGGTCGGCGTGCGCTTCGAACGTCGCGAAGCCCACGAGGATCAAGGCTGCAAGGAAGGCGCAGCATCGCAGCATGGCAAGTCCCCCATCCGCTATGGTCTGTCGGATTCACCAAAGACCAGTTGCGCGCGCGGGTCTGTTAAAGAATTCACAATACGCTGATACAGTAAGAAGGAAAGTTTTTGCCGCAACGGCGATATATTTTGTTCAATGAATAGAACTCGCCAACAACTTCAAGTTGCTGCTCAGGCGGCCTCCGCCAAAAATTCCGGGTTCTGCTTAACCAGCGCCAGTTTCAGCTTTTCCATGGCACGCGCCTCGATCTGGCGGACGCGCTCCTTGGAGATGCCGAGCTGTTCGCCAAGCGATTCCAGCGTGGCGCCGTCATCGCTCAGCCTGCGCTCCTCGATGATGCGAAGCTCGCGGGCATTGAGCGCGCCAAGCGCGCTCTTCAGCCAGAGGGCGCGGCGCTGGACATCGATCCTTTCGCCGACGATCTCGTCCGGCAGCGGGTCTTCGGAGACCAGGAAGTCCATCCGCTCCGCGGCGCCGTTTTCGTCGGCAAGCGGTGCGTTGAGCGAGCTGTCTGGGGAGGACAGGCGTGAGTCCATCATCGCCACGTCGGCTTCGGGAACGCCGAGCGCCGCCGAGACCTCACGGTAGAGCGAGGCATTGGAGAGCGGCTCGGCGCCGTTGGCCAGCCGTGCGCGCAAGCGCCTCAGATTGAAGAACAGCGCTTTCTGCGCCGAGCTGGTGCCGCCGCGCACGATCGACCAGTTGCGCAGGATGTAATCCTGCATCGAGGCGCGGATCCACCAGGTGGCATAGGTCGAGAAGCGCACTTCGCGCGCGGGCTCGAAACGGGCCGCCGCCTCGAGCAGGCCGACATGGCCCTCCTGGATGAGGTCGCCGAGCGGCAGGCCGTAATGGCGGAATTTCGAGGCCATGGAGATGACCAGCCGCATATGGGCGACGGTGATCCGATGCAGCGCGTGCTGGTCGTTCTCTTCCTTCCAGCGGAGCGCAAGGACATGCTCCTCGTCGCGCTCGAGATAGGGAGCCTTCATTGCCGCCCGGACCAGTGTCCGTCCTGCCGCGTCCTCAATCATGCCGGCTCCTGTTGGCGGTCATTACGCTCATGACGGTTGAAAAGACGCCGCCGCGCCCTACAACAGCCATGCAACGTGTCAGGCGCATGGATGGTTCCGCCGCCCGAGGGGGCAAATGTTGCCGGCGGGAACATTCTGTTAGCGGGCTCCGAAATGCCGCTTGGCGGATTGTCGGGCGATTTTGAGAATCAGATTTCCGCGAAAGTCGATTTTTGAAATCTGGTTCCTTATTTCGCAACCTTCTATCTGTCAGTTTCCGGCTCTCACAATCGCCGGGGCACCGGTCAAAACGGGATCACAGAAAAATGAAATGGCTTAAATCGCTTCTCATCGCCGGAACGCTGCAGGTTCTGGCGGTCACAGCCGGCCATGCCGGCGCCAATCTCGACCAGATCAAGCAAGCCGGCGTGCTCAAGGTCGGCACGGAAGGCACCTATGCGCCCTTCACCTATCATGACGAATCCAACGCGCTGGTCGGCTTCGATGTCGAGATCGCCAAGGCGATCGGCGAGAAGCTGGGCGTCAAGGTCGAGTTTCTCGAAGGCAAGTGGGACGGCCTGATCGCTGGCCTCGACGCCAACCGCTACGACGCCGTCATCAACGAGGTGGGCATCACCGACGCGCGCAAGGCCAAGTATGATTTCTCCGACCCCTATATCGCCTCGAAGGCGGTGCTGATCGTGCGCGGCGACAATACCGACATCAAGACCTTCGCCGATCTCAAGGGCAAGAAGTCGGCGCAGTCGCTGACCTCCAATTTCGGCAAGCTCGCCGAGAAGAACGGCGCGGAACTCGTCGGCACCGACGGCTTCGACCAGTCGATCCAGCTTCTGCTCACCGGCCGCGCCGACGCCACCATCAACGACAGCCTGTCCTTCCTGGATTTCAAGAAGCACAAGCCGGACGCCAATGTGAAGATCGCCGCGCAGGAAGAGAATGCCGACTATTCCGGCGTCATCGTGCGCAAGGGCGATCCGGAACTGGTCGCGGCCATCAACAAGGCGCTGGCCGACATCAAGGCCGACGGCACCTACAAGAAGATCGCCGACAAGTATTTTGGCCAGGACGTTTCGCAGTAGGCCGAACAGGCTTTTTGCCTGAATGCCGGCGGGCCGTCTTCGACGGCCCGCCGTTTGCAAACACGAGGTTCATCGGGCCGTCTTTGACGGCTCGCCGGTTTTTGCATGATAGTCAGTACATACGGGGGAACGCGCCGCCGTATCTGGAAGGAGAAGCGCCCCGTGCCGCACTGGCTGCAATTGATGCTGGAATCGCTGCCGACGCTGTTATGGGCGGCGCTGATCTACACCGTACCGCTGACGCTCCTGTCGTTCGCGCTCGGCCTCGTCGCCGGGCTGGTGACGGCGCTGATCCGGCTGTTCGGCCCGAAGCCGCTGGTCGCACTGGTGCGCTTCTATGTCTGGATCTTCCGCGGCACGCCACTCCTGGTGCAGCTCTTCCTGATCTTCTACGGCTTGCCCTCGGTCGGCATCCTGCTCAATGCCTTTCCCGCGGCGCTGATCGGCTTCACGCTCAACATCGGCGCCTACACCTCCGAGATCATCCGCGCCGTCATCGGCTCGGTGCCGAAGGGCCAGTGGGAGGCTTCCTATTCGATCGGCATGACCTGGAGCCAGGCGATGCGGCGCACCATACTTCCACAGGCGGGCCGCGTCGCGGTGCCGCCGCTCTCCAACACCTTCATCTCGCTGGTCAAGGACACGTCGCTGGCAGCCGCCATCACGGTGCCCGAGATGTTCCAGGCCGCGCAGCGCATCGTCGCCACCACCTACGAGCCGCTGATCCTCTATGTCGAGGCGGCGGCGCTCTATCTCCTGCTGAGCTCGGTGCTGTCGGCGCTGCAGGCGCGGCTGGAGGTGCGGCTCAACCGCTATGGCGGCTTCCTGGAGGCCAATTCATGATCGGCCTTACCGATATCGAGAAGCGTTTTGGCGACAATCTTGTCCTGAAGGGCGTCACCGTCAGCATCGACGAAGGCAGCGTCACGGCGCTGGTCGGCCCCTCCGGCGGGGGCAAAAGCACGCTTCTGCGCTGCATCAACCTGCTGGAGATCCCGACTTCCGGTTCCTTGCGCATCGGCGAGGAGACGCTTGCGTTCCATCCGGGCGGCAAGGTGCCGGCAAAAGATATCCAGCGCATCCGCCTGCAGACCGGCATGGTGTTCCAGAACTTCCAGCTCTTCCCGCATCGCACGGTGATCGAGAATGTCATGGAAGGGCTGGTGACGGTGCTGAAATGGTCCGAGCCGAGGGCGCGCGAGCGGGCGATGGCGTTGCTCGAGAAGGTCGGCATGGCGCACAAGGCCGATGCCTGGCCGGCGACGCTGTCGGGCGGCCAGCAGCAGCGCGTGGCCATCGCCCGCGCGCTGGCGCCGTCGCCGCGCGTGCTGCTGTGCGACGAGCCGACCTCGGCGCTCGATCCGGAGCTGGCGCAGGAAGTGGTCGACGTGCTCGGGCAACTGGCCCGCGAGGGCACGACCATGGTCATGGCCACGCATGATCTCAGGCTCGCCTCCAAGATCGCGCAGGAGGTCGTCTTCCTTGATGCCGGCTCGATCGTCGAGAAGGGCCCGGCCTCGGTCGTGTTCGACAATCCGGAGCGCGAGCGGACGAAACGCTTCATCGCCTCGTTACGACAGGAGGAGGCACAGAAGGAAGGGGGAGGCTGAGCCTTCTACTTCCCACCTTGCTGGGCCCAATCGCACATGGCAGCGCCGGCCCCTCATCCGGCCGCTTCGCGGCCACCTTCTCCCCGTCGGGGAGAAGAGCTTGGCGCCGGCGCTGACAGCCTCCTCTCCCCCGGGGGAGAGGTCAGCCGAGCGAAGCGGAGGCTGGGTGAGGGGGAGTCACCCCTGCGAC
>CCNC01000213.1 GCA_000824845.1 Mesorhizobium sp. ORS 3359 | reverse complement strand
TATTCCTGGGCGCGGCGCGACCACATGGTGCGCTTTATGCGGGCGCGGCCCTGTACGACCTTCAGCGCGCGGTCGACATAATCCTCTTCCGACAGCTTGCGCATGCCGATCGAGGTCGCCTTGGCGACGG
>CCNC01000212.1 GCA_000824845.1 Mesorhizobium sp. ORS 3359 | reverse complement strand
CAGGCGGACGGCGCAGCGGCGGCTCGGCGGCGCGGGCCGGCGCCTGCGGAGCAGGGCGCAGACCGCGCGGTTCGCCCTGTTCACTGCTGCCGCTGCGGCCGGATTTCGCAACGATATCCGACAGTTCCTTGAGCGCATTGATCTGCTCGGCGACGGCGCGACGAATGGCCGAGGTCGATTCCTTGGCCTCTTCCGGCATCTCGATGACGCCCTTCTTCAGCTCGGCGCGGGTGAGATCCAGCTCGCTCTTGATCGAGCCGGCGGTGCGCCGCATCTCCTCGGTCGCATCGGCAAAGCGGCGCGTCGCCGAATCGACGACCTCGGCGATGGCGGTGCGGATCTTCTCCGCCGACTCCATCGTGCGGCCCTCGGCGGTCTGCATCGTCTGGCCGACGAGGCTCTCGAAGGAACGCATTACCTTCTCGAGGTCTTCCGACTTCTTGACCAGGCCGACGGCGAGGTCTTCCAGCGATGACTGGCGCTCCAGCGTGTGCTCGAGATTGCTCTGCGCGGAGCTGAGCAGGTTCGAGGCGCTGGAGAGCAGCCGGCTGTGCTCGTCGAACTTGGTCGCGATCGCGGCCACCTCGCGCAGGGTCGCCGATGACAGGTCGGTAAGCCGCGTCGTGTTGGAATCGACCAGACGCGCCGAGCTGGCGAAGGTCTGTGCGGCCTTCTCGGTGGTCGTGGCGAAGCTCTGCGTGCTGCCGGAGAGCCGCTCCTCGACCTGGCCGAGATTGACGGCGGCCTGCTCGATGAGCTGGCCGAGCTGCGCGCTGGAGGTCGTCATGCGGCCGATGAGATCGGCCACGCTGTCGGCAAGCGAGGAACGCGCGCCTTCGACGGCCGACAGCGTTTCGGCCGTGCGGCTGGCGAGAGCATTGACGAGGTTCGTGTTCTCGCTGCGCAGCTTCTCGGCCGCCCGTTCGGCGACCTCTTCCATGCTGCGCTGCAGTTCGGAGCCGCCCTGGGCGAAGCGCTCGACCAGCGGCTTGGCCGTCTCGTCGAGGATCTTCGCCATCTCGGCCGAACGCGCCGCGAGCATGGTGTTGAGCTCGCGGGTGTTGGCACCGATCGTGCGCGCCGCCTCGTTGGTGCTCTGGCCGATATGCTGGCCGACCGCCGTGAAGGTCTCGGCGATGACGTTGGCGCGCGAGATGAGCTGAGCCTCGGCGCTGGAGACCTGCTCGCTGAGCTTCTGGCCCATCGTCTCTGCGGTGTAGGCAAGGCGGTTTTCCACGCTCGCGACCTGGTCCTCGACGCGCGCGGCGGCGGCGGCGGCGCTCGCGGCAAGCCGCTCGTCGGCGCCGGCCAGCGCCTGCTCGATCTCGCGGGCATGCACGGCAAGCTCCTGACCGGTCTGGCGGGCGCGGTCGGCGACACGCTGCTCGGTGGCGGCGAAGGCGCCGACGATCGTGTCGGCGTGCTCGCCGATCGTCGAGCTGGTCGAAGCGATGCGCGACACCAGGCGGTTGTCGGCGTCGTCGAAGATGCGGCCGATCTCGCCGGCGCGGGCCGAAAGCGCTTCCGAGCCTTCGGCAATGCGTGCCATGAGCTGCTGGTCGGCGCTGTCGAAGATGCGGCCGAGATCGGAGGCCCGGGCGGCCAATGCCTCGGCCGATTCGGTGATGCGCATCGAGAGCCGCTCGTCGGCGCCCTCGAAGTTGCGCAGGATGTCGCCGGCGCGGGCGGCCAGCGACTGCGCCGTCTCGACGGCGCGGGCAACCAGCTTCTGGTCGGCCGCGTCGAAGGTGTTGGCGATCTCGCCGGCGCGCGTGGCCAGCTTGTCGGCGGTTTCCTCGGCGCGGGCCATGAGCGAGTTGGAGGCGTCGTCTGCGCGCGCCATCAGCATGTTGGACGTGTCCTGGGCACGTTCGTGCAGGCGCCGATCCGCCGCCTCGAAGGCCTGGGCAATGTCCTCAGCCCTGGCAAGCAGCGCAGCGGATGTCTGCTCGGCGCGCTCGGCGATCTTGCGATCGGCATCGCTGAAGGCCGCACCGGCCTGCTCGTGCAGGGTGCTTGTGACTTCCATGACCTTGTCGCGCAACGCGCCCGCCACGAACACCGCGGTCTTCTCCAGCACGCCGCGCACATTGTCGACACCGGTCGACAGCGCGCGCTCCATGGTGCTGGCGCGTTCTTCGATCACACCGGTCTGGCGGCTGAAGGCCTGCTCGATCTTCTCGACATCGGCGGCGATTGCCGCCGAGATGTCGCCGCTCCGCGCGGCGATCTGGTCGATATGGCCGGAGACCGAACGGTCGACGTCCTTGCGCGCATCGGCGAGCTTGGCGAGATCGTCCTCCAAGGCGCGGGCCAGCATGTCGCGGCCTTCGGACAGCTTGCCGACATGGCCGGCGATGACGTCGTCGATCTCGGATCGGCTTCCCGTCAGCTTCTGAAGGTCGGCTTCGAGGGCGCGCTTGAGGATGTCGCGGCCCTCCGCCAGCTTCTCGACCTGTCCGGCGACCAGACCGTCGATGCTGGAGCGGCTTTCGGCCAGCTTGGCGAGATCGGCTTCAAGGGCGCGTGTGAGCACGTCGCGGCCTTCGGCGAGCTTCTCGACCTGGCCGGCGACGAGGCCGTCGATCGAGGCGCGGCTCTCGGCGAGCTTGGCAAGGTCGGCTTCCAGCGCCCGCTTGAGGATGTCGCGGCCTTCCGCCAGCTTCTCGACCTGTCCGGCGACCAGACCGTCGATGCTGGAGCGGCTCTCGGCGAGCTTGGCGAGGTCGTCCTCCAGCGCCTTGGACAGCGTCGCGCGGCTCTGCGACAACTGGTCGGCATGCGTCTGCATGAGGCCGCTGGCATTGGCCATATCGGCGTCGAGCGCGCGCGAGAGCTCGGCGCGATGGCCGGTGATCTTCTGCGAATGATCGACGATTGCGCCCTGGATCGTGTTGAGATCGGCTTCCAGCGCGCGCTTGAGGATATCGCGGCCTTCGGCCAGCTTCTCGACCTGGCCGGCGACCAGCCCGTCGATGCTGGAGCGGCTCTCCGCCAGCTTGGCGAGATCGTCTTCGAGCGACTTGGACAGCACCGAACGGTCCTGAACGAGCCGGTTCTGATGCTCGGCAACGGCGCCGCTGACATTCTGAAGGTCATCCTCCAGGGCTCTCGATAGGGCCGAGCGGTCTTGCGCCAGCTTGTTCTGATGATCGGCAATGGCGCCGCTGACGGCCTGCAGATCGGCTTCGAGGGTCTTCGACAGCTGCGAGCGATCCTCCAGCACCTTGTCGGAGTGTCCCGCAATGGCACCCTTGATGGTGTTGAGGTCGGCCTCCAGGGCGCGCTTGAGGATATCGCGGCCTTCGGCGAGCTTTTCGACCTGGCCGGCGACGAGGCCGTCGATCGAGGCACGGCTTTCGGCCAGCTTGGCGAGGTCGGCCTCCAGCGTCTGCGACAGCAGGCTGCGGTCTTCGGCAAGCTTGCCGGCGTGGCTGTCGATCAGGCCACGGATGCCGCTCAGATCGCTTTCAAGGGCGCGGCTGAGCTCGCCGCGGTCCTCGGCGAGCTTGGTCGAATGGGTCTCGACCAGGTTCCTGATGCCGATGATGTCGGTTTCGAGCGCCTTGGCCAGCACGGCGCGGCCCTCCGCGATCTTCTCGACCTGGCTGGCGACGAGGCCGTCGATCGAGGCGCGGCTGTCCTGCAGCTTGCCGAGATCGGCTTCCAGGGCGCGCGCCAGGATGTTACGGCCCTCGGCCAGCTTCCCGACATGACCGGCGACCATTTCGTCAATCATCGTACGGGCTTGGACGAGTCTGCCGGAGTCTTCGTTCAAAGCCTGGGACAGGCGGTTGCGACCCTCTTCGAGCTGCTCCAGATGGCTGCCAAGCGATGCATCGATGGCGGCGCGCGACTCGTTCACCTTGCGCAGATCTTCTTCCAGCGCGCGCGAGATCAAACCGCGGCCTTCGGCCAGCTTCTGCACCTGGTTGGTGACGGCGGCATCGATTGCCGCGCGGCCCTCGGCGAACTTGGCCAGGTCCTCCTGCATGGCAGCGGCCATGCGTTCGCGGCTCTCGGAGAGCGAACGGCTGTGATTCTCGACGGCTTCCTCGATGCCGACACGGGCATCGGCAAGCCGCTGGATATCGGAATCGAAGGAGCGCGACACCACATGCCGGGCCGCTTCCATGCGGCCGGCGAAGTCGGTGGCGCGGGCTTCGAGCATGGAAGAGGTGGACGAGATGATGTCGGCCATATCGGCGCCGATCTGGGTCTTGCCCTGATCGATCATCGCCGACAGCGTGTCCTTGCTCTCGGCGAAGGCATGGGCGATTTCCTTCGCGCGTTCGACCATCGTCTCGTTGATCTGGCGGGCGCGGGCTTCGAGGGCGGCGTTGAGCTTCTGCGTGCCGGTGTCGAGTGCTTCGGCGCGGGTCTGGAATTCGCTGATGAGCGCCTGGCCGCGTTCGGCCAGCGTGCGTTCGATGCCGCTAAGGCTCGCCTCGAATTCGGAGTTCAGCGTGCGTGCCGCGCCGCCGAGCAGCGAGACCATGCCGTTCGTGCGGTCGTCGAGCAGGTCGGTCAGCGAACGGGTGAGGCCGTCCGTGGTGTCGGTCAGCTTGGCGATGCGGGTATCGAGCAGGCTGGCGAAGGCCTCGCCGGAGGTGGAAAGCCGGTCGGTGATGTTGTCCAGGCGCGATTCGACGGAATCGAAGATCGACGTCGAGCTTTCATTGATGCGGTCGATCAGCGTGTCGCCGGAATTGTTGATCGTCATCGACAGCTTGGTCGACGCGTTGAGGATCGAATCACGGATGATGTCGCTGGCCGCGCCGATCTCGTCGCGCAGCGTCTCGTGGGCGCTGGCAATAGAGGCGCGCACGCGCTCGGCATGGGTGACGACCGCCTCGCGCTCGCTGCCGAGCCCGTCGACCAGAGAACGGATGCGGGCCTCGTTCTCGGAATAGGAGCGTTCGATCTGGGTGACTTCGCCATGGACGAGCGTTTCGAGCTCGACGGCGCGGGCGAGCGTCCGCTCGATACCTTCGCCCATCGCCGCCACCTCACGACGAACGGCCTGGCCGATCATCATGACGCGATCCTGGGCGAGGTTTTCTGGCTCCGCCAAGCGGAAGGCGACCTCGGTCATGGACTGCGCGGCGATTCGCATTTCCTGCGCGCGCCGGATCATGGCGGCGAAAGCCCAGAACAGGATGACCGGCACTATCGCGGCGACCGCCAGGCCGATCAGCTCGGGACGGGCGAAGAACTGGTCGAAGGTGCGGATCTTCCAGATACCAGGACCGAACAGGAGGTTGGCCAAGCCGCCGGCGCCGGCGATCCAGGCCAGCGAGAGAAAGGCGATCACCCAGTAGACGGTGCTTGATGCACGCCGGTTGAGGCCGTGCAGCAGCGTCTTGTAGTCCTTCTGGCGGTCGTCATTGGCGGGCGTGAAGCCGGCCGGGGGCGTGAAGCCGGACGGCTGTCCATTGCGCGGCTCGATAGGACGCAGCTCGGCCGGCTTGGCAGCGGGCGCCCTTGGAGGCTGAGGGGCGGCGGGCTGAGGGTTGTTCGCCGGCTCTGTCCGCTGGCTGCGACCTTCGCGCGCCAGCTCGTCGGCCGCCGCCGATATCTGCGCTTCGAGATCCTCCATCGACGCCGCCATGTCGAGACCGCCTTCGTCGCCGGCAAGGTCAAGGTCGAGCGCCTTTTCCAGTTCCGCGGCTACGTCATTCTCGAGAGACTTGGTCGTCGTTGGTTTCTTAGCCATGCCTTCGCTACCCTGTACTAGCTGCCGCGGGACTTATGATTTTGGCCGGATTCTGGCCCGATTCTAGCTTGTCTATCCCGAGCAGGAGGCTGAAAAATGGACCTTCGTATCGTAATGACACACAGGGGTAAAGAAAACATGCATTCCGGGCGATACGTAAAACTTTAAATATAAGGTTAACGGAAGCGTGATCCGGTCGCCTCCGTGACAACATTTTTCCCCTCCAATCGTTAACCCGTTGGCGACCGGAATCGCCTATTTTCTTGGGCTCGTCTGCCCGCTTTATGGAGTTGCAGTGCGTATGCGTGGCGAAAGTGGTATTGCGTTTTCCATGCCGGGGGGAGATGCCTCCGGAACGGCTCGAGCCCGACCTGTGGATCTCGGCCATCTGGCGCGCCAGACAATGGGTGACCGCGACCTTGAACGGGAGGTGCTGGCGCTGTTCGTGCAGCAGTCGCTTGCCGTTCGCGACCAGATCTCCGATGCGGACGCCAGGCAGCGGGTGCTTCTGGCGCACGGCTTGAAGGGCTCGGCGCGCGGCATCGGCGCCTTCGCGGTCGCCGAATGCGCGGCGATCATCGAGAAGCAGCCGGAAGACGCCCGGGCGCTCAAGCGGCTCGGCATGCTGATCGAGGAAGTGCGCGACTTCATCGCGGGCATCAGCCGCTAGAGCGGTTCAGCGTTTCATGGAATCGCTGTCTCGCTCTAGCTCTTCATTTTTACGCAATTCCGGGCGGAAAACCGCTACGCACTTTTCCTGGAATTGCTCTTAGCACCATCTTTTTGAAAAACGTCATTTCGTGGCGCTTTCGCGCCGCAGTTGACTTGTCCGGTGGAGTGATTATCTCGGCTGCGACTCCTCAGGTGACTTAATGACCAAGCTGACTTACATCGCCCATGACGGGACCCGGTTTGACGTGGAGGCCGAAAACGGCTCGACCGTCATGGAAAACGCCATCCGCAACGCGGTGCCCGGCATCGAGGCCGAATGCGGCGGCGCCTGCGCCTGCGCAACCTGCCATGTCTATGTCGACGAGGCATGGACGGCCGAGGTCGGCGAGCCGGAGGCGATGGAAGAGGACATGCTGGACTTCGCCTATGACGTCCAGCCGAACTCGCGCCTTTCCTGCCAGATCAAGGTGCGCGACGCGCTGGACGGCTTGGTGGTGCGCGTTCCCGAGCGCCAAGGCTAAGGCCGACTTTCCAGTTTTCTTCATGCTGGCTGCTTGGCAGCGGGCCGGCGCTCATGCAGTCTCGCACCATTCCCAATGGGGCGCAGCGCATGAGCAATACCATCAAGACGGACGTTCTCATTGTCGGCGCAGGGCCGGTCGGCCTTTTCGCCGTGTTCGAGCTCGGCCTGCTCGACATGAAATGCCATCTCATCGACATTCTCGACCGTCCCGGCGGCCAGTGTGCCGAGCTCTATCCGGAAAAACCGATCTACGACATTCCGGGCTGGCCAACGATCTCCGCGCAAGGCCTGGTCGACAAGCTGATGGAGCAGATCCATCCGTTCAAGCCGGAGTTCACTTTCAACCGCATGGTGTCCAGCCTGGAAAAGCTCGACGACGGCAGCTTCCGCGTCGCCACCGACGAGGGCGAGCTGTTCGAGGCCAAGGTGGTGGTGATCGCCGCCGGCGGTGGCTCGTTCCAGCCCAAGCGTCCGCCCATTCCGGGCATCGAGGCCTATGAAGGCAAGAGCGTCTTTTATTCGGTCCGGCGCATGGAGGAATTCCGCGGCCACGATCTCGTCATCGTCGGCGGCGGCGATTCGGCGCTCGACTGGACGCTCAATCTGCAACCGATCGCCAAGAGCGTGACGCTGGTGCATCGCCGCCCGGAATTCCGGGCGGCACCCGACAGCGTCAACAAGATGTATGCCTTGCAGGAGATGAAGCACCTCAAGTTCCTCGTCGGTCAGGTCAGCGGGCTTGCCGGGACCGACGGCCAGTTGTCATCGGCGACCATCAAGGGCGGTCCGGACGGCGACGTCGAGGTGCCATGCACCCGCATGCTGCCCTTCTTCGGCCTCACCATGAAGCTCGGACCGATCGCCGAATGGGGCCTCAACCTCAACGAGAACCTGATCCCGGTGGACACCGAGAAGTTCCAGACCTCTATCCCGGGCATCTTTGCCGTGGGCGACATCAACTGGTATCCGGGCAAGCTGAAGCTGATCCTGTCGGGCTTCCACGAGGTGGCCCTGATGGCGCAGGCCGCCAAGCGCATCATCAGCCCCGGTGAGCGCATCGTCTTCCAATATACGACCTCATCGACCAGCTTGCAGAAGAAGCTCGGCGTCCACGACTGAGTATGTTGAATTCAGGTGATGCCGGCCTGACCTGAATCCCAACACACCTCGGAGAGATTACTCCGCAAGCACCGGCGCGGCGTGCTCGTCGCGGCCGCGCAGTTCCTTTTCCGGCATAAGCGCCAGCACGATCAGCGCCAGGACAAGCGTGATCCCGGTGGTGAGGAAAATCATCACGAACGGCAGCGCCGATGACAATTGGATATGCGTTGCGGCGCCTTCGGACGACAGCGGCAAGCCGTAGCCCAGCGCCACGGCGCCAAGGATTGCCACGCCGAGCGCGCCGCCCAACGTGCGCAGGAAGGTCAGCACGCCGGTCGCCACGCCCAGGTGAGCGCGGTCGACGGCGTTCTGGACCGAGACGGTGGCGACCGGGAAGGTCGTTCCGCTGCCCAGGCCGGTGAGCGTGGTCAGGATCAGAACCTCGAGCAGCGAGGCGTGTCCCGCAATGGCACTGAGCACGCCAACGCAGACGATGGCAAGGCTGACGCCGATCATGGCGATGCGCTTATAGTGGACGAAACGCGGGATCATGCGCCCGCTGAAAGTGGCCCCGGCAACCGTGCCGAGCAGCAGGCCGAGCATGGCGGTACCGGATTGGCTGACCGAAAGACCGACCACCGACTGCAGGTAGACCGGCAGGTAAACCGAAGCGCCGATGTTCGCGGCCTGCAACAGGAACATCGACAGCGTGCCGGCGAGCACGATCGGGTTGCCCAGCACGTCGAGGGAGATCAAGGGCTCGGCCGCTTTGAGCAGCCTCAGCGCGAAGAAAGCCCAGAACACGGCCGAGCAGGCCACCAGCCCCAGGATTTCGCCTGATGACCAGGGATAGGCGCTGCCGCCCCAGTTCAGCGCCAGGAGCAGCAGCGACGTAGCGACGACCAGCAGCACGGCGCCCAGCCCGTCGATGCGATGGTTCTTGGCCACGATCGGCAGCTTCTTCAGCGGGTTATTGATGATAGCCATGGCCAGGAAGCCGATGGGAAGGTTGATCCAGAAGATCAGCGACCAGTGCAAATGCTCGGCAAAGACGCCGCCGAGCAGCGGGCCGGCGACGCTGGCGACCGCCCACGTGCCGGAAATCCACGCCGCGTAGCGGGCGCGCTCGCGCGGCGGCACGAGATCGCCGATGACGGTCTGGGCGAGGGCGAACAGGCCGCCGCCACCGGCGCCCTGGATGGCGCGGCCGATGACCAGAACCAGCATGTTGGGAGCGAGCGCGCTGACCAGCGACCCAAGCAGGAAGATGAGGATCGCGGCATAGATGACGAGACGGCGTCCATGGACATCGGAAATCTTGCCGTAGAGCGGCGCCATCGCGGTCGCGGTCAGAAGATAGCCGGTGACGATCCACGGCAGGTACTCGGCATGGCCGAGCGCCCGCGCTATCGTCGGCAGGGCCGGGGCAACGATGGTCTGGTCAAGCGCCGCCAGCAGCATCGACAAAAGCACGCCCCCGATGATGGCGTTCTTCTCGCTCTCGCTCATCGGCGCGGCTTTCTGCGCCATCGTCTCGACGGTCTGGTCCATGCGTCATTCTTTCAAAGGCTGGTGCTCGGCGCGCCAAGAGGGCTTTGGCCGGTCGCGCCTGTCATTTCCCATCGCGGATAGGGTTCCGGGCGTTTCGAACCGCCATATGTCGTTCGATATTAGGCCGATTTCGACCACCGCTAGAAAGTTTTTGCCATCTGGCATCATGTTTGGGCGAAATTGGCCCCGGGCCCTGAGGTCAAGGCGGCGGCAGCTGACCGGCCTCGACGCGCTGCATCCGATAGCGCATCAGCCGAAGGATGCGGCTTTCGAAATTGGCGCCCTCGACCCGGTCGAAGCGGACCTGGTCCTGATCGTGCCTGGCGAGTTCGGCTGCCTGGATCGCCGCGGCCGCCGCCTTTGCCTGTTCGCACGTCTTTTGCGCGGGGCTGGCCTTCAGCGCATCCTCGAGCAAGCGCGCATGGTTCTTGGCGATCTCGACATGGCGCTCCTCATGCCGCTTGATATCCGCCGAGAGCGTGTCCCAGAACAGCCTGACGTCGGGATCGGCCTTGCGCGGGCGCCGCCACTCGGGGAGGATCACCTTGACCTTCACGGTGACGGCCGCGTCGGCGATGCGGCAGGACTGCGCGCTCTGGGCGTAGCTTATACGGGTCGTAAAGGCCATCTGCGTGGCGCCTGGATGTCGCGATCCGGTGCTCTTCACTTCAGGGCCGTTTCTCGACAGCTGGTTCTGGATATCGTCGAGCGTTCGGCCGCCGACGCTGAAATAGCTGTAGGTCTTCACCAGATTCGCAGCGGCCGCCGGCGTGGCGGCGAGCGCGAGCATCAGGGCGCAGAGCAGGGGACGCTTCATCATATTGCCTCTTCACGCACCTTGCTTTAGGGCCGTCCCCAGCGCAACGGAATTGATTTCCGGCGGATCACGCATGGTTGATGGATAATGACGACAAGGCGATGGCAGTTGGCGCATGGGCGCTATCTCGACCTCGGTCCGAAGGCGGTCGTCGTCGGTATCCTCAACGTGACCCCCGACAGTTTTTCGGACGGCGGTTTGTTCATCGCGCCGGAAAAAGCGCTGGAGCAGGCGCGCCGGATGGTGGAAGAGGGCGCCGCCGTGATCGATGTCGGCGGGGAATCGACCCGGCCGGGTTTCGCTCCGATCACGGCTGAAGAAGAGCAGGGCCGCGTGCTGCCGGTCATCGCGGCGCTCGCCGCTTCCGGCGAGGCGCTGATCTCGGTCGACACCTATCGCGAGGACACCGCGCGACGCGCGGTCGCCGCCGGCGCCCATATCGTCAACGATGTCTGGGGGCTGCAGCGCGAGCCCGGCATCGCGCGCATCGCCGCCGAAACCGGCGCCGGGCTCATCATCATGCACACCGGCCGCGAGCGGCAGAAATTGCCTGATGTGATCGAGGACCAGTTCCTGTTCCTGCGCAAGTCGCTCGAGATCGCGCTTGCGGCCAACGTCGCCGACAGTCAGATCGTGCTCGATGCAGGCTTCGGCTTCGCCAAGGAAACGGCGGCGGAAAACCTCGACCTGATGGCGCGGTTTTCCGAGCTTCAGGCGCTTGGCTATCCGCTGATGGCGGGGACCTCGCGTAAGCGCTTCATCGGCACCGCGACCGGGCGCGAGCCTGGTGATCGGGCCGCCGGCACGGCGGCCACCAGCGTCATCCTGCGCTTGAAGGGAGCCGACCTGTTTCGCGTCCACGATGTCGCAATCAACGTGGACGCGCTGGCGGTGACCGATGCTATGCTTGCCCGCGAAACCGAGCCTCCCCCCGGACCCTGACTCATGTACGTCATCCGTATGAAGAACTGCGCCTTCTTCGCTCGCCACGGCGTGCTGGACGAGGAGGAGACACTTGGCCAGCGTTTCTATGTCGATGCCGAGCTGACCGTCGAACCCAGCCGTCCGCTGACGGAGGATTCCATCGAGGATACCGTCAATTACGGCGTCGCCTTCGCCGTCATCGAGAAGATCGTGACCGGACATCGCCGCTTCCTGATCGAGGCGCTGGCGCTGGAGGTCGCAAAGGCGCTGACGGCACGGTTCTCGCAGATCAGGAAGGCCGCGATCACCGTGCGCAAGCCGAACGCCCCGGTGCCCGGCGTGCTCGATTATGTCGAGGTGACCGTTGTCTGGCCAGAATAGCGTCGTCTACCTCAGCCTCGGCGGCAATCTCGGCGATCCGGCGAAGTCCATGGGCGCGGCATTGCGCATACTGGATGGCGACGACGCGACGCGTGTCACCGCGGTCTCGTCGCTCTACCGCACGCCGCCCTGGGGCAAGCTCGACCAACCCGATTTCCTCAACGCCGCCGCGGCGATCGAGACGGCGCTCTCGCCGCGCGCGCTGCTCGACCTTTGCCTCGACGTCGAGAGGCGCTTGAAGCGCGTGCGCGAGGAGCGCTGGGGGCCGCGCCTGATCGACATCGACATCCTTGTGTTCGGCGACCGGGTTATTCACGAGACCGGGCTCGAAGTGCCGCATCCGCGCATGCTGGAGCGCGCCTTTGTGCTGGCGCCGCTGGCCGAGATCGCGCCGGGACTTTCGATCGACGGCAGGAGCGTCTCGGAACGGCTCGGCGCCGTCGACACATCGGGGATCGAGCGGCTGCCGTCCGGCCGGGAGTGGTGGTTGGTCTAGGTCAGCCCGGCGGCCGGGTCGGCTGGTGGAAGACGGACCTTGGCCCTGGCAATCATCCATTCAACCACTTCCAAGGGCACTTCAGGCTGAGACAGCGTGACCGTCATCTTCCCATCGACGTCCGAGAAGAAAATCTCGCCCACTATCCGCTGATGTTGGTCAGCGAGTTCCAGGTACATGCCATTGCGTTGGACGTCGCTTCCAATCGTGGCCTCATAGGTTCGCCCTGCTAACTCAATCATGTGTCAAGTATCCACACGAGTGTCTGCTCAGCCGGAGAAGCCGCCGCCGTCCAGGAAAGCCTGTTCGTCGGGCGTCGTCTCTCGACCGAGCATCCTGTTGCGATGCGGAAAGCGCCCGAAGCGCCGGATGATCTCCAGATGCTCCTCGGCGTATCTCAGGTAGTCGGGCGCCTTGGCAATCGTCAGCTCTACCGAGCGTTGCTGGTCCGCCAGCGATTCGGAATGCTCGAAGGGCAGATAGAGAAAGACGCGGAACAGTTCCTCCAGCTCCAGATCCTGTCCGGCGGCGATCGCGCGGTCGGCAAAATGTCTTGCCAGCGGATCGGTCGCGTACATGTGGCCGGTGCCCCGGAAGCAATTGCGCGGGAACTGGTCGAGCAGGATCATCAGCGCCAGCGATCCTTCGGCGTTGGCGTTCCAGTCGTCGCATTCGCGCCGGGCGGCCGCGTAATGCAGCTCCAGGAAGCGGCTGCGGAAATCGGTGTCGAAGGCGTCGTTCTTCTCGAACCAGGCGTCCTCGCCGGCGTCACGCCAGAATTTCGTGACCGAAAGCGCCCGCGCGTCGAGCTCTGCCATGCCTTGCCCCTCAGTTGTTGGTCTCTGCCTCGTTTAGCACAACGGCTGTTTCCTGGTTCAGCGCGCGGCCGGCCCGGCGCGGTTGCGTGAGCGGCGTCGGGATCGGCGTGCCGATATTGCCCTTGAGGAAACGCTGGCCGGCGCGGATGCCCTCGGCAAGCTGCGTTTCGAAGCGCGCTTCGTCGCGGCGCCGGACATCCTCGATGACCTCGGCGACTTCTTCCGGATCGACGCCAAGCGCCTCCAGCGCCGAGCCGCCGAAGACGAGCGCCGATTCGAAGGTTTCGCGCAATTGGTAGTCGACGCCGGCTCGAATGAGCTGCAGGGCCGTGCCGCGATCGTAGGCGCGCGCCAAGATGGTGACCAGCGGGAATTCGGCCTTGATCAGCTGCGCGATGCGCACGGCGGCGTCCGGCTTGTCGACGCAGATCAGCACCGCGCGGGCCCGCCCGGCGCCGGCCGCATGCAGGATATCAAGCCTTGTGCCGTCGCCATAATAAACCTTGAAGCCGAAATTGGCCGCCGCCTGGATCATCTCCACCTCGTTGTCGATGATCGAGACGTCCAGCCCCCGCAGTAGCAGCGGCTGGCTTGCGATCTGGCCGAAGCGGCCGAAACCGATGATCAGCGCGCTGCCGGTGAGGCCCTCGGCGATGTCGACGCCGTCGAGCGACTGCTCGTCGCGCGGGGTGAGGTAGCGCAGCGCCAGGATCGCGAGCGGCGTCAGCACCATCGAGATGATGACGATGGCGGTGAGCGTTGCGTTGGCCTGGCCGTCGATGATGCCGACCGCGGCGGCGGACGAATAAAGCACGAAGGCGAACTCGCCGCCCTGCGCCATGAAGACGGCGCGTTCGAGCGCCTCGCGGTGGCCGCTCTTTAGGATGCGCGCGACGATGTAGATGCCGAGCGCCTTCATGACCATGTAGGCGACGACATAGATGGCGACGAGCCGCCAGTTCTGGGCGACGACGCTCAGGTCGAGCGACATGCCGACGGCGAGGAAGAACAGGCCGAGCAGGATGCCGCGGAACGGCTCGATGTCGGCTTCGAGCTGATGGCGGAAGGTCGACTCCGACAGGAGCACGCCGGCGAGGAAGGCGCCCATCGCCATCGACAGGCCGGAGAGCTGCATGGCGAGGGCCGATCCCAGCACCACCAGGAGGGCCGCGGCGGTCATGACCTCGCGGGCACGCGCGTCCGCCAGGACGCGGAAGAGCGGATTGAGCAGGTAACGGCCGGCCACGACCAGTCCGACGATCGCGGCGATGCCGATGCCGACTTCGCTCAGCCGCTCCGAAATACTGGTTTCTGCGCCGCCCGGCGCGAGGAAGGCGACCAGCGCCAGCAGCGGCACGATCATCAGGTCTTCAAGCAAGAGGATGGAGACGATGCGCTGGCCTTTCGGCGTGGCGATCTCGCCGCGCTCTTCCAGCAGTTGCATGACGATCGCCGTCGAGGTCAGCACGAAGCCGGCGCCGGCAACGAAGGACTGCGCGATGGGAAAGCCTCCGGCCAGTCCGACGAGGGTGAGCAGGACCGCGCAGACGCCGACCTGGAGGGCACCCAATCCAAAGATCTCGCGACGCAGGCCCCAGAGCCGCGACGGCTGCATTTCCAGCCCGATGATGAACAGGAACATGACGACGCCGAGCTCGGCGACGTGGAGGATCGATCCCGATTCGGAAAAGACGCGCAGGCCGAACGGGCCGATGACCACGCCGGCGGCAAGGTAGCCGAGGATCGAGCCCAGCCCCATGCGCTTGAAGATCGGCACGGCGATGACGCCGGCCGCGAGCAACGCCACCACCTGAACCAGATCGCTGCTCGACGCTTCAGCTGCCATGGCTGTCATCCTGTTGCTCAAAAGCGCGTTCGCCTGGAAAAGAATCAGGTGGACGCGCTTCAGGTCTTTGCTTGATGCATGTCGTTATCCAGAACCGCTGCGCACCTCTGGGCGACATGCATTTGCTTGATGCATGTCGTTATCCCAGGACCGCTGCACACTTCTGGGCGACATGCATTGGAAGCACTCCTTGCATGCACCGGGAGGGAGAGGCAAGGGCGGGAGGCCTGCCAGGAAGGGTGGGGCGCCGTCGTAGGGACCTTCGCTTGCTTGCCGGACGTTCGGCATCTATAATGGCGAAATGTCTGACTATTCGTCCCGCCCGCTTCCGCATGTCCCGATGGATGCGCTCAGCGAAGTCCTGCAGGACTTTCGCTTGAGTGGCGTCAACTATGGCCGCTGCGAGCTGCGACATCCATGGAGCATCGCCTTTCCACAACAGAGGCTGCTTCGCTTTCACTTTGTCGGCCAGGGTCCGTGCTGGATCTATACCGAAGCGGAAGGCTGGCAGGAGTTGCGCGATGGCGATCTGGTGCTGCTGCCGCAAGGCATAGCGCATCGGCTGGCCAGCGCGCCGGACGTTGTCGGCGACTCCCTCGAGAGCTGCCAGGTGACCAAGCTGGGCGGCAATGTCTGCGAGGTGGTGCGGGAGGGGACAGGCGCGACAAGCACCCTTTTCTGCGGCTCCATGGCCTTGGGCGTCTGTGCGCTCGATCCATTGATCACGTTGATGCCGCCCATCATCAAAGGCTGCGACGTGGCCGGCAATGACCCGGTCATGCGTCCTTTGCTGGCGGCCATGACGGCCGAGGCCGCGCAACCGCAGATGGGCAGCGCCACGATTCTGTCGCGCATGGCGGACTTGCTGACAGCCCGGCTCATCCGCTGCTGGGTCAATTGCACGGGAGCCGCGACCACCGGTTGGCTCGCCGCTATCCGCGACCCCCATATCGGGCGCGCGCTGGCGGCCATGCACCGAAACCCCGGTCATAACTGGACCTTGGAAAGCCTTGCTGGCCTGGCAGGCCAATCGCGCTCGATTTTCGCCGAGCGCTTCAGCGCCGTGCTAGGGGAGGGCGCTGCCCACTATCTCGCCCGTCTGCGTATGCAGCTTGCCCGCGAGTTGCTGGGGCAAAACGGCTTGTCGGTTGCCGAGGTCGCTACCCGTTTGGGCTATGACAGCGAAGCATCCTTCGCGCGCGCGTTCAAGCGCATCACCAATGTCTCGCCTGGCGTTGTGCGTCGCACAATTTCCGGACGAACGGATATGAATTTCGGATTTTAAGATACATATCATCTGGGCGGACTCGCCTATCTAAGATCTCCAAACTTTGGAGAATCCTTCTGTGACTGACACAACACTACAGCTTGAAGACACCGCGATTGGCCTTGATGAGGATACGCCAATCGCATGGAGTGCAGGCACCTGGTTTGCCGTCCTTTCATTGGCGGCCACCAGCTTTGCGCTGGTGTCAGCCGAATTCCTGCCCGCAGGTCTGCTGACGCCGATGGCACGCGATCTCGGCATCAGCGAAGGAACGGCCGGACAGGTCGTCACCGCCACCGCTTCGGTCGGCGCCGTGACTGCCATGTTGAGCAATGTTCTCATCGGCCGATTGAACCGCAAGACGGTGCTGGTCGGCCTCAGCGCCTTGGCGGTCGGTTCCAACCTGCTTGCGGCGCTGGCGCCCAATTTCTGGTTGCTGCTGTTGGGCCGGGCAGGGCTCGGAATTGCTCTCAGCGCCTTTTGGGCACTCTCGGTTGCCGTCGTGGCCCGGCTGGTTGGCGCCAATGCCACAGGTCGGGGCATGGGCATCGTCACCCTCGGCGTCTCGCTTGCCACCATTGCCGCACCATCGGCGGGTGCGTTGATCAGCGACTGGGTGGGGTGGCGCAGCGCCATGGCCTTGACGGCGGGGCTGGCCGTGATTGCCATGCTGCTGCAGTTGTTTAGCCTGCCAACCTTGCCTGCCACAGCCAGCAATAGCCTTGCGGATGTCTTTCGGCTGACACGGCGGCGTGGCGTTCAACTCGGCATGCTGGCCATCCTTTTGCTGATGACGGGGCATTTTGCCGGCTCGGTCTATGTGCGTCCCTTCCTCGAACAGGTGACGCAGCTTGCAACAGGGCCAATTGCCCTGGCCCTGCTCGGATTTGGCGTCGCCGCCGTGATCGGCAACGTTGCCGGAGG
Organism: Mesorhizobium sp. ORS 3359; assembly: GCA_000824845.1. Lineage (GTDB taxonomy): Bacteria > Pseudomonadota > Alphaproteobacteria > Rhizobiales > Rhizobiaceae > Mesorhizobium. The sequence goes on along the minus strand of CCNC01000212.1, from coordinate 5,695 downwards.
CCGCATGGCCGACGCCAATATCCGCTTGGCCCTCGTGGTCACCGCCGCGTTGATGGCGATTGCGGCTCTGGCACTGGTGCTTTGGGGTGTGCACATTGGCGTCGCCTTCGGATTCGTCACGCTGTGGGGCTTGGCCTTCGGCATGGGGCCCGTCGTGCTGCCAACCAATCTGTCGCGCGCGGCGCCTGATGCGCTGGAAGCGGCCGGTAGCCTGATGGTCGTCTCTTTCCAGATTGCCATCACCACCGGCGCGGTTGTCGGCGGCTATGTCGTGGACACCTATGGCGCCTCGGGACCTTTGACCCTTACCGTCGTCCTTGCCGCATCGACAGTCGTGCTGGCGCTGCTGCAGCCTCGCGGGTGACTTTGTTCCAGTTGAGCATCTCACCGTTTCACGAAAACGGTGAGATGCTCAATCGCTTTGTTTTTTCCGCAATTCCGGACGAAAACTGCTTCACGCCTTTCCTGGAATTGCACTGAAGCGCGTCGCGCCTGAACGGCCTGATGCGGCACGCCTAGATTGGTGTTTTATATGTATTGGGCGGCCTGAACCTGGAACGCCGCGACATTGCAGCCTGGTTACACAAGTTTATGCGGTCCGGTCGTTGCGTGCCGCCACAATCAGCGGTTATGGCACGTTCGGCTTCGGCCATGGGAGGCGGCTGCGATGGGCGGCCGCCTTTTTTGAGGAGATAATTGACATGAAGAAGTTTTTGCTCGTCGCCGTAGGTGTTGCGGCGTTGGCTGCCTCGGCTTGCTCCAAAGGGCCGGAATGCACGCAGGAAATAGCCGCCAAGAAGGCGCAGGACATGGCTGCCGCGCTTCAGGCGGCGATCACCAAGGATCCAAGCAAGGCCGCCGAGCTGACCGCAAAGGCTCAGGCTGTGACCGCCAAGTACCAAGGCGCGACGACGCTTGACGAAGCCTGCAAGGCCTATGATGAATTGACGGCCACCTTCAAGGGTTGAGCGCAGCCGTCGAGTAATGCGAAGGCGGTGGCCAGGCGGCCGCCGCCTTTTTGTTTTGCGGAGGTCAGCGTCGGGTCAGTTCTTGGCGATGGCGCCGACTTCGACCGAATCGATCCGCTTGAGGCTCATGCCGATCACTGGCACCAGCTGTTTGTCGACACGCACCGCTACCGTCACGGTCATCGAATTGTCGTCGGGCACGCGGGCCTGCATGACGCCGTTCAACTGGTTGCGGTTGATGGTGAAGACGACCTTCTGGGCGTCGACGACGTTGCCGCCCACAATATCCATGCCGTTGCCGGTCGAGCCGCCCATGAAGGCGCCCCTGTAGCCGTCGCGACCCTTGCGCTCGACGGTCGCGGACATCTTCTGCGTGAAGACGCCGACCCGGCAGTTGCCGTCCAGCGTCATGCCGACCTTGCCGTCAGGCGTCGAGCCGTTGAAATCGCAGGTGAATTTGGTGCCCTTGTACTTGCCGGCGATGATCTCGCCAGGGCCTACCCATCGGCCCTCGACGGAACGGAAGAACTGCTTGTCCGGCTCGGCGCCAAAGGCTTTTTCGACCAATCCGAGCGGCGCGGCAATAGCAACGGTCGCAGGCAGCACGCAGGACAGGATCACGCTTCTCATGGACGACACCCGGCACGACAGAGTCTATTCTTGGGACCTGATCGACCATGGCGAAGATTGGTTAATGCTTCGTCACTGGAGGTGGCTTTCGCGTTTACCCTATTACTCCGCCTGACCGTCTTTTTTGGCCGCGAAAGAGGTCAGGGCCGAGAGGAAATCGCCTAGGCCTGGTCGCTTCACGGAGATGAACGGCAACGGTCGGGCGGTTTCCATCGCCGCGATGCCGATGCGCGCCGTCATCATGCCGTTGACGACGCCTTCGCCGAGCTTCGCCGAGAGTTTTGCGGCAAGCCCATGGCCGACGATCTGCTGCACGAAACTGTCGCCCACCGCGATCGAGCCGGTCACCGCCAGATGCGCGAGCACGCCGCGCGCCAGCCGGAAGAAGCCGAGCGTGCCTGGACGGCCGCCATAAAGCTCGGATAGCCGCCGGATCAGGCGGCCCGCCTCGAACACGACATAGGCGATGTCGACCACCGCGCGCGGGCTGACCGCTGTGATCAGGGAGACGCGCTTGGCGGCCTCAAGGATCATGATTTTGGCGCGGGCATCGAGAGGCGACAGGATCTCGGTCTCGGCAAGCCGCACCAGATTGGCGCCGTCGATGATCTCGCCGCGCAATTCGGCAAGCGAACGCCTGCCGGCGGCGGTCTCGGGTTTTGCCGCGACGAAGGCCGAGAGCTCATCAACGAGAGCGCGCGCGGCCTTGGGATCGTCACGCGCCACGGCATCCAGGGCCCGGTTCTGCATTTTCTCGACTTCGGCAAGGCGGGCGATGGCGAGGAATTCGCGGATAAGGATGACGAGCAGCGAGAGCACAGCGATCGCCGCCATGCCGGCCGCCAGCCAGCCCAGCCATTCGGCGCGCGCGAACAGGTCGCGGATCAGCTGGTCCGCCCACAGGCCGACCGCCAGCGAGACGAGCACGCCGAGGGCGCCGAAGAACAGCCGCGCCAGCAGCGAACGCTTTCGCGGCGCTGTCGCCGGCGGCGGGGCCGCGGCCTCGATGTCCGGCTCGTCGAAAACGTCGACCTCCGAGGGGATCACGATCGCCACGTCGGCCCGCGCGGCCCGCGGCCTGCGCGCTGGCTGCTCCGCGGCTCCGCGGCTCTGGGTGACTTGCGACTTCGGCTCGGTCTCGGGCTCGATGCGGAAGGCCGCCGGTTTGCGGGGCGCGGTCATGCCAGATGATCTCCGATCAGGAACTGCAGCGCCCGGTCGAGCCGGATATGCGGCAAGGACAGCGTGACGCCTTCGGCGGTACGCTCGAGCTTCGGCGGGCGGAACCGCACGAAGCGGATCGCCGGCTCGGCGTTGTCGGACGATGATCCGGACCTGTCGAACACCGCATCGACCTTTTCCGGCAAATCGCCCGGGAATATGGCGGTTTCGGTCTGTCCGTCGAACGTCTCGCCGTTGATCGTCTCGCCCTTCAGCGGCGTGCCGATGATGACCGGCAGCGTCTCGCGGCCCTGCTTCACCGTGCCCTCGCGGGTCGAGCGGACCGCGGCGATCGCGACGACATCGACGGCCGCGCCGCTGAAATTCGCCCGCGCCACGGCGCGATCGGTCAGCCGGCGTACGATCGCCTGCAGCCGGTCGTGGCTTTCGTGGTGCAGATGGTCTGCCTTGGTCGCGGCGACCAGGATGCGATCGATGCGACGCGAGAAGAAATCGGTGAGGAAATTGCCGCGTCCGGGCCGGAAGCAGGACAGGATCTCGGTGACGGCGCGTTCCAGATCGGCCATGGCGGCCTGGCCGGCATTGAGCGCCTGCATGGCGTCGATCAGCACGATCTGCCGGTCCAGGCGGGTGATGTGCTCGCGAAAGAACGGTTTGACGACATGCGTCTTGTAGGCCTCGTAGCGGCGCTCCATCATCGCCTGCAGCGATCCGGAACGCGGCCGGCCCTGGGACAGCGTCATCAACGGCGCGAAGGTGAGCGCCGGCGAGCCTTCGAGGTCACCCGGCATCAGGAAGCGGCCGGGCGGCAGCGTCGACAGGGCGCGTTCGTCGAGCTTGCAGGCCTTAAGATAGGCGGCAAAGCTCTCGGCCAGGCGCCGCGCCGTCATCTCGTCGGCGTCGGCATCGGGATTGACTGTGGAAGCCATCTCGCGCCAGGCCCGAGACAGGTCGGAACGGACGGGCAGGGCGGCCAGCTCGACCGCCTCGCGCGAAAAGTCGGCGAAGGATTTGCCGAGCAACGGCAGGTCGAGCAGCCATTCGCCGGGATAGTCGACGATGTCGATCGACAGTTTCCCGGCTGAGAACAACCGGTTCCAGCCGGACGCCGACTCATATTCGACGGTGAGCCGCAGTTCGGAGATGGCACGCGTGGAGTCCGGCCAGACGCGGTCGTTCACCAAGGCCGCGACGTGATCCTCGTACTGGAAACGCGGAACGGCATCGTCCGGCTGCTCCTCGAGAAAGGCGCGGGCGATGCGGCCGGATTTCTGCGCTTCGAAGAGCGGCAAGCGTCCGCCATGGATGAGGTTGTGGACGAGGGCGGAGATGAACACCGTCTTGCCGGCGCGGGAAAGGCCGGTGACGCCAAGACGCAATGACGGGGAGAAGAGCCCGGCGGCCCGGCCCGACAGCGTGTCGAGCGCAATCCTTGCCTCGTCGGTGAAAGTGGTCAGCGATGATACCAAATCAGGCCTCTGGTTGCGCGTCCGCGCCCGATATAGGCGCTGGACCTGGCGTTTGAAATGGCCTCAGAGGTCAGCGGGCGTGAGAAAGGCTTCGAGGTAGCCGCTGCCCTGCGTCGCCTCGGCAAGATTGCCGGGAAAGCGCACCACGGCGAGGCCGGAGGTCGGAAAACCGTGCTTCATCATGCCGCGCGCGGCCTCGTCGCCGTCGCCCGACACCGCCATGGCCAGATCCTCGGTCATGGGATTGTGGCCGATCACCAGAAGCTGGTCGGCGCCGGCAGTCTTGCGGATGATGTCGAGATAGCCGGCCGCATCCTCGCTGTAGAGCGTGTCGAAGAAGAGGACGCGGCCGGTGTCGGTGCGCCCCGCCAGGCCTTCCAGCGTCTGTCTTGCCCGTTTGGCATTGGAGCAAAGCGTGACGTCGGGCACGTAGTTGCGGGCCCGCATGGCCTCTCCCATCGCTTCGGCGTCAGCCTTGCCTGATTCGTCGAGCGGGCGGTCGAAATCGCGCACGCCGGGCAGCGCCCAGCCGGCTTTGGCATGCCGCAACAGATAAAGTCTGCTCAACCGTTCCCCCATGGCGCTGCCTGACAGGCAAAGCGCGATTAGTCACCAGAACCACGTCATGCACAATGGCCGGCGCGAGCACCTGCAACGAATCATATGCGAATTCGTTTTATGCCGTTGAAACAACGTCGTTGCCGGAGCTGCCGATGCGAGACTAACAATTGCGTGAAACTGTCGTCGATACCGCTTGTGCAGGCTCTTGTCCCCGAATATATAGGCGCCAAATTTGGGGTTGTTGGGTGAGTCGAATGAACGACATCGTTACCGCCGATTACGTACCCTCCGAAGACGAGCCGTTCATGAACGAACGGCAAAAATCGTACTTCCGCCAAAAGCTTATCACCTGGAAGAACGACATTCTGCGCGAAGCGCGCGAAACCCTAGAAATCCTGCAGCAGGAAAACGCCAACCACCCGGATCTTGCCGATCGCGCCTCCTCGGAAACAGACCGCGCCATCGAATTGCGCGCCCGCGATCGCCAGCGCAAGCTCATCTCGAAAATCGACTCCGCGCTCCAGCGCATCGACGAAGGCACCTACGGCTATTGCGAGGAAACCGGGGAGCCGATCGCGCTGAAGCGGCTCGACGCGCGTCCGATTGCGACGTTGTCGATCGAAGCGCAGGAACGCCACGAACGCCGCGAAAAGGTGTATCGAGACGACTGACGCGAGCTGAAAGCAAAAACGTCAAAGATGGCCGGTTTTCCGGCCATTTTTGTTTTCAGCTCCTAAGCTGCGGAGAGTTCGCGCGTTCCGGCAAGCTGCCGCTAAAGCGCGTCGCGATCTTTCAGATTCGCGCCATGCGCTTCAGGTTTTGATTTTACGCATGTCTTTATCCCGAAACCGGTTCGCACTTTCGGGAGACATGCTTTAGGTCAGC
>CCNC01000211.1 GCA_000824845.1 Mesorhizobium sp. ORS 3359 | reverse complement strand
TCGTTCCGTAGCTCGGCAGGGGCGTGACCTTGGCGATCGGCTGGCTCGGTCCCGCCGGCGCGCGCGGGCGTGCGGCGGCAACTGGCTGGGCGGCAGGCGGCGGTTGCCTGACGGGGCCGGGGGCGGGCGGAGGTGCCGG
>CCNC01000210.1 GCA_000824845.1 Mesorhizobium sp. ORS 3359 | reverse complement strand
TTCGCCTCCCGTGCAAAGTCCTCACAAGGGGAGAAGGAAGAAGCGCCCCTCACATCCCCTTCATCGCGTCGCACGAGACGTTCGGGTTCATGTCGGCGAAGGCGCCGGTGGGGTTCTGCTTCCAGGCCCAGACATGCAGCTCGTAGAACGGGCCGAGGCCATAGCGGTTGGGCGCGGTGTTGAAGTTGAACAGATGGCCTTCGAGCGATGCCGGTCCTTTCGACGTGATGTATTCGACAGCGATCAGCTTCAGCGTGCCGTCGGCCATCGGCTCATACATGACGGCTTCCGGCTTGGCGACGTCGACCGCATCGTCCTTCAGGTAGGCGGCGTTGACGTAGTGGATGCCCATGGCGCCGCCGGTGAGGCCGCTGGCGCAGGGGATAGGCGCGTAGCCTTCGGCCTTCGCCACCGCGACGTCCTCGAAGCGGCTGTCGAGCGCCCGCACCTTTTCGGCCAGCGGGTTGACGGTCTCGGCTGTGGCGGCGCCCGCCGTCAGCAGGATAATCGCGGCAGAGGCGCCGACAGGGCACCTGGCCCAATTGCGAATGGTCATTTCATGTCTCCAATGCGGTTGAGGCGCGCAACGGCGGGCCGGCCCGCCAAGGCCAACTCCGGGCACCGGCGACGCTTGTCGTTAAAAGAATGGACACTGATCCCGCCCAGAGCCGTTCACCGTCTCAAAGAAACGGCGAACGGCTCTATCTCTTGATTTGACGCAATTCCTGGCGGAAAGCCGCTTCGCACCTTTCCAGGAATTGCTCGGGCGTGATCAGCGGTGAAGCCACCAATATTCCCAGTATTCGCGCGGCATCTCCCGTTCATCGAGGCCGATGTCGCGTCTCAGGTAATCGTCCCGAGGCGGCAGAAGGCGGCGCCGGTTTCGCAACGGCGAAAGCAGCGCCGACAAGGCCCGTCGCATGATGCCGCGCCGTGGCGGGAGGTTATCCGCCGCGGCGGATACACTCTCGCTGTCCGGCACGGCGTCAGGTCCGCCGGCGACGGGTATGGTCTGCCCGACACGGTCTTCTCCGTCAGCAATAAAAGTAGGGGTCGAGGACCCGCACCTCCGTGATCTTGTCGACAGGAAGCGCATTCTTTTGCGCGGTGCTGCGGATCGCCTCGGGCGAGGGCGCGTCGTAGATGCAGAAACTCTTGCCCTTGTCGGGCGAGACGAAGGACTGCACCCAGGTGACGCCTTTCTCGGCGTTGCGGGCGATGACGCCGCCCATCGCGGTGGCGCCGGCATCGTTCATCGGCACGTTCAGGCCTTCCGGGAAGGTGCGTTCAACAAGGTAGCGAGGCACGATCGTCTTTCCTTTCGTGATTGGATTGCAAGTTTGCACGCAATTCCGGACGGAAAGCCACGGCGAAGTCGCCGAGCCCAACCGCTACGCAGTTTTCCCGGAATTGCTGCGTGCTCGTTTCGAGCAAGGCGGATACCACCATTTCGAGAAAGGTCATGCATCGGAGCCATTCCCCATATTGCCCGGGACGATTCCCTATCTTTGGGACGTTTTTTGTGGAAGATGGCACTTGAATGTGTGGAAAGTCACATTTTGGAGCTGTCTCCCACGCTATCGCGGCGGCGGTCCGTCACGATGGAATTCCAATTTCGCGAGAGAGCGATGATGCTTCTGGAACGGCAGCCGCAGCTGCAGCAGATGGATGCCCTGTTGGCGGACGCAATCGGGGGCCGCGGCCGCATCGTGGTCGTCTTGGGCGAGGCGGGCGCCGGCAAGACGGCGCTGGTCGAGGCGTTCGCGAGCCGACTGGATGATGGCCTGACAATGCTTCGCAGTGCCTGCGAGGACCTGTCCATCCCGGATCCGCTGGGACCGCTTTATGATCTGGCCCGCGACGCGCGGTGGGAACTGCCGCGGGCGATGGACGACCGCCAGGTGCAGCGGCTGCCGTTGTTTTCCGAGGCGCTCGACGTCTTCGAGGCGAAGGGCCCGTGCCTGCTCGTCATCGAGGATCTGCACTGGGCCGACGACGCGACACTCGATTTCGTGCGCTTCCTAGGCCGGCGCATCGCAAACACCCGCATCCTGCTCCTGATCACGGCGCGGACCGATCGCAGCGAAGGGCAGATGCGCGTGCGCCGAGCGCTCGGCGAGATCCCGGCCGGCAATGTCGTGCGTATCGACGTGCCGCTGCTCAGCGAACGCGCCGTGCTGTCTCTGGCCGCAACCGCCGAGCGCGACGGCGACGCGATCTACCGGGCAAGCGCCGGCAACGCCTTCTTTGTCACCGAGCTGCTCGCCGCCGAAGGCGATGGCGCCTTGCCGGCAAGCGTGCGCGACGCCGTGCTGGCGCGCGCCGAAAAACTGTCGCCGGGCGCGCGCTCGATGCTCGACGCCGTCTCGGTGTTTCCACGCCGCGCCGACGCCTGGGCGCTGAGCGGCCTTTGCGGGATTGCCGCCGCCGGCCAGCTCGCCGAATGCGTCGCCAACGGCCTGCTCGAGGATTTCGGCGACGGCTATGCCTTCCGGCACGAGATCGCCCGTACGGCAATCGAGATGGCGCTGACGCCGAGCAAACGGCGCGAATACAATGAACGCGCCTTGTCGGCCTTGCGCGAAAACCCGCAAGTGGCCACCGCCAGGCTGGTGCATCATGCCGTGGAAGCGCAGAACCTGGACGTGGTGCGCGAGCTCGCGCCGACCGCGGCGCGCGAGGCTTCGCGGGTCGGCGCGCATCGCGACGCGGTGGGTTATTACGAGGTTGCCCTGCGCTATGCAGATATGCTGCCGGTCGAGAAGCGAGCCGAGCTCTATGAGGGCCATGCTTTCGAGTGCCACTTGATCGGCCGCGTCGAGGCGGCCATGGAGGCGCAGGAGCAGGCGCGCCTGCTGCGCCAAGCGCTAGGCGATCGGGTCAAGGAGGGCGACGGTCTACGCTGCCTGTCGCGCTTTGCCTACCTGCTCGGCGATCGCGAGACCGCGGACAGGTTCGGAGCACAGGCCGTGGAGCTTCTGGAGACAGCGCCTGACGGCCCCGAACTCGCCATGGCTTATTCCAACCTCTCGCAGCTGGCGATGCTCGCCGAACGGCTCGAGGACACGCTCATGCTCGGCGGCAAGGCCGTGGAGCTGGCGGAGCGGCTCAACCGGCCCGACATCCTCTGCCACGCCCTCAACAATGTCGGCGCCGCCGGGCAATGGCTGGACTTCGCCAAAGGGCGGCGCGATCTCGCCCGCAGCTTGGGAATCGCATTGTCGGGCAACTTCCAGGAACATGCGGCGCGCGCCTTCACCAATTGCGCCTGCGTCGAGATGAACAGACTCAACTTCAAGGAGGCGTCCTCGTTGCTGGAGCGCGGCATCGGCTACTGCGTCGAGAACGATCTCGCGACATGGCGCGACTACATGCGCGGCGTGCAGGCGCAGCTGCTGCTGAGGCTCGGCCTCTGGGACGACGCCGCGGCGGTGGCTCATGAGGTTGTCGACGATGAAGCAACGACGCCGTTGGTGCGCTATCCGTCGCTGGTGGCCCTGGCCAGATTGCGCATCCGCCGCGGCGACCCGTCGGCCGAGCCGATCGTGGAAGAGATGAGGCGGTTCCTGGACAAGGGCATGGAACTGCAACGGCTTGTGCCTTTTGCCGGGGTGTTGGCCGAGCTGGCGTGGCTGGGCGAGGGCGACAGGGATGAAGCGCTGCATCTGATCGCCCTTGCCGAAGGCCTCGCGCCGACGCGGGCTGTGTTCGGCGAGCTGGCGATATGGCGGCGGCTTTTGTCGCCGGAAAGCGATCCCGGCGAGACCGACGGCATGGCCGAGCCGCATCGCCTGCAATTGATCGGCGACTGGCGCGCCGCGGCTGCGCTTTGGGCAAGCATAGGCGCCCCATTCGAGCGGGCGCTCGCCTTGCTGCAGGGCGACGAGGCCGCGCAGCGTGAAGCGCTGGATATTTTCGAGGCGCTCGGCGCAAGGCCGGTGGCGCAGCATGTGCGCGGCCTCCTGCGGCAGAGCGGTGTGAGCGGCATTGCCAGAGGTCCGAGGCAGGCGACGCGCGCCAACCAGGCCGGCCTCACGCAGCGCCAGATGGAGGTCCTGCAGTTGATCGAACGGGGCTTCTCCAACAAGAAGATCGCCGCGCATATGGCGATCTCGCCGAAGACGGTCGATCACCACGTTTCGGCGGTGCTCGGGAAACTGGAAGCCGTCTCGCGCGGCGAAGCAGCGGCCGCGGCGCGCGCGTCGGGGCTGGTGTAAGGTTCAGCTGACGGGAAGCCCGAACAAGTCAGGCGACCTGCGGTAATCGCCGGCGCCGGCGCTGCCCCTCATCCGCCCTTCGGGCACTGGCGGGCCCTTCGCAAGGCTCCGGGCGTTCGTCGTTCGAAAAGCCAAGCAATTGGCTTTTCGTCCGCTTCGCGGACCACTTCTCACCCCCGTATGACGGGGAGAAGGAAGACTGCGTCAGACGAAGGCGCCGTGGCAGTGCTTGTATTTCTTGCCGGAGCCGCAGGGGCAGGCTTCGTTGCGGCCGACCTTGCCCCAGGTCGCCGGGTTCTTCGGGTCGCGGTTTTCCGGAGCGACGACGGTATTCGAATCCTGGCGCAGGAGAAGCGCGGTTTCGCCGCCCTGGAAATCGTCCTCGCCGGTGGAGCCGTCGATATGGCTGCCGAACATCTCGGGCGCCTGGGGCGGCGGCGCGTCCGCAGCCTCGCGCACCAGCTCGACGCGCATCAGCTGCGCGGTGACGGCCTGGCGCAAATTGCCCAGCATGCCCTGGAACAGCTCGAAGGCTTCGCCCTTGTATTCCTGCAGCGGGTCGCGCTGGGCGTAGCCGCGGAAGCCGACGACCGAGCGCAGATGATCGAGATTGACGATATGCTCGCGCCACAGATGATCGAGCGTCTGCAACACCACCGAACGCTCGACATAATTCATCACGTCGGGGCCGAAGCGGTCGGCGCGCTCCTTGGCGGCGGCGTCGGCCGCGGCAGTGATCCGATCGCGGATGTCGTCCTCGGCGATGCCCTCTTCCTTGACCCATTCCTCGATCGGCAGGTCCAGGTTGAGGTATTGCCCTACCTCTTCCTTGAGGCCGGCGACGTTCCATTGCTCGGCATAGGCGTTTTCGGGAATGTTCTTGGCGACGATCTCCTCGATGACGCCTTCACGCATCTCGGTGATCGTCTCCGACAGGCCTTCGCCGTCCATCAGCTCGATGCGCTGCTCGAACACCACCTTGCGCTGGTCGTTCGAGACGTCGTCATACTTCAACAGATTCTTGCGGATGTCGAAGTTGCGCGCCTCGACCTTCTTCTGCGCCTTCTCCAGCGCCTTGTTGATCCAGGGATGGATGATCGCCTCGTCTTCCTTGAGGCCGAGCTTCTGCAGCATGCCGTCCATGCGCTCGGAGCCGAAGATGCGCATCAGGTCATCCTGCAGCGACAGGAAGAATTTCGAGCGGCCCGGATCGCCCTGACGGCCGGAGCGGCCGCGCAGCTGGTTGTCGATGCGGCGCGATTCGTGGCGTTCGGTGGCCAGAACGTAGAGGCCGCCGGCGGCCAGCGCCTTTTCCTTCAGGCGCTCGACATCGTCGATGATGGCCTTCTCCCGCGCCTCGCGCTCGGGGCCGGCCGGCATGTCGCCAAGCTCCTCGGCGATGCGCATCTCGGCATTGCCGCCGAGCTTGATGTCGGTGCCGCGGCCGGCCATGTTGGTGGCGATGGTGATGGCGCCGGGCTTGCCGGCCTGGGCGACGATGGACGCCTCGCGCTCATGGTGGCGGGCGTTCAGCACCTCGAAGTCCTTGATGCCTTCCTTGCGCAGGCGCTCGGCCAGCAGCTCGGATTTCTCGATCGAGGTGGTGCCGACCAGGATCGGCTGGCCACGCTCGCGTGCCTCTTTGATTTCCTTGACGATCGCCTTGTATTTCTCGTCTACCGTACGGTAGACCTCGTCGTCCTCGTCCTTGCGGGCGACCGGCAGGTTGGTCGGGATCTCGGTGACTTCGAGATTGTAGATGTTGGCGAATTCCTCGGCCTCGGTCAGCGCCGTGCCGGTCATGCCGGCGAGCTTCTTGTAGAGGCGGAAATAGTTCTGGAAGGTGACGGAGGCCAGCGTCTGGTTCTCCGGCTGGATCTGCACATGCTCCTTGGCCTCGAGCGCCTGGTGCAGGCCTTCCGAATAGCGGCGTCCGGGCATCATGCGGCCTGTGAACTCGTCGATGATGACGATCTCGCCATTGCGCACGATGTAATCGCGATCCTTCTGGAACAGCAGATGCGCCTTCAGCGCGTTGTTGACGTGGTGGACGATGGCCACATTCTCGACGTCATAGAGCGACTCACCTTTGAGCAAGCCCGCCGCTGTCAGCATGTTTTCGAGCTTCTCGGTTCCTTCCTCGGTGAAGATCGTCGTCTTCTGCTTCTCGTCGACCTCGTAGTCGGCCGGGCCGAGCTTCAGCATGAAGGCGTCGATGGTGTTGTACATTTCCGAGCGGTCCTCGAGCGGGCCGGAAATGATCAGCGGTGTGCGCGCCTCGTCCACCAGGATGGAATCGACCTCGTCGACGATCGCGTAGGAATGGCCGCGCTGCACCATCTGCGAGCGCTCATACTTCATGTTGTCGCGCAGATAGTCGAAGCCGAGCTCGTTGTTGGTGGCATAGGTGACGTCGCAGGCGTAGGCCTCGCGGCGCTCGTCGTCGGAAAGGCCGTGGACGATGATGCCGACGGTCAGGCCGAGGAATTTGTAGACGCGGCCCATCCATTCGGCGTCGCGCTTGGCGAGGTAGTCGTTGACGGTGACGACATGCACGCCCTTGCCGGCGAGCGCGTTGAGATACACGGGCAAGGTGGCGACCAGGGTCTTGCCCTCGCCGGTGCGCATCTCGGCTATGCCGCCGTTGTGCAGCACCATGCCGCCGATCAACTGGACGTCGAAAGGCCGCATGCCGAGCACGCGGCGGGCCGCCTCGCGCACCGTGGCGAAGGCCGGGACCAAGAGATCGTCGAGCGAAGCGCCGTTGGCGAGATCCTGGCGGAATTTCTCCGTACGCCCGGCAAGCTCGGCGTCGGAAAGGGCCCGCATCTCGTTTTCCATGGCGTTGATGGCTTCGACCCTGGGCCGGGTCGACTTGACGCGCCGGTCGTTGGAAGAACCGAAAACCTTACGGGCGAGACCGCCGAGACTGACCATCCAATGGTCCTTTCGATAGCAATTTTGGCCGTTTGCGACAGGCGCCTGGCGGGCCCATCAAATCCGCGTGAATGCGGACAAACGCAAAAAGCGCCCGGAAAACGGTTCTGGACGCCAAGTCGTTGGACAGATAAGAGGGGGCTCAATCGATGTCAACGCCGCGTTAGCCCTATGGGCAGCGCCAAATTCCGCCACAATCCGACTGATCTGGAACCCTTCCGCTCACGCGATCCTCATTGGCAATCCCATTGGAGTTATCTTGATGTCCCTGTCGTTCCGCCGCGCCTCGCTCGCCAGCCTCGGTCTGGCCTTCGGGCTCTCGGCTCTTAGCCTGCCGCCGCTGATGGCGCAGGAGACCAAGCCCGCGGATGCCACCGCGCCTGCAGCCGCTCCCGCGGCGCCGGTCGATCCCAATGCCGTGGTCGCCACCATCAATGGCGAGAAGCTGACCGAGGCCGATCTTCAGCTCGCCGAAGGCGAACTCTCGCAGCAGTTCGCGCAGCTGCCGCCTGATCAGCGTCGCGCGGCTGCCCTTTCGGCGGCGATCGAAATCCGCGTCATGGCCAAGAAGGCGGTCGACAGCGGCCTCGACAAGGACGCCGACTTCCAGCGCCGCATGGCTTTCCTGCAGGCGCGCGCGCTGCATGGCGAGGTCGTCGAGAAGGAAGTGGTCGACAAGGTCACGGACGCCGAAATCCGCGCCCGCTACGACCAGGAGATCGCCAACACGCCGCCAGTCAACGAAGTGCATGCGCGTCACATCCTCGTGAAGACGAAGGAAGAGGCCGAGGCGATCATCAAGCAGCTCGACGGCGGCGCCGACTTCCAGAAGCTCGCCAACGAACACACCAACGACCCCTCGGGCAAGACCAGTGGCGGCGATCTCGGCTGGTTCGGACCGGGCCAGATGGTGCCGGAATTCGATAAGGCGGCCTTCGCGCTCGAGGTCGGCAAGTACACCAAGGAGCCGGTGCAGACGCAGTTCGGCTGGCACGTCATCAAGCTCGAGGACAAGCGCGCCAAGCAGCCGCCGGCCTTCGACGACGTCAAGGACCAGGCCAAGCAGGCAGTAATCCGCGACAAGTATTTCGCCATGGTGAAGGACCTGCGCGCCGCCGCCAAGGTCGAGATTCCGGACGAGAGGCTCAAGAAGGACGTCGACACGCTGGAAGCGGGCAAGTAATCGGCTGTCGGCCTGATTATCCTGAAAAGGGCGCCATGCGGCGCCCTTTTTGCTTTTGGCTCAGGCGGTCAGTATCCCCCGCGTGATGTAGCCAACGGCCGCGCGGATCGCCGCCTCGTCCTCGTCGAGCCGTCCGGTCAGCAGATGCCGCCAGGCGTAGGACGCGATCAGATCGGCGACAATCCCGGCATCGACATCGGCCGCCACCTCGCCCCGCGCCTTGGCGCGCTCGATGATCCGGCCGGTATGGCTGCGGCGTTCCCTCGAATACTCGGCAAGCACGGTCGCGGCTGCGTCGTCCGACTGTGCCTCCGCGATCAGCGAGCGGTAGATGTTGCCAGACGGGGTGTCGCGCCAATGGGCGAAGAGATTTTCGAGAAAGCCGGCCAGGTCGTCCTCGACGTTTCCGGTGTCGGGTGTCTCGACATGCTTCTGTCGCTGGTAGATCTCGATCAGCAGCGCCGCCTTGCTCGGCCACCAGCGATAGATGGTCGGTTTTCCCGCCCGCGCCCGCCGGGCGACGGCCTCGATCGAGAAGCCGGCATAGCCCGCTTCGCGCAGCACGGCCTCGGCCGCCTCGATGATGGCATCGGCGCTCTCGGGATTGCGTTTCGCGCCGATCGACTTGCGCCCGCGAGCGGCGGCTTCGCCCATCGATGTCTTCCTTAGTCGGTGAATCTGGTGACGATCATATTGGCTTCGCGGGCGAAACGAAACGATCCGTTTCAGACCGCGAGCCCTTCGGCCGGGGCGATCAGGCGTGGCCAGAACGCCCCTTGCGCCGGGACGCGCTATCGGGCAAACCGGCCTTCCTTTCGCTTCATTGCCGTTCCGGGGTTCCGATGTCCGCTACGATCTCGCCGCTCGCACCGAAGAAATATCCCAAGATGCCGGTCATCGAGGGTGTGCGCATCGCGACGGCCGAGGCGGGCATCAAATACCGGAATAGAACCGACCTGCTCGCCATGGTCTTCGATCCGGGCACGGCTGTCGCCGGCGTGTTCACCAGGTCGAAATGCCCGTCGGCGCCGGTCGACTTCTGCCGCCAGAACCTGCCTGCCGGCAAGGCGCGTGTGCTGGTGGTCAATTCCGGGAATGCCAACGCCTTCACCGGCAAGAAGGGCAAGGTCTCGACCGCGCTGACCGGCGAGGCGGCGGCGAAGGCCGCCGGATGTTCCGAGAGCGAGGTGTTTCTGGCCTCGACCGGGGTCATCGGCGAGCCGCTCGACACCACCAAATTCAGCCATCTGCTCGCCGGCCTGGTCAAGGACGGCAAGCCGGACCTGTGGACCGAGGCCGCCAAGGCCATCATGACCACCGACACCTATCCGAAGGTGGTGACGGTGACGGTCAAGCTCGGCGATGCCGACGTGACGATCAACGGCATCGCCAAGGGCGCCGGCATGATCGCGCCCGACATGGCGACGATGCTTTCCTTCATCGCCACCGACGCGCCGATCGCGGCGCCCGTGCTGCAGGACCTGCTGTCGCGCGGCACGGCCAAGACCTTCAACGCGGTGACCGTCGACAGCGACACCTCGACCAGCGACACGCTGCTCATCTTCGCCACCGGCAAGGCCGCCGCGCGGGGCGCGCCGGCGATCAGCGACGCCAAGGATGCGCGGCTTGGCGCGTTCCGGCGAGCGCTCGGCAAGGTGCTCAAGTCGCTGGCGCTGCAAGTGGTGCGCGACGGCGAGGGCGCGCGCAAGCAGGTCGAGGTCACCGTCACCGGCGCCAAGTCGGCGCGTTCGGCCAAGCGCATCGCGCTGTCGATCGCCAATTCGCCGCTGGTCAAGACGGCCGTCGCCGGCGAGGACGCCAATTGGGGTCGCGTCGTCATGGCCGTCGGCAAGGCCGGAGAGCCGGCCGACCGCGACCGGCTGTCGATCTGGTTCGGCGACAATCGCCTGGCGCATGAAGGCGAGCGCGATCCGGCCTATTCGGAGGAAGCGACGTCTGCCTATATGAAGCGCGACGACATCCGCATCCGCGCCGATATCGGCATCGGCCGCGGCAAGGCGACGGTGTGGACCTGCGACCTGACCAAGGAATATGTCGCCATCAACGGCGACTACCGGAGCTGATGGCGCCGGTGTCCAGGCATCCGGCAAGCGTGCTGGCGGTTGTGCGCCGCTACGAGGCGGCGGGCTTTCGCGCCTGGCCGGCGGCGGCCGTCCATTATGACGGGACCTGGGTGGTGCGGCTGACCGCCGGGCATCCGGCCAAGCGCCTGAACTCGGTCAATCCGCTCGATCCGGGCGACACGCACGCCATCGAGGAGCGCATCGGCCGCGCCGCGCGCCGCTTCGATGCCTATGGCAGGCCGCTAACCTTTCGCATGTCGCCGCTGTCGGGACAGGTCTTGTCCACGCATCTCGACAAGGCCGGCTGGAACAAGTTCGACGAATCCATGGTGATGCGGCTGCCGCTCAAGGACCTCGAGCTCGGCGCGGCCATGGACCAGATACCGCTCAAGGATATCAGCCGCTTCATCGGCGCGTCGCTGAGGACCAGCGGCTCGGACGCCTCGCTGCGGCCCGGCCTGTCGGAGGTCATCGGCGCCATTCAGCCCGAGGCTGGGCTGTTCGCGCTTGAGGACGGCAGCGAGCCGCTGGCGACGCTGATCTGCGTCCATGATGGCGATCTCGCCGGCCTGTTCGAGGTCGCCACCGAAAAATCGGCGCGCAAACAGGGCCATGGCCGCAATCTCATCCTGTCGGCGCTGAAATGGGCCCGGTTGCGCGGCGCGCGCGAGGCCTGGCTGCAGGTCGAGGCCGGCAATCTACCGGCGCTCTCGCTCTACCGGTCGCTCGGCTTCGAGGAAGTCTACCGCTACCACTATCGACGGCCGCCGGGCGCATGAGCGAGGTGAAGCCAGTTGGAAAGCGCCTGCTGCTGGTCGCCGCCTGCGCGCTGGTCGATGCCGACCGGCGCGTGCTTCTGGCGCAGCGCCCGGAGGGCAAGCAGCTTGCTGGCCTGTGGGAGTTTCCTGGCGGCAAGGTCGAGCCCGGCGAGACGCCTGAGGAGTGCCTGGTCCGCGAGTTGCATGAGGAACTCGGCATCGAGACCGAGATTCCGTGCCTGGCGCCGCTCACCTTCGCCAGCCATTCCTATGACGATTTCCATCTGCTGATGCCGCTTTATGTCTGCCGCCGCTTTCGCGGGATCGCGCAGCCCAGGGAAGGGCAGGGGCTGAAATGGGTCAGGCCGCGGCAGATGCGCGACTATCCGATGCCGCCGGCCGACGCGCCGCTGATCCAGTTCCTGATCGATCTGCTGTAATTTCGCGACCTGTCTTCGCGGCCGTTCACCGTTTGCCGAAAGCGTCGTTTTCCGGAGCTGCTTTAGCCAGCGTTAATGGAAGATTTATCTCGACGTGAAAAATTGCTCGAGGCCGTTTCGCGCGGCAACATCGTTGATGACCGGGAACAACGACATGAGCCTTGAAAGAGAGTGGGACTCGATCCGGCCCGACCGAGGCTTCCGCGCCGCGGATGCCGGCATGGGCATCCTGCGAGTAACGCTTCTCTTCGGCTCGGCCGCTGTGGCGCTGGCGCTGATCGCAACGCCCTTCCTGGACAGCCAGACACGATCGCAGGGCACCCGCGACGGCTTGGCTGTCGGGCTCGACATGACAGCGACCGGATCGATCGGCCATCGCACCAATACATACACGGTCCGCCGCAGTGTGCTGCAGCCGATGCCCAGTTCAATCTGCGTCATCCGCAATGACGGCAGCCGCAGCGGAGAGTGCTGACGTGGTTAATGATTTTTTGGGACATAGGCATTTCACTCGCTGTTAAGCTTTCGCCGTTAACCTTTCTTAACGGGTAGGACATTAGAATTTCTGCATAAGGGATGGATGGCCATGAAAAACCTGCTGCAGCAATTCGTAAGAGACGAGACGGGCGCCACGGCCATCGAATATGGCCTGATCGTTACCGTGCTCTCGCTTACAATCATCGGCGGCGTGGGCAAGGCCGCGGACGCGCTCCAGTGGTTGTTCAGCGACAACAACAGCAGGCTGGTCCAGGCCTTCTCCCACTGACGAAACCGATCGGGCAATCAGAGAGGCAGTCAGCCCTTCGGCGGGTTCTCCAGGATCGCCTTCAGCGATACCTTGGCTGATCCAGGCTTGAGCGGCTTTTGCTGCGAGGCGTCGGGCGCCCAGCCGGACATCCAGACAACCGGAAAGCTTGCGCGGATGCGGCCGTCCGGGTCGGAGAACCGTTCGGCATAGATTTCGGCCGCGCGGGCAAACAAACGCCTGCTGCCGGGTCGCCGACTGCGGTCGATGAGCGGGCTGGTTTCGCCGATGGCGCGGAGATCGGCGGCGAGATCGAACAGCGTGTCGTAGCGCACGGCGACCGCTTCGACATCGGCGACAGGCAATGCCAGGCCGGCGCGCTGCAACAGCGCGCCGGCATCGCGCACGTCGGTGAAGGGAAGGATGCGCGGGCTCGCGCCGCCGTAAAGCTCGGTCTCGGCCGTCAGCATGCTTTCGCGCAACTCGGCGAGCGTACCCGCGCCGGCGAGAGCGCCAAGGAACAGCCCATCCGGTTTCAGCGCCCGGCGGATTTGCGCCAGCACGCCGGGAATGTCGTTCATCGCGTGCAGCGAGAGCAGGGAGACGACGAGATCGAGGCTGCCGTCCTCGAACGGCACGGTTTCCGGCGGCGCCACCAGGCCCGGGCCGCCGGCGAGAAGCGCTTCGTCCATCTCGACGCGCACGATCTCGCCGACCTTGCCGCTGGCGGCGAGCACGTCGGCCGCCGCCGACGTCTGGCAAAACAGCGCGGCCGCCTTGCCGAAGCGGCGCTCGACGGCACCCAGCCGATCGGCAAGGTCTTCGGCCGCTCGCCGCATCAGGAAATCGGCACCCTCGACAGGGCGGGCGAGGGCCCGGCGCTTGTGCGCGAGCCAGAGCTCAGTGTCGATCAAAGGCTGCAATCAAAAGCTTCCTGTTGTCCGCGCCCGCCGGAGTGGTGTTAATGTGGCGAGGGGTTTCCTTTCACGTGGCCGATCCGGTGCACAAGATCAAGACCAGCGCGGTTCAGGAGATGGCGCGGCAGGCACTGGCCTGGCCGGCGCGTCTGTTGTTTCCGCCGGTTTGCGCCGGTTGCCGTCGCCATGTGTCGCAGCCCGGCGTCTTGTGCGGCGCCTGCTGGCCGAAGCTCAGGCTGCTGGAGAAGCCCTGGTGCCCGGTGATGGGCACGCCCTTCACCCACGATATGGGCGAGGGGTTTCTGTCGGCGGAAGCGATCGCCGATCCGCCGCCCTTCGAGCGGGCGCGGGCCGCCGTCATCTACTCAGGTGTCGCCCGGCAGATGGTCCAGGGGCTGAAATACCAGGACCGGACCGATCTGGCGCCCTGGATGGCGAACTGGATGGTTCGCGCCGGCGCGGAGTTGATTGCCGAGGCCAACCTGGTCGTGCCGGTTCCGCTGCACTCGCGGCGCTTCTTCCGGCGCCAGTTCAACCAGTCTGCGGAGCTTGGACGCGCCGTTGCAAAGCTCAGCGGGCTGCCATTCTCGCCATCCGCTATCAAACGCGTGAAGCTGACGCGCCAGCAGGTCGGGCTCGAGCGGCATGAGCGCGAGGAGAATGTGCGCGCCGCCTTCCGCGTTCTGCCGGACGCCGAGATCCAAATTTCGGGCCGCCGGGTGCTGGTCGTCGACGATGTCTACACCACCGGCGCCACGGTGAGGGCGGTCGCCAAGGCGCTGAAGCGAGGCGGCGCCGGGGCGGTCGACGTGCTGACCTTCGCCCGAGTCCTGCCGGGGGACTTTCGGGCGGATGAGTCCGCGACTATATAGAAACTCAAACGTTGTTTTTGGTGCAGGTCGCTTCCATACAACCATTGGGCGACATGCATTGGCAGGATTGTGATCGATGGTCGATGTGACGATCTATACCCGAATGATGTGCGGCTACTGCAGCGCCGCCAAGCGGCTGCTCGACCGCAAGGGCGTGGCCTATACCGAGCACGACGCCTCGTTCTCGCCGGAACTGCGCCAGGAAATGATTTCCAAGGCGCATGGGCGGACCACCTTTCCGCAGATTTTCATCGGCGACACGCATGTCGGCGGCTGCGACGATCTCCATGATCTGGAGTCGCAGGGCCGGTTGGATGTGATGCTCGCCAACGGGAGATGATCATGGGTGTTTTCAAGGCTGCCGCCGTTCAGATGCGTTCGGGTACGAGCCCCGAACGCAACGCCGCCGACATGGAAGTCCTGGTCCGCCAGGCCGCCGATCAGGGTGCTACCTATGTCCAGACGCCGGAAATGACGGGTGCACTGGTGCGCGACAAGGAAGCCGGCGCGGCCGCCTTCACCACCGAGGACAAGGACATTGTCGTCGCCACCGCGCGCAGGCTGGCTAAGGAGCTCGGCATCCACCTGCATATCGGCTCGACGGCGATCCGGCGCGCCGACGGCAAGCTCGCCAACCGCGCCTTCCTGTTTTCACCCGACGGCACGCTGATTGCCGGCTACGACAAGATCCACATGTTCGATGTCGACCTCGACAATGGCGAGAGCTGGCGCGAATCCGCATCCTATGAGCCGGGAACGGAAGCGGTCGTGACCGACATCAACGGGACGAAGCTGGGCTTTGCCGTCTGCTACGACCTGCGCTTCCCGCAGCTGTTCCGCGCCGAGGCGGTGGCCGGGGCGGAGGTGCTGACGGTGCCCGCAGCCTTCACGCGCCAGACCGGCGAGGCGCATTGGCATGTGCTGCTGCGCGCCCGCGCCATCGAGAACGGCGCCTATGTCGTCGCCGCAGCGCAGGGCGGTCTGCATGAGGACGGCCGCGAGACCTATGGCCATTCGCTGATCGTCGATCCGTGGGGGCGCGTCATCGCCGAGGCCGCGCATAACGAGCCGGGTGTGATTGTGGCCGAGATCGATCCGGCGCAGTCGCTTGCGGCGCGTCGCAAGATCCCCAACCTGAAGAACGCACGCGACTTCACGGTCAATGCCGGCGCAGGCGAAGCGCCGCGTCTCAGGGGTGCTGCCTCTTGATCCGCTTTTCCCTGATCTGCGAGCACGAGCACGAATTCGAAGCCTGGTTTCGCAGCAATGACGACTTCGACACCCAGAAGAAGCGCGGTTTCGTTGATTGCCCGAGCTGCGGCTCGCACAAGATAGAGAAGGCGCTGATGGCGCCGGCCGTTTCGACCTCGCGCAGGCAGGAGAAGGTCGCTCTAGCGATGGGCGAGGCGCAGAAGCAGGCGCTGGCGCAGTTGAAGGCGCTGGCCGAGAAGGTGCGCGAGAATGCCGACTATGTCGGCGACAAATTCGCCGAGGAAGCGCGCAAGATCCACTTCGGCGAGACCGATCCGCGCGGCATCTATGGCGAGGCGACGCCGGAGGAGGCCCAAAGCCTGATCGAGGATGGCGTCGAGTTCATGCCGATACCGAGCTTTCCGGACGACCGGAATTAGGACGGCGAACTCAAACTTCCGAGCAGTTTTTCCAGCAGTTTCGCCAGCATTTCCCGGTCCGCCTGCGTCAGGCCGGCGAGGATTTCGTGCTCGTTGGCGACATGGGCGGCGAGTACGGCGTCGGTGAGCTCGCGGCCTTTCGCGGTGAGCTGCACGACAACGCCGCGCCGATCGCTCGGATGCGGCGCGCGTTGGATCAGACCGGCCTTTTCCAGGCGATCGAGGCGGGCGGTCATGGCGCCGGACGTCACCATCGTCGCCTCGTAAAGCTCGGTCGGCGTCAGCGCATAGGGTGAGCCCGACCGGCGCAGCGTTGCCAGGACGTCGAATTCTCCGGGTTGCAGCCCGAAGCGGGCGAAGACCGGCGCGAGCCGGTCGCGCGCAATGAGCGCCGAGGCCTCGTTCAGCCGTCCGATCACCCCCATCGGCGACACGTCGAGATCCGGCCGCTCTCGCCGCCACTGTTCCATGGCCCTGCCCGCCCGATCCATATCGCTCACCGCAAAGTATCTTGACATAAAGAATCTTTACGTTATCTTATCGCATGAAGAACCGGCCGCCAAGCGGTCACGCAACGACAGGACAGCCCGATGCAATTTCTTTGGGATTCGGCGATCGGCCTTCTGGCAATGACCGGCGGCCTGCTCGGCCTGACGCTGCCGTTCGGCAAGCTCGCCACCGAAGCCGGCGTACCGGCCATGGTCTGGGCCTTCATTATCTCGGGCGGCGCAGGCGGCGTGCTGTTGCTTGCGCTTCTGCTGCGCGGCGAGCGCATCCGGCTGACGCCGCACAAGCTGCGCTATTTCTTCCTCACCGCGGCGATTTCCTACGCCATCCCCAATCTTTTGATGTTTTCCGCCATCCCGCATCTCGGCGCCGGCTACACCGGCATCATGTTCACGCTGTCGCCCGTGATCACACTGGTGTTCTCGATCCTGCTCGGCGTCAGGCGTCCGAACCTGCTCGGCGCCGTCGGCATCGCCGTCGGCTTCGTCGGCGCGGTGATGGTCGCGCTGACGCGCGGCGAGGCCGGCCAAGCGGCGGATTATTTCTGGGTGGCGATCGGTCTGCTGATCCCGGTCAGCCTCGCCGCTGGCAACATCTACCGTACCGTCGACTGGCCGGAAGGCACCGGCCCGATCGAGCTCGCCGTCGGCAGCCATCTGGCGTCGGCCACGCTGCTCCTCGCTGGCATTTTGACGCTTTTGGGCTGGCAGGCCTTCGCACCACTCGCCGGCGTGCCGCTGGTGATCGTCGGACAGGTCGCCTCGGCCTCGGCGATGTTCGTCTTCTTCTTCCGCCTGCAGGCCGTCGGCGGCCCGGTCTATCTCAGCCAGATCGGCTATGTTGCGGCGGCCGTCGGCTTGTTCGCCGGGACGATCCTCCTCGGCGAGCACTACCAGCTCCTGACCTGGCTGGCTGCGGCCATCATCACCGCCGGCGTGTTCATCACGACGAAAGCGCAAAGCCAGGCCGGCGCGCCTGCACCGGTTCGCATCGAGCCAGCGTCGTCCCGCAGCTAATCCTCTTTGCTCGATGTGCTTATCCCGAAACCGGTTCCTATTTTCGGGAGGCATGCTTTAAGTTCGCCTTGACGCTGTTCCAAACAGAGAACGACTACGCATCTTTCGTGAGATTGCTTTCGGCGAAAAAGGAGAAAGCCATGGCCAACGCGGAAGGTCCGGTCAGCGTCGCGGATTTCCGCGCCGCCATGCGGCTCATCGTCGGCAATGTCAGCGTCATCACGGCCGGCGTCGGCGACGACCGCACCGGCCTCGTCGTCATCTCGGTGGTGTCGGTGTCGGCGGAACCGCCGAAGGTGATCGCCTGCGTCAACCGCTCCTCGTCGACCTGGCCGGTCATCGAGCGCTACCGGCATTTCGGCGTCAACTCGCTCGGGTCTCAGCACCAGCGGGTAGCCGAGCGCTTCTCCGGCTTCGGCGGCATCAAGGGCAAGGACCGCTATGAGGGTGCCAAATGGACGACGCTGAAGACCGGCGCATCGTTGCTCACCGATGCGGTGGCCGCGTTCGACTGCAGCCTCGACGAGATGATCGACCGCGGCGCGCATTCGATCGTCATCGGTTCGGTCGAAGCTGTCAGAACCCAGGACGCTGGGCAGGCACTGATCTACTGGCGGGGCGGCTATCGGCCGTTGGAAGCCTGAGGTCTGACGCGATCACACCGAGGCTTTTTCGGCCAGCACCATGTAGTTGACGTCCATGTCCTTCGAGCGTTGCCAGCGGTCGGCCAGCGGGTGGTACATGACGCCGGTGCGGTCGATCACCGTGAGGCCTGCGGCGCCCAGCGCCTTTTCCAATTCGTCCGGCCGCACCAGCTTGCCGAACTGATGAGTGCCGCGCGGCAGCCAGCGCAGCACATATTCGGCGCCGATGATGGCGAGCCCGAGCGCCTTCAGCGTGCGGTTGATCGTGGCGACGAACATGATGCCGCCCGGGCGGACCATCTGGCCGCATTTGGCGACGAACAGGTCGACATCGGCGACATGCTCGACCACTTCCATGTTGAGGATGACATCGAAGGTCTCGCCGGCGTCCGCCAGTTCCTCGGCCGTCCTGGCCCGATAATCGATGCTGACGCCGACCTCGGCGGCATGCAGCTTGGCCACTTCGATGTTGGTGGCGGACGCGTCGGCGCCGACCACTTCGGCGCCAAGCCGGGCCATCGGCTCGCACAGCAAGCCGCCGCCGCAGCCAATATCCAGGAAGCGCAGGCCCTCGAAGGGCCGGGCCGCGCGCGGATCGCGGCCGAAACGCGCCGCCACCTGGTCGCGGATATAGGCAAGCCGCACCGGATTGAATTTGTGCAGCGGACGGAACTTGCCGTTAGGGTTCCACCATTCGGCGGCAAGGGCGGAAAAGCGTTCGACTTCTCCGGCATCGATGGTCGATCGGCGGGGCTCTGGCATAGGCGGTCTCCAGCGCATGCCCCCGAAAATCGGAATCGATTTTCGGAAAAGAATCATGCGCAAAGTCAAACTGCTACAGCGTCCTTTGCGCGTCCAAGAGGACGCGCGGCGCTGTAGAGCGTTAGGAAGTCGGGTCCTTGGCGCAAAAAGTCAAGGCAGGGTTTTTCGGATGCCGCCAATGCGCGCGCCGGCAACCCCGCGGCACGGCCCGGCGTTCCGTAGAGGCAGCCGGCCTTGTCGACATCGACCTCGGTTTCACACCCGCCACCAATCTTCAATACGGCGCCTCGATCCTGGTCCTGGCAAGACGACGCCCGCGCCAGCCGCCATCTGGCTTTTCCCCAGCTCGACTTTGTGCGCCTGGATCAGACCTATCGTCGGCTCGACGAAAACCGCTACGCCTACACCGCGCCCATGTTCGGTTACGAGGCCGTGCTGGATGTCTCGCCGATCGATCTGGTTCTCGATTATCCCGGCCTGTGGACAAGTGTGGCGCGCCCAGGCTGAGACGAGCTGGATTCGGCAGCCTTTAACATCAAATTTACTGGGTTGACGATTTCCAAGGACGTGATCGGCCTTTGGCATGTACATTGCCGGCCGTGTGTCGAGAGAGGGCTTGATGCGCATCAAGACCCAGATCATTGCCACGCTGCTGAGCGCTGCGGCCCTAATCGGCGTGGTGGGAGCTATCGCGATATTTTCGCAGATGTCCCTGACCAGGTCCGACGCACTGGCCGAAGCAATAAGCGCGGGGCGGCAACTGGCCGAGGCCATAGCCTTCAAGGCTGCCGATGCGCCACGGCCTGTGTTCGAGAGACCCGGCGCGCTGCGCGAGTTCGTGACATCGCAGCACAGCCGGTCGAAACGCGATCTCGTCGTCGTCGATCGCGGCAAGATCATCCTGGCCGATATTCCCGGTGAGGAACGGAATGTCGGAACGGTGTTCGAGCATGATCGCGGCAACGAAGTCGGCCGCACGCTCGACGATGGCGAGCCGCGCGGCTTCGTCGAAGACAGCGCCGACGTGTCCGAAGCGATCAACCTGGTCGTTGTGCCGGTCGAGGGCGCTCCCGGCGAGATCGTTGGCGCCGTGCTGTACGAATACACGCCCCTGCTGCAGGCCGCCCAGGACCGCACCAATACGATGCTCTGGCTGGTCGGCCTTTCCACCGTGGCCGCCATGCTGGTTGCCGCGTTCTCCGCCTTCCTGTTGCTCAGCCGTTTGGGCTCTGGTCTTGCCTACCTCAATCGCGGCATCGAAGCGCTGGCGCGTGGCGATGCCGGAGCCCGCATCGGTCTCGTGTCCAGGGATGAGTTCGGACAGTTGGCGCAAGGCTTCGACAGCATGGCGTCGGAGCTGGAATCCTCGCGGCTGCAGCTCATCGATCAGAAGGCCTATATCGAGGATATCGTGCGCACCGTCGCCGAAGGCATCGCCGTCATCGATGGCGAAGGGCGGGTCGTATCGGTCAACCCGGCCGCGGCCGACCTCGCCGGACGGCACGCCAGCAGAATCGAGGGGCAGGAGTGGCGCTCGATCCTGGATATGCGAAGTGCTTCCGGCGACAAGCTTGCGCCCGGAACCTCTCCGGTCGAACTGACCCTTGCCACCGGCCGGCGGCATCAAGGCGAGGTGCGGCTCGTAAGGCCCGACGGCTCGCAACTGCCGGTGATCGCCAGCTGCAATCCGCTCAACCGGGCCGACGGCGGCATCGTGCTGACGCTCAGCGATATCAGCGAACTGCGCAGCGCCGAGCGGGCGGTCAATGACCGTGCCGAGGAACTGGGGGTGCTGAACCGGGAACTGAAACAAACCTCGGAAGCCACCAACCGCCTGGTCAAGCTCGGTGAACTGCTCCAGGCCTGCGTCACCTTTCAGGAGGCGTTTTCGGTGGTTGGTTCGGCGATGCCGGACTTTTTCGGCGGCTTGAGCGGAAGCGTCCACCTGACCAGCGCCTCGCGCAATCTGGTCGAGGAGATGGCGCATTGGGGGGAAATCCGCTCCAGCGTGGGGCAATTCGCGCCTGAAGACTGCTGGGCCCTGCGCCGCGGCCAGGAGCATGCCGCCGGGCCGGGCATGCTGACGCCGCGTTGCAACCACATCAGCGAGAACGGCGGGCGCGGCTATCTCTGCGTGCCGCTGGCGGCGCAGGGCGAAACGCTTGGCATCGTACATCTCTGCGAGCCCAATGCCGCCGATAGGCCGGATTGGGTCTCCCAGCGGCAACAGGTGTTGCGCGGTGTCGTCGACACGCTGGCGCTGGCGCTGGCCAATTTACGGCTGCGCGAGACGCTGCGGCAGCAGTCGATCCGTGATCCCAACACCGGCCTCTACAACCGCCGCTATCTCGAGGAAACGAGCAGCCGCGAACTGCGGCGCCTGGAACGCTCGGGGCAGCCGATGGCGGTGATCATGCTCGACGTCGACCATTTCAAACAGTTCAACGACACATTCGGTCACGAGGCAGGCGATCTCGTGCTCAAGCAGGTGGCCAGCACGCTGCTCGATCATGCCCGGGAAAGCGACGTGGTGTCGCGCTATGGCGGCGAGGAGTTCGCGGTGATGATGCCCGGAACCTCACTTGTCGATGCCGCCGAGCGCGCCGAGGCTCTGAGAAAGGCGGTCAAGCAGCTGCATCTGGCGCATCGCGGCCGCACATTGGGCACCATTACCGCCTCGTTCGGTGTATCCGCCTTCCCCGAACTCGGCTCCTCATGGGCCGAAATCGTCAACGCTGCCGATCGTTCGCTGTACCAGGCAAAGGCGGATGGGCGCGATCGGGTTGTCGCGGGATTACGCAAGACCGATCCCGACTGGGATATTCCCGCTCCGGGCAGAAGCGCGGCTGAGGGCTGAGCTGCGGCCTCCGCTTCGGGCGAAATGCATCAACGCGACAGGGCAATCTCGGCGTGGCTCATGACAACGCTGGCGGGCTCGATCGCCTGCACGGCCTCGCTGTCGCCGATCTCGGCCATGATGCGGTCGGCCGCCGCCTGGGCCTGATCCAGGCTCTGCCAGCGCACGACGTCCACCCAGGTGCCATCCTCACGCTTCCCGAGGTGACGGGCAAGAAAGCCCGGCTGCCGGGCGAGCCAGTCGGTCATGACCCCATTGTTGGCGACAAAGCCGGCTTCGGTGCCGGGCTTGAGGCGGAAGGTGACGATTTCCAAGGTCTCGGTCATGAGAATCTCCAAAGGTCGGGTTTCGGCAGTCTATGGCACGATCGGCGACAGAAATCCGTCAGGATGAGCCTTGTCGGGCCGGCTATAGGCTCGCTCGCTTGCGAAGCCTTGTTGTTTTGGCTAAGGAGGCCGCGCATTTCCGCGCCCGGCTTAACCCCTGGCGTTTCCTTCGGTTCCGGCCTTGCGCCGGCTTCAGTCAAAGGCATTTCGCTTCCATGGCGCGTATCGTGATGAAATTCGGCGGAACCTCGGTCGCCGACATCGCCCGCATCCGCAATGTGGCGCGCCATGTCAAACGCGAGGTCGATGCCGGCCATGAGGTGGCGGTCGTGGTGTCGGCGATGGCCGGCAAGACCAACGAACTGGTCGCCTGGACGCGCGACGCCTCGCCGATGCATGACGCGCGCGAATATGACGCGGTCGTCGCCTCGGGCGAACAGGTCACCGCTGGCCTGTTGGCGATCACGCTGCAGAGCATGGGGGTGCACGCCCGCTCGTGGCAGGGCTGGCAGATCCCGATCAAGACCGACAACGCGCATGGCGCGGCGCGCATCCTCGACATCGACGGCGCTTTCCTGATCAAGCGCTTCGGCGAGGGCCAGGTGGCGGTGATCGCCGGTTTCCAGGGCATCGGCCCGGACAACCGCATCGCCACCCTCGGCCGCGGCGGCTCCGATACAAGCGCCGTCGCGATCGCCGCGGCGGTCAAGGCCGACCGCTGCGACATCTACACCGATGTCGACGGCGTCTACACCACCGATCCGCGCATCGAGCCTAAAGCCCGGCGCCTGGCCAAGATTTCCTTCGAGGAAATGCTCGAAATGGCTTCGCTCGGCGCCAAGGTGCTGCAGGTGCGCTCGGTCGAGCTTGCCATGGTACACAGGGTGCGTACCTTCGTGCGGTCGTCCTTCGACGATCCCGATGCGCCCGGAATGGGGGATTTGCTCAATCCGCCCGGAACGCTCATTTGCGACGAGGAAGAGATCGTGGAACAGCAGGTCGTCACCGGAATTGCCTACGCCAAGGACGAAGCGCAGATTTCGCTGCGCCGCGTCGGCGACCGTCCAGGGGTCGCCGCCGGCATTTTCGGCCCGCTGGCCGAAGCCAACATCAATGTCGACATGATCGTCCAGAACATCTCCGAGGACGGCAAGTTCACCGACATGACCTTCACCGTGCCGTCCGGCGATGTCGACAAGGCGCTTGCCGTGCTGGAGAAGCTGAAAGCCGAAGTCGGTTACGATGTCGTGCAGTCGGAAGCCGGCATGTCGAAGGTCTCGGTCATCGGCATCGGCATGAGGAGCCATGCCGGCGTCGCCGCCACCGCCTTCAAGGCCCTGGCCGACAAGGCGATCAACATCCGCGCCATCACCACTTCCGAGATCAAAATCTCGATACTGATCGACGGTCCCTATACGGAACTTGCAGTTCGTACTTTGCATTCCGTCTACGGTCTGGATAAGCAATAGCAAGAACTGAGTCAGTTGTTGCGTGAACGCCGGCCGCAGGAGAAACTGCGGCGGGCCAAATGCCCATTGGAGAACAAGCCGCGATGCGTGATACGGCCGGTGGCCCGCGCGTTCTGCTCAAACGGCTTCGCGAGCTCATGCAGGAGCCGCTGGAGCCGCAGGAGCGGCTCGACCGCATCGTGCGCGACATCGCCTCCAACATGGTGGCGGAAGTCTGCTCGCTCTATGTGCTGCGCGCCGACTCGGTGCTCGAGCTCTACGCCACCGAGGGTCTGAACCCCAACGCCGTCCACCTGGCGCAGCTCAGGCTCGGGCAGGGCCTGGTCGGCACGATCGCCGCCAGCGCGCGGCCGCTCAACTTGTCCAACGCGCAGGAGCATCCGGCTTTCGCCTACCTGCCGGAGACGGGCGAAGAGATCTACAATTCCTTCCTCGGCGTGCCGGTGCTGAGGGCAGGGCGCACGCTGGGCGTGCTGGTGGTGCAGAACAAGACCATGCGCCACTACCGCGACGACGAGGTCGAGGCGCTCGAAACCACGGCGATGGTGATCGCCGAGATGATCGCTACCGGCGATCTCGCGCGCCTGACCCGGCCCGGGCTGGAGCTCGACCTGCGCCGGCCGGTGAGCTTCACCGGCCTTTCGTTCAACGAGGGCGTCGGCCTCGGCCACGTCGTGCTGCACGAGCCGCGCATCGTCGTCACCAACCTGTTCAACGAGGACAGCGAGGAGGAGGTGCGCCGGCTGCAGTCCTCGCTCGGCTCGCTCAGGCTCTCCATCGACGACATGCTGGAGCGGCGCGAAGTCGCCTTCGAGGGCGAGCACCGCGAGGTGCTCGAGGCCTATCGCATGTTCGCCAATGACAGCGGTTGGGTGCGCCGGCTGGAAGAGGCGATCCGCAACGGCCTGACCGCGGAAGCGGCGGTTGAGAAGGTGCAGAGCGACATGCGCGCCCGCATGCTGCACATGACCGACCCTTATCTGCGCGAGCGGATGAGCGATTTCGACGACCTCGCCAACCGGCTCCTGCGCCAGCTGATGGGACGCGGCCCGGAGGACGTCGCGGCCGCGCTGCCCAAGGATGCCATCATCGTCGCCCGTTCGATGGGCGCGGCCGAGCTGCTCGACTATCCGCGCGACAAGCTGCGCGGCCTGGTGCTGGAGGATGGCGCCGCGACCAGCCATGTCGTCATCGTCGCCCGTGCCATGGGCATTCCCGTCGCCGGCCAGATGAAGGGCGCCGTTTCCATGGCGGAAAACGGCGACGCCATCATCGTGGACGGCGAGGAGGGCACCATCCATCTGCGCCCGCAGTCGGACCTCGAGGCCGCCTATGCCGAAAAAGTCCGGTTCCGGGCCCGGCGGCAGGAAGTCTATCGCGAGCTGCGCAAGAAGCCGTCGCTGACCAAGGATGGCGTTCCGGTCGATCTCCTGATGAATGCCGGTCTTGCCGTCGACCTGCCGCAGCTGACCGAATCGGGCGCCGCCGGCATTGGGCTCTTCCGCACCGAATTGCAGTTCATGGTCGCCTCGACCTTCCCGCGTGCCGAGGCGCAGGAGCGGCTCTACCGCGACGTCCTTGATGCCGCGCGCGGCAAGCCGGTCACCTTCCGCACCATCGACATCGGTGGCGACAAGGTGCTGCCTTATTTCAAGGGCGCGATCCAGGAGGAAAACCCGGCGCTCGGCTGGCGTGCGATCCGGCTGACGCTCGATCGTCCCGGCCTGCTCAGAACGCAGATCCGGGCGCTGCTGAAGGCCAGCGGCGGCCGCGAGCTGAAGCTGATGCTGCCTATGGTGACCGAGCTGTCGGAGATCGCGCAGGCGCGTGAGATCATCGACCGCGAGGTCCGGCACCTGTCGCGCTTTGCCCATCACCTGCCCACCAGCCTCAAGCTCGGCGCGATGCTGGAAGTGCCCTCGCTCTTGTTTCAGCTCGACGAATTGATGAGGGCGGTGGATTTCGTTTCGGTCGGCTCCAACGACCTCTTCCAGTTCATGATGGCGGTCGACCGCGGCAATACGCAGCTCGCCGACCGTTTCGACACGCTTTCGGCGCCATTCCTGCGGGTGTTGAAGACGATTGCCGATGCCGGCGTGCGCAACAACACGCCGGTGACGCTCTGCGGCGAGCTGGCCGGCAAGCCGATCTCGGCGATGGCGCTAATCGGCCTCGGCTTCCGCTCGATCTCGATGTCGCCGGCCTCGATCGGCCCGGTCAAGGCGATGCTGACAGAGCTGCCGCTGCAGGAGCTGAAAGACTTCTTCAAGGACAATCTGATGGCGCCCAGCCTGGGAACGCCGATGCGGGCGCTGCTGCAAGCCTTTGCCGACGACCGTTCTATTCCGCTCTAGATTCACGTGAGGGCGGTCTGCAAATGGCGATTTTCTGCGCTTCCGGTGCTCATGTACCTAAATGTACATTCCGCTCCGGTTCTCGAAACTCGCAATTTTCGAGTCGCCCTGACGTGAATTCCATCGAAGTTCGAAGACCATGATCAACCTGCCTCGCGACCGCATGGATCAAGTCGTCAAGCGTTTCGACATGCTCGAAGCGCAGATGGCGGCCGGGCCTGCCGCCGATCAATATGTCAAGATGGCTTCCGAATATGCCGACATCCAGGAGATGGTGGGCAAGATCCGGTCGTTGCGAGCCGCGGAGCAGGAGCAGGCGGATCTCGAGGCGATGCTCGCCGACAAGGCAACCGATGCCGAGATGCGGGCCCTGGCCGAGGCGGACCTCCCGGAGGTCGAGAGCCGCATCGAGGCGCTGCAGAAGGATATCCAAATTCTGCTCCTGCCCAAGGATGCGGCCGACGAAAGGAACGCCATCCTCGAAATCCGCGCGGGCACCGGCGGCGACGAGGCAGCGCTCTTCGCAGGCGATCTCTTCCGCATGTATGAGCGCTACGCCGCCTCGCGCGGCTGGCGGTTCGAAGTCGTTTCGGCAAGCGACGGCGAGGTCGGCGGCTACAAGGAAATCATCGCCTCGGTGTCGGGAAAGGGCGTGTTCGCGCATCTGAAGTTCGAATCCGGCGTTCACCGCGTCCAGCGCGTGCCGGAAACCGAAGCCGGCGGGCGCATCCATACCTCGGCGGCGACGGTCGCCGTGCTGCCCGAGGCCGAGGAGGTCGATATCGATATCCGGCCGGAGGATATTCGCATCGACACGATGCGCGCCTCGGGGTCCGGCGGCCAGCACGTCAACACCACCGACTCGGCGGTTCGCATCACCCACCTGCCGACCGGCATCATGGTGGTGCAGGCGGAGAAGTCGCAGCACCAGAACCGGGCGCGCGCCATGCAGATCCTGCGGGCGAGGCTCTACGACCTGGAGCGCAGCCGGGCCGACGAAGAACGCTCGGAGTCGCGCAAATCGCAGGTCGGGTCCGGCGACCGGTCGGAGCGCATCCGCACCTACAACTTCCCGCAAGGGCGCGTAACCGACCATCGCATCAATCTCACGCTCTACAAGCTCGACCGGGTGATGATGGGCGAGCTCGACGAGGTCATCGACGCGCTGATCGCCGACCACCAGTCGAAGCTGCTTGCCGATATGAGCCTCGATGGCTGATCGACTGCCCGCTGCGCTTGGCCCGCTGCTCAGGGCGGCGCGCGAACGTCTGGCCGCCGCCGGCATTGACGATCCCGCGCTCGATTCCCGGCTGATCGTCGAACATTTCTCCGGCACGACCCGCACCCAGGCCATTGCCGAACCAGGGCAAAAGGTGGGTTCGGCGGCGCTTTCCGCCATCGAAGCGGCCCTGAGGCGTCGCGTCGCAGGCGAGCCGGCGCACCGCATCCTCGGCTACCGCGAATTCTACGGCTTGCGACTGTCGCTCTCCCCGGAGACGCTTGAGCCCCGGCCGGACACCGAGACGCTGGTCGACGCCATTCTGCCTTTCGCCAGGACAACAGCCGAACGGCTCGGCGAATGCCGCATTCTCGATCTCGGCACAGGCACCGGCGCCATCGCGCTGGCCCTGCTCAACGCCGTTCCGGCTGCCAGCGCGACGGGCGTCGACATTTCACCAGACGCATTGGCGACTGCGGCCGGAAATGCCCGGGATCTGGGGCTCGGCCGGCGCTTCAAAGCCTTGCATTCCAACTGGTTCGAAAAAGTTTCGGGGTCCTACCATGTAATTGCCTCGAACCCTCCCTATATACCCAGTCGAGAGATTGGAAATCTGCAGGACGAGGTCCGCGATTTCGACCCGCACCGGGCCTTGGATGGCGGTGCGGATGGTTTGGACCCCTACCGGGTCATTGCCGCCGGAGCGGCAGGATTTCTGGAAACGCAAGGCAGAGTAGCGGTCGAGATCGGCCACACGCAGAAAAACGAGGTCAGCGGAATATTCGCGGCAGCGGGCTATGTGTTAACCGGGACACATCGCGACCTCGGTGGCAATGACAGAGTTCTGGTGTTCGAGCGGCGAAAGCCCTGATGCAGCGCGAAAAAACCGCTTGGCAATATAAGGGAATGCAGTTAGGGTCCGGCTCAACCGGATGAGACGAAGCAGGCAGTGCTCCCAGCGATTCGGTTTTCCTTGGAAATAGCTGCCTTCTTGCGCAAACGACGCCCAAGCTTCGTGCGGGAATCGTCCGGCAAGTGATGTAACCGGAACAGGATGGCACGTGGCGCCAACGCAATTGATGCGGGCGAACGCCGGTGAAGAAACGAAACGGCTGGCTGCATGA
This sequence comes from Mesorhizobium sp. ORS 3359, assembly GCA_000824845.1. Classification (GTDB taxonomy): domain Bacteria; phylum Pseudomonadota; class Alphaproteobacteria; order Rhizobiales; family Rhizobiaceae; genus Mesorhizobium. The sequence continues at coordinate 10,927 of CCNC01000210.1, read as the reverse complement.
GCGCCTCCGTTGAAGAGTTTTTCGAAAATTCACTATGAAGAGAGTCTAATGAGGCCACAACAGCAGAACAGGCGCATGCGCGGTCGCAACAACAATGGCGGCGGTGGCAACAACAACAACCGCAAGGGGCCAAATCCCCTGACCCGCACTTACGAGAGCAACGGCCCGGACGTGAAGATCCGCGGATCGGCTCAACAGATCGCCGAAAAATACGCCACACTCGCCCGTGACGCGCAGAGCTCCGGCGACAGGGTGATGGCGGAGAACTATCTCCAGCACGCCGAGCACTACAATCGCATCATTGCCGCCGCGCAAGCGCAGATGCCGATCCAGAACGCCCAGCAAAACCGCGACGACTTCGACGACGATCTCGATGAGGATCGTGACGAGTTCGATTCTGTCGGCAACAGCAACGGCAGTGGAGCCGAGGCGCCGGCCGCGGCGAATGGCTCGGGGCCGCAGCCTGTGATCGAAGGCACGCCGGCGGAACTTGCCTACAACCAGGAAAACGGCCGCGACAACAACCGGCGCGACAACAACCAGCGCGACAACCGCGACAACCGCGACCGGCATCGTGACCGCCGCAACGGCGGCTATGGCCAGTATGGCCAGAACGGTCAGCGTGGCGACAACGCCCAGCGCGGCGAGCATGGCGGCCAGCAGTTCGACCAGAACCGGCGCAATGAGACCCCGGCGCAGCCCGAGGCCGCTGGAGAGGCCGGATCCCAGGCCGAGCAGGCGCCGCAGTTCGACAGTTTCTCGCCGGCAGCGCTCGCCGCACAGGCCGAGCTCAACGAAGCCGCCATGGACAATGGCGGCGGTCGCCGGCCGCGACGTCCGCGCCGCCCGCGCGGCACCTATGCCGACCAGGCCGGCAATGGCGAGCAGGGCGACCAGCCGCAGGGCGCAAGCCCCGAAAATTCAGGCGAAGCAAATAATGCGCCGAGCAATGGCGGCGAGGCCGGCGCCAAGCCCGCCGAAGAGGCAAGGCCGGCAACCGAGCCTGTCGCCAGCGAGCCGGCGCCGATCGCCGGCGAAGCTCCCGGCGAGCCTGTGACCGCCGACGCGAACAACTGACACAAACGCCATTTCAGGCATTGCAGACGGCGGGGATCTTTCTCCGCCGTCTTCGTTCGTGCGCGGCTGAAGCGCGTCACGGGCGCGCTTTAGCTCTCTTTGCTCGATGCATGTCGCTTGCCCCAAAACCGCCGCGCACTTTTGGGGGCGACATGCAGTGGAATATTCTGCTTTGATCGGCATCAAGGCGTCTTGAGGGATCGCACCCCATACACCATATCTCGGCTGAACAGGGCTCGGCTCCTATGAGCGGGTCCGTCACCGCAATCTGATCCGGTGCCGCAAAGCGGGCCGGTGACGGAAGGAGACAGATATGAATCTTGAAAAATACTCGGAGCGCGTGCGCGGCTTCATCCAGTCTGCGCAGACCATGGCGCTTTCGCGCAACCATCAGCAATTCACGCCTGAACATATGCTGAAGGTGCTCGTCGACGATGACGAGGGCCTTGCCGCGTCCCTGATCGAGCGCGCCGGCGGCAATGCCCGCGACGTCAAGCTCGGCGTCGAGACGGCGCTCGAGGCCATGCCCAAGGTCGAAGGCGGCAATGGCCAGCTCTATCTTGCCCAGCCGCTCGCCAAGGTGTTCTCGACCGCCGAGGACCTGGCCAAGAAGGCCGGCGACAGCTTCGTCACCGTCGAGCGGCTGCTGCAGGCGCTCGTCATGGAGAAGTCGGCCAAGACCTCCGACATCCTGTCCAAGGCGGGCGTCACCGCGCAGGCGCTCAACCAGGCCATCAACGATATCCGCAAGGGTCGCACCGCCGATTCGGCGAGCGCCGAGCAGGGTTATGACGCGCTGAAGAAATACGCGCGTGACCTGACGGCCGACGCCCGCGCGGGCAAGCTCGATCCAGTCATCGGCCGCGACGACGAGATCCGCCGCACTATCCAGGTGCTGTCGCGGCGCACCAAGAACAACCCCGTGCTGATCGGCGAGCCGGGCGTCGGCAAGACGGCGATCGCCGAAGGCCTGGCGCTGCGCATCGTCAATGGCGACGTGCCGGAATCGCTGAAGGACAAGCAGTTGATGGCGCTCGACATGGGCGCGCTGATTGCCGGTGCCAAATATCGCGGCGAGTTCGAGGAGCGGCTGAAGGCCGTGCTCAACGAGGTCACCTCGGCCAGCGGCAACATCATCCTGTTCATCGACGAGATGCACACGCTGGTCGGCGCCGGCAAGGCCGACGGCGCGATGGACGCGTCCAACCTGTTGAAGCCCGCGCTGGCGCGCGGCGAGCTGCACTGCGTCGGCGCGACCACGCTCGACGAATACCGCAAGCATGTCGAGAAGGACCCCGCCCTTGCCCGCCGTTTCCAGCCCGTCTTCGTCGACGAGCCGACGGTTGAGGACACGGTCTCGATCCTGCGCGGCCTGAAGGAGAAATACGAGCAGCACCACAAGGTGCGCATCTCCGATTCCGCGCTGGTCTCGGCGGCGACGCTTTCCAACCGCTACATCGCCGACCGCTTCCTGCCGGACAAGGCGATCGACCTGGTCGACGAGGCGGCGTCGCGGCTGCGCATGCAGGTCGATTCCAAGCCCGAGGCGCTGGACGAGGTCGACCGCCGCATTATGCAGCTGAAGATCGAGCGCGAGGCGCTGAAGGTCGAGAAGGACGAGGCCTCGAAGGACCGGCTTGCCCGGCTGGAGAAGGAACTCGCCGGCCTGGAAGAGGAGTCCACCGAGCTCACCTCGAAATGGCAGGCCGAGAAGCAGAAGCTCGGGCTCGCCGCCGACCTCAAGAAGCACCTCGACGAGATGCGCAACGAGCTGGCGATCGCGCAGCGCAAGGGCGAATTTCAACGCGCCGGCGAGCTTGCCTACGGCAAGATCCCTGAGCTCGAGAAGAAGCTTAAGGAGGCGGAAGCGCAGGACGGCAAGACCGGCATGGTGGAAGAGGTGGTCACTCCTGACCATGTCGCGCATGTCGTGTCGCGCTGGACCGGCATTCCGGTCGACAAGATGCTGGAAGGGCAGCGCGAGAAGCTGCTGCGCATGGAAGACGAGATCGGCAAGCGCGTCGTCGGCCAGGGCGAAGCCGTGCAGGCGGTGTCCAAGGCTGTTCGGCGCGCCCGCGCCGGCCTGCAGGATCCGAACCGGCCGATCGGCTCGTTCATGTTCCTCGGGCCTACCGGCGTCGGCAAGACCGAGCTCACCAAGGCGCTGGCAAGCTTCCTGTTCGACGACGAGACGGCGCTGGTGCGCATCGACATGTCGGAGTTCATGGAGAAGCACTCAGTCGCCCGGCTGATCGGCGCGCCTCCCGGCTATGTCGGCTATGAGGAAGGCGGCGCGCTGACCGAAGCGGTGCGGCGCCGGCCCTATCAGGTCGTGCTGTTCGACGAGATCGAGAAGGCGCATCCGGATGTGTTCAACGTGCTGCTGCAGGTGCTCGATGACGGCCGCCTGACCGACGGCCAGGGCCGCACGGTCGACTTCCGCAACACGCTGATCATCATGACGTCCAACCTCGGCGCCGAATGCCTGGTCAGCCTCAGTGACGACCAGGATGTCGATGCCGTGCGCGACGAGGTGATGAGCGTGGTGAAAGCCTCGTTCCGGCCCGAGTTCCTCAACCGCGTCGACGAGGTGATCCTGTTCCACCGGCTGCGCCGGCAGGACATGGACCGCATCGTCGAGATCCAGCTCAAGCGGCTGGAGAACCTGCTCGTCGACCGCAAGATCACGCTGTCGCTCGATCACGACGCGATCGAGTGGCTGGCCTCGAAAGGCTACGACCCTGCCTATGGCGCCCGGCCGCTGAAGCGGGTGATGCAGAAGGAACTGCAAGACCCGCTGGCAGAGAAGATCCTGCTCGGCGAGATCCTCGACGGTTCGACCGTCAAGGTCACGGCGGGTTCCGACCGGTTGAACTTCCGCTCGAAGCCGACCGTGGTGGCGACGGAAGCCGCTGCCTGATCTGCGGCAAGTTGGAGTGAACAGGCGCGTCGCACCGGACCGGTGCGGCGCGCTTTGTTATTTTCGGGGACTGCCCATAATCGGCTGCCGATTCGGATAACCGGGAAGGACTCCATGAAGCTCGACGATTACAACGGCTTCTGCGCTTCGTTGCCCGCCACGACGCATGTCGTCCAGTGGGGCGGCGCCCATGTCTGGAAGGTCGGCGGTAAGGTGTTCGCCATCGGCGGCTGGAACGATGGCGGGCAGCTTTTCGTCACCTTCAAATGTTCCGAGATGGCCTATGACGTGCTCAAGGATCAGCCGGGCTGCCGGCCGGCGCCCTATCTCGCCTCGCGCGGCATGAAATGGATCCAGCGTCAGACAAGCCAAAGCATGGATGATGCGGCGCTCAAGGACTATCTGCGCGAAAGCCACCGCCTGGTCGTGCTGAAGCTGACCAGGCAGACACGCAAGCAATTGGGGCTCGCGCAGACTGGCTAGTGTTCCTCAGGGCCCTGGAAATCCGCCATCTTCATGCCCGGTTCATGTTGGAACCTTAATTTGCGTAACTGGTTTGCTGGCGAAGATTCGCCCGCAAGCCAGAGTCGACCGGAGAGCTTGACCCCCATGCTGCGCTTGATCTTTTCCCTTTCGGCACTCGCGGCCGGGCTGGCGTCTTCCGGCGCGTTCGCCGCGCCGAGCGTGGATGGCCCGCAAGGCGTGCGCCCGGCGGAGCGCGGCGCGCTGATGCTGGCCCAGGAGGGCAATATCGATATCTATTACGATGCCAGGGGCAATCGGGTTCTGGTCGATGCCGACACCGGCAAGGTCATCGCCATCCAGCCGCCTGGCAGCAGGCTCGACCGCCGCGCGCTTCGACGGCAGATGCAGGAGCTCGGCCGCGCGCCGGCTGAGGACGACGACCGCTACTATCTCGACAACCCCGAGGACATGGCTCGCTTCCGCCGGCGGCAACTGGAGGAGAATGGGCGGGTCATCCCGCCCCCAGCCGACGAATACGATCCCAACAGCGGCGACAATTCCGTCGATGCTTATCCGCCGGCGCCCAACAATGACGAAGGCTACGCCACCACCTATCCGGAAGAGCCGAAGTCCAACACGATCAAGCGCCAGCCGCTGAACGAGGCGTCGATCGACCCGGAGCAGCCGGGCCAGGGCGAGGTGCTGCAGACCAATCCGGAGGCCTCGTTGCCGCCGAACACGGGCGGCAAGGCCAGTGTCGATCCGTCGCTGTCGCTCGGGGTGCGTCAGGATGTTGCCGCGCTGCAGGTGCTGCTCGATCGCGGCGGTGCCTCGCCGGGCGTGATCGATGGACGCTTCGGCTCCAATGTCGACAAGGCGCTGGCCGCCTATAACGAAATAAACGGCACCAATCTCAAATCGACCGATGCGGTCGGCATCCAGGCGGCGCTCGCCCAGTCGGGCGGCGACCCATTTGCCTCCTACACGATCACGCCGGAAGATGTCGCCGGCCCTTACGTCGCCTCGATCCCCGAGGACTACAGCCAGAAGGCCAAGCTCGACTGCATGTGCTACACCTCGGTCACCGAGGCCCTGGCCGAGCGCTTCCACATGGACGAGACCTATCTGAAGTCGATCAACAAGGGGGTGGACTTCAATCGCCCCGGCACGATGATCAAGGTCGCCAATTTCGGCAAGCTGGTCTCGACGCCGGTGACGCGCATCGTCGCCGACAAGACCAAGAAGGAAGTCTACGCCTATGATGGCAGCGGCAAGCTGGTCGCGGCCTATCCGGCCACCATCGGCTCGGCCGACACGCCGTCGCCCACCGGCATCCATGCCGTCTCGCGCATCGCGCTCGACCCGAACTACACCTACAACCCCAACATCAATTTCAAGCAGGGCCAGAACGACAAGATCCTGACCGTCCCGCCGGGACCGAACGGTCCGGTCGGCTCGGTGTGGATCGCACTAGACAAGCCGACCTACGGCATCCACGGCACGCCCGATCCCTCCAAGATCGGTAAGACCGAGAGCCACGGCTGCGTGCGCCTGACCAACTGGGATGCGCGCGAGCTTGCCAAGCTGGTGTCGCCGGGCGTCATGGTGGAGTTCGTCGGCGGACCAACAATCGCGGAGGTCGGCGGGACCTCAACCGATGAGTTTACGCAGCAGTGAGGCGCGGGGCGCTGCGGCATAGATGAGCTGCACCAGCAGAATGAAGCCGATGCTGAGCAGCGGCGTGATCAGACACAGCGCCGCGCCGACCGCCCACAGGGCCTGCGCCTTGACGATGCGATTGTAGACGGTGCGCCGCGTTTCCGCGTCGACGTCTTCGGCGATCATGCCGTTCCTGTCGGCATACCACCAACTGGCGAACAGCGTCGCGCCGAGCATCAGCAGGTTCAGCCAGTAGACCAGCACCGCGATCCTGAACTCGAGGAAATCGGCCAGCAGGTCGGTCGAGAAGGGCAATAGCGCGACAAAGGCAAGAAAGCACAGGTTGAGCGTCGCCAGCCTGCGGTCCGACTTCGCGATCAGGCCATGCTGCGCCTGCTGGCCGAACCAGAAGATGGTGAGCGTCAGGAAGCTCAGCGCATAGGTCAGAAAGCGTGGCGCGAGCGCGAGGATCGCTCCGAGCAGCTCGCCTTCCGAGTGCACCGCCTCATGCGCCGGCACCCTGATCTCCAGCACGATCAGGGTCAGCGCGATTGCGAAGACGCCGTCGGTTATGCCGACGATGCGCCCGCGTCCTTCCGCCGATGGTTCGAGCGGCCGCTTCATGGCTCCCCCCTACACGCAATGCTGGAACCTAGCACGCGATCGGCGGTTTGCCTTCAAGATTGCCGCTCACCTCGCCACCCGGCCAGTGCCATCTGGTTTCAAGAACACAATTGCTCTGGCTCGTTGTTGCAATCATTCCGCAGGGCTAAGCAGGGATTTATGTCATCCGCGAACGAAACCACCGCCGATTCGCATTCGCCCGCGCGGGCGAACGGCACGTTCTGTCCCCAGACGCAACGCAAATTCGTGCTGGTGTCGGCAATCCTCGCCTCGGCGCTCGGCTTCATCGACGGCTCGATCCTGGCGATCGCCATGCCGGCGCTGCGCGCCGACCTCGGCGCCAGCCTGGCGGAGGCGCAGTGGATCTCCAACGCCTATGCGCTGACGCTCTCGGCGCTCATCCTGGCTGGCGGCGCCGCAGGCGACCGGTTCGGGCTGCGGCGCGCCTTCGTGACCGGCATCGCGCTGTTCATCGCCGCCTCGCTCGCCTGCGCGGTGGCTCCCGACCCGGCCATTTTAATCGCCTTCCGCGCCATCCAGGGCATCGGCGCGGCGATCATGGTGCCGGGCAGCCTCGCCATCATCGCCAAAGCCTATCCGAAGAAGGAGCGCGGCCGAGCGATCGGCATCTGGGCCGCCGCTTCGGCGCTGACCACGGCGCTCGGCCCCGTTCTGGGCGGCTTCGTTTTGACGACGTTCGGCAACGGGGTCTGGCGCGCGATCTTCGCCATCAACCTGCCGCTTGGGCTGATCTCCATCTATCTGCTTTTGGCCAAGGTGCCGGCCGACAAGCCGACCGAAAAACGCAGCCTCGACCTTGGGGGCGCCGCGCTGGCGACGCTTGCCTTCGGCATGCTCGCCTATGGGCTGACGGCCATGAATGCCGAAGGCGGCGGAATGCTGTCAACGCCCACGATCGTTGCCGGTGTGGTCCTGCTCTTTGTCTTCATCGCTTATGAGCGCTGGCAGCTCGATCCGATGATCGATCTCGGCCTGTTCCGCATCCGCGCCTTTGCCGGCGCCAACCTGGCGACATTCTTCCTCTATTTCGCGCTGTCGGCCAATCTGTTCTACCTGCCGATGCTTCTGATCGCCGGCTGGAGGTTGAGCGAGGCCGAGGTCGGCTTCATCTTCCTGCCGTTGTCGGCATTGATCGCGCTTCTGTCCGGGCCGGTCGGCCAGTGGTCGGACCGGATCGGTCCGCGCTTTCCGATCGCCTGCGGCAGCATGGTCGTCGCTATCGCCTTCGCCGGCCTCGCTTTGCTCACGCATTTCGGCATCCACAATTTCTGGACCGGGACATTTCCGCTGATGGCGCTGATGGGGCTAGGCATGGCGCAAGTCGTGTCACCGTTGTCGACCGCGGTCATGACGTCCGTCGAGGACAAGGATACCGGCGCCGCGTCCGGCATCAACAATGCGGTCTCGCGCGTCGGCGGCTTGATCGCGGTGGCGGCGATGGGTTCGCTGGCGGCCTGGGTTTACGCGCGGATCATCGGCAATGCTTCCGGGGTGCCAGGTTTCGGCGAGCCGCCCGCTTCCGGGCTTGCGGCCAATCTCGACGCGGCCAGAGTGGCGGCAAGCGATTCGGCTTTCACCGTGGTCGCGGCGGTCACGGCGCTGCTTTGCGTGCTTTCTTCCCTTATCGCCTGGTTCACGGTTCCCGGACAGGCATCGCCCTGGCCGCGGCAGACAGACGAATCGCGCGATTAGAGCAATTCCGGGAAAAGTGTGAGCGGTTAGGCCCGTCGACTTCGCCGTAGCCTTCCGTCTGGGTTTGCGTCGAAACTGGTAGAGCGGTTCCTGGAACTGCTTAGTTCGGAAGCTGCGAATCAGTCTTGGCGCTGGCGACCTTCAGCGAGTTGCCGTCTTCCTGCTTTAGAAGATCGTCGATTCGCTCGCGCTCTTTCTTGAAGGCCACGAGATCGTCACCCTTCAGTACCTTGCCGACCGGCAGGCGCACGCGCATCGAATCGACCTTGGTGCCGTTGACGATCAGCTCGTAGTGAAGATGCGGGCCCGTCGACAGGCCGGTCTGGCCGAGATAGCCGATGACCTGGCCCTGGCGGACATGGACGCCGGGCTCGATGCCTTTGGCAAAAGCGCTCTGGTGGTTATAGGACGTCTCGTAGCCATTGGCGTGGCGGATGATGATCTGCTTGCCATAGCCGCCGGCCCAGCCGGCTTTTTCCACGACGCCATTGCCGGCCGCGATGATGGGCGATCCGATGGGGGCAGCCCAGTCCGTGCCGGTGTGCATGCGCACATAGCCCAGAATCGGGTGACGGCGCGCGCCGAAGCCGGAAGTGAAGCGCCCGTTGGGGAGCGGGTTGCGCAGCAGGAACTGCTTGGCGCTCGAACCGTTCTCGTCGAAATAGTCGGTGCTGCCGTCCTGCATCTGGAAGCGATAGAAATTCCGCGTCTGCCCGCCGAAGGTCGCCGACACGTAGAGAAGCTCGGAATTGTCGGAGGTCTGGTCGTCGCCGTCGGGCTGCGAGAACAGGACCTCCAGTCGGTCGGCCGGCGAAAGCCGCGACTGGAAATCGACGTCGGAAGCGAGAAGCTTGATCAGCTTCTGCGTCATCGCTTTCGACATGCCGTAGGAATAGGCGGTGCGATAGATGCCGTCATAGACATTGGGCAGGTTGCCGCGCACCACCACCGGCTGCGAATCGTCGAACGCCGTCAAAAGCTCGGGATTTGGCTCCGGTTCCTGAGCCGGCACATACTGGCCGCGGTCGTCGAGCGCGATGGTGACGATGTGCGTGGTCTTGTCATAGACGCTGGTGCGCACGACCTTGGCGATGTCGCCGCGCACTTCGAGGCCGACACGCAGCACCGTCCCGGCCTTGAGCGCCGTGGCGTTCAACAGCTTGCCGATCGCTTCGGCCATGCCGGTGGCGTCGTCGCCGGTGTAGCCCGAATCGGCATAGGCCTCGGCGATATCGGTATCCTTGGTGAAGGGGATGATTTCCTCGGCGAAGGCCGGCGTCTGGTCGTCCAGCGTGGCGCGCGGCGCCACCGAAACGTTTTCCTGGGTGATCTTCACGTCGTAGGAACCGGCCATCGATTCGGCGAAGGCGTCGCCGAATCGCTGCGGATCGACATAATGCAGCGCCGCCACCTGGACGGCGCCGTCGCTCAAGCCGTTGCTGGCGTCGCGAACCACCTTTTCCACCTCGTCGGCCGACAGGTCGCTCTTTTCGTCGAATGAAGCCGTCTCGATCGGGAAATCGACCGTCTTCAGGCTCATTTCGCTCTCGACCTTGGCGCCGTAGATCTGCGCGGCGGCCGCAGTGGCCGTTGCCGGCTGGGCGTTGTCGTCGCTGTCGTCGCCGAACACCTGCAACGGGTCGAAGGGCGGATAGGGGCGGTTGGTGGTGTGGCCGGCGGCCAGAGCCATCTTGATCTGCACGAAAGGCATGGTGTGGATAACATCGCGGTCGCCGACCTTGGTGACCATCGACACTTCCATGCGCCGCCGGTCCTTCGCCCGGGCGATCTGGCGGGGTGCCACCAGCCTGGTGGTCTTTGCCTGCTCGCCGGAATCACCGCCGCCGCTGGCAAGACCGATGAGCTCGGCGATTTCCGGCGGGGTGGCGAGCTGCTGGCGCCCGTCGAGCGCCGCGAACAAGGCCACGCCCATCAACACGCTCGAGGTCACACCGGTGAGGAAGGTGCCCGAGAGCCAGCGCGCCGACACCTCGCGGCGGTCAGGCGGACCGCTGCGGCCGTCCGCGATCAGCGGCGGCTCGTTGCCGAGTTCGGCTATGACCTCTTCGGTGTCCGGCATCCAGAAAGGCTGCTTCTTCCCCAGGCGAAACGGCTTGTCGTTCTCGTTGCGGCCATGACATTTGCCTGTCACGGCCGTTGAAGTCAACGAAGCGGCAAGCCGGCCGATATCCCCAATGATGCGTCTCTTGCGAGACGGCGCTCTTGTCGTCCGTCGCGGTCGTCTGTTTCGGGGGCGCCTCACACATACGCGCGCGCCTTCCTTCTATGGGCTGGTTTCACGCCTTAATGCGGCGGCAATAGGGCCCGCTGTGGATGACCCAAGGGTTGCCGCTGGGGCAGTCGGCTATCGAAAAAGCGGGCTGAAAAATTCGTCGCAAAAAATTCAAAAAAGTTCGAAATCGGTGTTGACGCCTCGAGGGAGCTCCGACTATATACGCCCCACGAACG
>CCNC01000209.1 GCA_000824845.1 Mesorhizobium sp. ORS 3359 | reverse complement strand
GAGATCGGGCTGGACGTGCTGGTACATGGCGAGTTTGAACGAAACGACATGGTACAGCATTTTGGCGAGCAACTTTCAGGCTTCGCCTTCACCGAACATGCCTGGGTGCAGAGCTATGGGTCGCGCTACGCGCGTCCCCCCATCATTTTCGGCGACGTATCGCGCCCCAATCCGATGACGGTGCGCTGGTGGCAATTCGCTCAGGCACTTACGCAAAAGCCTGTGAAGGGAATGCTTACAGGCCCAGTGACCATTCTCAATTGGTCTTTTGTTCGCGACGACGTACCCCGCTCTGAGGTCTGCCGCCAGATCGCGCTCGCCATTCGCGATGAAGTGACGGACCTCGAAAGATCCGGCGCAAGGATGATCCAGATCGACGAAGCCGCATTTCGCGAAGGCTTGCCACTGCGCAAGTGCGACAGGAAGGTCTATCTCGACTGGTCGGTCGAATGCTTCCGGATCTCTTCAACAGGTGTAAAGGACTCGACTCAGATCCATACCCATATGTGCTATTCGGAGTTCAACGAGATTTCGGCCCTCCTCATGCTTGCCCGCCAGCGCTTGTCTGATGGTCAAATTTGGGTAAACCCCGACTGTGGCCTCAAAACACGCAATTGGGAGGAGGTCCGCCCTGCCCTCGTGAACATGGTCGCTGCAGCACGCGCGCTCCGGGAGAGAGTGCAGGTCTGAGGCTTTGCCGAATTCTCGTCGTGTGGCTAGCCGACGGCTACTCCTGCCGCGAATTTCGCGAAACGCCTCGGTTCGCAGAACGTCCCGGCAACATGATGCCATCGCGACGAGCAGGTGACGGAAGCGTCGTCCGCTTCTTTAGAGTAGATCAGGGGACTTGGCGGAAGTCGCGTGGCCTCCCCTTCTCAGTAATGGTTCGTCATCACCGTTATTTGCGACTTTCCGAAGCTCAGGCCATTTTATTTTCCTGGCACCCGCGAGACAGATCGCGGCGTTGTCGCGGTTTCGGCCGGTAAAATGGGATAGACGACGTTGGGCACCCTTCCAGTCAGCGCGTTAAGGAGGGCGATGAGCCGGTCAACTTCTTCTGTCGTCAATTCTTCGCCGAGTTGAGTCTGTCCCATAATGGCGACGGCCTGTTTCAAATCCCAGACCTTGCCCGAATGAAAATGCGGCGCGGTGAGTGTTACATTGCGCAGCGGCGCCACGCGGAAACATAAGAATCTTCGGCTCTATTGGTGACCGCCAATCGACCCTTGTCATTTTCCTGCAGGATGTCGGCGCTGGGCCTTTCAACAAGGGCGAATGTAGTAGCTGTCCCCGCCAACGTTGACACCGGCATGGCAGGACGAGCAGCCTTTGTCCATAAAAGGCGCCAGACCCTGCTTTTGTTCGATTGTTACGGCGGCGTCATCACCATTGAGGAAATCATCGAAGGGGCTGGCGTGACCAGTGTCGCCTCGAAGACTTCGATTGCCTTCGTGAAGTTTTCGAAGGTGACGCGATCGGCTTCATCCGGGAAAGCTGCGTTTAATCAGTCGACATATTGCGGCAATCGACTTGAGAGTAGCGATGAGTTGATCCGGTGTGTTGGCCATTTCGACAGCGGCTTGCACTGGTCCGTTGGCTTGGGTCTTGAGGTCTTCGCCGCGCCCCTAGAACTGCGCGATGTTGAAGACAGCATTCAAATCGTGGGCGCGTTGCACGGCCCTTTTTGCCAACCATGGCCGATCGAAGTCTCACGGTTGTCGTCGCCCCCGGTGGCCAAGTTGTGGCACGAATTTCATGAGAAGACGCCTGACGCCGAGACGCATGGATCGAAGAACATTGCCTTGCCGAGAGCGGTCTTTGTTGGGGTAATTGGATTGCTGTTGACTGCCGGTGTGATGGATGGCAAAGGTTTGAAAGTGGCCAGAGCGGTTTCCTGAGGTGTTCGGGGATCGCTTGATTAGCAAAGCGGCGACAGCCATCGTAGCCAACAGGATTTTCATAGACGATCTCTGCGCGGTGTACCCGCCACTTATGCGGTTCGTGAACGCCCTGCGCTAGAGTCAGCGGCGGGAGGAGAATTGGGTCGCCTGACATCGGTATTCCATGACAGCGGCGCAAACGGAGATCGTGGTCTAGTAGCTCAGCCATTCGGCTTTCGCCCTCACAGATCCGGGCGGGCGGATTTCCCGCACCCGGCTTGGCGGAACGCCGTCAGCTTGCGCGTCAGGCGTTTCCCTTCCGTCCTGTGCTTCACGATCAACCGGCCGTCCCGGGTCCACCCACAATTGTGGATGAAGCCCCGAAAGGCAAAGGTCTCGGGCCGCCGCTTGCCACGCCGTTGCCGGGAGAGGGCCGCGAACCGGCCAAACTCGATCAGCCGCGTCTTGTCCTCGTGGAGCATCAGGCCGAAGTCGCCGCCGCCCCTTGAGGGCCAAGAGCATCTCGTCTGCATCGGCCTTGCTCTCAAGGCCCATGACGAAGTCGTCAGGATAACGCACGATCACCACGTGACCGCGTGCATGGCGACGACGCCATTGATGAGCCCAGAGAGATCGAGGACGTAGTGGAGGAAGATGTTGGCGAGAGGCGGGCTGATGCCCTCCCCTTGCGGGGTGCCCCTGTCCGTCTCTTGCTTCTCGCCGCTCTCAAGGACGCCAGCCCACAACCACAGCCCAATGAGTCGTAGGATACGAGGATCCGCACTCGGCTTGCCCCAATCAGATCGCGCAACTGTCCGAACGGCGCGCGGTCGCCGAATGGACGTAGCGCCGGCGCCCCGCGAGCGAAGCGCCTTGCGGACGGTTCGACAGTGGTGTCATGAATGCGCTGGTCGGTCGGCGATCTCGTGATCTTAAGTTCGCGCCGCCAGCGAACGACAGACCCTCTCCATAGCGCTCAGGCTGAGTACGATGCCGTGTTCTCCCGCAAGCTCCTGCAGGATGACGTCGGGGCTGCCACCATGCATGAGAATCGCTCACGCAGCCACCGATCCAGTTCGTCCGGCATCAATCACCATGCCGGCTGCCGGAAGGGCGCCGGTCCGCCTTGACGAAGATCTGTTGGACCGTTTTGCGCGCGCATCCGAACTCATGCGCCAGCCGCTTGGCACCCCAGCCAAGCCCATCCAGCTGCGTCGTGTCCAAATATAGATGTTAAATTTACAGTGAAATTTGCAATAATAGTTCACATAACTGTAACATATATCGCCTTGATGCCGGCATAAATAAGGTCTTTATTCGTCTGACCAGTGAAAGTGAAGTCGCATCCCCAGCACCAGACATGACTTTCCCTGTGAAGGCATGTGCGTTGTAGAGACTGGAGGAAGCACCGTGCGTTCAACTCATTTCCGCAACGCCGATCGAATCGGATTCATTGGTACCGGCAGCATGGGGCGACCGATGATCGCTAAGCTCCTACAAGCCGGCTATCAGGTGGGCGTCTACGACATCGATCCGCCGGCTGCAAAAGACGTGGTCGAAAAGGGCGCCCGGTGGCATGACGCACCGAGTGACGCGGCTCGCGGTTGCGAAATTGTCATAACCTGCTTGCCGCTGCCACACGACGTCTTTGATAACATGGCGGGCGAGCAAGGCGCTTTGGCGGGAATGGCACCTGGGAGCGTATGGATCGATACGTCCACCACTGACTACCACAATACGATCGAGATCGGCCGACGGGCCGCAGCAATTGACGTGCATTCACTAGAAGCGCCTGTAAGCAACTTGTCCCACATGGGGGTCGATTTCGCCAATGTCAGCTTCTTCGTCGGCGGGCCATTCGAGGCCTATGGGCGTTGCGAGACGGTGTTACAAACCATGGGAGCGATCTCCTTACATGTCGGAGACATCGGTCAGGGCCAATCAGTCAAACTGCTGACGAACCTACTCTTTTATGCTGCAGCCGTTGCGAGCGGCCACGCGCTCTGCCGAAGCGTGCGCGAAGGCATTCCAGCGCAGCAAGCATGGCGCAAGTTTGTCGCCTCGTCCGCGAACTCCGTTGCAATCGAGCAGTTCGTCCCATTTCTCCTGGATGGCAGCTACGATCGCTCTTGCACTCTGGAGATCACGGTCAAGGATATGGGCTTGGCCGTCCAACTGGCCGACGAACTCGGCGTGGGACTGCCGATCGGGCGCGCGGTCGAAGAGCGCTATAGCGAGGCGGGACGGAAGTTCGATCGACACGACAGTCATCTGCGAGTTGTCGAATTAGCGGAGGTGGTCTTCGGCGTTCGATTGAAAGTGCCGGGTTATCGCGCGCCATCCAAGTACGGTGCCGATCCCGCGCATCCGCCAGACCAAGAATTCCTAGCCGATTCCGTAGGACGGATCAAACCGAAGCGCGAGCATGTGTTTCCGCTCGACGACGTCCCGCTCAGCGACATCCAAATACGCTTGCTCGACTCGTTGGTTGGCGAACTCACTCACGTCAATCGCCTGATCCTTCAAGAGGCGTTTGATCTTGGGCGCGGCATGGGTCTGAACGATGACATGATCTACGACGTTGTCACCTGGAGCGTAGGCGCCTCCGCATGGTCGGATAGCCGTGCTCATCAATACAGCAGCGAGCGGCCCGTAGATCTAGCCGGTGCCGTTGCGCCGCTGACGACGATGCCACATCTCATTTGCCCTCAAATGGAGAAACTGTAGTGAACAACCTCGATCAAAGGACCGCGCTCGAGCGAGCCGCACGCCAACGCATCAAGGATTCCCATGCCCTCAACGGCGACGTCCACCGCTTGACTCACTTCTATCGCGGATGGGCCAATTCCTACGAGTCGGATGTGGGGCGTGATGGATACTGCGGGCCGACGGTCGTTGCGGAATTGGCAGGCACCGTGCAGACAGCGTATTTGGGCAATAAGCGAGCAGCCATCGCAATCCTGGATGCTGGGTGCGGAACAGGTCTCGTCGGCGTGGAACTGAAACGCCTAGGCTTCCAGTTGATAGATGGGATAGACCTCTCCGAGGAGATGGCGAAAGAGGCCCGGGAAACTGGCGTATATCGCCATGTCCAAGGCGATGTCGATCTTAACGGACCACTCTCCGACTACTCCGGTGCGACCTACGATATTACGGTCTGCTGCGGCGTCTTCACGCTTGGTCACATCCGACCTGACGCACTGGGTGAACTGGCTCGCGTGACCCGCCCCAACGGATTTATCATTGCAAGCACCCGCAAGAGCTATGCAGAGACCACGTGCTTTGAAGACGAGGTGCGGCGTCTCCGAGATGCGGGCGTGCTTGTGACGACACAGTGTCTAAACGACGGCAGATACATCGCGGAGGAGGGAGCGCATTACTGGGTCTTCCAAGTCCCCGACAACGCCTCAGCACCAACGGAGAAGCAGCTATGAATACGCTACCGCAAATCTCGCTAGCGAAGCTGGCCGCCGACGCAACGCGAAACGAAGAGCGCGAGAACTTGCGCCTGGCCTGCGAAGAGTACGGATTCTTCTATCTTAAGCACGGAATCCCGAAAGAACAGATATCAGAAGCGATCCAGGCTTCCCGGCGGTTCTTCGCGTTGCCACAGCCGACAAAGGAACGCTTCGGCCACGCCGCCCAATATGTGTATCCCTCGACCGCTCGTGGATACAGTCCGTTGCACGGCGAGGTGCTACATCCTGACGCCGGCCCTGATCCGAAGGAGATGTTCGACCTCGGAGTCGAGAATGAAGGTGACCGGCGTCCGTTTGCTGGTCGAACACGCCTTCCGGATGAGGCGTTGGCTCCTGGTTTCGCTCGAAGCCTGCTTGCTTTGCAGGCTACCGTGGTCAACGAGGTTGTGCCGCAGCTCGGGACCGCGCTGGCCGACCTGCTCGAAATGGAAGAGGGCTGGTTCCGACGCCATTTCAACCCGCCAACCGTCCTGCAACGCGTGATCCGATATCCGTCTACAGGCGGCACGGCCGGAAAGCATACCGACAATGGGTTCTTCACCCTGCTGCTGCAGGAGCAACTCCCCACGCGCTCCTTGCAGGTGTGGTTCGGGGGACGCTGGATGCCGGCGCCGAGCTTACCCGACAGTCTCGTTGTCAATCTGGGCGACATGCTTCAAGCCTTGAGCGATGACCGATTCAAGAGCACTCCCCATCAGGTCGTGCACACCGGTCCAGCCGAACGAATTTCCCTTCCTTTCTTTATCTATCCCGACATCGACGCTCGCCTGACTTCCCGGCAAGGGAAACACACGTTCAGCGTCGCGGAAGTGATGTTGCGCAACTTCGACTCGATCTGGGAAACCGGGAATGGCGCCGGGCGAGCGAGAGAGTTGCAGTAGGTCGTTCGGCTTTTTCAAGCGTCAAACTCGGGCAGATATTGTGACGACGCACCGCTCAAGTTCGGCAGCGCGAAAATACTCGCGCATCTCATCTGCATAGGTCGCATTCGCGGCCTATGCAGGATCGCTAGCTCCACGCTGCGCGAGCTAGCATGCTGCATCTTGTTCGGGCGCCATCGTCGTCGTGGCTGCGGTCTATTCGGCTGCCGGTCCGTCTTCTATCGGTCTTTCAGATGCTCGCATATCAGCGACCAAATGGTCGATCTACCGCGATTGACGCTCCGAACCGTTGGCGGTGGGTCCGTATCTGCTGCCGGCCAATCAGCGTGCTTTCCTCGACGCCGTCGCACGGTGACGGCGAGTTCAAAAACGCCATCGACCGCCCGGACGACCAACGAAACTCGCTTCAGTGAGCAACAGTCTTCGAGAAAACGTTGATCACGACGACGCCGCAAATAATCAGAATGATCCCTAATATCGCAGGCAGGTCAAGCGGCGACCTATAGACCTGAATGCTGACCAAAGTTGTCAGCACCATGCCGACGCCGCACCAGATTGCGCATGCGAGACCGAGGGGTATCAATTTGAGGGCATGGGAGAGAAAGAACAACGCGACGATGAAGCTGGCGATAGCAGCTGCAGCAGGCCCAAGCTTCGTGAATTGCTGTGTTTCGGGCAACAGAGATGAACCGATGACTTCGGACACAATGCCCAACAACAAAGCGCCGTAAGCTATGACCAGAGGGCTCATGAAGTCACTTTTTCCGAGCGACGCCTAAAAAGCCTCTGCAGAAGGCTGCGCAGCCAAGGCGTACCGCACTTGTGCGGCAACAGTGAGGTCCATTCGGTTGACGAGCGCCATGGGAATCCCATTGTCATGGTCCTAACCTATCCGTGCTGTGGTTCCGCCCGGGTCGAGGCTGTGGGTACAAGCGCTTTCAGCACGTCCGCCATCCTGAGCGTGCCCACCCGGGCTCCGTCCGAGTGCACCGCAAAGAATTTGTCAGCAGCTCCCTGGGATCGCAGAATCGCCCGCTCCAGGGTCTCGTCCCCATCGAGGACCTCATAGCCATCGTCCTCGGTGATCGTCTTCTTCATTACCGATCTGACGCGAAGGACGCGTGCACGATTGATATCGCTGACGAAGTCTTCAATGTAAGGGTCGGCCGGGTTGAGGAGGATGTACTGCGGCTCCCCCTGTTGCACGATCTCGCCGTCCTTCAGGATCACCAGATGGTCCGCAAGCTTGAGAGCCTCATCCAGGTCATGTGTGATGAACACGACCGTCTTTTGGAGGTCCTTCTGCAGTTCGAGGAGAAGGTCCTGCATGCTTGACCGGATGAGCGGGTCCAGCGCTGAATAGGCTTCGTCCATGAGCATGAGTTCGGAGTTCGACGTCAGAGCCCGGGCGAGGCCGACGCGCTGCTGCATGCCGCCCGAGAGTTGGTGGGGATAGAGCGCCTCCGAGCCCGCAAGGCCGACCCTGCTGAGCCATTTGCGAGCCGTTTCGTCGGTCCTGGCCCTCCCCTCGCCGCGGACGGAGCACGGCATGCCGGCGTTTCGCAGCACCGTCTCATGCGGAAGCAACGCAAACTTTTGAAAGACCATCGACATCTGGGTCCGGCGCAGCTGCTGGAGCCGGTAACGGTCAAGCTTCATTATGTCTGTACCATTAACGATAACCTCACCTGCTGTGGGGTCGACGAGGCGGTTGAGGTGACGGATCAGGGTCGATTTTCCGGAGCCTGATAGCCCCATGATCACCGTGATCTCGCCTTTCTTTATCTCGACGTTGATGTCGCGCAGCCCAAGCACATGACCATGCGCTTCCAGCATCTCCTTTTTGTGCATCCCGGCCATTGCGTAGGACACCATGGCTGGCGCGTTGTTGCCAAAGATCTTGTACAAGTGGCGGATGGATACGAAGCTCTCGGTCATGCTCATGTCCGCGACTGGTGCAGCTTGTTGACACGCTGGAGGGCAGCCCTGCTTACCCGGTCGAGGACAATGGCCAGGAGGACAATGCCGAGACCCGCGACAAGGCCAACGCCGAGTTCAAGTTTGTTGATGCCGCGCAGAACCAGGGTTCCAAGACCCGGTGCGGATACCAGCGACGCGATGACAACCATCGATAGCGACAACATGATCGTCTGGTTGATGCCGGCCATGATGTTCGGGAGCGCGAGCGGCAGTTGGACACGGTGGAGCTTTTGCCAAGAGGACATGCCAAACGCTTCTCCCGCCTCGAGAACGTCCTTGTCGACCAACCGGATGCCGAGATTCGTCAGCCGAATTGACGGCACGATCGCATACAGAATGATCGCGATTCCGTAGAGTTTGGGCTCCGTGACGCTGAACAGAAAGATCAGCGGGATAAGGTAGACGAAGGTTGGCAGCGTCTGCAGCAGGTCAAGAAAAGGCGTTAGCCAGCGCTCCAACCAGTTGCTGCGTGACATCGCAATGCCGATCGGCACGCCAAATAGCACGCAGATGAACGTACAGACCACGATGATGGCGAGCGTCTGCATAGCGTAACCAAAATGGTCGATGAATGCCAAGGCCAGGAACGCCAGCAGCACGAAGATCGTCACCCGGACGCGACGTCCGGCGAAATGAGCGACGGCGACCAGGATAAGCATCGCGGCCCACCATGGAAGTGACTGCATCAGATCGATGGCGTTGCGCAGCGCCCAACTCAATGGCTGCGTAACCGGGTCCAGAACGACTTTCACAGGATCTTTCACATCAAGGAACAGGCGTTCCAACCCGGCTGTCATGTCGCGGGTACGCGGGATGGCGCCGCAGGCCTTATGGAGCACGTCGAGGGATGGGAACGGGAAAGATTCGCCTTGATCGCTTCCCAACGCCCCGGCCTTGGCTAAAAGATCGTCCATCGACATGGGACCGCCGGTGGCGCCGGCGTCACACCAGGAACGCAGTCCCAACGCCTCAAAAGCTTTTTCGTACGCTGCCATGGCTAGCCCTGAATTGCCGCTATCTGGCAGCCCCGCCCATCAGGGCGCGGCCACCGGTACTGATGGAAAGTTGCTTGTCGACCTGGAGGTGCCGCCGAGCATTCGCCCGTTACGACGTCGGCCGTTAGCGCCGCACAGCCATGCGGGGCGCCTCTTAGACGTGACAGCTTGGCTCTCACTTCAGGATCGCTGAAAGCCTTTCCTTTGCCTCGGGGCTGAGCCAGCCTGCCCACACCGTCTTGTAGGTGGTCAGGAAGTGGACCGCAGATTCATCCGCTGAAGCCTTCTTGCTATCTTGCCAGGCCAGAGTCTCGCTCATCTGCTCGTTGGTGAAGCTGACCTTTGACATGAGGGCAGCAATCTCCGGCTCCCGCTTTTCGAAATCCGTCGTCGCTGCCGTCACCACCTCTGCCGGCGGATAAGCCGATTTCCCGGGTGTCTTGCAGGTCTCGACCGCGTTGCAGGCGTGGATCTCGGGCACGTACGGGCCAATATCGACCTTGACCATCTTGTACTTGCCGAGAACGGACGTCGGACCCCAATAGTAACCGAACCAAGGCTGCTTGTTCTCATTGGCCGCAGCTATCGCCGCTGCCAGCGTCTCTCCTGAGCCATGATTGAAAACTTCGATGCCGTGGCCTTTCAGATCGAAGGCTTCCGCCAAATGGTCGTTGGTGATCTTACAACCCCAGCCTTCGGGGCAATTATGGAATTTGCCGCCTACCCAGTCGGGATGCGCCAGAATGCCTTCGATCTTTGCAAGTTCCGGGTGTTCGTCCACCAGGTATTGCGGGACCCACCATGCATCAATGCCGCCGGGGGTCAGGACATGGCCCAACGTCTTAACTTTGCCGGCGGCCACCAATCCTGGATAAGCGGGCGCGCCATTGAGCCAGAGTTCGGTGACGATATCGGGGCGGCCGGTCTCTGCGACAGAGGTCACTGCCGTGGCCGTAGCCGAGGGCACCACCGTTACCTTGCAGCCGTATCCCTGCTCCATCAGGAACTTGGAGACGGCGGTGACGATCGAGCCCGAGGCCCAGTTCATCTCGGTGATCGTGACATCACCGCATTTCGCTTCGGCCGCAGTCGCAGCGAGCGTTGCGATAAACGCAGCCGCACAGAGTTTAAGCATGCGTGAGAGCATTGTCTTCTCCTGTTGGTTTTCCATTCCAGGCGATTGTCCTCGGCAGCCAGAGGCTACCGGGCCGGTTCCCCACGTCAGGAATTATAGGAAGACTGAACATTTAACTAACGAATATAATTCGGGCCTGACATCGCCTTTTTCGATACAAGCTCCATCTTAACAATCGATGGCGAAGCGGGCCACGGCCGCCTCGTCGAAGGTAAAGCCTGTGCCGGGACGGGTGGGAATCAGGATGTCGCCATGCACGATCTCCATCTCTTCGCGAAAAAGCGGGGCGTACCACGGCATATGCTCCACAGAGATGCAGTTGGCGGCTGACCCGGCAATGCAAAGGCTGTGCTCCGTAAAAATATGGGTGGAAATCGGCAGACAATACGCCTCCGCAAGGGCTGCCACCCGGCGCATTTCGGTGAGCCCGCCAATTCTTTGGAGGTCCGGCATCAGCACATCGGCGGCGCGGGCCTCGATCGTGTTGCGGATGCCGAAGCGGGTCCACTCCGTCTCCCCCGAGGCAACCGCTATGCCGAGGGCATTCCGGACCTCTGCCTGGCCGACGAGGTCGTGGACGGAAACCGGCTCTTCGAGCCAGCCGACGTCGAGTTCCTCAAGCATCCGGCCCAGCCGGATAGCCTGCTTCGGCTTGAGCGCCTGGTTGGCGTCCGCGAGGAGTTCGATGGCGGGCCCGACCGCCTCGCGGACAATCCTGACGCGCTCAAAATCCTCGCGCGGGTCGGCCTTACCGACGCGCACCTTCATCGCCCGGAAACCCTGGTCCAGGAAGCTCGTCGCTTCATCGGCCAGCTCGTCGATGCTCTGGGATAACCAGAGCCCGCCGCTGGCATAGGTGCGAATGCGATCCCGACAGGCTCCGAAGAGATGATGGAGCGGCCGATCCGTACTTTTGCCGATGAGATCCCAGCAGGCCGTGTCAAGCGCGCAGAGCGCCGAGATCGTAACGCCTGCATAACCGGTCGGGTTAATTTCAGACCAGATCGCCGAATTGATCGCCGTCACGAAGTGGGGATCCTGGCCCACGATGCGATGCGTAAAGCCGCGCACCATCTCGTTGAAGGCTTTGAGCCGGACGGCGTTCAAGGTGAAGATATAACTTTGACCCACCAGCCCAACGTCGGTTTCCAGATAGAGGAGCAGGCATCCGACGGAGCGCATGTTGTGAATAGCCGTGGTGATTGGCTTGGCAAAAGGCACATCCGTCAGTCGGGTCTTCAACGCGGTGATTTTCATGTCATCTCTCTGGCTTTGGACCGGAATTCAGGCGATCGTATCGCGCAAGGCTCGCACAGCGGTTTCGATAAATTCCGGCGCGATGACGTCAATACGAACGGCGACAAAGACTGTTCGTTGAAATCGCGGCGCCCCCTCGACCACATGCAGGCGGCCGGACTTGACCAGCGGCGCCACGGACTCGGCCAGGAAATACCCGGAGCCGTTGTTGGCGAGGATATGATCCATGGCCACTGCGGAGCAGCGGATCGTGAGTTTGTGGCTGAAGACCCCCGGAAAATGCATGCTGTGCTGGGCTCGAAAAGTCTCCCCCCAATCGACGAACACGTAGCCTGGCACAACCCCGCTTTGAACGGCACGTGGTTTGGTCGACACCATCACGAGCTCTTCGCTGCTGAGTGGCTCGATCCGCGCCTCCGCGCAGTGCCGCGGGTCATAGAGCACGGCAATGTCAAGCAGGCCGGCTCGCAGTTTCTCCATGAGAATATCTGAGCGCTCGCTGATGGCGCTCGCGACGCCGTCGGGCACCGCCTTTGCCATTCGTTCCAGCCAGCCCGGCACGACGCGCGGCCAATGATTGTCCTCAACGCCTATGGTCACGAAGGCATTCAGGCCTTCCGGCAGCGTGGCGACTTGCTGACCCCGCTCCCAGGCACGCACGATATTCACTGCGCTTGAGTGGAACTGATGACCGCCGGTCGTCAGCGCCACTCCGTTGCGCTTGCGGTGAAATAGCTGCCGGTTCAGCCTGCGTTCAAGCCCCTTTATCCGCGCGCTGATGGTCGACTGGGTGACATTGAGTTGGTCGGCGGCATGCTGGAAGCTGCCGGTCGTGGCGACTTCCAGAAAGGCCTTGATGTGCTCGATGTTCAAAAAGGGAAACTCCGTTAAATCGAATTCCTCGATATGAGTCGGTAATTATATTCGTTTGCCACGTCAACCAGACTGAGAAAGAGTGAGCGGGTAGAAAAAGCGCATGTGCCGGAGCAAAACTCTGGCTGGCCAACGGAGACATCTATGCGGATTGCATTCATCGGGTTGGGCAACATGGGCGGGCCAATGGCCAGCAATCTGGCGCGTGCTGGCTACGAGCTTGGCCTTTTCGACCTGGATCCAAATAAGGTCGAAGCCGTGCGGGCGGCTGGGGCAGCGGCCGGCAACCGCGCAATCTCGTCTGCCACCACTGCTGCCGAAGCGGCCACTGGAGCTGACATAGCGTTCACATCGCTACCGAACCCGAAGATCATCGAGGCCGTTGCGCTTTCCGAACAGGGCCTTCTCGCCGGGCTGCCAAAAGCCGCCGTCTGGATCGACCTTTCAACCAACAATCTGGAGTGCGAGCGACGCATCCGCGCCGCTGCTACGGACCGGGAGATTGCGTTTCTTGACGCACCGGTTACTGGCGGGATTGAAGGAGCAGCTGCCGGAACTTTGATGATCATGGTCGGCGGCGACAAGCATGTGTTCGCGCGGTGCAAGCCAGTTCTGGAAAAGATTGGCAACCGGGTCATGCATCTTGGCCCTCACGGGGCCGGCTACGTGGCCAAAATTTCGCAGGTCGTGCTTTGTTACCTCAACTCGGTCGCGCTGAGTGAAGCCCTGATGCTGGGAGTGATGGGCGGGGTTCCTGCCGCGACCATGCTTGGAATCATTCAAGGCAGCACCGGAGCGAGCTATGTCGCGGACCGATATGGTCCTGCTATTCTTGACGGGAGCTACGATCCCGGCTTTGCGCTTGGCCTTGCACACAAAGACTTGGTCCTGACCCTGGAACTGGCAGAGTCAGTCGGCGCGACGTTGCCCATGTGCGCACAGGTTGAGGCGATCTACAAAAAGGCCGTTGACCAGTATGGTTTTGAGCAGAACCACCTCATGGCCGTGAAGCTCTTGGAAGAGCAGAACGGCACATTCCTCCGCTCCATCTGACAATAATCAACCGAAAGGACAACCAAT
The DNA here is from genome assembly GCA_000824845.1 of Mesorhizobium sp. ORS 3359. Taxonomy (GTDB): domain Bacteria; phylum Pseudomonadota; class Alphaproteobacteria; order Rhizobiales; family Rhizobiaceae; genus Mesorhizobium. The sequence goes on along the minus strand of CCNC01000209.1, from coordinate 5,550 downwards.
GGCACATGAGATGAAAGCCGAGGACTTCAGCGTCCAGGGCGGCCATGCGAACATTTCCAAGGAAGAGTGGGCAGCGCGGGTTGATCTTGCTGCCCTGTACCGTCTGGCGAATATCTACGGTTATGACGACCTGATCTGGAATCACATCACGATGCGGGTCCCAGGCACTGACCATCAGTTCCTGCTAAACCGCTTCGGCTTGCTTTACAACGAGGTCACCGCGTCCAACCTGATCAAGGTCGACGAAAACGGCAAGGTTCTCTACGGCCCTGCCGACGTCAATACCGCTGGTTTCGTTATTCATTCAGCAATTCACAACACGCACCACGACATGAAGGTCGTCTTCCACAGCCACGCGCCGGCGGGCCTGGCCATCACGGCGCTGCAGGATGGCCTTGAGTTCCTGACCCAGGACGGCTCGATGCTTTGGGGCGACATCGGTTATCATGACTGGGAAGGACTGTCCCTGACGCTGGAGGAGCGGGATCGCCTCGCCAAGAACATCGAGGGCAAAAAATGCCTCATTATGAAAAACCATGGGTTCCTCGCGGTAGGTGCTACGGCCGGTGAGGCCTTCATGAATCTTTATTACACGGTTCGTGCCTGCCGCGTATTGATCGATGCCTATTCCACCGGCCTGAAGCTCGACAAGAGCAGCGAGGACATCTGGCGGCTGGCGCACCGCCAATACGACGATTTCCCGCTTGGCAAATATGAGTGGCCGGCGCTTTTGCGCCAGTGCGATCGGGTCGACCCTTCCTACCGCTCCTAGCATCCAGCTGGAACCCTCGGTCCGAAAACAACCGTGGCTTCCAGCGCCTATTCGTCGGTCAGAAGTCTTGCACGGAGGTCGAACCGGCAGCCGTACTTCCGTGCGAGCCTATTCTCCTCCCAGGCGGTGCCCAAACCCATGACCATCCTGTTGAACAACCATGGCTATGACAATGAAAGCTGGCGAATGGAAATCAGCCGTCAGCTTCCTGAATTGCCTGTCAAAGTGTTCGGTGAACCAGTCAATCCAGACGAGGTCGTGTACGCAATGGTCTGGAATCATCCCGCCGGTGACCTCAATCGCTATCCTAATCTCAAGGCGATTTTTTCGCTCGGGGCCGGCGCCGAGCACTTTGTGGCAGATCCGAGTCTACCCGACGTTCCTGTCATCCTGCTCGCGGATCCGGCCGTCGCCCGCGACATGGCGGCACACGCCCTTTATTGGGTGCTGACATTTCACAGGCGATATGGGGACTACGGCTCCCAACAGAAAGAAAGGGTATGGCATCGCAAGCAGATCGTCCCCACGGGAGAGTTTCGCGTCGGGATCTTCGGCCTGGGTCGCATTGGTACGGAAGTCGCCCGTCGCATCCACGATTTCGGATATGCCGTAAGCGGGTGGGACCGCAGTAACCGAAAAATCGAGGGAATTGATTGCTATTCAGGGGCGAATTCCCTCCCAGAATTCCTGAGCAGCAACGACGTGACCATCAACGCTCTCCCCCTCTCCCCGGAGACTCGCCACTTCCTCAATGAAAAGATTTTCGCAGCAATGCGTCCCGGCGGCTATTTCATCAATATTAGCCGCGGAGCGGTAGTCGATGACGAGTCACTTCTCAAAGTGCTTGACCGAGACCATCTCGCCGGGGCCGCTTTAGACGCATTCGCGCAGGAGCCGCTCCCTGCCGAACATCGCTACTGGTGCCATCCCAAGGTGTTTGTCACGCCGCATATGTCGGGCGCAACATTTGCGTCGAGCGCGGCCGCAGTGATCGCTAACAATGTCCGTCGCTTCGAACTTGGGCTTGAAGTCTTTCCGTTGTTTAACAGGGAAGCGGGCTATTAGGACCGGCGGCATAAATACTCAGCGCATCTTTGACCCACAAAACTACGCCGATCTTCACTTAAATCGCTGCAGGCTGAAGCCGCCGGGAAGGCACATCTAGATATCTCCCGGGTGGAAGTTTGCGCGCCTCATGGGGTGCTATCAGATGGGCCGCGCGAAAACATTTCGAAAAGTGGGACGCAGAAATGAAGCCGCATGCAATCGCAATGTCCAGCACCGGGAGCGCCGACTGGGCAAGCAGGAGTCTCGCATGTTCCAGCCTCAGTTCCCGGAAATAGCGACCTGGGGAGCGGCCAAGCTCATTGCGGAAAAGCCGCTCGATTTGCCTCCTTGAGAGCCCCACAGCCGTTGCGAGCTCCGCCATGGTAAGAGGTGTGGCCAAATTCTCCTGCATCAACTCAATGAGTTTCACAACCGTGGGATTGATGGTTCCATGCCGGCGCAATAGCGGGAGCCGCTGACGCTCATCGCCAGTGCGAATGCGGCCTGCCACGGCCAGTTCACCGACGTTAACCGCGACAGGTTCACCGCAATGCTGTTTGACGAAGTAGACCATCATGTCGAAGGCCGCCGTCCCTCCGGCACAGGTCCAGATACTGTCGTCGACCTCGTAGACGGTGGTCATGGATTCAACATGCATGAAGTGTTCGTTGAAGGCAGGGTGTGCCTCCCAATGAATCGAGCACTTCCGATCATTCAGCAGCCCGGTTTCGGCCAAGGCGATGACACCGCTTCCAAACGCTCCTATCATGATCCTGCGCTGCCTGCATTCCCGCAGCCAGGCGTTCAGCGCTTTGCTTGCGTGGCCGTCGTTGGGCTCGTCGCCGCAGACAATGGCCATCAGAGGGCGGTTGGGATGCGACTGATACCGGCGCTCCTGCGCCAAGTCGAAATCGGCTGCGACCGAGATGCCACAACTCGCATCGACAGCTTCTCCAGTTTGGGACACCGTGCGCCAGCGAAAAACATCGCGCCCGGCCGCGCGGTTTGCCAGCCTCAAAACCTCCAAAGCCGACGACAAAGCGAGCAATTCAAAGCCGGGCGCCAGATAAAATGTTACTGTCCCAACGTCGGGGGTGGCTGACGTCCATGTATCGCGGGACCAGTGATGGACCATTTCAGAGCTCTCCGGCAGCGTTCTCGGGGCGACGCTTGGTAATCAGATCGCGCCCATATGACGGTACGGGGGCATCCACGAAAAGGACATTTGCGTCAGCATGGCAGTAGTTTTGCGACAAGGCACGCCGCGTCCAGATTCCTGCATGGCCCCCGGGCGAATTCGCGGGCCTTTGTCAGTCGGGTTCCTCCTCCTCAACCGCTTTACGCTTGGGGCTTTCGCCAATTTCGTCGACGTGCTTCGCCTGGCCGCAGACGACGGCGACCGGAGCCGACCAATCCGTTGCAAATGGCGTATCATCTCCCCCGACATGTCGCCGATCCGGTCGAGCTGTGGCGTCGCGATCTCTCCCCATGAGAGAATTGGCAATCTCCGTCGCTTTGACTACCTTGTTATTGTCGGCGGTGTCCTTGAGGAGGATAGTGTTCTGATCGACACGCGTTTTGACGAGCATCTTCGGAATGCTTCCGCTTTAGGCATTCCCCTGGTGGGACTGTGTACAGGTTCGTTCATCCTGCACCGGGCTGGCCTGATGGACGGTTACCGCTGTTGTGTCAGTTGGTTTCACAATTCGGATTTCCTTGGGCTTTTCTCTGGCTTGCAGGCCGTGTCCGACCAGATCTTCGTGGTGGATCGCGACCGGCTGACCTGTTCAGGCGGCGCTAGTGCCGCGCACCTGGCCGCGTTTCTTGTCGACCGACATCTTGGCAAGGCTCTCGCAGCTAAAAGCTTGCGGATTATGATGTTCGACGAGGCGGCTAAGGGTGAGACTGCCCAGCCGACGGGGAGTCTGGAGATCGTGGTCCGGGATAGGATCCTAAAACGGGTTGTATTGCTGATGCAGCACCACCTGGATGTCCCACTGACCATCGACCAGATCGCCGGCAAGCTAAACCTGAGCAAACGGATGATCGAGCGGCGCTTCCAGTCTGAGCTGACGACTTCGCCACAAGTGGTCTATACCCGGATACGCTTGAACCACGCTCGTCATCTTTTGTCGCGGTCTGAAAAGTCGATTGCCAGTATCGCGTTGGAGTGCGGCTTCTGTGACGGCTCACATCTGAGCCGTGTTTTTCGCACTTATTACCAGCAAAGCCCCCAGCAATTTCGGCTCCAGAGCTTCATTCCACTGCCCGATGCTGCTGCGCCAGCTTACCTATCAGGCGGTGCTTGACAGAACCGGCCGCCCCCGTGCCCCTCCGCGCGATAACCATTTCCAGTTCCTGCCTACCAGTGTTTTTATTTCGAGAAATGCATCCGGCCAATAGTGCGCTAGACAGAACAAGAACTGCTCGTAACTGAGGTGGAGTTTCACTTTGGGAGGTCATCGGCGCTGAACGCCATAGCAGAGCCATAGTTTGAAACAGGAGGCCTCGTCGCGACGGCACCTCGCATATCGAGACGCAGCCCGGTTGGCAACTGGGAAGTTCGCTGGCCACCAGCTTCCTGTCTGCGCAACAACGCACCCAGGATAACACGGTATGATGGCGCCGATCGTTCGCTTCGCGGCCACGGTGAGGGGCCGCCGCTACTGCGCCAAGACCCGACCACTCATTCGCGACAGGCGCCACGTCGCCAGAAAGGGTGATTAGTTCGGCGATTTGCGTCTGCCCAGCCAAGCCGAGTCGCAAAGAATGCCAAATCGTTGTCCTGACTGATCGACTGATCACGCCTAGCCAACGGCTATCTTCCCAAGCCTTGCAACGTTCATCCATGGCCGAGTGTTCGCTAAATATTTTGAGCTAGGAGCCACGTAGCGGAAAGCCGGCCGGCGACCCCGGTTTCTGGTCTGGTGTCGCGGGCGGTCGGGTTAGATTGCGGTCCGGAATGTCCACGCGCATGATCGTCCGTTGGCTTCTTTCTGTGAACTTCAGACCACGTCTGCCACCATGCCTGAGATTGATTATGCCACCTGTCGCCATTGTGACCTTCGGCGCCTCGGACGCAACGAGGAGTGTCTCGCGGCTTCGGCGTCCCAAATGTGACAGCCAGTAGATGAAGAAACTCTCGACCGGTTCTCTTCAAACTCCTGCAAGGAATCCGACAAAAATAGCGACACCGGCCTGACCGCAAGCCACGAAGAATCATAACCGCTTGAAATTTAAGTCCCTAGCGGCATCTGGCCTGACTTTTGCGTCGCGTCCCGTGACGTTCACTGAAACAGAGTTTTTCATGCAGCAGATAGCCAAATACCGTGTGGTCGATACAACCATTTTATAGAAAGATAACATGAACCCGGCCTCAAGAATGAGAAAAGTCCATGACCCGCACCATTGCGCTTGCCTTCTCACGACTTCGGCTTCGGCATTCGCATCAGAGACAAGAGGCCTCCGCAGGCTGATCGAGAAGCCGGAGTTCGGCTATGGCTGGACCGCCCAAAGGAACGAATTCGGCGGTATCTTCAACCAAGGCGTGATCGACCCGCTAAGATTCCTTTAAACTCGACTACTCTTGCAAAAAAGCCGCATGATTCGGCCTGGTAGAACTCCACTTCATATTCAGCTCGCGGATATCATTCGATCTCAGATCGAGAGCGGTGTCTTCAATGCTGGCGATCAGCTCCCGACCGAGACGGAGCTGATGAAGCAGCACGAGC
>CCNC01000208.1 GCA_000824845.1 Mesorhizobium sp. ORS 3359 | reverse complement strand
TACGCGCTGCCGATCCAGATGCTCGCCTATTTCACCGCCGTGTTCATGGGCACCGACGTCGACCAGCCGCGCAATCTGGCGAAGTCGGTGACGGTGGAATAGCGGGACGGGCGGCTGTCGCCGGCGTTTTTTGAGGGCTCACGGGCAGGTGTTCGTCCAGGAGCGCCCGAACGTCGATCGCCACCAATTGCTGGCGGGGCGGCGGGGTCGAGCTCTTCTGCAACTGCCGAGGCCATCTTGATGAGAAGGCTGCGATAGCTGGGGATTTTGTAATTTAAGCGGCGCCCAGCATTGGCCACGTCGCGGCGATCAGCGACGCGCACTAAAGGCCCTTCGGAAGATGCTGTCAGAACAGGCGCTCGACATATTGTTCGTCAATGCGGGGGTGGCTATTGATCCTTCCGTCGGACGGCCCACTGCAAGGGGGGCTGTGATGGCTGCTTACCCGGCTGGTCGCCCCGGTGCTCGATCGAGGTGTCGGGTCCCTATTCGCCTCTGGATTCCGGTCGACTGGAGCCACGTTCATGTTGTCGGCCTTGGGGGGATGTCATTGGCCACCGAACACCATTATGAAAAAGGGCCGTGCCGGCACCACGGCCAAGGTCAACCCTGGTGCTTGGCTAACAAGCGATCCCAGAGGATGTTGCAGCAACGAACAACAAGAAGTCATTGGCGGGGGACTCTCTCTGCCGGACTCAGTAAAGTTAGTACCCCCGCGGTGCAGATGCCGACCCGATGAGAATGAGGAAGGCCCGCCAAGTGCCGCCGGGCGGCCAGGTGGTCGACCGCGTCGCGGCTATCAACCGTAGAGGTGAGATACTGCCGCATTAGACGGCTTAGCTGACTCCGCTCCGCTCGTCTGCCAAAGGGCGCATTAAGCATAGAAGTCGCGCTACACGGGAATGCGAGCAGTGCGCGCCTAAGCGCGGTGTAGCGCGCCCTGGGGTTGGGACAAATAGGGGTACCAAGGCGTGATGAAGGGAAAGTCTGCTTTGCGCCCTCATCTCGGCCGCATACGCCGAAGGTGCCATCTCCTGAAACCAGCCGCTAAAACGCGGCCAGGCGCGTGCGACGCATCAACCGTCGCGCGCGCGCTACTTGATCAGCGAATGGCCCCGCAACAGCCGGATTGGCGCTTCGATTGTGGTGGTTCGATATGGGCAAGCTCCCCCGGTGTCGCCGGCCGTAATTTCCGTTCTGTCTATTCACGGCTTGCTTTCAGGTTGCTGGCGCGCCGGCAACGGGCGCGCATCAGCGACTGGGGGGTAACGAGGAAAGCTCGTCAAGACAGTGTATGGTTGTCCGAAAATCCGATTCTGCGTTGCCGGCCCAGGCCGGTGCGGTATCTTCGGGGTGAGGCGCTACGATGTAGGAGGATGACGATGGCATTCGGCAAGAATAACCAGGAGCCGTCACCTAAGTGCGAATTATGGCCAGCAGGCATGCAAGGACCGCAAGAAACGCGCCGTGCCAGATGACTGGAACGAGCAACGGCTACTGGCCTTTGACGGTGACACAGGATCTAGGAGTATCCGCGACCATCGGGAGGCGGCAATGGACGACGAAGGAGTGCCGACACGAGGAGCGGGTAGGCCCGCGGCTTGAGCACCTGGGACATGAAATCATGTGCAACGACTACGAGCAGCATATTGCCTGGGCCGAGTACTGCCGGATGATGGCCGAGCTGGCGCTGAAGATCCCGGCGCACCAAACCGAGCTTGATCTTCCGCAAGCGGACGACATTCGCATCAACGATCCGGCGCCAATCATGCGCGCTGCCGGCGATGCGATCGAACTCGCCTCAATGACGTTTGGCTTCCCCCCGTCAGGGCCAAAGGGGGGGCCCGTGTTCAACTTCCGCTCCGAGGGCAGGCGTTTCACTGACAGCAAGCGCTGCTTGGTGCCGGCGTCGGCATTCTTCGAGTTTACCGGCACCAAATACCCAAAAGCGAAACACCGCTTCACGCTGAATGGATCGCCGTTCTTGGCCATCGCCGGACTCTGGCGTGAGGCGGCAGGCAATAAGCCGCCCAGCTTCACCATGCTGACGACCGATCCCGGGCCCGACGTGGCGCCGTATCACAATCGGCAGGTGGTCGTCCTCCAGCCCGAGAATTGGAGGGCTTGGCTCGACCTGTCGAGACCAGAGATCGAATTGCTGCGACCATTGCCGGTGGGATCGTTGTCCGTCGAGACGGTACGGCCGGAACGCGCCTGAGTCAGTGGCGATGTGCAGCACGACGATCGCATGGGTGATCGTATTTCGGGAGCCATTTGCCGGGCCAGTTCGTTGCCAGAGCGTCTGGTTTTGCGTCATGTTGTCGGCGGGGATAAGCCGGCGCAGAGAACTCCGCCGCGCGTCCGGGGCGCCGGCACGCCGCAATCTGGAGACAGTGCGCTGGCGCGAACAGCTAAGAGCCCGGCGCCGTGCATGAGAGGAGCCGTCAGTTTTCCCTCTTATACGATTTCGCGGCTTCGTCGATCTTACGCCAATCGTTGCCGTGGCGCCTGACCAGTTCTCGAGCTTGGCTCTCCGAGACAGAGTGAGTGTCTACGACGTGCTTGACCTCGGCGTCTTCGCCCTTGAGGGGGCGGGTTCGGGGGTTTCTGGCTCGCCGGTCGGCGCTGTTTCGAACTCTAGCCATCCTAAGATCTCCGCCAGCCGTATCAACCGACTACCGGCCTGAAGGTTTCACTCTCGGTCGCTAGTACTTGGCCGGGTGCATCAGCGCTACCTGCTCTGCCAGCAGGCTCCCCATCCCGACGCGGTGTCACGCAGGTTACTTGCCATGTTGAGGATAAGGTGTCGACCGGAGGGGCGGCCGCTCTCGAATCGCAAGCTGCGCCATCCTGCGTGAAGATTTTGTAGATCCCCCTGGAACAGAAATTATTTCGGGTGGTTGGGAGTGCCGGCAGCCAATCCGTGTGCTCCCGGGTTGGGCACGCTGCCGTTGGCCCGCTGCTATTCTCTTGGCTGAGGCATCACTAGCAGCGGGCCATCACCTAGGCATGGGCGTGTTAGGCCGATGGGAAAGAAGGCCAAACTCAAGGCAAAGCGCGCGGCGGAACTGCCGACAGAAGGCCCGCTTTCTGGTGAAGCCGCCTATTATGCGCGCAAGTGCGGAATCACTATCGACGAAGCCGCTAAGATCATATTGGATGCGAACACGCGAAGCTCGCGCGGAAAGCCTATCGCAGATACGCAGAAGGCCCGGTGACGATCCCCCGTGGCGGCCCTTCAGGTGAAGGCGACCCCGATAAGCGCGACGCTCCTCCGGCCAGCTGGAGGGAATGTGAGATGCAATCGCACCAGTTACTACCCGCATTGCGGCTCACCATTGTGCCCCGACGTTGCCCAGGCAGTTTAGCGGAAAGCTGGACCCTCACCATGCGGTGAAGTCCAGCTTAGGGGTCAAGCGGCGACAATAGGCGCAAACCAGATCGACGGTCGCTTGCACATCGCCGAGGCAGAGAACTTCCGACGGCGTGTGCATGTAGCGCAAAGGAACCGAAAGCACGCCGCTCGCCACGCCGCCGCCCGCCTCCTGGATCACACGCGCGTCGGTCGGACTGGAACTGCCCAAGGCCTGAATTTGGAAGGGTATATCCTCTTCCACGGCGACCGACCGCAGCAACTCGAAGACCACGGGATTGGTATTCGCTCCCTGCGTGATTGCCGGCCCTTTGCCGAGTTCCAGCTTTCCCTGATCCTCAGGCCGGGCACGTGGAAAGTCCATCGCAACACCCATGTCGATCGCCAGTCCGGTCTTCGGGTTGATGTTGAACGCAGCGGTCTTTGCTCCGCGTGAGCCGATCTCTTCCTGGACAGTGCCAAGAATATACAGACCAACTTCAGGATGAACGCCGCCTTCCTCGGACAGACAGCGCAGCATCTCCGCTCCGATGAAAAGCCCTGCTTTGTTGTCGAAGGCCCGTCCCACCGCGAGGCTGCCTCTCAGCGCTTCGAAATGGCCCTGGATCGTTACCGCACTGCCAACGTCCACCACTTCGAGCGCTTCTTCTCGCGAACGCGCGCCGATATCGATCCACAAATCCTTCAGCGAAGGCGTCTGGGTGGAATCTGGGGCTTTGAAGGTCTGGATTGCCTTCCGGCCAACCACGCCTAGAACGGGTTCCTTGCCGTGGACCCAGACCCGTTGCCCGATCTCGGTTGCCACATCCGTTCCCCCGATCGTGCTGAAGAACAGAAACCCATTCTCGTCGATATAGTGGATGATGAAGCCGACCTCATCCATATGCCCAGCATACATGAACCGCATAGGTGCGTCAGGATTGATTATGGCGGTCACATTGCCCATGACATCCGTCGTCACTTTGTCTGCGAAAGGGCGGACATATTCGCGAAAGAGTTCGGCGACGGGACGCTCGAACCCGCTTGGCGACGGGGTGGCCACCAGCTTCTGGAAGAACCCAAGAGATGCCTCGCGCATGAAATTGCCTTCTGATGGGTCACCCTCAACCGTCGCCGCGAGAGCGCAGTGGCTCCCGCCAATTGCCGCCTTCGTCGGTGCGGTCGCGTTCGAATTGGTCTGCCCAAGGCAGATTGTGGAGCCAGCCTTCTCGCCGTGGTGTCCAAAGCTCGTACGATGGAATGAGATCACTTGGCGCTGTATCAAGGCTGCCGACCATAATCTCGGCTTCGTCCTCACGGAGGCTCACCACCCGTGACCCGCAGTCCGGACAAAAGCTCCGGCCCTTGAACGTGCCTAGCTTACCTGTGCCTTGGTAGGCTGATCTTGGCCACACTGCGAACGCCGCATAAGCGCTACCACTTGTTCTTTTGCAATCATGGCAGTGGCAAAGGCCAACTCGCAGCGGCTCGCCGGTCACAACGTATCTTGCCGCACCGCAGAGACACCCACCGCTTCGCTCGGGGTCGTTGGAGGCCTTGTCCGCCGGGCCGCTCGACCTGAGGGTCTGCTCGTTCAAATCAGTCAGCGATGTCTTCGACAAGCTCCAACTCCAACGCCTTTTCCGCCGAGAGATAACAGCTGTTCATCGCGTGATCTCGAAGCTCATCGAGGGAGAACCTCGAGCCCCGAACAAGGTCAGCAAAGCCCTCGTCCTCTAGTTGTTCCGCCGTCTGCAACAACGCCAGTTGCTCGCGTATGATCTGAAGGCACCCGCGTATTGGCCCATTCAGCACCAGGTTCTTCTCAAGGCGGCGCTCGTGGATTAGCAAGACCGCCTGTGGGCAAAGATACCTGGAGGCTTTCGGAAACGCGGCTAGATCCGTGATGCCGGCAGAGTACACTGTATTCTTGCCGATGACGTAGCCCGCACGGCCCGAATGTTTCAGGAACAGCTTGATCTCCAGGGCCATGCGGCGCACACCATCGGCGTCGCCGCCTGGCGTGTCGATTTCGACATAGAGGTCGCCCTCGCCGTGGCGAACCTCTTTCAGATCGCTGAGTAAGTTCACAACAGTACGGTCATCGATCAGCCCATGTATCCGCAGGTTCGGCTCGAACAGCAACCTGTGTCGATCCGGGCCTCGTGTGGATTGCTGACTACTGGGTGATGGTCGATCCATGCGTTCAATCCTGTTGAAACCATCGAACACAATGGCTGCAGCATTGTTCCACCAAGGGAACATGATACCGAAAGGATGGTTGGGAGCGCACGAGGTGCCTATGCAGAACGACGAGCCAATCGATCCAAGGAAGATGCAGATCGCGAGGGATCGGGACCAGGAGATCAAGCTGATTGCGAAACGGGCGGGGCTTTCTCCTGAGCAAGCTGGTGCCCTGCTTGACGAGACGGGGAGCTTTGCGAAAGCGATGGAGCGTAGCGGACTCACTGAGGCGCCAAAGCCGCACCCTAAGCGGCACTTCCCAGAATGAACAGGGCGGGACCCAGGAAGCCCCTGCTTCTGTTGCTTGCGGCGACCACGGCTGGTTTGGCGCTCTACAACAATCTCCTCGCGAGACGGGCGCTGGCCGTACGTCCGCTCGGGCACTTCATTCATCTCCGGGGAACGAAGCTGCATTTCCTGGAGGCGGGCAATGGGCAACCGCTTCTGCTGGTGCGCGGCAATGGCGCTCGGCGGAAGACTTCACCACAACCGGCATCTTCGAAAAGCCGCCGCCAGATATCGCGTACTTGCCTTCGACAGGCCCGGCTTCGGCAGGAGCACACGCCCGGCTGGCAGACCTTGGACCGCGGCTGCCCAGGCCGACCTCATCGATGCCGCGGTCGCGAAACTCGGAATCGGGCCTACATGGTTGTCGGCCATTCCTGGGGCGCAGCGGTGGCGCTAGAGATGGCGCGCCGGCCACCGGCAGTCCTAAAAGGTACTACTTGATCACCGGCAGGCGATCCCATTGATGAAACGGAGGGGGCGAGGGCAGCATCCATTCCAACGTTGTGGCCCCTGGACCCCAAGGATTGCTGCCAACTTGGCGTCGCCTGTAGAATGCCTCTATCACACAGGCCAAGAAGAAGAGCACGCTCGCGCCAGAGATGTACGAACCGTAGGAGGACACCATGTTCCAGCCGGCAAATGCGTCAGGATAGTCGATGTAGCGCCGTGGCATCCCGGCCAGGCCGAGGAAGTGATGCGGGAAGAACACCAGATTGACGCCGATGAAAGTTGTCCAGAAATGTACGCCGGCAAGAACGGAGTTGTACATGTATCCGGTCATCTTGGGAAACCAGTAGTACCACCCTGCGAAGATACCGAAGAGGGCACCCAGCGATAGGATGTAATGGAAATGTGCGACAACGAAGTAGGTGTCGTGCAACTCGCGATCGAGCCCCGCATTGGCCAGTTGGACGCCGGTTACACCACCAATCGTGAAAAGGAAGATGAACCCGAGAGCCCAGAGCATCGGCGTCTGTAAGCGTATTGATCCACCCCACATGGTGGCGATCCAGGAGAAGACCTTGATGCCCGTCGGAACGGCGATGACCATCGTGGCAAAGGTGAAGTAGCGCTGGGTATCGAGACCGATCCCGCTCGTATACATATGGTGCGCCCACACGACAAAGCCGATCGCACCTATGGCGACGATTGCATAAACCATCCCCAAATACCCAAAGATCGGCTTGCGGGAAAACGTCGAAATCACCTGACTGACTATGCCGAAGGCCGGGAGGATCATGATGTAGACTTCCGGGTGGCCGAAGAACCAGAAGAGATGCTGGTAGAGGATCAGATCCCCTCCTTGGTCCGGCACGAAGAAGGCGGTCCCGAAATTGCGGTCGGTCAGCAGCATCGTCAGCGCCCCAGCCAACACAGGTAGAGCCAGTAGCAGCAGGAAGCCGGTAATCAAAACCGACCAGGCGAACAAAGGCATCTTGTGCAGCGTCATGCCCGGGGCCCTCATATTGAAAATCGTGGTGATGAAGTTGATGGCGCCTAAAACCGACGATGCGCCAGCGATGTGCAACGCCAGGATCACAAGATCTACTGCCGGCCCCGGGTGTCCAGACGTCGAGAGGGTCGGGTAGAGGAACCAGCCGGTTCCAGCTCCGTAGCCTCCAGGCACGCTAGGCATGAACATGGAAAGCAGGAGCAGCATGAAGGCCGGTGGGAGAAGCCAGAACGAAACGTTGTTCATCCGCGGGAACGCCATATCGGGCGCGCCGATCATCAACGGGATCATCCAATTGCCGAAGCCCCCGATCAGCCCCGGCATCACGGCGAAAAAGATCATGATCAGCGCATGTGCGGTGGTGAACACGTTGTAGAGTTGCTTGGCGCCATCGATCGCCGAGTCGCCTTGATAGCCGTAGATAAATGCAGCCAAGCCGGGAAAAATCTGAATCCCGGGCTCCTGAAGCTCCATTCGCATCGCGACTGACAGAAGCATTCCAACGATGCCCGCGATGATCGCAAAGACCAGATACATCGTTCCGATGTCTTTGTGATTGGTCGAGAACAGCCAGCGCACGGCTCCAGTAGGGTGGTGAGCCCCAGCATGCAGTTCTGCACTTGTGTCGGTGGGGGACATGACAACTCTCAATCTTCAGCCGGATGACTGGCAGCGAGTTGTGCACGCCCCAGGCGCACCGAACCCGGCATTGAAAGCATTGTTCCCGGCGATTACCGGCGAATTTTTCCGCCGGGGGAACAACAGAAGCGATGATCGGTTCGGTTGCTCGATATCCCCCTGCGGAGTGCCGTGATGATTGAGATGTTTGCAGCCGTACTGGTACTTTCAACGGTCGCGGGGGACTGATCTTCGTGTTCTGGCTGGAAGCCCGATATGGCCTTCATGGTCCGGCTGAGAAGGGCTTTTTGCTCCGGTCCGTGGCAAGGATGAAGGAGTACCCGATGTCGCTCCATGATGCTGTTGACGGCTCGCATCGTCGCCTGGATCGCAAAGCGCTCTGGGGTTGGCTGTTGGTCGGCTTCGCGCTTGCGGGCTTTTTCGATGGTATCGTTCTCCACCAGATATTGCAGTGGCATCACCTGCTCTCAGCCTTCTCCCCAGGGGCCGACCTGCGGGCCCAGATCATGGCCGACGGCCTTTTTCATCTGGCGATGTACCTGTTGCTCGTGTTGGCGACCATTTTGCTGGTGGCGGCACGCGCAACCAACTCACGCATTGCCACGACAAGTGAGATTCTGCGGCTGTCACTGGTCGGGTTTGGCTTGTGGCACGTTGTCGATGCGGCTGTGTTTCACTGGCTGCTGGGGCTTCATCGGATCAAGATGAACAGTGATGCTCCGCTTGCCTGGCACATCGGGTGGCTCGTTGTCTTTGGCCTTGGACCTTTGTTGCTCGCCTGGGCATTCCCGAGCCGGAGCGGGGTGGCAAGTGGGAGCGCGAGCGCCGCCTTGATGAGCGTCGCAATGTTCTCAGGATTGATGGCGGGGCTCGGACCGAGCTTCACTCGAAACTCTGAAGCCATAGTGGTGTTTAAACAGGGGATGAGCCCGGCCTCCATGATGCAAAAGGTTCTTGGTGCCGGCACAAGTTTAAAGTGGACTAGCTCCGACGGATCGGTGTGGGTCGTTGGGCAGCTCTCATGGGGAGGGTTATTCAAGTTGCATGCGAGCGGTGCCATTGTGGTCAGCACATCGCCGTTGGTGGGCGGCTGCTTAGCTTGGTCGCGATTCAACGCCTGAACGGGGCAGCACGTTCAGTCGTTTTCGTTGGCTCGGTCCCGGCAGTTTCATCAACTCGATGTTTCAGGTCGGTTGCCTAAACCGATAGAACGTTCATGAGTTACCGCCGCGAGCCTGCTCTGCCATCAGACTGTTGTGAATGTGGGTGGCAGCCAAAGCCGCCTGGCCAAATCCCACGGCGATCTGGTTGAGCGCTTTGGCAACATCGCCGATCGCGTAAACACCGTCGGCCGAGGTTTGCGCGTGTGGACCGATGAGAATGTAGCCCTCTTCATCGCAGTGTGCGCCAACATCCATGGCGAGTTCCGATCGAACGTCGCAGCCCATCGCGGCATAGAGCACGCCGATCCGCTCGGTCTTCGATCCATCCGCCATGACGACATCGAGCCCGGCCTCGCGCAAGACGAGATCATCAACGCCGTCCCAGACCGCTATACCCGCGACCTGCGCCTCCCTGCGTATCGCCGCGGAAATATCCTCGGGATAGTTACATATGATAGATACCGATGGGCTGTAGCGCCGCAGATACAATGCTTCTCTAAGAGCTGAGTGGTCCGGGCCGACGATTGCGATGCGCTGTCCCTGGACCTCGTAGGCATCGCAAACAGGACATAGCCGGACAGCTCCTGACGCAATCGCCTTACGAAGGCCGCTTATCGCCGGCGCCCGATCGACGACGCCGGTCGCCAGCACAACACGGGACGCCTGAACATTGCCGGCAGCCGTTTCAAGAACGAACGCACTGTTAGTTGCCGAAAGGGACTCGACGCCGGTCGGGACGACTTCGGTGCCGTAAGCGACGGCTTGCTCCCTCAAGCGGATTAACAAGTCGTTGCCGGAAATCCCTTCGGGAAAGCCCGGGCAATTGTTGGTCCTGGGGATGAGTTTCGCACGCCCGTCGTCGACGTCGAAAACCGACACAGAGCGCAAGAAGCGGGACAGATAGATGGCAGCGGCGAGACCCGCCGGGCCGCCGCCCACGACAGCGACATCGCAATTGCGGCTGATATCCAGATCGGTCATCGTCGCCGAACAGGCGCGGCCTCTTCTTGTTCCAAACTTGCTCTCGGCCAGGTGCGTGATCTCCTCAAACATGCAAAATCTTCAAGCTGGAATCCGACAGATGCATTAGCCATCAGCGACAAAGGTCGACGAACTGGAAGTGCCATCGTGAGCCGCAGAGGCGGGCCACCGAGGAACAATGCGGTCGATCGGTGGTTCGGCGTTTCAAAAGGAGTGGAGTTATGGATGCCAATGCAAAATCGGAAACGCGTTCGACCTTCATCACCGGACTGCGCAATGCACATGCTATGGAAAACCAAGCCCTGTCGATCATGAGACCCCAAGTCGAGCGCATCGAGAACTATCCTCAGGTGGCCGAGCGATTGAGAGTGCATATTGCCGAAACTGAAGGGCAGATAAAGCGGCTTGAAAGTCTGCTGGAGGGTGTTGAAGAGGGGACTTCGACGATCGAAGACGCGGTGATGTCGGCGGTAGGGAGTGCCGCCGCGATGGGCCACTCTATGGCGGGCGATGAAATTTTGAAGAACAGCTTCGCGAATTTCGCTTTTGAGAACTACGAGATAGCTGCCTACAAATCTCTCATCACCCTTGGAAGGGTCATTGGGTACACTCAAGCGGCCGATAGTCTCCAGCAAAGCTTGGAGGAGGAGCTGGCCATGGCCAAGTGGCTGGAACACAATCTGGAAGCTGTGACAATGCAATTCGCTCACCTTTAGGAAGCGGGAGAACCGCGAAAAGTTAAGTGCGAGAACACTGGCACCGGATCCCAACGCCCCGGTTTGCTGCAAGCGACAGTCACAGGAGCGTGCTTGCTTTCCCCAAGGGGCATGATTCCCGGACAGCGGCTTCATATAATTCGGGGGGAACATCATCGGGCATGACTTGTTAGCTCACATTACGATTCACCTCTCCGGTGGCAGCCGAAGGCCTTTCCATAACGGTGGTACATGGCGAAGCAAATCCTAGCAAAGAAATCGCGGCAGGGTGGCCGCGGCCTCCCAGTTCTTGCGGTCTTGCTCGGTGTGCTCATGCTGGCGGTGATCGCGTGGGGCATTGCCGAGATCTATGGTGAGGCGGCAAAGACGCCTGCGACCCACGACAAGCCGGCGCCGCAGGGGAATGATCAGGCGCCCTCATCCGCCAGCCCGAACCCCGCCGAGACCGATCCTGCAAAGTCCAAAGCTGACAACATGAACGTAGCCCCCGTTGATCGAAACCCAGAGGTTGACAGGGACCCAACACCTCGATCCAGCACAGGCGGCGACCAGCCGGGCAAACAACCTTCACAGCCCGCTTTGCAGTAAGCCGCTCCGCCTTGGCTCTCCCAAGAGCCGCGGTGATGGGGCACTGGCACCGGCTGTGCGTCCAGAGTTTTTATGCCAGAGACGGGCAGGTGATGTTCCTGCCGCGATACCGCGTCCGCAGCAGACGAGCCAAGCCGAAGAGGCCCGCCCGGAAAGTGTTCCTTTTGGCGGACGACCACCAACAAAAAAGGCGCCTGGTAACCCATGTTATGGCCGCTGTCAGCAGAACTCGCAGAATGGATCCGTCTTGGTCAGTCCATCTTGCGTCACGAACAAGATCGGGGGCCCGTGACACGGCCCGCTGCCTTGTCGGAGGTGCAGACTTCGCCGGCAGCGGGCAATCGCACCTCTGGCACAGGGAGAAGCGCGCCATGGCCAGCCAGTATCAGACGACGATCGACAGGTATGTCACCCTGTCGCATTCCGACCAAGAGTGGCAAGTTGTCGTAGAAGAGCCCGGCTATGGAAAGGTTGTCCGCTCTTTCCGTAACGAGCAATGGGCTTGGAACTTTGCGCAAGGGCAGGCGATACGGCTGCGCATCGCCACCGTGGCGCGCCTCTGACCTCCGACGAAGCGAGGCGGCGATTAGCGGGGATCCCGCTCCGTCCGAGATTGTTGTCAGATCGGAAGCCACCGGCACTGCAAGAGAGCGGAACCCCATTTGTTGAGCTGTGCGGTAAGTGGTTGCGCCCGCCTAGCGTGGCCAGTCACTTTTGGAGGTGCTTCTGGCGGGCGAAGTCTGAGCATCGATGCGATCTTATGTCAGCAAGTCCGGTCATGGCATCTGATACGCGCGGCCATTTGTGACCGTGGCGGGCTTGCGGACATATTTCGTACCGGCGGGCACCGCGGTTTCTCTGAACCGCTCGGCGAGACGATCGAGACCTTGTCGCATTCCTGCGCCAGCCGCGGCAGCTCCATGACCGCTGATCACCAGTTCCGGGCTCAGAGCAGCCAGGTCGCGGACCGAGCGCTCGGCGGCTTCCCAGTCTGGCGTGAAATAGCGCGGTGGGCCATGCATTTCGAGCTGCTGCACGGCGACTTCATAGGCCGATTCCTGGCCAGTTGTTATGAAGGCGTCACCAGCGATCAGTGCACGGTCGGCTTCGCGCCACAGCGAGACGTGGCCTGGGGCATGCCCGGGAGTGTGCAGCCATTGCCAACCCGGCATGCCTGGGACTGACCTGTTGTCAGGCAGCGGCCTAAGCCTAGTATCGAGATCGATGGGACCACACGGAAAAAGTGGCGAAAGCAATGCCATGAGGCCGCCGCCAACCCAGGGATCCGGGGGAGGATAAGACGCGGTCCCGTCCAGGTATGGATGTTCGAGCGGATGGGCATAGACCGGCACGTCCCACGTCTTGGCCAGTTCCAGGACTGTGCCGACATGATCGAAATGGCCATGCGTCAGAATGATTGCAGATGGCCGCGCGTCCGAGCCGAAACGGGACCGCGCAACGCCGACGATGCTGCTCCGTGACGTGGGTAAGCCCGTATCGATCAACACCCACTCCGCGTGGTCGCCGGGCATTCCGAAGAAGACGACGTTCACGATGGAGAGGCGAAGATAAGCAAGGTCCGGCGCAATGGTCCAAGCTCCGTCGCCCAGGTCTTCGTGCCTGGCGCGATCGATCTCGGAGAGGGGAATCTGAACAGTCATGTTCTGCCAGCCTGTATCTGAGAAGTGACGAGCCCGAACTTGGATCGAGGGATGATGTTCCTGGGACGATTACGACGGGGCGCAGAACAGCCTCCTATGTGTGCGAGCGCGGGAACATCAGCGTCATTTCCGGGTTCGGCGCCCGCCACTTGGAGTGAAACTTTCATGGCCGAGGCCGCCGTAAGAAATTTCAACATCAATTTTGGTCCCCAGCACCCGGCGGCGCACGGTGTGCTTCGTCTTGTGCTCGAGCTCGACGGCGAGGTGGTCGAGCGCGTCGACCCCCACATTGGCCTGCTCCACCGCGGCACCGAAAAGCTCATCGAATACAAGACCTATCTCCAGGCGCTGCCTTACTTCGACCGCCTCGATTATGTGGCGCCGATGTGCCAGGAGCATGCTTGGTGCTTGGCGATCGAGAAGCTTGCGGGTCTCTCCGTGCCCAGGCGAGGGCAATTGATACGTGTTCTCTACAGCGAGATATCGCGCATCCTGTCCCATCTGCTCAATGTCACCACGCAGGCGCTTGATATCGGTGCGCTGACCCCACCCCTGTGGGGCTTCATCGAGCGCGAGAAGCTCATGGTCTTCTACGAGCGGGCCTCAGGCTCACGCATGCACGCCGCCTATTTTCGACCCGGCGGAGTGCACCAGGACCTGCCGCCGGACCTCATCGACGATATCGGCAAGTGGATCGATCCCTTTCTGAAGTCCGTAGATGATCTGGATCGCCTGCTGACGGATAATCGGATCTTCAAGCTTCGAAACGTCGATATAGGCCAGATTTCGGAAAAGGATGCCTGGGGATGGGGCTTCTCAGGCGTGATGGTACGCGGCTCGGGCGCAGCGTGGGATTTGCGGAAAGCGCAGCCCTATGAGTGCTACTCCGAAATGGACTTCGACATTCCGGTGGGCAAGAACGGCGACTGCTACGACCGATATCTCGTGCGCATGGAAGAGATGCGCCAGTCGGCCAGAATAATGCGCCAGTGTATCGACCTACTGGTGAAGGAGGGGCCTGGCCCGATCTCCAATCCGGATGGAAAGATCGTGCCGCCCAAGCGTGCCGCGATGAAGCGTTCGATGGAAGCGCTGATCCATCATTTCAAACTTTACACGGAAGGTTTCCGCGTGCCTCCGGGAGAGGTCTATGCAGCAGTCGAAGCGCCAAAAGGCGAATTCGGCGTCTATCTGGTCTCGGACGGCACCAACAAGCCTTACCGGTGCAAGCTGCGGGCGCCGAGCTTTGCGCACCTTCAAGCAATGGACCTGCTCTGCCGCGGTCACCTGCTTGCGGATGTCACAGCCGTCCTGGGATCCATCGATATCGTGCTTGGTGACGTCGACAGATAAGTTACGCGACGGTACCGTGTTAGACAGCGTAGCTGGCGCCGCTCTCGTCCTCTGCGACAGCCTCTATCCAATACTGATTGTTGGGCTCGGCCCGCAGAAGCCTGAACGTCCCCGTTTGTCCGTCCACTACGAGGTCAAGGAAGGCGTTGGCGGTCTCGACCATGCCGATCGCACGGCTTGCTTGGAGATCCAACGCGGCGCCGCCAGGAAACTGACAGCGAAGGTTGGCTAGAGCTGACCGCGTTCCTCGCGAGGACCGACCGGCTTCATGAACACTTATCGCCGCCCAGGAATTCGTCTGCACCAGTTCCTGCGTGAGCTTGTCCGGCGGCGTTGG
Organism: Mesorhizobium sp. ORS 3359; assembly: GCA_000824845.1. Classification (GTDB taxonomy): domain Bacteria; phylum Pseudomonadota; class Alphaproteobacteria; order Rhizobiales; family Rhizobiaceae; genus Mesorhizobium. The sequence continues at coordinate 45,595 of CCNC01000208.1, read as the reverse complement.
GCGAACCGCCAATCGACGCATGTGGCAACACTCCTCGATGACGGACGCCATTCGGCCGAATCCTGCCAGAAGCATTGTCCGTGCAGGCTTTATCGGTGGGCACTCCGTTCGCCACCAACCGGGCCGATCGAGCGCGGGATGATCGAATGCACCTTCCTTTGCGATTTGACTCAGAGCGCTCGCGATGATGGTTTTTCTGGGGCTCGCGCCCCGCACGTCGAAGGCTCCGCTCTCGTAGTAGCCCTTTTGATGCGCCAGCATCGAGTTCCAGTCGGTGGCCCCGAACAGTGACCAGGCAGTAACGGCGCGTATATCGGCTCCGTCGTGCCTCGCCGCCTTGGCTTCCTGCCACCCCTCGATCAGCCACCGCAACTGTTCCTCACGCGTGCATCCGTTGTGCAACTCGGTGACGGCGATTGGCCTGCGGTAGCGGTCCCAAATTTCCTCTAGCCGGAACCGTAGACGTGCGTGGCCGCGCATGTCCGAACGCACTGCAGCGATGTCGACATAGGCGTCGACGCCATTCCCCCCAGTCTGCTCGTCCGGATACCGTCGCAGATCGTCGTCGAGCATGCGGTCGCTTGTCAGGTAGTAATCGATCCCGATGACGTCGGGCGGGCAAGGGTCCGCGCTCAGCTCGTCGAGATGACGGCGGTCCACGCCCGCGTCAAGCAAGCGCCGGTGGAATGGATGGTCGTCGTCAACCAGGCCGCTCAGCAGATCAAGCGCCAGCCATCGCCGCTCGTTTTCATAGTCGGCCTGGTAGCGGAGGCGGGGCGTGCAGAACACCCGCCCAAAATCTTCGGTCTGGACAAGTTGCGCTCCAGGTATGTGTTTGCGAATTGCCTTCATGGCCATGGCGGTTGCGCGGCACTGCGCGACGGTCAATTGGAAGCAGGTTGCCTCGCAGGTGCCATGCGGATGCCAAAGTCCATAGAGGCCGCTTATGCGCGCCGTCGTCAGTGGCTCGTTGATCGGCGTGAACATCTCCAGCCAGGGATAACGTTGCGCCACTTGCCCGGCATACCTGGCAAGCAATTCGGGGAAGTCCGGATCAAGCACATGGGTCGACTTCGGTCCGCTGCCATGATGGACCAGCCCCGCGATCGGCCTCACGCCAAGCCTTCGCAATTCGTTGAGACGCTCGTCCGGCCAGCGCCAGTTCGGCGAACCATCGCCTTCAACCAGTTCCCAGAGCACGGGGTATCGCAAGGTCTTGATACCCATCTCGGCTATGAGGCTGAGATCGCCGGCACGGTCGAAATGGCCAGTCTCGCGGAGCTGATCGCGGGTCCGCTCGCGCAGGCGCACGATGCTGCATTCAACGCCGCCCCAGATTTCGAGACTATCGCTCAACTTGCAGCTCCGGGTCCGGCATCATGGCGGTTCGTTGTGTGCGCAAGATTAAGCATCGCTGCGCAGACGGCATCTAGACGGGGATCGCGAGTGCCGATTGCGGTGCGCGATCTGAGGCTGGGATAGTCTTCTGAATACGGGCAAAAGTGGCCAAGGCCTGCCCTACGACCTGGTCCATGTTGTAGTAGCGGTACGTCGCCAGACGGCCGACGAACCACACGTCAGGGCATTTGTCAGCGAGCGCTTCATACTGTTTGTAGAGAGCCTCGTTTTCCGGCCGCGGCACGGGGTAATATGGGTCGCCGATATCTGTCGGGTATTCGTAGGTGAGGCTGGTCCGGATATTCCTCTGGCCCGTCAAATGCTTGTACTCGGTGATGCGGGTATAGGCTTCCGTCTGCGGATAGTTCACCACGGCTACCGGCTGAAATTGCTCGCAGTCGAGGGTTACATGCTCGAAACGCAGCGAGCGATAGGGAAGACGGCCGAGCCTCCAGTCAAAGAATTCATCGACCGGTCCGGTAAAGATCAGTCGCCGAAAGGGAATTCGCTCTCGGACCTCGCGATAATCTGTCTGCAGCATGATCTTGATGTTGGGATGGTCCAGCATACGTTCGAACATGCGCGTGTAGCCGCCGGCCGGCATCTGCTGGAAGCTGTCGCCGAAATAGCGATCGTCGCGGTTCGTTCTCGTCGGGACGCGGGCCGTCACGGACTTGCTCAACTGGCTGGGATCGATCCCCCACTGCTTTCTGGTGTAGCCGCGGAAGAATTTCTCATAGAGCTCCCTACCGACGGTGCTGACAACCACATCCTCGGCGGTACGGATTTCGCCAACGGTTTCACGACGCGACGCGAAGAACTCTTCCAGCTCTGCCGGGCTTAGCTCGAGACCATAAAGATGGTTGATCGTGTCGAGGTTTATAGGAATCGGCAGAAGCTTGCCGTCCACGAAAGCGAGCACACGGTGCTCGTAAGAGCGCCAGCTTGTGAACTGCGACAGATAGTCGACGATCGACTGGGCGTTCGTATGGAATATATGCGGTCCGTAACGATGAATGAGAATTCCGGCTTCGTTGTAGCAGTCATAGGCGTTTCCGCCGATGTGACTCCGACGGTCTATGAGGAGAACGCTTTCACTTCGTTGCGAAGCGATCCGTTCCGCGAGAACGCTGCCGGCAAAGCCTGCCCCGACAATCAGCCAGTCGAACATGGTCACGCGCTCCTGCGGAAGGGCACGACCTTCTTGCTTGCACTGGCTTTCTTCATGTGGGCGGCCATGGCATCCCATGTTCGCTGCCAGGACATGTTGGCCAAATAGGTATCAACCGCTGGCAGGCGCATTTCGCGCGGTTGCGCCAGCGCGGAGCGCAGTTTGGCCTCAATGTCTTCGGCGTCCGCGATATCGACAAGGCCGGAAGCAGCGTAGCTACGCACCACATCGACAATCGCAGTCGACACCACGGGCAGGCCGGCGGCAAGGAACTCGGGAGTTTTCGTGGGGCTGATGAAGCGTGTCGCTTCGTTGAGCGCGAACGGCATCCACCCGACGTCCCAATGCCGGAGATAGTCGGGCAGATCCTTGTAGGCTTTGCTGCCGAGCCAGTGCAGGTTGTCTGCCCTCGGCAGGATGTCCGGATCGATCTTGACGACCGGGCCAAGCATCACGAAGTGCACGTCTGGCATCGTGCTGGAAGCCTGCGCCACGAGATCGATGTCCAGGCGCTCGTCGATGACACCGAAGAAGCCAACCCGAGGATGCGGGATTGTGAGTTGATCCGCCGGCTCCTCGCCGGGCACCCTCGCCTTGTGAAAGTGGTTGACGTCAATGCTGCTGGGGAAGGGATAGATCGCCCGATGTTGGCAACGCTTCGCTTCGAACAGGCTTAAGCCGCCCGTGAAGACCACATCGGCGCGTTCGAAGAGCGCCCGTTCCATCAGCGCAAGCTGGGAAGGCGCATTCTTGAATGCGGCAAGTTCGTCCATGCAGTCATAGACGCACACGTCGAAGTTGACATGCGCGCTGAAGCGCAGCGCCATCGGGGTATAATACCAGGCGGTCAATTCGGCGTGCGGTGTGGACGCGATGATCCGGTCTAGATATCTGCGCTGGATGGCATCGGCCCTGGCGGGGCTGGTGCCGATCGGGATCAAAGGGGTCGCTACCCGAATGCCCGGCGCAGCGTCGCAAAACCGAATGGACGAGTGGGAGCATTCTTCAAAAACGGGCTCCTCGAAGTAAACGATCTGGTGCTCTCTCGAGGCATGCGTGAGAATGTGCTGCGGACGTTGATAGACGAAATTCCATCGCAAATGGGAGAAGCATATCAATAAATCTTGCTCTTTTCTGTTTTTGATGCTGGCTGGTATTCTTATCGCCGCGTCCATATAAGCTTTTCCCTGGTGACATTGCGGTTTAGACTGCGAATAACATTTGTTAATCGCGAGATGCAGGAAGCTATTCCTGCCACATGTCTAACTGTCCGCTGATTAACTTGTTCCAGCCAGCGAGCGATATGCAGGCGGAGGGCCGGCCAGAGCTTCTGGCATCTCAGGCTGCAGCTTTCTGGGGACGGCCGCTCGGGCGCCGCATTTTCGTTGAATGAGCAGCTAAAATATTCGATGGCTTGAATTGATTCGTCGGACCGACGCCAGCGGCGTTTGGCGGCCGACAATCGCTGGGGCAGACAGATGAAGATCGATTTCGAGACGAATGTGTTCCCGTTGTTTCATCCCCAAGCGGTGGACGATCTCAAGGACCCATGCCCGGTTTACGACGGCCGGCTTTGGCATGTGTTCGGATCGAGCGGCACGGTGACCAGCGAGACTTGGCAGATTCTTCACGCCACGGCGCCAGAGTTGCACGGTCCGTGGACGGAGCACGCGCCGATTGAGCTCCCTGTCGCGGGGTCGGGCGTCGCGGCGCCTGGTGTCGTGCACGAAGACGGCGTCTTCCACATGTTCATCCAAACCGAGTTCATGAAATCCGGCGGTCGCTGTGAACACGCGGTGTCAAATGACGGGTTCAACTGGGTTGTGCTCAATCCAGCAATTCTGTCCGTGCCCGACACGGATGAAGACGGCATCTACGACCCGCACCCCGCTCTCATCGGCGGAAAGCGCTACCTCGTTTATTCCGGCATGCCGAAATTCACCCGCGTGCCGCAACCGGACATCTATCTGTCCCGGAGCCAGTCCGATTCATGGTTCGGGCCTTGGAAGCGCTTGGGCAAAATCCTGGACCACAATGACATTCCCCACCACAACACGCGGGACGACCCCGACTACGAATGGGGGATTGAAGGCGCCCAACTGGTGGAGCTCCCGGATGGTCGCGTGCTTCTCAACGCCACCTGCTTCCTTCCCAATGGACCGCGGGGCAGTCGGCAGCGGGTCTTTTTCGCGATCGCTGACACCATTGCCGGACCTTACGTCTCGATCGGCCCTGTACTCGACCCAGGCGGGCCTGGAGAAAACGGCCATTCGACTGTGATGATCGAGGGTGACAGGCTGACCCTTTTCTACCAGAGCCGCGTTGCCGCCACGAACCATCGCTGGCGCTACGGGTTGGCGAGTTTTGACGTGTCCCTGCTTTCGAAGGCGGCCTGAACAGCTCGTCGCGAGATCGCCGGCAGTCCCCGCAAGTTTAGCCCCGCTTAGAGCTGCGACCGGTCCGCGGACGGGAACAATGTCTCTCGGACATGGTTCGGTCGCGTCCATCAGAGAGCGGCTTGGTATGTACTTGCTGCAAAAAACCAAGAAATTCCAGCGGGCGAGCAAGCTCGTTCTTGCTTGCTGTGCAGCCGTATCGTCCGGCAGGCCCGACCCACAAGCTGATGCGAGGATATCGTGCGCGCTCGTGTGAACATTCTGAATTTCGGGACTGAAAGCGCTGATAGCGACGTCCGCGATCCAAATCGCATTTCGACAAGTGATCCAGAGCAGCTCGCCTATTTCTCCGCCGTAAACGGCATTACAGAGCAACAGGCCCGGGAGTTGATCCGAAAACATGGAGACAATCTTGCCGTTCTCGTCAAGGAAGCTCGGAAGCTGCGCGAGCTCGAGTGACGTCAGCTAGGTCAGGCAAGGACAATGCAGAGCGGACCTAGGAACATTTTTAACGAATACTGGTTCGGTATTGCGGCACCCCGCTCCTAGCTATCCCCGGTGCCGAGTCGGAGCTCATCCCCCGTTCTCCGGCACAGGCCCGCCCGACGCCCAAAAGGCGGGCCTGCTTGGACTAGAGAGTCATGGCCGCACGGTGCCGTTCGCCTGGCCCATCGACGGGAGACCTTGGTAGGTGCGTTCATTGAAGAAGACGGTGCCAACCACGAAAGATATGATGGGCGCGGTCATGCGCCAGAGCGAGGCCCTCGCATCGCGACCGATCGCACATTACAGGGCTGGTACGGGAGCGTTGGGCGATCTCTCGCATAAGCCGGTTGGCAGGTGAGTGTGGGTCTATTCGGAAAGAATGATAACCGTGTAGGTCGTGACCGGCCCGTTGTCGTCGGCGCCGCTGACGACCACCAATCCAGAAGTGGGGGGTATCGCTACCCGGTCCGTCAATGAGCGGCGATCCTCTTGTGGCGCTCGCAAACTCCATCAGGGAACGCGACGTCGTGCTTTTCGTGGGGGCGGGCGTCTCCATGAGCGTCGGCCTGCCGTCCTGGGAGAAACTGATCAAGCGAATGGCAGATGAACTGGGCCTGGAGGTGGACCTTGGCAAGCAGCGCGGTCGTTTTCAGACCCTGGCCGAGTATTACCGTATCAAGCATGGAAGCATCGGACCGCTTCGCAGTTGGATGGATCGGCACTGGACCGTCAGCCGCGATAAAATCGAACTATCCGAATTGCACCGTCTCATCGTCGCGCTGAACTTCCCGGTTATTTATACCACGAATTACGATCGAAACCTCGAAGTTGCCTTTGAGATACATGGCGTCGAATACGTCAAAGTGGCCAATGCGCGGGATGTCTCAAAAGCTCGCAGGGATGTCCCCTACATCGTGAAATTCCATGGCGACTTTGATGACGATTCCTCCTTGGTTCTCACTGAAACCGACTACCTCGACCGGCTCTCATTCGACTCGCCGCTCGACGTGAGGTTTCGTTCGGACGCCTTGGGCAGCACGGTTTTGTTCATCGGCTACAGCCTTTCCGACCTGAACATCCGATTGCTCCTGCACCGGCTCTGGCAGACCTGGAGCCGGTCGGGCTACGAGGCGGATCGGCCTCCCTCCTTCATCTTCATGGCGCATCGTGACCCCGTCGAGGAAGCGGTGCTCGCGCGTTGGGGCATCACAGTGGTGACGGCCGACGACGATGATCCTGAAAAAGGGCTGCTGGGTTTCCTTTCTCGCCTTGCTGCCCTTGTCGAGGCGAACGCAACGGATCGACCCAGGCTGCTGTCAGGAGACGAACCACCGTGATCGATTGACAGCGGCCCGCTGCCCGAGCGGAACAGTTTGCCGCTACGCAAGTTCGGTCGCATGGATCGGCGCCCGGCAGCGTTGCTCTGCTGTGCTTTGCCTGCGCTTCCCGACGGAGCCCGCATGACCCCAAGCAACAAATTGTTGGCGAGATTGCCTCGCGCAGAGCTGGAAGCAGTAGCTCCCGATCTTGACCCTGTCCCGCTGCCGTTGAAAACAGTGTTGCATGAGGCTCTCCAGCCAATTGAGTACGTCTATTTCGTCGAACGCGGCGTCGCATCGATGGTCAACGAGCCCGAGACCGGCGACATCGTCGAGTTTGCCACGATTGGTCCCGAGGGGATGGTCGGGTTCCCGGTGCTTCTCGGGACAGCTTCGGTCCCGAGTCGTGCCGTGGTACAGATCCCAGGGCGTGCGCTTCGCATGAAGGTCCCGGACCTTGAACGGGCCTTGCGGAGCGCTCCGACGCTGCACAAGTTTCTGCTGCGATATTTGATGGCCCTGCTGAATCAGATCGCGCAGAACACGTCCTGCAACCGTCTGCATGAAGTTCAGGAGCGATGTGCTCGCTGGCTCCTCCAGACACACGATCGCGTTGACAGCGACGAATTTCCGCTCACCCAAGAGTTTCTTTCCCAGATGCTCGGTGTGCATCGGCCGAGCGTGAGTGTGGCGGCCGCAACCCTGCAGAGGGCAGGCCTGATCGACTATTCGCGTGGAAATATCAGGATTGCCGACCGCAGGGGCCTCGAGGCCGCTTCCTGCACCTGTTACCGGGTAATCAAGCGTGAATATACCCGCCTTCTTGATGGCGAGTGACTACGTCAGGAACGTTTTCGAATTCTCTGGCCCCATCGAAGGTTCCGTCGCCTTCGGACGCCGCTGAACTTCGGTAGCCAGTCCTTGTGGTCCCCGGGCCTCAAGCCCGATTAGCAAGGTATAGCTGGCGGCGATGGTCCGCCACATGTCGCGGAACTCCGGCCAGTCCGCTCCATCCGCCTTTGCCTGGCAGTATTCGTACAACCGCAAATATTCGTTAAGCCTGCTCATTATGGCGGTTTACCGGAACAAGGCCGAACTGTCTGTCGCCCGGAATACATAGCGCCTCAATCTCGCTAACTGAGACCGACTGCGCTTTATCGACCCTCCTTAAACTGAGCATGCCTCCAGACCTGGACCCGTCGGTCTTCGGACATCCACGATCGCAATTGGCCCAAACCGCCGATCAAAGGACAGCTTCCTTGTAAAAGTTTCCCAGCATTCGAGTCTGTCCCTTCGCGGCCAATGGAACATCATGGCATCAAGCTCCTTAGGTGCGATGAAAATCGTCCTGTTGTTTATGATTGTAACTTTGTTCCTCCTCATGAAGCGACGATCTCTTTCGATAAGAGCAAAGCTCGACGACGTTCACCGCGAGATAGCTCTTCGCGAGCGGAACAGCCGTGTTGGACGCAAGTTCGACGGCTGAGAGGCGGCCTCGAATTCGCATCGTCACCCGTTCGACGAGGCATTAGCTAGATACGGCTGCTGCCTCCGCGATAGCGTTGCTGAAGCCCATGGCGAGCCGTAGTTCCAAGCTACGCTTGCCGGTCGGCAGGTTTTCTGTGACGATCGGAACCAGAAGCGTCCAGTCGTAGTTTGAGCATGTCTGCGATGAGTTCCCCTCAAGCCTCGCAGATCGGTGTGCGACACCGGCCCGCGCCCTTGCCGAGGGGCGCGGGTTCCTCAGTTGGATGCCGGCCCATCCCGTTCACCGAAAGGCGTATTGGTCGACGACCCGATTCTGCTCGTCCGTCACTCTGACCCAAAGTTCTTCGTTTGCTCGGATTCGCACTGCCCGCCCGGTTGCACGAGATGCCGCGGCAGCGGCGGCGTGCGCTTGGACCGACTGCCTGGATGTGACCACTTCCCCAGACTTCACTTCGACCACGTAGTTCTTCATCAAACAGGGTTACGCCCGCAGCCGCCAATTGCTGAATAAAATTTGATGCAATTGCGGAAAAAACCGCGTTATCTCGCCCCGTTGTATCAGGTTTTGCGCTTGGGACTAGGGTGCCTTACCAGACGACGTACCGATATTTATGGGAGGACCACTCTCAGTTATACGCGTACTTGAATGTCGTAAGCGTCGCCTGATCCGTGACCCGTACCCAGAACGGCTCATCACGCCGGCCATGGACAGCCTTGCCCGTGACTTTCGTCGCCGCCTCCCACGGCGTCTGCGCCTCAGCTACTTGACGCGACACGACTACCTGGCCGGCTATTTGTTCAACCCTGTAGATCTTCATTGTCTGCATCGCTCCGGGACCCACCATCCTAACTTGGCCCGGGGACGGCTTGTTCCGGCGGGTTCCTCGCTACCAGCGACTGCCGCGTCGGGCCCGATTGATCTTATGGGCGTTGGGATCTGCGGCACCAGGGTTGAAGAGAACGCCACTGCCGGCGCCATAGCATTCCGGAGCTTGGAACACTCCGACGAGCACCAGGTTCGATAGACGACGCAGAAAGCGTTGAGAAGCTTGGTTCGAACCGGGAGAAACGCCCATTACGAGACAGGAGAGAACCTGATGGATCAATTAAACCCATGATCGTTCTGGTCATTGGCGCTTCAGGTCTGATCGGCGGGACTTTGTGCGCGCGCCTTGGGGCGGAGGGGCACGAGGTTGTCCGGGCTGTCCGTAGCCGCACATCGAATGGCCTGTTTAAGGGGCGAACCGTCGTTATCGATATGGCGAAGGCGCTTGAGGCGGAAGTCTGGCTTCCACACCTTCATGGGGTCGATGCTGTGGTGAACTGCGCGGGTGTGTTGCAGGACAGTGCTCGGGACAACACGGACAAAGTTCATGCCGGCGGCGCCTCAGCCCTTTTTGCTGCCTGCGAGCGCGCCGGCGTTCGAAGGGTTATCCATTTCTCCGCGATCGGTGTCGACCGGCAACAGCCTTCAGCTTTCTCGGCCAGCAAACTGGCTGGAGATCATGCCTTGATCAACCGTGACCTCGATTGGGTAATCCTGCGGCCTTCGGTCGTGCTCGGGCGGCCAGCTTTCGGCGCAAGCGCGCTCTTTCGCGGGCTCGCCGTCCTGCCTCTGCTGCCGAGAATGCCGGGCACGGGCCTCCTCCAGGTCGTGCAGCTCGACGACGTCGTTTCCACTGTTTTGATCCTACTTGGCAAGGAAAGCCCGTCCCGCCTGACGCTCGAACTCGCAGGGCCGGAAGCATTGACCATGAGCGAAGTTGTCGCCCGCTACCGCGAGTGGCTGGGGTGGGGGAGGGCGAGGGAGTTTGTCCTGCCCCGTTGGGTCGCCGCGATGCTTTACCGGTCCGGGGACCTGGCGGGCCTCCTCGGCTGGCGGCCTCCAATGCGGACCAACGCCGCCAGGGAAATCGCGCGCGGCGCGACCGGCGCCTTGAAATCATGGAAGCTTGCAGCGGGAATCCAGCCGTCCAGTCTCGCGTCCGCCTTGGCCGCCAATCCTCCCACCGTGCAAGAGCGCTGGTTCGCCGGGCTCTACTTCGTGAAGCCCGCCATCTTCTTGGTGTTGCCGTTCTTCTGGATCGCGACCGGTATCATCTCCCTCACTACCGGTTGGCGCAGCGGTGTGGAACTTCTACTCAACACCGCCTTCGAGCCCTTGGCGGGCCCTGCTGTTGTCGCAGGCGCGTTGGCCGATATGGTCGTCGGCGCAATGATCGCATGGCGTCCGGCCAGCCGGTTAGGGCTGTGGGGGGCGATCGCGGTCTCGTTCTTCTATGCGATTGCCGGAAGTATTCTGCGCCCGGACCTGTGGAATGAGCCCCTTGGCCCACTGATGAAAATCCTGCCCATCCTCGTCTTGCACTTCTGCGCGCTGGCGATCCTGGAGGAACGCTAATGCTCTACTTTGTGCTGAAATACTTGCACCTCATCGGCGCTGCTGTGCTGCTCGGCACCGGCGCGGGCATTGCATTCTTCATGCTGCTCGCCCACCGGACCGGCAGCGCCGCCACGATTGCCGCCGTAGCCCGCATCGTCGTCATTGCCGACTTCCTGTTCACCGCTACCGCGGTCATTGCACAACCGATAACCGGGGCCGCATTGGCCTGGCAATCAGGCTATTCGCTCCGGGAGGGCTGGATCGTGCTGTCGATCCTGCTCTATGTCGTCACGGGCCTGTTCTGGCTACCTGTGGTATGGATGCAGATGCGCATGCGGGATCTTGCGGCGGAAGCCGCCACGGCGGGCATTCCACCGCCCAAACGATACAACCAGCTCTTTCGGCTTTGGTTCGCTTTTGGGTTTCCGGCGTTTGCATCCGTGGCCGCGATCTATTGGCTGATGATCACACGGCCCGCGATCCAGCTGTTCTGACGGAGTTCGCGACGCTGCACGCTACCGACAGGAAGCGGCCAGATCCGGCAGCCAACGGTGACCAAAGCGCTGGCCAGCTGCTCGAAACATCGGCGAAGGTGGCAAAGAAGGCGGTTCCGCGGCTACCCGTCAAGACGTCGATGGGTAGCGGCAGAGCCGATCGGCCCTAACCCTGTTTTTTCTTGCGAGCAGTGGCTTCGGCCCGCGCAGGCGCCTCTTTGATGCTGGCAGCGCCGCCCATGTCGCCATTCCTGGTCCGGCCTGCTCCCGGCCCGGCACCTAGATCGGCACCTGTGGTCGGGTCGGCGGAGGGGTCAGAGAGCGTCCGCTCGCCCATCTTAGCTACGACCTTCATGTCCTTGGCCGCCAGTTTGACTGTTGCCGTCCCATCGCCATCGTCCGCCGGCATGACTTCCTCAAGATCGTCCACGCGATCCCATTCGTCCCCTGAGTTCCACGACCCGTTCATGTCCCCTTCGCCTTGCGACGTGTTGACGTACATGCTTGCAAATTTCTCAATGCCGGGAAGCTTGCCTGTGGGGAAGTTGTTCTCGATAGCGTACAACGCTTTCTCGAACGATTTTTGATGCGCGATTTCGCGCGTCATGAGGAAGCCCAGCGCATCCTTGACGCCGGGATCGTCGGTAATGTTGATCAGTCGCTCATAGACGATCTTGGCACGCGCCTCCGCGGCGATGTTGGACCTCAGGTCTACGGTCGGTTCGCCACGGGAATCGATGTAGGCGGCAGTCCACGGCACGCCGGCCGAGTCGCAGAGCGCAGGTGCGCCGCCGAACAGGATGGACTCCTTCGCCGTCGTGCCGCTGGCGCCGACCATCAGATAGAGCTCGGCTTCTTTCATCTGTCCCTCGGCCAGCTGCGCCTTCAGGCCTTTGTTGAGCATGGTGACGATCGAGCCGACGACCTCGAGGTGGCTGAGCTCTTCGGTCGCTATGTCGAGCAGCATGTCCTTGCGGCCGACATCATCTTCTCCCAGACCTTGGGTGAAATAGCGCATAGCTGCGGCAAGCTCGCCGTCGGCCCCGCCGAACTGCTCCATGATCATGCACGCCAGCCGCGGATTGGGCTCGGAGACTCGAACAGTGTATTGCAGTCGCTTGTTGTGCATGAACATGGAGGGCCTCCAGGGTTGGCCCCCCTAACAGCGCACCACCTCGATTGTTCCTTTGCAGAAGATCGCATGGGGCCGGCTTTCTGAATCGATCGTTCGTGCCAGGGCCGCGATGGCTGCAGGAATCGGTAACGTCCACTGGCCGATCGGGTGAAGCCAAACTGATATGCGCGGAGTTAACTCCGCGTTTGGCGCTCGCCCACTTCTTCGATCTTGTCCAGAACAGCTTCAGGTGCCACGTCGCGCTTAAGCTCCTTCAACTCGTCGTCCGCGTCGGTGTCTACGTCCAGGCGCTTGGCAATCTCCTCTATCAGCTTGATGAGCTTGGTCGTCTCATGTTCGTTCAAAAGGCTGACCTGCAGGTCGAGGTCCGCCCTGGCGTCGTCCTCGTCCGCCATGCGGTTCTGGTTGATCAGCACGAAGGTCGACAGAAAGATCGCCTCGACCGAAGCAAACATGGCCAGGATCACCAGGGATGGATCAAACGCTTTGATAAAAGTCACGACGCCGAGATTTAGTGCAATCCACGCTCCAAAGAAGGCAAGGTGGATGTAGACGAAGGCCATGCTGCCGGCGAATCTGCTGATGGCAGCAGCCGTGCGTTCCTCCAAGGACGCTGTCTCGGCGTCACGTTTTCGCCTCTCGACCAGTGCCTCGATGTTTCGCGCCAGGGCAGGCGCCAGGCCTTCCGCCGCCGGGGTGGTTGGCGTGGCGGAGTCCATGGTTTCAGGGTCGGGTTTGGGATTCATTCTGTGTCTCACATCTAGGCAGCCTAGCTCGCTGTTCGACAAATCGCTCCATCGGCGGCGCGGGACAGCCAGGGGATGTGCATTCCAGTCGGGAGATCCTGCCACCTCGCAGGCCCCCTGAGCGCTGCCGCTCGCCGTGATGAGTTAGGTTGGCCCGAGACCTACTCAACGCTGATGGCTATGCGCCGAACAATCGAGCCGAATACAAAAATGATTGCAAGTGGCCGCTCTCCCGGTTGCGATGCTTATCGGTCGGGGGAGGGGTATGTATCTGGATGCGTGCCCGCTGCCAGCGGCGGCCGGAGGGTTTGGATGCCTGTGTCGAAGCGGCAAAGGCGGCTTTTCAGACGCAGTGCAGAATGTCGAAGGAACTCAGTTATAACCGGTCCGCTGCTCTCGCTCAGTCTAAGAGCTTCCGGCAGCCTGGGCTTTGGCCATCGCTTGCCAGCTAGATCAACGTGATAGGCATATAGCGGATGACCACCTTCTCCTGCCGGAACCGCCGCTCGAGTGCAGTGCGGCGATCACCCCACTCGAGGAGGTCGATCTCATCGGTCATGACTTCGAAGATGACGATCTGGTCGGCATTTGACTCTGCACCCTGCCTCCACAGACCATCTGCAGGAGCCTGGAGGTAAGCGGTAACGCCATCAAAGGGGGCTGCGAGTTCTTCCTTCAGCCTCTGGAAGTCTTCGTGTCCGAAGGGCTCCCCTTCGTTGTCCCTGCATGGGAGTAGAATCTGAACAAGGTGCATGGCGATCAACGGTGTAAGGCAGTGTATGTTTGTTCAAGGTCGTTTTGAATGTCGGGCGGCCGCCATGGCTGGTTGACCTGCCTGTGAGGGTCTACTTCACCGCATCACACGAAATCGGCACCGCGATCCGAGCGGTAGACCATTCGGCAAGATAGCATTCTAAAGTGCGGGTCGCCATTTGGTACAGGCCATTCTTCGGCGTCGTCGCTTGTCTGGATTGCACGAGTGCCGTTTTCAATATCGTCAAATCGCCAACGCAGGTGCCACCGAAGTCGCTGCGCAAGATACGCCTAGCTTAACGGCTCTCATATTGTCGCCGGGTAGTGGGTCGGACCACTACCCGGCGGCCGTCTTTATTTATATCTGATATTCTGATACACTAACCTTGAGTGACGAGTGCGGGGCCATATGTCGAATGAAATCCTGGTTGTCGATCCGCTCGAGCGGCTTGAACTGTTGAAAAGCCTCGCGAGCGAGGTCCGGGTCCGGATTCTCGATCTGCTGCACCGCAGGGGGCCGAAAAACGTCAATCAGGTGGCCGAGGAACTGGGTCTTCCGCAATCGACGATTTCCGCCAACATCCAGGTCCTTGTCGATGTCGGTTTGATCGAGACGAAATCACAGAAGGCGCGCAAGGGAAGCCAGAAGGTTTGCTATTCGACCTTCTCCGAGTTGGTTGTCGTCTTCAAGGACCGCAACCCGGCGCAGGATCTCGGCGTCATAGAAGTGGCGATGCCGCTTGGACTCTATACGAGATGCGAAGTCTCCGCTCCCTGCGGCCTGTGTTCAAAGGACGGCGTCATCGGACTTCTCGATGTGCCAGACACCTTCCTCGATCCTGGCCGCATGCGGGCAGGGCTGCTATGGTTCGCGCGCGGCTTCGTCGAATACCAGTTTCCCAACAATGCTACGCTTGCCAATGCCAAAGTCGGCGGGTTGGAACTGGCGATGGAGCTTTCGTCGGAGGTGCCGGGCACGTCGCAGCATTGGCCGTCGGACATCACGATCGCGATCAACGGACACGAGATAGACACGTGGACGGCGCCGGCCGACTATGGCGACAAGCGCGGCAAGCATACGCCCGGCTGGTGGAAGCTGGCCGGGTCGCAATATGGCGACCTTACACACTGGCGCGTCACGAACGATGGCACCTATCGTAACAACGACAGGGTTTCCAAATGCTCGCTGGCTGATCTGGAACTCGAGCGGCACCGCTCGATCCGGATACGAATCGGCGTGAAGGAAGATGCGCGTCACCCGGGCGGCGTAAATATCTTCGGCAACGGCTTCGGCAATTACAGCAACGACATCGTTCTGCGCCTGCTGAAGGCGTGAGGGCCTCTTAGGAATTTGACTTACCGCCCGAGAAAGAAACTCCGCCTAAGAATCTTGGCGCGCCCGTGCCATGCGGCGAGTCTGGGTCACGTTATCGGTTAGTCAAGCTTGCTCTAATGTTCATAAGGCAACCAAACTGGCGCTGTCCCAAAGTGCCTCTTTCCCGGGCCTGCCGAACTGCCCCGACGGCAGACCGCCGTCAGGGCATTTGGGGGAACAGGCAGAAATTTACTACTTGTTGCAGTTCTGGATCTCGGAAGTCGTCGCGCCGGTTGGAGTATTGTTATCGGTGTCCGTGCCGACGACATCCTTGCAGCGGTCCTCCATGCCGTTTGGCTTGGACTGGGTCGTGGCACCAGTGGTGTTGCTGTCCGGCGTGCCGGTAACTGAGCCGCCGGCTGTCGTGCCGCCGCCTGTACCGCTGCCTGACGTCCCGCCCGAGCCGCCACCGGTGCCGGAAGTGCTGCCAGACACGGTTCCTGATCCGCCATCGGAGGCACCGCCAGAAACAGTGCCTGTACCGCTGCCCGACACGCCGCCGGTTACTCCACCATTTGTGCCAGCAGACACACCGCCCGACGCATTCGCGCCGCCACTCGTGCCGGCTGATTGCGCCATTGCGCCCGAAGTGGCGAGCGCAACGGTGAGTACGGAAGCCGCGAGGATTTTCTTCATCATAAGGAATTCTCCTTCGGTTGATTTTGTGATTTCCCTCAGCGACCCAACCCGGCTTCGCTGGCGATGTTCCAAAGAGAGTTCGTGAAGCCAGCGAAGAGATATTCCCGATGGCAGGACTGGCCGCGGCGCGATTCGACACATAGATGGCGAGCCGGGTGGGGCGACCTCTTGCAGATCGCCTTGGGTAAGGAATGTCGCTTTCGAAGGCATGCTCGGCGGCGGGTGTTGGACGTCGCCACGCACAGGCAAAGCGGTTCGGCCCGGATCAGGCCGTTGGGAAGCTGTTTAGCCTCGCCGCCAATCCCGCAAGCAGTTCCAACCGTTTTCGCCGAACCGCAGCTATCGGCTGCTTAACTGAGGAGCTTTCCTGAGAAAAGATACATGGAACATCCTCATCCTCGCTTAGTTGGGTGACCTCAAAATCGACAATCACCGCGCGGAGTCGTGATTGAGGTGTCCTGGTTGTCGCAGGGCGGATGGCGCCTCGGACGCAGTTGTGGCGCAACGCAACCTGGACCGGACACTCAGTTCGGCCCTGTCGGGCAGCCCGCCGACGGTCGATATCGATGCTCTTGAGGTAGGAGGTCCGCATGAGAGCCCTCGTCTGGCACGGCAAAGAAGATATCCGTTGTGACTCGGTGACTGACCCTCAGATCGAGGATGACCGCGACGCTATCATTAAGATCACAAGTTGCGCGATCTGCGGTTCGGACCTCCATCTGTTTCACAACCTGATCCCTGCCATGCTGCCCGGCGACATCATGGGCCACGAGTCCATGGGCGAAGTCGTTGAGGTCGGCGCCGCGGCAAAGGCCAAGCTCAAGAAGGGTGACCGCGTCGTCATCCCTTTCACCATCCAGTGCGGGGAGTGCGAGCAGTGCCAGCGTGGCAACTTCTCCCTGTGCCAACGGACGAACAGAAAGGGAAACCTCGGCGACAAGGCCTTCGGCCACAGGACGGCAGGCTTGTTCGGCTATACCCACCTCACGGGCGGCTATCCGGGGGGGCAAGCGGAGTATCTGCGGGTGCCGTTCGCCGACACGACCCACATCAAAGTTCCGGATGGCATCGACGATGAAAAGCTCCTGTTCTTATCTGATATCCTCCCCACCGGGTGGCAAGCGGCGGTGCAAGCCGACATCCAGCCCGGTGATACTGTAGCGGTTTGGGGCTGCGGCCCTGTCGGTCAGATGACGATCCGCTCGGCGATCCTTCTCGGCGCCGAGCAGATCATCGCCATCGATCACCTTCCTGAGCGCCTCTCGATGGCGGCGGCAGCTGGCGCCGTCACCATCAACTTCGAAACAGAGAGCGTGATTGAAAGGCTTAACGAGCTCACCGGAGGTGAGGGACCCCATAAATGTATCGACGCAGTCGGCTCTGAAAGCCATGTCAACATGGGTCAGCCAGACACGTTGCTCGACCGCGCCAAGCAGATGGTGATGCTTGAGAACGATCGTCCTCATGTGCTGAGGGAGATGATCTACGCCTGCCGCCCTGGGGGTGTGATCTCTATCATCGGTGTCTACACGGGCCTGGCCGACAAGATCCCGATGGGCCAGTCTATGAACAAGGGCCTTACGTTCCGGATGGCACAGGCGCACGTGCCGCGTTGGACCGACGATTTGCTGCGCCGGATCGAGGACGATCAGATCGACCCCTCTTTCGTAATCACCCACAAGGTCGATCTGTCCGACGGACCAGAGATGTATCGCACATTCCGCGACAAGGCGGACAGTTGCATCAAGGTAATGCTCAAGCCCTGAACCGAATCCCGAAGAGGCGCTATCATGCCAATCACGAATACCACGCAGATCGCTCGTTCGAAGGGAGACCCCCGGATCGTACGCAAAGGCCCAAGCTCGCTGACCGGCTCCGACCGGCTCGCGCGCGCACTGGGATGGTTCTCGATTGGCCTAGGGCTGACCGAGCTTATGGCGCCTGGCTTCATCGCTCGGACGCTGGGCCTCGAGAGCAAGGAAGGATTGATCCGCGCCTACGGGGCGCGCGAACTGGCCAGCGCGGTGCCGACCCTCTCAGTGGACAAGCCAGTTGGCCTTGCGTCACGCATTGCCGGCGACGTTCTCGATCTCGCTACTCTTTCCTCGGCGCTTCGACCAGGCAATGCAAAGCGGGACAATGCTGCGATAGCGTTCGCGCTAGTGATCGGCGTCACCTTGCTCGACCTTGTGGCATTTGCCGAGGTCAAAGCTTCGCACGGCCGCGAGCGGGGAACCCAGCGGGATTATTCCGATCGCAGCGGCTTGCCGCGCGGACCTCAAGCGTCTCGGGGTCTCGCGCGGAGGGATTTCGACACGCCGCCAGACTACCGGGCAGAGGGCAGCGTCGCGGATGCGGTTCCTGCAACGGCACCTTAGCTGTCGGGAACCCATCGTCACGCTTGGACAATTCGGCGGTGCAGGCTGACCCAACGCCGTTTCAATATGTAGGCGCCCGTTGCCCGCAGGTGACGCGGAACGTCAGGCGATGCTTCATAAAATGGTCGGATCCGAAGCCTTCCATGCCACTGCTCTTGCCGCCGGCTCAACCCCGATGCCGAGTTTCATGATGTGATCGACTGGTCTGCGCTGTGCTGAAGGGCCTGGGTGGTTGATCCGGAATACCAAGGTAGCGGCCGGAAGCGGTCGATGCGATGGTGGGGCAGCGGCGAGTTCGCGCTTAGGTCGATCACGGTGCGGTAACGCCAAGCCCCTATTAATTTTTGCTGTCAGCCTGGACGATCGCACGGATCCGGCACCGGTTTGTGCAGGCGGGGAACCTCTTGTGAGTGGATCACCTCGGGGGATGGTCGATCTGGTGATAGAGTAATGATCGCTGAAAGGCGACTTCGGCCTCAGAGGGTAGGGGGGCGATGCCTACCCTTCACCACGAGTCCTGCATGGGCTTCTCGTCCCGTCAGTGTAGCTTCGTTAGGGCAACTGGAAAAGCGATCTCAGGGTTCTCGCCGAGCTCACTCGTGGTCGGCACGCCACTAGCGGGGCGGCGGCTTTTTCGAATACGTCGCTAGAAGCCGACTGACCGCTTTCGGTCACATTCTGCCGGTCGGCAATGGGCCTTATTTCAGCCGTTCAGACACAATGGTCAGTGTCCCAAAAGCGAGCTCAGCGCCATAAACTCGAACACGACGGCAACACCAGCCTGGGGTTACCTAAGGGCCGGAAGCCGATAAACGAGCTTATGACGGGCACTTCGGAAGCTGGTGGTCCTTCCGACATTAAATCGACGGGAATCCCCGGCTCTTACTTCCTAGATGGCGGACGCCGAGACGCCGAGACATTTCGACCGGTGGAGTAATTGGCCACCGCATCGAAGACTTAAGCGCGACAAATTGCATCTGTATCGGCACCTACGGCTGTCACCCGGCAGTGCCGGGTGACAGATTCTCCGTCCGACGTTGATGACGGTCGTGGTCCGGTCGATGTCGTCAAGATCTGATGAACGAGAGCAGGTCGGGATTGAGGACATCCGCATGCGTGGTCAGCATGCCATGGGGGTAGCCGGGGTAGGTTTTCAGCGA
This sequence comes from Mesorhizobium sp. ORS 3359, assembly GCA_000824845.1. GTDB lineage: Bacteria > Pseudomonadota > Alphaproteobacteria > Rhizobiales > Rhizobiaceae > Mesorhizobium. The sequence goes on along the minus strand of CCNC01000208.1, from coordinate 26,274 downwards.
CCCCTTCTTAAGCAGTTCGACCGCACGCGGCACGGAACTTGCGAACGGGACGACCTGATCGGCCTCGCCGTGCATCACCAGCACCGGCACGGTGATCTTCTTGAGGTCTTCGGTGTAATCTTCGAGCCAGGAGTCGACTGTTGCGTAGTGTGCCAGCGCGCCGCCGGCTATGCCTTGGCGCCACCAATTCGCAATCACTGCCTCCGAAGGTTTGGCTCCGTCCAGCTTGTAGCCATAGAATGGATTCTCGGGGACGAAACGGAAGAACTCTGCCCGGTTGCCCCGCACGCCTGCCCGGATCGCTTCGAACCATTCCGGCGGTTGACCGGCGGGGTTGTTGTCGCTCCGATACATGTTAGGCGTCAGCGAAGCGACCAGTACCGCCTTCGCAACGCGCTCCTGATACCGGGCGACGTAGCGAGCTACCTCGCCGCCACCTGTCGAGTGCCCGATATGGATCGCGTCGCGAAGGTTGAGGTGTTCAGTCAGTGCCGCCAGGTCGGCAACCCAGTGGTCCATGTCGTTGCCGGTGCCGGGCTGGTCGGACCGGCCGTGGCCGCGCCGGTCGTGGGCGATCACCCGGAGCCGTGTCGAAGGAAGAAGGTCATCTGGGCGTCCCAATCGTCCGCCGACAGCGGCCAGCCGTGGCTGAATACGATCGGCTGGCCTGAGCCCCAGTCCTTGTAGAAGATGCTTACGCCGTCTGAGGTTGTGATCGTAGGCATTGAGTCGCTCCTTCTCAAATCGGGCACAGTTGAGTGGGGAAATTTCCCCGAATTGCGACGGTAACTAAATCGCCCTTTTTCCAAAGACAAATACCTTGTATGTTCGAGCTATGCCTTAAAGGTATAGCGAGGACCTGATGGAACTGAGGCATCTGCGCTATTTTGTTGCTGTTGCCGAGGAGGGAAGCTTACTGACCGCAGCCGAACGACGGCTACATACTTCCCAACCCTCCCTCAGCAGGCAAATTCGCGATCTGGAAACCGAAATCGGTATAAAACTGCTGGAGCGGCAGCCGCGTGGCGTGACGCTCACCGCCGCCGGTAAAGTGTTTCTCGATCATGCTCGGCTGGCACTTCTGCAAGTCGAGGCTGCGATCGAAGCCGCCCGACGGACGGCAGAGCCGAAAAGACCCGCACTCGCTATGGGGTTTCTGGTTGGGCTGGAGGTTACGTGGTTGCCTCACCTGTTGCGCATAATCCGTGAGGAAGCGCCGGAGACTGAAGTCACGCTTTGTAGTCTATCCTCCCCGGAGCTTGCCCTTGCCTTAATGCGCGGGAGGTTGGACCTAGCCTTCCTTCGTCCCGAGAAACAGAGTTTGGGCTTATCCTTCAAATTGCTGGCGAAGGAGCCTCTTCTCGCCGTGCTGCCGGCGAGCCATCGCTTGGCATCAAGCAAAAAGATTCGGCCGGAAGATCTCGCCCGCGAAATTTACGTCAGCTCGGCGAGAACGTCTCCGGTATTGCAAGCTGCCATCCAGGAGTACGCATCGAGTACGGGGATCGTGCTCAAGGCAAAATACGAAGGCGAGAACATATCGTCGGCAATGTCGCTTGTCGCATCCACGGGCGGAGTTACTCTTGTCCCGCTTTATGCGCAAAATATGCTCGCACCAAACGTCGTTGCCAGAGCGCTGGAAGGCGTGCCTCCGACAGTTGACCTCACGCTTGGATATAACGAGGTAAATACCTCCCCCTTGCTTCGCCGGCTTTTATCACGTGCGGATGAATTGGTCGAAAACGTGCAAAATCAGAGCATCATAAGATACGCTGAAGTTCCATAGTATTGTGTTCCGCATCCTCGAAACCTCGGTCAGTCGACCCATCGCGACTTTTCCGGTTAAGGAACGAAAGGCAAAAGCGGAGTTTCACGCGACAAAGTAATCGATCCGGACCCTTACTTGCGGTGGACCAGGCAGCGCGGCTTTGGGCTGATGCCGCCAAATTTGCCAGGCCTGCTGCCGATGGAAGAGGTAGATCTACGACGCTTGCCAGCGGCGCGGCCGCGATAACCTCGGCGGCCGGCTGATCTTTGCGCCCTATTTCGGTCGTGGAGGTCGTCACTGCCATCCCCTGAAAGCGGACATGGCTTCGGAGCCTCGTCATTTCTCCTGCGCCAATTGCGGTAATCGCGCCAGCACATAAAGTCTCTGGTCTCTGGCCACCGTCGTTCTCGGCACGGGGAGCGGCGCATGATGCATGAGACCGGGGCTTCCCAGAAACAGGTAGCGGCCGTAAGCCAGTGCCGCCCTTAAGCCGGCGCTATTTCGCCGCTACGATCATCCAGCCCTGCCGGCACGATAACTACATTGTCTAGCGGCGCCGAGAGCGTCCAGCGCATAAAGCCGGGCTGTCGTTCTAGCGCGGCGCTGCCGGAGAGGCTGGTGGGCACGACCCGCTGCAGCACGATACTGCCGAAGCCCAGATGCGGCTCGTCCTCGAGTGGCTCCGCGGCCCGCGCCGTTCGCTCTTCCCAGACCAGCTCGAACTCGCTGCGATCCTCGGCATTCGTAGGCACCCGCCAGCTCACCCGAACCGCGCCGCTGTCTCCCGAAAGCGCGCCGTATTTGGTGGCGTTGGTGCCGAGCTCATGCAGCGCCATGCCGATGTTCTGCACGGCGTTGAGGCGCAGCGTCAGCTCCGGTCCGGACAGCTCGACGCGCTCCTCATGAGGGAAGGGCTTAAGATGCTCGCGCACCAGGTCGGACATGCCGGCCCCGTGCCAGTCGTTCACCATCAGAAGATCGTGCGAGCGCGACAGCGCCATGATGCGCTCACGAACCTGGTGCTCGAACAGGCGCGCGTCGTTCGCCCTCCTGGCGGTCTCGCGGATCATCGCCAGGATGATCGCATACTGGTTCTTCACCCGGTGGTTCACCTCGCGCATCAGCAGCCGGATATGTTGTTCGCTGGCGCGCCTTGCCGTGACGTCGGCCGCCATGCCGAACCATTCCACGATCTCTCCCTCCTGGTCGAGGATGGGAATGGCGCGCGACAGCGTCCAGCCGGTGCTCCCGTCGGCGCGCCGCACCCGGTGCTCCAACTCGAATACGGAGCGCTCGGCGATCGCCCGCTCGATGGCCGCCTCCACGTTGGGTCTATCCTCGGGAAAGAGATAGGTCTCGCGCCAGCGAACCGTCGGCCTTTCGGCAGCCGATACGAAACTGTGGCCTTCCAGCTGATGCATCTCCTCCCAGTCCGCGCTCATCCGGTAGATCATATCGGAGCTGGCGTCGACCAGCGCCCGGAACCGCTGTTCGCTTTCGCGCACCCTGGCCGCCGCCAGCACCCGGGCCGTGGTTTCCGAGACGATGCACAGAACCGCTTCGACCGAGCCGTCCTGCGCCCGCACCGCCGAATAGGAAACGTCGAAATACACCGTCTCGCCCACCCCGCCCGACCTCTCGATGTAGAAGGGCCGTTCCTTCGCCGAAAACGTCTCGCCGGTGGTGAGCACGCCGGAGAGCAGCGGCTCGAGGTCGTCCCAAAGCTCCGCCCAGTTCTCCCGCGCCGGCCGGCCGAGCGCACGCGGATGCTTGTCGCCTATGGTCGGCGCATAGGCGTCGTTGTAAAGCGCAACGAAATCCGCCCCGCAGAAAAGCACGATCTTGGCCTCGGAGGCCAGCATCAGGTCCACCGTGGCGCGGAGGCTTGGCGTCCACCTCTGAGGCGGGCCGAGAGGGCTCGAATCCCACCGGTAATTGCGGATTAATCCGGCGACCTCGCCATTGCCCCTAGGCCAGGATGTTGAGCTGGAACCGGTCCCCATGGGCGCACTAACGCGCGGAATTGCTAAAGTATTCGTGCTCTGCGACAAAATTCTATTGGCGGTGGAGCTGGTCGCGCGGCGGGGCCATGCCTCCGTCGGTCGTTCCACCAGCGATCTCACGGGCCTTGGTAGCGGGGCGCGCGATTATTCCGGAGTACACTGATCCTACCATTCATCCTGAGCGTAAAAGCGACGACCATTAAGGACTGCAGTCGAAATTTGGGCAATGACGCGGCAGTTAGTCAAGAGAGCGACATGAAGCGCGGACGGTTGCCTTGGTTGTCCAGGGTTGCCATCGCCACACTTCCGGTGGTTGCCGCCTCAATTCTGGGGCAGTTGGCGACTTATCCCAACCTCGCCTCCTGGTACGCTGGACTTGCTAAGCCATGGTTCAACCCTCCGAATTGGATTTTCGCCCCGGTGTGGACGATCCTGTACGTGTTGATGGCCTGTTCGGTTTGGCGCATCCTGAAAGTCGGGAGGAGGCACAGTGAACGTCGGACCCCGCTGCATCTCTTTTTCGCTCAGCTCGCACTGAACGCCTTATGGTCCTGGCTATTTTTTGGGTTCCATAGTCCCTTCGCCGGCTTGTTTAACATCTTGCCACAGTGGCTATTGATCATAGGGACGATAATCTGCTTCCGCACAATCGATCTTGTGGCGGCTATATGTTTGGTGCCGCTGGCTGTGTGGGTTGCGTTTGCGTCCGTACTTAACTTTGAAATTTGGCGTCTGAACCTTTGAACGCGAAACAATGTGTTTCTCATACGAAAATGTTTACAGGCGCTCCATGAATGCGCTCGCTTGTTGTGTGATCTCTCTTTTGCGATCGGGGGACATACGGTTGAGCGAGACCGTCCTCGACCCGAATGGGTCAGGCCGTCATCACGAACCTCTTAACAGAGGATATCAACCCCACTGCTTGCGTTCGGCCATCCAAAATTCAGCCTGAACCTAGTACTGGTCATGATTGATCAACCTCGAAAACGAACAGTCCCACGTCAATCATCTCGTTTTTGAAACCGGCCTCGCAATAGGCGAGGTAATATTCCCACATGCGGCGGAAACGGTGGTCGAAACCGAGGGCCAGAACGGCAGCCGAGTTCTGTCGGAAGCGACTGCGCCATTCAGCAAGCGTGCGTGCATAGCTCTCCCCGAAAAATTCTGAGGATGCGAGTTTCAAGCCCTCGGCCTGAGCGTGGGCAACGATCAGCGCCTTGGTGGGCAGCATGCCGCCCGGAAAGATATAGCGCTGTATGAAGTCTGGGTTCCTGCGATAGCTCTCGAAGCGGCTGTCCTCGATGCTGATCACCTGCAGCACAGCCTTGCCGTGGGGTTTCAGCAATCGCCGCAGCTTGTCGAAATAGACCGGCCAATATTGCTCGCCCACCGCTTCCAGCATCTCTATCGAGACGATGCGATCGAACGTGCCCTGGCAGTCGCGATAGTCCTGCAGTTCCAGTTTGACTTGATCGTCCACATCCTTCTTCTCCGATACATCCCTGGCATAGGCCAGCTGTTCAGTTGAAAGCGTCACGCCTTTGACGTTGCCGCCTTCCTTGGCGAGCCGCGCGGCCATGGCCCCCCAGCCGCACCCGATCTCTAGGATTTCGGCGCTGGCAGGCGCAGCAAGCAACTCCACGATACGGTCGAGCTTATTCTCCTGCGCCTTTTCCAGCGTGTCGGTGTTGGCCCGGTAGAGCGCCGATGAATAGGTCATGCTCGGATCGAGCCACAGGCGGTAGAATTCGTTGCCGAGGTCGTAGTGGAAGGCGATGTTGCGCCGACTGCCGCGACGGCTGTTGGCTCGGAGAAGATGACGTGCGCGGTTGAACAGGCGGACGGGCAGCAGGCCGGTGACGGCATGCTCGATTTCGGCTATGTTGACCGCGGCGAGTTCGAGGAGTGCCGTCAGGTCAGGGCTCGACCAGTCGCCGTCCATGTAAGCCTCGGCAAAGGCGATATCGCCGCCCGTCAGCAGACGTCGCAATGCGCGCGAGCGATAAAGCACGACCGTCGCTTCAGGGCCGGGCCTGCCTGTCTGATGGTCGAGCGTCGCGCCGTTCGGCAAGCGCACTGTGATCTTACCGACCTTTAGGCAGCCGAGCAGCCGTTTGAAGATCGGGCCAACGAACATCCCGGACCACGGATCGGCTTTCGCCCTGCTTTCAGTATCCAGCGACATCAGGCTCGGTCTCTCTCGGTATAAGGCAAGGCGACATGGGTGACGGGATGACGAGGCGGGGCAGGCCGCTGTTGGAGCCGTACGCCTTTTGCCCAAAGCAGCAGCGCCTCCCAATGGATGCCGGCAACCACTTTCAGCGTCAGCAGCGGATAGGACAGGAACGCGCGCATGAGCACTGCATCGGTCAGGTCACGGCGCTTTCCGGAGAAGCTGGCGATGATCAGCGGTCCATCGCCATCGCTGCCTGTGATGTGGATGGCGGCGCACTCGCCCGGCAGGCCGATCCGGAAGCGATAGCCCATTCCCATTGCCATGAAAGGCGAAACGTAGAAGCGTTTGTCGCAACGCTGCATGACGGTACCGTCATGCGCCTCGCCGACGGGGATGAGGTAGCTGTGGCGCTGGCCGAAGGTGTTGTTGACCTCGTAGAGAATCGCCTGCAGGTCGCCGTGCCGGTTGTGACAGAAATAGAGGCTGAGCGGATTGAAGGCGTAGCCGAGCATGCGCGGCATGGAGAGCAACTGGATCGCACCGCCACTCTCGATGCCCGCCGCCTCGAGCTGACGCTCGACGTAGGCCTTCAGCGACCCGCCGGCCCCGTCGCCGTGATCCGCATCGGCAAAGCCGAACAGATTGAACCGGTTGTGCGACAACAGGTGAAGCCTCTTGCTCAAAACCTCGATCTCGTCGAGGTCGAGCAGAAGGAAGAACATGCGATAGGACAGCTGATGCCGCCGCGGCTTCAGCCGCTGGTGCATGACTTTGCCGGCATAGAGGGCTGACCGCGTTTTCGGCATCACGCTGCCGCGAGGTTGTGCCGCGTTGCGGCCTCACTGATGTGGATACGGCCCGATTCATTGGTCACGCTCCAGGGCCGGCGCACGCCGCCCAGCGCCTCGGCAACGGCAAGGCCGGCCTGTAGGCCGTCCTCGTGAAAGCCATCGCCGAAGTAGGCGCCGCAGAACCAGCTCTTACGGCTGCCTTGTAGCGACCACAGCTCCCGCTGTGCGCGCATTGCGGCGGAATCGAAGATCGGGTGTTCGTAGATTTCGCGATGCCGAACCATATTGATCTCCGGTTCCACGACGGGATTGAGGGTAACGAAGAGCTGTTCGTCGTCAGGCAGCGATTGCAGCCTGTTCATCCAGTACGTAACCGACAGCTTTCGGGTTTCACCTTGGGTTTCGCTCAGATAGTTCCAACTCGACCATGCGCGCTTGCGGCGTGGCATCAGGCGCGGGTCCGCATGAAGCACCGCCTCGTTGCGGCTGTAGCCGAAACTGCCGAGCAGCCGCGCCTCGTCCTGGCTCGGATCGGACAGCATGCGTAGCGCCTGGTCTGCGTGCGTGGCGATCACGATATGGTCGAAACGCTGCACGACACCCTCCATGTCGGTGAGCCAGACCGCATCGCCGCTCCTGGTGATTGAGCGCACGCCGCGCCCGACAAACGCGCGGCTGGCAAGGCTCTTGGCCAGCCGCTCGACATATTTGCTGCTGCCGCCGTCGACCGTGCGCCAGATCGGCCGTCCTGCCAATTTCAACAGGCCATGGTTCTCGCAGAAGCGGATGAAGGCGGCGGCCGGATAGCCGCCGACCTCCGCCGCCGGCGTAGACCATATGGCCGCTGCCATCGGATAGAGGTGATCGTCGCGGAACGCCGCGCCATAACCCTTCGCATTGAGATATTCGGCCAGGCTGATTTCGCCGATATGCGCTATGTCGTAGGGCGCCTCGCGGTAGAAGCGCAGCAATTCCTTCAGCATTTGCCAGAAGCGCAGCCGGCCAACATTGGACGGTTGCGCAAGTAGCCCGCCAAGCCCGGTTCCGGAATATTCCAGGCGTCCGCCGTCCAGCGACACAGCGAAGGACATCTCGGAGGCTTTGGTGCGCACGCCGAGATGATCGAACAAAGCCGTCAGGTTGGGGTAGGTAAGTTCGTTGTAGACGATGAAGCCCGTGTCCACTGGCGTGCCGCCGGCATCGACGGTGTTGCTGTGGCCGCCGAGGCGCCGGTCCGCCTCGAACAGCGAGACCTTGTGGCGTGTCGAAAGCAGCCATGCCGCGGACAGGCCGGAGATACCACTTCCGATAACCGCGATGTCCATCGGCTTGTCCGTTTCGAGATGCACGGCGCCAGCCATCCTCGCCCTCCGATTTGCTATGGAAGGGACTGCCTTCCTCCCCTAATTTCGACTTCTACGCAGCGGTGCGGATTGTGGATCACCTGTTCCCGGCGGCATTCGTTGCGCGGCTTGTGATCCGAAAGGGGTTGCCGGGCGTAACAGGGCGTATGGATGCATCGGGACACGTCTTCATTGCTGATAAAACCGTTCTCGCCTCCTATTTCGCGAAGACCGGATTGGCGGTGACTATGCGCAAGGACCAAGGGGTTCTGTCGGCGCAGGAGGCGAGCCGTTTGCTTGCGGCAGTTGCTGCCCGGCGCGACCGTGCCGCGTTCGCGGTGCTCTTCGCCTTTTATGCGCCGCGGCTGAAAGCCTTCCTGAAGCGCTCTGGCATGACGGCGTCCGTTGCCGAGGATGTCGCGCAAGAGACCATGCTGCTGGTCTGGAAGAAGGCGTCCTACTTCGATCCCGCGCGTGCCGGGGCATCCACCTGGATATTCACCATCGCGCGCAATGCGCGGATCGACCGGCTGCGCCGTGACGGCCGGCCAGCAGCGATTGCCGAGGCTTTTGACCCGTCCGACCAACCAGAAGAGCCGGTTTCGGGCGAGCAGGCGATGATCGCGGCGGAGCGTGAGGAGCGAGTGCGAACCGCAATTGCGCTGCTGCCGCCCGAGCAGGCCGACATCTTGAAGAAATCCTTCTTCGGCGAGGAAACCCAATCCGAGATCGCGGATGCGGTCGGCATCCCGCTCGGCACGGTCAAATCGCGCGTGAGGCTGGCCCTGGGCCGCCTGCGCCAAATCCTGGACGACCTCAAATGATCAAGCATCATCCAAGCGATGAGACGCTGTTTCGATATGCCAATGGCTCGCTGGAACCTGGCCCGCGTATCGTGGTGGCGGTCCATGTTGGTGGCTGTGAAGCCTGCTTTTCTCGCATAGGCGAGTACGAAGCCGTGGGCGGATCGTTGCTGCATGACATCGAGCCGGAGGCCTTGGAAACCGGCGCCCTCGATCGCGTGATGGCGATGATCGACGCCGACGAGGCTGGTCGTGGAGCGGCGGCGCCAAAGCAGAGGTTGCCGCGCGCCGATATCGGCATCCGCCTGCCGCAGGTGCTGGACGATTGCGGTATCGGTCCATGGCGCTGGATCGGACCTGGCGTGCGCTGGAGCCGCGTGACATTGCCGGGCGACGACAGCGCCAACGTAATGCTGCTGAAAGTCGTCGCCGGGCGCAGGCTGCCGGAGCATACGCATGTCGGCGCCGAGTATACGCATGTGCTGAAAGGATCGTTCTCGGATGCGCGCGGCCGTTACGGCCCAGGAGATCTCGATGAGGCCGATGATGAGGTGCAGCACCAGCCGATCGTCGACAGAGAAGGCGAATGCATATGCATTGCAGCGGTCGAGGGCCGGACGAAGCTGCGCGGCTTTTTCGGCAGGCTGATACAGCCCCTGTTCGGCGGTTGAGCTTCGCCTATGAGCGTCGTTTCGGCCATCACCATTGCCGCGATCGGTCTTGCCGCGACCATGGCGTTGGCATGGCTGATCGCGGTGCGGACCGGCAGGTCGGGTTGGGTCGATGCAATCTGGTCGTTCGCGGTCGGAGTGTTCGGAGTCTGGTTGGCGCTCCTGGCTACCACTGACGTCGACAATGAGCGGCGGCAATGGCTCGTGGCCATCCTCGTGCTCGCTTGGTCGCTCCGGCTTGGTCTCCACATTGCGCTTCGCACCATTGGCGATGGCCGCGACGATCCGCGTTACAGCCAACTGAAGCAGGATTGGGGTGCCGGCTTCGCGTACCGCCTATTCTGGTTCTTGCAGGTCCAGGCGGCAGCGGCGTTCCTGCTGGTGATGTCGATCATGGCCGCGGCCCACAATCCGGCGCCGGAACTTGGTTTCAGCGACCTGACCGGCATTGTGATCATACTGGTGGCTGTCGGCGGCGAGGCGCTCGCTGATCGTCAACTGAAGGCCTTTCGCGCCAATCCGGCTAACAGGGACAAGGTCTGCGATATCGGTCTTTGGAGCCTGTCCAGGCATCCGAACTACTTCTTCGAATGGCTAGGCTGGGTCGCTTACGCCGCGATCGCGATTAGTGCCCAGCCACCCTATCCCTGGGGCTTTGCCGCGCTTGCCGGGCCTGTGCTGATGTACTGGCTGCTGGTCCATGTCTCCGGCATCCCGCCGCTCGAAGCGCATATGCTGCGCTCGCGAGGCGATCATTTTCGCCGCTACCAGGCGCGCGTCAACGCCTTCTGGCCGGGCGCGCCGAAAGCGGCAACCGTCAACGCAGGGAGATGACCCGTGAGCCTGATCTCAACCGCCATCCGCGCCGTCGAGCGCACGCCGATCCCGGATTCCGCCACGCGCTACGGCATCGGCGTCCTTGTCGGAAAAACGCGCCGGCGGCTGGCCAGGGCAGGGGCTGTCGAGGAGAAACGCTTCGCCAGCGACATGGCGGGCTATTCCATCGCCGAACATGCGGCCGCCGCCAACGAGCAGCATTACGAACTTCCGCCCGATTTCTTCGCGCTGACGCTCGGCCCCAACCGCAAATATTCCTGCTGCCTCTACCCGAACGGAAACGAGAGCTTGGCGGAGGCCGAGATCGCCGCGCTGGAGCAGACCGTCGAGCACGCCGGGCTTTGCGACGGTCAGTCCATCCTTGAACTCGGTTGCGGCTGGGGCTCGCTGACCCTGTTCATGGCGCAGCGCTTTCCTGCGGGCCGCATCGTTGCGGTGTCCAATTCCGCGCCGCAGCGCCTGCACATTGAGCGCGAAGCTGCTGCGCGTGGACTGCGCAATGTCGAAGTCATCACCGCCGACATGAACGCCTTCGAACCGCAAGGCCGGTTCGACCGCGTGGTATCGGTCGAGATGTTCGAGCATATGTCCAACTGGCGTGACCTGCTGGCGCGCATCCGCGGCTGGCTGGAACCGGAAGGCAGGCTTTTTGTCCACGTCTTCAGCCACCGCCACAGTCCCTACCGTTTCGACCATCGCGATGACGCAGACTGGATCGCGCGGCATTTCTTTACTGGCGGCATCATGCCGAGTCACGGGTTGATCGGGCATTTCCCTGACTGCTTCAGCGTAGAGCGCGACTGGCGGTGGAACGGCCTGCACTATGCGCGCACGGCGCGGCAATGGCTGGAGCGCTTCGACGAGAACCGTGGGCGCATCGACCAAATCCTCGCCGATGTCTACGGACCGGACGCAGCGCTATGGCGCCGGCGCTGGCGGCTCTTCTATCTGGCTACCGAAGGCCTGTTCGGCCATGCTGGCGGCAAGGAATGGGGCGTCAGCCACTATCTGCTGCGGCCGGCCGGCTGACATGGATCGCCTTCGGCGACTGTGGCGCCGTGTCGCCGCTTATGCGGCGCATGACGACCCTATGGCCAGCGCGGCCAACTGGATCGCGCTGGTCGTCGCCTGGAACCAGCCCTTCTATCCACTGTATCTCTGGGCCGCTGTCGGAGCCGACAAGATTGCGCCGTCTTTTCTCACCTTCTTCTCTACGCCCTTCTTCCTCGCCGTTCCGGCCGTCGCAAAATGCCATCCGCTCGCCGCGCGCGTTTTGCTAGCTTTGACGGGCGTTGCCAACGGCATCGTAAGCACCAAGGCGTTCGGTGTCGGCTCGGGCGTGGAGATCTTCCTGGTTCCATGCGCGCTGATCGGCGCCGCGCTGTTCAGGCCCTCGGAGCGGGCGACCGGGCTCGTAGTCATAGCGCTGAGCGCCGCGGCCCATTTCATCCCGGCCCGCTTTTTCGGTGCGCCGCTGGCTAGCTTCACCGCGGCCGACAACAGCGCCATGGTCGGCCTCAATGCCGTGAGCGCCGCGACGCTGATCGTCTTCATTGGCCTGTTGTTGTCCGGCGTGATGGCCGCCTCGGAGGAGCGTGGCGGTCAGGCGCCGCGCAGCAAGTAGCGGGTCAGCAGGAAGCCAACACTGGCGGCGACTGCACTGAGCAGCGAACCCCAGCAGATATCGGCCACCGTGATGATCGTCGGCCAGCCGCGGATCGTGGCTTGATTGGTGAGGTCATAAGTGGCGTAGGCGAAGAACCCGTAGAGCGCTCCATTGAGCGCGGCGGTTGTCCATTTTCCAGCCGAGAACGCCGGCGTTGTCGCGAAGAAGATGATCCCCGCGATGTAGATCAGGTAAAACAATGCTGCGGGTGCAGGATTGAAGCTGTCGACGAGTATGTCGCCGAGATAACGGCGGTAGAGGCGCTGCGACATGGTCATCAACCAAACCGCATCGATGGCCAGGAATGTGACAAGGGTGGTCACGTAAGCTACGGCGTATGGCATCACGAAACCTTCCTGTCGCCGGTTGAGACTCTGACCCCAGCCTTTATTGACTGATAGAGGATCAATGCCCTGTCTCGTGCCGCGCCATGGTCTACAATCGGCTTTGGGTAGGTCTTGCCGAGCTCGATGTTGTTGTCTTTCAGCAGCGCGGCGGGAGCTTCCCATGGCCGATGAATGTAGCGGTCGGGCAATGCGCCGATTTCCGGGATGTGGCGACGGACATATTCGCCCTGAGGGTCGAATTTTTCGCCCTGCAAGACTGGATTGAAAATGCGAAAATAGGGTGCGGCATCAGCTCCGGATCCGGCCACCCACTGCCAGCTTGCCGGGTTGTTGGCGGCATCCGCGTCGACCAGCGTGTCCCAGAACCACTTTTCACCATGCCGCCAGTCGATCATCAGATCCTTGATGAGAACGGACGCCACGATCATGCGCACGCGGTTGTGCATCCAGCCCGTGTGCCACAACTCGCGCATGCCGGCATCGACAATCGGGTAGCCCGTTAGACCGCGCTGCCAACTCCGAAGTGCCTGCTTGTCGTCCCGCCACGACATCGCATCGAATTCCGGCCGGAAGTTGGATTTGGCAAGATCGGCATTGTGAAACAGCAGATGATAGGAGAATTCTCTCCAGCCGATCTCCGAGCGGAACTTCGAAGCGCCCAAGCTTTTCGACCTGCGCAGGTGGGCCAAGATCTGAAACGGCGTAATCTCGCCGAATGCCAGGTGCGGAGATAACCGAGATGTTGATAGCTGGCTCGGAAAGTCGCGTTGGCGCTCATAGTGAGCCAGACCATGCTCGATGAACTCGCGAAGCCTGACATGCGCGCCTTCTTCTCCGGGTCTCCAGGTTTCGCGCAGACCTTGTGCCCAGTCGGGTTTGGTCGGCAGCAGCTCAAGCGCGTTCAAGCGCAGATGGTCCAGTTCCCCTCGCCATCCGTCGATCGATCCCGGAGGGTCGATGGGATCGCGAACATGCGCCTTGTCCACCATCGCCTTCCAGAATGGAGTGTAGACTTTGTAGAACCCGCCTGAACCGGTCTTGAGAAGCGAAGGTTCATGCAACAGCGCGCCCTCGAAGCTCTGCGCCGTAAGGCCTTTCTTGCGTAGCTCGGCCTTCAGTCCGGCATCGACTGCCACGTCTGCCGGGTCGTACCGCCGGTTCCAGAACACGCAATCCGCGCCGCTGGCGGCAATCGCCTTGGCGACAACCTCGCGGGTCGGTCCGCGGGTCAGGCAGAGTCTAGCGCCAGCGTGCCCAAGCCGATGGCCGAGAGCTGCTAGCGAATGATGCAGCCACCACCGACTGGCCGCACCCATGGCCCGGGTACGCTCGTCTTCCTCGTCGAGGACATAGAGGGCCACGACCGGAGCGCCCCGATAAGCCGCCGCTGCGAGTGCGGCGTTGTCATCGACGCGAAGATCGCGCCGGAACAACACAATGGTGGGCGCGTGGGTTTCTCCGCTCATTGCCTCTCGCCGGTCATTTCGCCGGAGTCCAGCGCACGTTTCTGCAAATCAGGCCGGCGGCTATGCAGCCCCGCGTGGTGAGGCCGCCATTCGTGACCTTGAACGTCATTGAGTAGGTGCTGTTTCGTTTAGGGTCGTAAGCTTTACCTGCCAACGTGCCTTGTGATGTCGGTTTCAGCGTCATAATGAGCTTGTCGCCGGGCTGCTCGCCCTTGCTGGTGTCGCGGATCCACAAATTGGTTGCGCACAATTGTTGTCCGCATGGCGCGATCGAGACCTTGGCATTGCCGTCGTCGCGCATCCATACGCCGCGGCTATCCGAGAATGGATCGGCTAGGGCAACTGATGCCAGTAACAGGGCACATAGGAATGCAATCGTACCTTGCATCGTCCCGTTCTCCGCTTTCTGCTAGCTCTGTTGGTTCTACGGCACGGAGGAAGATTTGGATCATCGCGGCTTAAAGCCGTGCGAGACGGGAGCTGGCGTCAGCATGGATCGTTACCGCTTGAGTCTCGATTATGCAGCAGTCTCCCCTGTAGCGGCCCTTCTGCTCTCGGCCCCGCAACAGTCTCGGGGCGTTTCTCTGGTGGCCAATCATGGCCGAAGGAGAAACGAAATTGGGACACTCTTGCTACGACCTGACCACCTCCGACCGCCCGGCGTGGAATGCAGGCAAGAAAGTCGGAACGAAACGACCGCTGAAACCTCGACAGATATGGGCGATACGCTTCTTTCTCGATCGAGAGCGGCGTCTGCGAGACAGAGCGCTCTTCGATCTGGCCATCGACAGCAAGTTGCGCGGCTGCGATCTCGTCAAGATCAAAATCGGCAACCTCGTGATAGGACCGGAAATCCGAACTCGCGCGATGGTCGTCCTACAGAAGACTGGCCGACCTGTTCAGTTCGAGTTGATGAGCGATGTACGCTCCAGCCTTCTGGCATGGTTGGAGCGACGCGGCGGTAAGTCGATGACTATGCGTTCCCGAGCAGGATCGATCCAAGGGCTCATATAAGCACAAGGCAGTATGCCCGTCTCATCGACGAATGGGTCGAGGCGGTCGGAATTCGACCAGAGGAATACGGAACCCATTCCCTGCGTCGCACCAAGGCCTCGATTGGCTACAAAGCGACGGGAAATCTGCGAGCCATCTAGATTTTGCTCGCCAGACCAAGATCGAGAATACGGTCCGCTACCTGGGTGTCGATGTCGAGGCTGCTCTCGAACTTTCCGCGGCAACTGAGGTTTGATCAGGCACGGCTCCACTTCAGGAGTGCAGCCGTGACCAACTTGCGCCTCATGCACGAACCCGCTTCGCGGGAGGGGCGCCTCGTTCTGAGATGGCGCGACAGGCATTGGTCTTGAGCAGGTAGAAGCTGCGATCTGACCATGGAGTTCCTTCAACGAGAGGAACTTGCCATGGATACTCTGTCGACCGATGCACCGATCTCGCCGCTTCGCCAGCGCATGCTCCACGACATGCTCATGCGAGGTCTGGGCGCCCACACCCAGCAGGACTACGTTCGTCACGTCCGGCGTTTCGCAGCCTTCCTCCGACGCTCTCCCGATACTGCGACGCCCGAGGACATCCGTCGCTTCCAGTTGTATCAGCATGAGAACGGCGTCGGGCCTGCGACCATCAACGGCGCGGTCTCGGCGTTGCGGTTCCTGTTCCTGGTGACGCTGAAGCGGCGGGATCTGGCACGTGTGCTGGTGATCATGCGACATCCACGCAAGCTGCCGGACGTGCTGAGCGTGGAGGAAGCGGCGCGGCTGCTCGAAGCAGCACCGGGCATCAAGTACAAGGCCGCGCTCGGTGTCGCCTATGGCGCGGGCCTGCGCGTCTCCGAGGTCTCGCATCTCAAGGTCGACGACGTCGACTCGACACGCATGCTGCTCCGCGTCGAACAGGGCAAGGGCCGCAAGGACCGCAACGCGATGCTCTCACCGCAGCTTCTTGAACTGCTGCGGCTGTGGTGGCGCGAAGGTAAGCGACGCGGGGTGATGCTCCCGCATGGCTGGCTGTTCCCGGGGCGCAGTTGCACCGATCCGATCTCGTCGCGGCAACTCCATCGCGCGGTTCAGGAAGCCGCCGAAGTCGCCGGCATCCGCAAGCGCGTCAGCCCGCACACGCTGCGGCACAGCTTCGCCACCCACCTGCTCGAGCAGGATGTCGACATCCGCGTCATCCAGGTGCTGCTCGGACACAGCAAACTCGATACGACCGCACTCTACACCAAGGTCTCGACCCGGACGATCCACGCGGTCGCCGGGCCGCTCGACCGATTGATGGCGCTGATGGAAGGCAAGACGCCGCCCGACTGAGCGGGTGCGCGCGGATCTGGAGGTCGCCGATATCTTCCGTGCTGCCGGTCCTGCCTACCGGGCCGCCCATGCCGGACACCTGAGCCTCACCCAGCTCAAGGTGATGTCGGCGATCGAGAACTGCCGCACCGCAGTCCTTGGCGGTCACGTCGAGGCCTGCGAGGACTGCGGCCAGTGGCGTATCGCCTACAACAGTTGCCGCAACCGGCATTGTCCGAAGTGCCAGGGCGCGGCGGCGCGGACATGGTTGGCCGAACGCCAGGCCGACCTGCTGCCGGTCGGCTACTTCCACGTCGTGTTCACGCTGCCCGCCGAGATCGCCGACGTCGCCTTCCACAACAAGGCGCTGGTCTACGACCTGCTGTTCCGCGCGGCATCGGAGACGATGCTGACGATAGCCGCGGACCCCCAGCATCTCGGCGCACGCATCGGCATCACTGCCGTGCTCCACACATGGGGCTCGGCAATAACGCACCATCCCCATGTCCACATGATCGTGCCGGGCGGTGGCATCGCGCTCGACGGGACGCGCTGGGTATCGTCGCGCCCGGCCTTCCTTCTTCCGGTGAAGGTGCTCGGCAAGCTCTTCCGCCGCCTGTTCCTCACCCGGCTGCTCACGCTGCACGACGCTGGGCGGCTCGCCTTCTTCGGATCGATCGCGCACCTCGCCGAGCGACGGGCGTTCCTACGCCACCTGGCTCCCATCAGGAAGAAGCGCTGGGTGGTCTACGCCAAGCCGCCCTTCGCCGGTCCGGAGGCGGTGCTCGCCTATCTGTCGCGCTACACGCACCGGGTCGCGATCTCGAACCGCCGCCTGATCTGCTTCGACGAGAACGGGGTTACCTTCCGCTACAAGGATTATCGTCGCCCTGACGCCGACCGGCGGCAGGTCATGACGCTCGCCACCGACGAGTTCATCCGCCGGTTCCTTCTCCACGTCCTGCCGCGCGGCTTCCATCGCATCCGCCACTACGGCCTGCTCGCGGGCGGCTCTCGCAAAACGAGCCTCGCGCTCGCCCGCGAACTGCTGGCGGCCGCGCCTCCCGTTACGAACGATCCGCCGGCGGAACCGGACCACTTCCGCCCGCCGTGCCCGTGTTGCGGCGGACGCATGATCGTCATCGAGGTGTTCGAGCGCTGCAGGCAGCCGCGCGGACCGCCGGGCGCACGGACGACGAACCGGGAGACCGCCCCATGACCCGGCATGGCCCGTTTGGCCACGCGACCGCGCTGCGTCGGCGCTGGTCAACGGAAACACATGTGCGCTTCGCTGTGGCGCCGGTCTCCCGGTACCCGAACCACACCGTCGTCATAGCGACAGGCTTCCCGATCCGGCCGGAAAGCTGCTTCCTCAACGCGCTGATAGCACCGCGCGCGGACGTTCGCGACAGCCGCTGGCACACCTCGAAACACAAATCCCCATAGCTCACCGCCCGCTGCCCGCGGGTTCCTGCATGAGAGGCTTTTGTACGCCTGACGGCACCCGAAACCCTTCAGCATAGCAGCCGCCAAGGTCGCCTCCGCCGCTTCCAAAAGCAGACATCCCAAGTGAATTTCTGGCGATCGTGGTCGGACCCGAGCGCTAATCCGGCGGACAACAAATCCCAATAATCACGATTATGCGCCGCGCCCTCTGACTCCACGGTCGATCTCCTCGGTCATCACTTTGGGCTGGACGGTAGGCGGTTCGTGCAGCCGGCCCAAGGGGCAAAGTCTGATCGTTGTCGACCTCATTCCGGACAAGCGCCGTGTGCGGGGTCTTCAGGAAGGAAAAAGCTCCGCCGCTCGCATGGCGTGAGTTCGCGAGGGACGGTACGGATGGCAAAGTCAATAAGCTCCTTGGGTGTCTGGAAGAGGCGAACGATGCTGACTTTCTTTTCGCCCGAAACGATCGCGACATGGGTGCCGTCGGCGCTGAAAGCCGCGCGTGTAAATCCCGGTCGAAAGGTTGCATCGTCCTGGTTCTCAAGGACGGCAATCTGGCGACCTGATTGCGCCGCCCATAACCGCACCGTTCGATCCTCGGTCGATGCGGTCACGACATACAGGCCATTGGGGCTGAACTCGGCGCTGTCCAGCGCGCCGCTGTGGCCCCTGAGCACCTTTTCCAGACCGCCTGCGACGCCCCAGATCCGGGCGGTTCCATCGCGCGACGCGGTTAGCAACCACTGGCCATCGGGACTGAAGGCGACCGCCGTCACCGCGCCGGTATGTCCCTCCAGCGTTCTGACGCTTGTGCCCTCCGTGGTCGACCAAATTCGGGCCGTGTGGTCGAGCGATCCCGTTGCTGCCAGTTGACTGTCCGGGTTGAAAGCCGCTGCCGTGATGCGATCCTGATGTCCAACCAGAGCACGGAGTTCGGCTCCGCTGGTCGTCAGGAGGCGTGCCACATTGTCTTCCCTGGCCGAGAGGATCAGATGTCCGTCAGGGCTAAGAACGGCTTGCGGCAGATTGCTGCTTGTATTGATGACGGCCAGCTTCGTGCCTGTCGTCGCGTCCCACAGTTGGGCGGTACCGTTGATCCAAGCGCAAGCAAGCGATTTGCCATCGCGACCAAATTGGATCTGGATCAGTCCGGCATCTGATCGGAACTGGGCGGTCTGGTGTCCCGTGGCCACGTTAAAAATCCGAACCACGCCCTCAAGAGATGCGGTTGCGACGCGCCTCCCATCTGGGCTGAACGTCGCGTTTTGAATGATCTCATGGGTATCGAGGCGGATTGTCTCGCGCCCGCTCACGACATCCCACAGGTGAGCCGCACTGTCGCCGCCGCCGGTCAGCAGGTGGACGTTGTCGGGACTGAAGACCGCGAAAGTCGGCCGATGGTCATGTGAGAGCACGGTCGTCAAGGCGCCGTCGACATCCCACAGCCGAGCGGTGCCATCGTGTGAAGCAGTGAGAAGAATGTTGCTGTCGACCGGACTGAATTCCAGATGCTCGACCAAGGAATCATGACCGGCGATCGTCGTCACCATCGACGCGCGTTCAGCGTCCCAGATGCGGATCGGCCCATTGATCGACGCGGTCGCAAGGAAGCGGTCGTCTTGTGAGAAGGCACCGTTCATCTCCACATCGCGTTCATCTGTATCGATGTCAGGCTTCAACCCCGAAACCTCTTGGCCGAGCACTTCATCCAGCGTTCCCAACGCTCCATCCCAAATCCGGGCAGTGCCATCCAGTGATACCGTGGCGATCCGTTGACCCCCGTGGCTGAAAATCACGCCGTTCAATTGCGTATCGCTCTTGCCGCCGGCGAACTTTGCGATCTCCGTTCCCCTCGACAAATCGAAAAGGCTGGAAGTGTCACGATCTGAATGCCAACCCCAAGGGCCGGCCAGCATCCGGCTTCCGTCAGGGCTGAACGCCAGGGTGTATGGCCAGGAGGTCACTCGGATCGACTGCGTCAGCGCGCCGTCCGCGGTATTCCAGATAGAGACAAAATGCTTGCCTGCCGTCGCGAAGCTGCGGCCGTCTGAACTGAAAGCGGCACGCGTATATGCGTCGCTGCTTACAGCCACGATCTTCTTTCCGGTCCGAGCATCCCAGAGCGTTGCATCGCTGTTCTCCCCCGCCGTCAGCACCCGGGTGCCATCCGGGCTGAAGATTGCCGTCGGGTAATTGCCTACCGGCCGCAGGATATAGAGCTGCTCTCCCGAGACGGCGTCCCAGAGACGTGCAGTGCCGTCCCTCGCGGCCGTCAGGATACGGCTGCTGTCAGGGCTGAATTCGGCCCTCTCCACTGCTCCTTCATGACCCTTTAGAATTGCAGTTTCGGCACCGGTGGCGATGTCCCAGACGACTGCGGTTTTGTTGTAGGATGCGGTGACGATGCGATCACCTCTACGATTGAATGCCGCATCCGCCACACCGCCGCCAGGGCGAAGAATTTTGATCTGCCGGTGCGCCAGGAGAGCCTTGTAGAGAGCTGCCTCCGCCTCAAAGAGATATGGCCGCTCGGGTTGCTCTTTCGAGGGTAGTGCCTCAAGCGCCAACCGGATCGCAGCCTCGGTGTTGCCTGCCGCGGCGGACCGCTCCGAAAGGAACGAGAGCGAAAGGAACTGATTGCGCAGCGCCTGATCGCGTTGGCCCCTTGCTTCCTCTCGCGCTTTGAAGGCGAGCAGTGCGCCTGCACCCGCCATGACAGCGAGCATTATTGCCACAACAGCGGCGTTCCGTGTCCGTCGGGCAAGGCGGTTCGCTGCGGCAGCCGCTAGGCTCCGGCGCTCAGCCTCGCGCTCCAGGCGCTCACGTTTTGCCTCTTCGGCGGCCGCCACCAGCGCTAGCTGTGCCTGACGATCCTTCTCCTCCTGCTGCCGATGGGCGCGCAAGGACTCCTCGATGTATTCAAGGACGGCATCGTCGACCTCCTCCCGCCTTGACAGCATCAACTCTTCGCCCTCCGCCAGACGTTTGCCGGACGGAAGGAGAAGCTCTCGATTCCTGCTTTCCAGGTGCCATCGGTGGGCG
The DNA here is from genome assembly GCA_000824845.1 of Mesorhizobium sp. ORS 3359. Classification (GTDB taxonomy): domain Bacteria; phylum Pseudomonadota; class Alphaproteobacteria; order Rhizobiales; family Rhizobiaceae; genus Mesorhizobium. Next base: position 5,612 of record CCNC01000208.1, on the reverse strand, counting down.
TCGGCCCGCAGGCGTTCGCGCGTCGCGAGAAAGTTCCGGTTTGCATTCACAATGTCACTGGCGCGCGGCCAACGGCTCAACAGTGCTTCATGTGCTAGACGGACGAAAACCTGCCCTGCGGCGTCCTCGTCGCTGACAAGGAGCCGCGCGTCGATCAGGGCCCTGACGAGGGCCGATCGCGCGGGAGTGCCCGCAACTTCGGTATACAGGGCCGCGCGCGCCGTGACTGTTTCATCGCCCAGGTTCGCCGTGGTGAGTGCGCGCAGCACCGCGGGCAAGGCCTCCTGGATACCGGGCGCCAGCGAGTCCAGGACTTCGTCGGCGCGGCGCGCGATTGCGCCTTCGAGCCCGCCAAGCGCACGATAATGCGCAAAGGTGAGAACGCGTCGGTCGCAACTGGCTTGGTACAACGCGTCGAGGACAAACTCGAGAAGCGGCAATGATCCGGGATCGGCAGTTGCTGCCGCCTGCAGCACGTCATCGAGCCGCCCCAACTCGGCACTCTCCTCGAAGCGGAGCCCCGCCACGACCGCAGGTTCGCGGATCATCTGCGCGATCTCTGGGCCGGTTGGTGGCAGAAGTTCGTAGCTGGCGAGGCCGTCCTTGAGCGCCGAGAAACCCTGAACCTCGCCGCAGCGGTGAAAGAAGTCCGAACGGATCGCCGCTATCACCCAGACCAGTCCGCTCGCGGTCAGCACCGCCATGAACCGCACAAGGGCCTCGCGCGTCGCCGGCTGCTTCTCCGTCGTGAACAGCTCCTCCAGCTGATCGATGACCACAAGCAGTCTGATCTGCGAGCGGGCCGGCCCGGCGGCCTTGCGAAGTGCCTGTCGGACCATCGCCAGGGCTCGATCCGGCGTGTTCCTGCAGAGTCTAGCAAACTCCGCGGCTGTTGCTTCTGAGGACAGCTCCGGCACAGCAGCGTCGTGAAGCAGCGCCGCAGCCAACACAGCGAATGCATCCGGTCCTTCGGAGAGGCGGATCAGGCAGCGGCGCCACAAGGATATGCCTGCCACGGCTCCAGGTCGCGTCAATGACGGCAGCAGGCCAGCGCGCAGAAGGGAAGACTTGCCACAACCGCTCATTCCGTAGATGAGCAGGAATGCCGTGCCGCTTGCTGCCTGCTGCTCCAGTCTGGCAGTGCAGGCCGCAATCGCCCGCGCTCGGCCGAAGAATAGATCGGCATCTTCGAATTCGAAGGCATCGAGACCGCGATATGGCGACCTGACCGGCTCCTCGGACGCAAGACATACGCGGTAGACGCGCAAGGCACGAGCGACATCCTTCAGTTTGTGCTCGCCGAGATCGATGAATTCGAGCGAGAGGCGGTCCTCAGCCTGGGCGCGGACCGCTTCCGTGATGCAAATCCCGCCCGGGCGTGACAAGGTTTGAAGATGAGCTGCGACTCCGACCGCATCGCCCTTGAGGCAGTCGCCCTCGGCGACGACGTAGCCGAGGTCAACGCTGATGCGGAAGCGCAGCCGCTTTGTCTCGGGAACCTCGCGGTTCCGTCTATCGACCTCATGCTGGATCTCGCTCGCACACCGCAGCGCCTCGACAGGGCCAGTAAACTCCGCGAAGACCGTCTCTTCGACGTTCGCGAACACACGACCTGCATGTTGTATCAGCAGCCGATCGAAGATCTGCCTGCACGCTCGGTTGGATGCGGCAATGCCCCGCTCATCCTTGCGGGGCGGCCGGCTCTCAGCGGCCAATTCGGCTGCCAGAATGGTGGCCATTCTCGGTCCGGAATTTGAGGCGAGGACCAATCTGTAACCGCGCCTCGGCACGGTCTGCACGACGGCCTGGCGACTGTCGTTGAGCGCCGCACGGATCTCGTGAATGCATTGGACCAGGCTGTCGTCGGTGACGGCTAGCCCATTCCAGACCGCCTTCATCAGCTCGTCCTTGGTGATAACGCGATCAGCGTTCTGCAGAAGGTGGCGAAGTACCGCGAAGGTCTGGTGGCGAACTGCTATTGTCCTGTTGAACTGGTCGCGCAAGGTCTCCCTGCTCACGTCGGCGGTCACGCCGTTGAGCACGAACGTTGTGGGCGGCGAGCTATTCAAGCCGGTTCCCCTCAAGCACGAAGCCGCAGTCCCATACTAGCACGGTTCGCGCTGCGAAGATTGATCATATCCAGACCGTGCCGGGAGCACGGATTTCGGCGAATGATCGTAAGCCGTTCGTGACTTGGCAAATGCCCCGGACCGACAATTCCACAATTCCACAATTCCATTGCCAGGAGAGGGTTCGCCATGGACGGCTTAGTACGGATTGCTGGGAGCTTGGGTGCACGACCAGTGCTGCGGTTCACTCGCGCCTTCCTGCTCAGCCTGGCATTCGCAACAGCGCCAGAGGCTCACTCGACGGACCGTCCCGCCGGCGGCCTGGCTGAAGTCGATTTGCAATTGATTCTTGCCGTGGACGTCTCGCCATCGATGAGCAGAATCGAGCAAAAACTGCAGCGCGATGGCTATGTCGATGCTTTCCGCCACGCGGACATCGCCATGGCAATCAGGGCAGGAGAACTGGGAAGGATCGCAGTGCTTTATCTGGAGTGGGCTGGACCAAATCAGCAAACCGTCATCGTGCCGTGGACAATTGTCGAAAGCCGCGAGGACGCTCTGACTTTGGCGGACAGGCTGGCGGCTCTGTCGTTGACCGAAGGTCGAGCAACGTCGATTTCCGGCGCGTTGCAGGCCGCGAATGGACTGTTCGCAAAGAGCGGCTTGCGCAGCCCGCGCCGTGTTATTGACGTATCCGGCGACGGACCCAACAATGCCGGAGCACTCATTGACCCCGTCCGGCAGTTTCTTCTCGCTGAAGGTGTGACGATCAACGGGCTGCCTATCGCACTACCCCGCATTGGCGAGGCCGATGGGTTTGCGCGGTACGACCCCTCCAGCCTGCAATCCTATTTCGAACGCTGCGTTATCGGCGGACCGGACGCATTTGCAATCGGCGTCAGCGACGCCGCGATGTTCGCCACCGCGGTTCGTCGGAAGCTGGTTCGTGAAATCTCCATGAACACGGATCAGGTGATCTACGCCACGTACATCGAGCGTTCCGGCCCCACGGTCGATTGCAACATGATCGGTCAGGTGCCAGGCCGATAGCGCTCTCGGTGGACGTGCTTTTTCGCCCGCCGGGGACAGGTTGAATCGCGCTAAGATAGATGAACATTCACATTGCATCGGGTGGTGCGAAGAAGCAGTTTTCGTCTTCTTCCGTGGGATGTAGGCAGATGTGGAAGTTACCATCCCCGGACGGAATGACGGCATCGTACGGCACGAAGCACCGGTTCTGATGAGTGACTCTTTGATGGTCGCCCGGTCGTAGGATAACCACGTAGCCATCGGGCCGGGGCGTCACGGTTGAACTGGGAATTTTCCCGCAGTCGCCAGTGAGCGGGTCGCCGTGGCAGGAAGCTGGTGGATAGCCCCAATTCCCATCCGGGCCGTGGGCCAAAGCCGCACTTCCCTCAAGTGCCGCGGCCGTGGCGATCACGCCGGCAAGGCACGTCTCCTTCCCTATCCCGACCGCAAGCATCGATTGGGGCCGCCCTCAACGGCAACTGATGTTCGTCAACGTCACTATGCGCCATTAGACTTCGCTAATATATTCTGGAAGCGAGCCGCTGTCGGGTATATCTTTCTCCTTTTCGGCGGAGGGATGCAGAATGCGGGGCTTATTCACAAGCTTCTTACTCTTGCTGTGTGCCGTCACAACAGCGCATGGCGGTGCGCTCCACGACGCGGCCCAGAGCGGAGACCTCAACGCAATTAGGACGGCACTCGATGCAGGCGCTGACATCGAGGAGCAGGAGAAGGGGGCAACACCGCTGTTCTTGGCGGTGCGCGGCGGCCACGTCGATGCAGCCGCGCTACTGATCAAACGCGGTGCCGATGTGAACAAGGAGGCGAAGCTCGGCCGGCCGATAACAGTGGCCGTGCTGAAGAGCGCAGCCGACATGGTTAGGCTGTTGGTGGCGCATGGTGCCGACGCCAACGGCAGGACGCGGGGTGAACCGATGCTGACCCTCGCTGTCGCCAATGGCTGCCTCGACTGTGTCAAGGCGCTGGTCGAGGCCGGCGCTGAAGTCAACGCTATCTGGGTCCAGGGTGATCCCAGCCAACGGCCGGGCATCATCACGGCGTATCATCTCGCAAAGCACGACGATCATGAGGACATCGCCGCCTACCTATTGGAGCATGGTGTCGTCATCCTGAAGCCGAAGCCGATTTCCGCCCGGCTTGCGAAAGGCGATCCCGTCAAAGGCGGGGCCTTCTTTAAAAGCACCTGCGCCCCCTGCCACGTCGTGCGGCCAAAGGAACTTCCTACCATCGGGCCGAACCTTTGGAACGTCGTCGGACGGGACAAGGCATCGACGGAGTTCGAGCGTTACTCCAAGACCCTGCTGGGCTGGGAGGGCAACTGGACCTACGAGGACTTGAACATCTTCCTCGCCGGTCCCACGCTGACGACGCCTGGCGTCAACATGGATGTTCGCGGCGTGCCTGAAGAGGCCGATCGGCTGAACGTGATCGCCTATCTCAGAACGCTCGCCGACACACCCGTGCCACTGCCGTAGGGGTGTGCGTTTAGCACGGCCATGTGTAGGTTGATCCTCACCCTTGCCTTCGTGTTCAGCTGTGGCCCGGTGTCCGCAGGAGAGCATTGGTCTGCTGAGGACGGCGACACGCTGTGGCACGACAAAAAACGAATTCAATTGCTCGGTTTTGATGCCCCCGAACTTTCGCAGGCGTGTTTCGATGCTGCTGGCAAAATCTGGCCTTGCGGCAAGTATGCGCGTGACCACATTCAACATCTCATCGCCTCCGGCGATGTATCCTGCATCATCGAAGGCAAGGACGATTATAACGATGACGTCGGCGTGTGTTTCGTGGGAGGCATCGATCTCGGACGGGACCTGGTGAAACACGGATTGGCGGTGGCCGACACTCGATACCTTGCCGAGGAGCAAGAAGCCCGCGTTGCCAAACGCAACTTGTGGGCAGGGAGCGTTAGCAAGCGGCGATAGGACGTCCCGGCTCCCTAGCATTCGGCGACTATTTCGCAAATGTCATCGATTCTAGAAGACCGCTCTGAATACAATCTCCATGACGCCGTCTGGCCTGGCAACCCAACTAATGCTCCCAACGTCCCGGAGTGCGCTTTCGCCCAATCAGGTGCCGACTCCAGGTCTTGCAACGGGCTGCACGGGCGGACCGCCCTTTTCCACACAAATTCGGCTCTGAGGCGGCGTGACTGCCGGATCTTGTGAGGCTCACCATTAAACGAACGCAACCGAGGCCTATCTGGGGCGTTTGTGCTGCGCGGTGGCCACGATCAATCCTCCGAACAAGGACATTACTTTGCAGATCTCCAATAGCGCCGATCGCCTGATTCAGAGCGTGGTCGATTATGCAATTTTCATGCTCGACAAGGAGGGTAGGATTCAAAGCTGGAATCCCGGCGCAGCCCGCATCAAGGGCTACAGCGCAGATGAGATCATCGGCAGACATTTTTCGCTGTTCTACACGGAAGAGGACCGTGCCGCAGGCGTGCCGGAAACGGCGCTGAAGATAGCTGCAAGAGAGGGAAGGTTC
>CCNC01000207.1 GCA_000824845.1 Mesorhizobium sp. ORS 3359 | reverse complement strand
ATACTCGGCCAGCATTTCTCAATCTTCTACACGCCGGAAGACAGGGAGGCCGGCGCCCCAGGCCGTGTCCTGGAGGCGGCCGCCAAAGAGGGGCGTTACGAGGCAGAGGGCTGGCGGGTCAGAAAGGACGGATCCAAATTCTGGGCGAATGTGATCATCGACGCCATTCATGACGACAATGGTCAATTGGTCGGCTTTGCCAAGGTCACCCGCGACTTGACGGAACGATTAGCCGCGCAGCGGGAGCTCGAGCAGTCTCGAGAACAGTTGTTCCAGGCCCAGAAAATGGA
>CCNC01000206.1 GCA_000824845.1 Mesorhizobium sp. ORS 3359 | reverse complement strand
GGTGGGCGGCTCACTATCGAAACAGCCAACATGTGGGTGGACGACCGCATCGGCAAGGAGCGCGACATGCGTCCTGGTCAGTATGTTCTTGTCAGCGTCACCGATACCGGCACCGGCATGGCGCCGGACGTCGCGGCCCGCGCTTTCTATCCCTTCTTCACCACAAAGCCTACCGGGCATGGAACCGGCCTCGGTCTTTCAATGATATATGGCTTTGTTCGGCAGTCGGGCGGGCAAGTTCGAATTTACACGGAGATGGGCAAGGGCACGACAGTTGCTCTATATTTGCCGCGCCATTGGCTTAGCCCGCAACAGAATGAGCAACCGCAGATCGAGGATACCCAGTTGTCAGGCGAAGGCGGGACTATACTGGTCGTGGATGACGAGCCCTTGATCAGGATGCTCATCTCCGAAGTCCTGGGCGACCTCGGCTACAGGATGATCGAAGCTGCCGACGGGGCGACAGCTTTGAAGGCTGTGCAAGGTGAGGACAAGATCGATCTCTTAATCACGGACGTCGGGCTGCCCGGGGGCATCAACGGGCGGCAACTCGCCGATGCCATGCGGCAGACCAAGCCAAAACTCAAGGTACTGTTCATCACCGGTTACGCGGAGAATGCCGCCGTTGGTAATGGCCACCTCGCTCCGGGCATGCATGTGTTGACGAAGCCGTTCGCGATGGAAAGGCTCGCTTCCAAGATTGCCGACATCGTGAAGGAAGAGGATTAGCGCGACGGCCCAAGGCATCTCACGCAACGATCTCAAACACCATCGATCCTTGAAAGTGCCTTATCGGCCGCCCTGAACACAATATTGACCACGACGCCTTCTGGCCGGGGAAGCCAAGTGACGCCTCCATCGCCGCGGAAAGCGCTCTCCAGCAACCGGGTGCCGGCTCCCTGTCTGTTCGGGGGCGACACGATCGGACCGTCCTTTTCCAGCCAACGCATGTGGATCAGCTCGCCGCGGCGCTCCCAACTCACGATCACCTGGCCGCCATCCGTGGACAGTGCGCCGTACTTGGCGGCATTGGTGGCAAGCTCATGAAGGATAAGCCCAAGCATCAGCGTCGTATCAGCATCGGAGTTGGCTTCCGGACCCTCGTAGGTCACACGGTC
>CCNC01000205.1 GCA_000824845.1 Mesorhizobium sp. ORS 3359 | reverse complement strand
GAACAACCTCCTGAAAGCTCACACCTAGAGCGGTTCACCGTTTCACGGAAAAGGCGAACCGCTCTATCTCCTTATTTTACGCAATACCGGACGGAAAACTGCTCAGACTTTTCCTGGAATTGCTCTGAACCGCTATTCCAGCCATTCCGTGATGAAGTGGCCGTTCTCGTGGATGTCGGTGCTTTCGAGCGGACCGGGGCCGAGATTGGTGAATTTGTGCGGCGTGTCGGGGGGCACGATCAGGATCTGGCCGGCGGTGGCCTTGATTTCCTGGTCGCCGATCTTGAACAGGCCGGTACCAGAACGAATGACGAAGATCTCCGCATAGGGGTGCTTGTGCAGGCGCGGGCCGCCGCCGATCCTTTCCTGATAGTTGAAGATCAGACAGGAGTTGGCGCCGAACTGGCCGCATTGCAACTCGCCCTTCCAGCGGTCGGGGGATTCGGCCCAGCTGTCGCGTTCAATGACATGCGCCATGGCGACAGAATAGACCGGGCCAGGAGCCGATGTCGAGGCGAACACCGACCCGATCTCGCCCCGGATTTCCGGCAGTTTTCACCCCGCCCGGCAGCATGGCGACGGCACGCCAGCCACTGCCGCTACGCACCCCGCGACAATCTGCCCTTGTGGCCTCACCCCGCTGGACAAAAACGGGCCGCACGCATAAACCGAAAATCCAAATGCCGGAGGAATTCGCTAGCCTGTTCGCCATGCGCTGTTGGGCAGGTGCGATTGAGCGGGGACAAGGCTCGGCCTCCGGTTAGGAAGAGGCGAAAGGATCAGGCACCCGTGAGCGCAACCGACATCCACGATCCCAACCGTCGCGATTTTCTCTACGTAGCCACCGGCATGGCCGCCGTTGTCGGCGCGGGAGCCGTCGCGTGGCCGTTCATCGACCAGATGCGCCCCGATGCCTCGACGCTGGCTCTCGCTTCGGTCGAGGTCGACGTCTCCTCGCTGCAGCCGGGCAGCTCGCTGATCGTCAAATGGCGCGGCAAGCCGGTGGTGGTGCGCAACCGCACCGAAAAGGAAATGAAGGACGGCGAGGCCGTCAATCTCGCCGATCTCAAGGACCCGATCGCGCGCAATGCCAACCTGCCGTCCGACGCGCCGGCGACCGACGCCAACCGCACCACACCCGGCAAGGAAGCCTGGATGGTGATGGTGCAGGTCTGCACCCATCTCGGCTGCATTCCGCTCGGCCAGGAAGGCGATTTCGGCGGCTGGTTCTGCCCGTGCCATGGCTCGCAATACGATACCGCCGGCCGCATCCGCAAAGGTCCGGCGCCGGAGAACATGGCGATCCCGGTATTCAAGTTCATTTCCGATACCAAGATCCTTATCGGTTGAGGCAGGGGACATTTCGATGAGCGAGGGACACTCGACCTATACGCCCAAGACCGGTATCGAGCGCTGGTTCGATGCGCGCATGCCGTTGCCGCGGCTGATCTATGACAGCTTCGTCGCCTATCCGGTGCCGCGCAACCTCAACTACATGTGGACGTTCGGCGGCATCCTGTCGATCATGCTGGTCTCGCAGATCCTGACCGGCATCGTGCTGGCCATGCACTACACGTCCGACACCAATCTCGCCTTCGATTCGGTCGAGAAGATCATGCGCGACGTGAATTCGGGATGGCTCCTGCGCTATCTCCATTCCAACGGCGCCTCGTTCTTCTTCGTCGCCGTCTACATCCACATCTTCCGCGGCCTGTTCTACGGCTCCTACAAGGCGCCGCGCGAGCTGCTGTGGATTCTCGGCTGCATCATCTACCTGCTGATGATGGCCACCGGCTTCATGGGCTATGTGCTGCCCTGGGGTCAGATGAGCTTCTGGGGCGCCACCGTCATCACCGGCTTCTTCAGCGCCATCCCGCTGGTCGGCAACTGGATCCAGGAATTGCTGCTCGGCGGCTTCGCCGTCGACAACCCGACGCTGAACCGCTTCTTCGCGCTGCATTACCTGCTGCCGTTCATGATCGCCGGCGTCGTTGTGCTGCACATCTGGGCGCTGCATGTGGTCGGCCAGTCGAACCCGACCGGCATCGAGGTCAAGTCGAAGACCGACACCGTCGCCTTCACGCCCTACGCGACCATCAAGGACGCGTTCGGCATGATCGTGTTCCTGTTCTTCTTCGCCTATTTCGTCTTCTACCTGCCGAACTATCTCGGCCACCCGGACAACTACACGGTCGCCAACCCGCTGAAGACGCCGGCCCACATCGTTCCGGAATGGTACTTCCTGCCGTTCTACGCGATCCTGCGCGCCATCACCTTCAACATCGGTCCGATCAACTCCAAGCTCGGCGGCGTGCTGTGCATGTTCGGCGCCATCGCCATGCTGTTCCTGGTGCCATGGCTCGACACCTCCAAGGTGCGCTCGGCGGTCTACCGTCCGTGGTACAAGCTGTTCTTCTGGCTGTTCGTCGCCGACGCCATCCTGCTTGGATGGCTGGGCTCGCAGCCGGCGGAAGGCGCCTACGTGTTCATGGCGCAGATGGCGACGCTGTTCTATTTCGCCTTCTTCCTGATCGTCATGCCGGTGCTTGGCCTGATCGAGACGCCGCGCAGGCTGCCGAACTCGATCACCGAGGCGGTGCTGGAAAAGAACAAGGGCGGCAGCGGACATCCGGCAGGCGCGACCGCCGCGCCGGAAACCAAAGGCTGAGGATCTGAGGGGATTTTGGGTATGAAGAAGATTCTCACCTCGCTGGCGCTGCTCGGCCTGGTGGTCGCGGGCACCTGGATGTCAAGTGCTGGGGCCATCGCCGCGGAAGAGGAACACAACGCGGCCGCTCCGACGCATTTCCCGATCAACGAGCCGAAGGAAATGAGCTGGAGCTTCGCCGGCCCATTCGGCACCTATGACAAGGCGCAACTGCAGCGCGGCCTCAAGGTCTACAAGGAAGTCTGCTCGGCCTGCCATTCGATGAACCTCGTGGCGTTCCGCACGCTGGAAGGGCTCGGCTATTCGGAAGCGCAGATCAAGACGCTGGCCGCCGGATACACCATCCATGACGGCCCGAACGACGCCGGCGACATGTTCGACCGTCCCGGCAAGCCCTCGGATCATTTCCCGGCGCCATTCCCGAACGAGCAGGCCGCGGCTTCCGCCAATGGCGGCGCCGCCCCGCCGGACATGTCGCTGCTCGCCAAGGCGCGCGGCGTCGAGCGCGGCTTCCCGCGATTCATCTTCGACATCTTCACCCAGTATGCGCAGGGCGGCCCGGACTACATCCACTCGCTGCTCACCGGCTACGACCAGACGCCGCCGGCCGGCATGGTGATCCCGGAAGGCACGCATTACAATCCCTACTTCCTGTCCGGCGTGTCGCTGAAGATGCCGAAACCGCTCTCGGACGGCCAGGTCACCTATGACGACGGCTCGCCGCAGACTGTCGACCAGTATGCCCGTGACGTCTCGGCCTTCCTGATGTTTGCCGCCGAACCGCATCTCGAGGACCGCAAGAAGACTGGCTTCCGAGTCATGATCTTCCTGCTGCTCTTCGGCGCGCTGGTCTACATGACCAAGCGCAGGGTGTGGGCCGACGTCGCGCACTGAGCCGCGGCCGCCTTCCACAAAAATGCAAGGGCGCCGTGCAGGCGCCCTTTTCTTTTCGGCCGCTTGCCGGCAAAACTGTGCGGCAACGGATCAACCGCTTATGAAATCCTCCCTCGAAGACACGCTGCTTGCGGCCATCCGCACCATACCGGATTACCCCAAGCCCGGCATATTGTTTCGCGACATCACTACGCTGCTTGGCGATGCCCGCGCCTTTCGCCGCGCCATCGACGAACTGGTGCATCCCTATGCCGGGCTGAAGATCGACAAGATCGCCGGCATCGAGGCGCGCGGCTTTATCCTCGGCGGCGCGGTGGCGCACCAGCTTTCGGCCGGCTTCGTGCCGATCCGCAAGAAGGGCAAGCTGCCTTACGAAACGGTGCGCGTCGCCTACAGCCTCGAATACGGCCTGGACGAGATGGAGATGCATAAGGACGGCGTCTCGCCCGGCGAGAAGGTGATCGTGGTCGACGACCTGATCGCCACCGGGGGCACCGCGGAGGCAGCGGTGAGGCTACTCAGGCAGATCGGCGCCGACATCGTCGCGGCTTGTTTCGTCATCGACCTGCCGGACCTCGGCGGCCGCAAGAAGCTGGAATCGCTCGGCGTGCCGGTCAGGACGCTGATCGGGTTCGAGGGGCATTAGCGCGGCTTTCCCTTCTCCCCTT
>CCNC01000204.1 GCA_000824845.1 Mesorhizobium sp. ORS 3359 | reverse complement strand
CAGGCCGGCCTCACCTGAATCTAATGCACCGCCGCATACATAATCTTCTCCTCTGTCGCCTCCGCCGGCGAGAACTCCTCGACGATGCGGCCCTGGCGGCAGACCAGGATGCGGTCCGACAGGTTCATGATCTCCGGCAGGTAGGACGAGATGACGACGACGGCGAGACCTTCGTCGGCCAGCCGGTTGATAATCTGGTGGATCTCGGCGATGGCGCCGACATCGACGCCGCGCGTGGGCTCGTCGAAGATGACGATGCGCGGCTGCTGCACCAGCCCCTTGCCGATCACCACCTTTTGCTGGTTGCCGCCGGAGAGCTCGACCACGCGCGCATTGTCGTTGATCGCCTTGATGTTGAGCGTCTTGGTCCATTCGGCCGAGAGCTGCCGCATTTCCTGCTGGTTGATCACCCAGGCCTTTTCGCGGCCAGCGGCGAGCAGCCCGCCGAACAGGTTCTCGGCGATGCCCATCGTCTCGAAGATGCCTTCGCTCTTCCGGTCCTCGGTGACATAGACGATGCCGTCGGCCACGGCTTCACTCGGCACCAGATAGCGCACCGGCCTGTCGTCGAGCTCAATCGCGCCGCCGCGCAAGAAATCGCGCTTGTAGATGCCCGACACGATCTTGAACGTCTCGGTGCGGCCCGAGCCGATGAGGCCGAACACGCCTGTGATCTGGCCCTCGAAGATCGAGAAGGAATTGTTGCGCACGATGTTGCTCATCGAGATGTCCTGCACCGAGAGCACTTTCTTGCCGGCCTTGCGCAGCTTCGCCTCGTCGCGCTGGCGGTAGATCTGCCCCGTCAGCGAACGTCCGACCATGGCGGCGACGATCCTGTCGCGGTCGAAGGCGGAGGTGTCATCGGTAATCACCAGTTCACCGTCGCGCAGAATCGTGATGCGGTCGGCGATCATCAGCGCTTCTTCCAGCGCATGGCTGATGAAGACGATGGAAACGCCGCGCGCCTTGAGCCTCCGGATCAGCGCGAAGAAATGGCGCTTCTCCTCCGGCGTCAGCGTCGCCGTCGGCTCGTCGAAGATGATGATTTCGGCATTGTGGTGGACGGCGCGCGCGATCTCCACCATCTGCCGCTTGGCGGCGCCAAGTGTGGCCACCATCGCATTGGGATCGACCGGGAAATTCAGCGACTGCAGGAACTGCTGCGCCGAGATGTATGTGCCGCGCAGCCGGTTGAGGAACTTTTCGGTGCCGAGATAGAGGTTCTGCGCCACCGTCATCGACGGCACCAGGCTGGTCTCCTGGAACACCATGGCGATGCCGGCTTCAAGTGCTGCATGCGGTGAGGCGTAAGCCGTCTCTGCGCCCTTGTGAAACATCTTGCCCGAAGTGGCGTCGACGACGCCGGCGATGATCTTGGTCAGCGTAGACTTGCCGGCGCCGTTCTCGCCGAGCAGCGCGTGGATCTCGCCCTTCCTCAGATCGAACGTGACGTTCTTCACTGCAGGCACGCCGCGATAGGTCTTGGTGACGTTTTCCAGTCGGACGATCGGTTCCATCAGAAACCTCCCGTATCGAGCGCCAGCACGCAATCGCCGCCTTTCGAGGCGACGAAAAGGCGGCCATCCCGTTCGGCCACGCTGCAGATGCCGTGGCGCGTGCCGTTGGCGCGGCTGTGCAGGCTGAATTGCGGCTGCAGGGACGGGTCGAGCTTCACGACGAGCCCGTAGGAGCGGCTGGGCGACCACGGCTTGTGGATGCCCATGGTGCGGATGCCGCCGCATTGCAGCGGCTCGAGGAAGCTGCGGTTGGAGGCGAGCGCGGGAGCGATCCAGTAGGCCGGCGGCACCTGATCGATCATGTCCTGGCGATAGTGCGTTTCCTGCAGCACGAATTCGATCAGCCGGTTGCGCGGCGCGAACAGGGTCAGCCAGGCGCCACCATCGCTGGCCGGCGAAAGCCGCGCGGGATAGCCGGGCAGATGCGTCAGCACCGTCGAGCGGTTGCCGTTCGATCCGTCGAAGCGCAAGAGCTGGTGGCGCCAGCTTTCGCTCACCAGCACATCGGCGCCGACCGGATGCAGCCCATAGGGAAAGGCAATGTCGCCGGCGATCCTCTGGAAACCGATACCCCCCGGCCCGCATCGCCACAGCGAGCCGGACGCGCCCTTCTTCATCAGGTCGGCCGCCCATTGCGAAGGCAGGTGCTGCGCCGAACCATTGGCCAGCCACAGCGCGCCGTCATCGGCATAGGCAAGCGCGGTGATGCAGCTTAATTCGGCCGGCAGCGAAACCTCCTTGCCGCCAATCAGCAACTTGCCGCTTTGCAGCCCAACCGTGAGTTCGCCCGATGGCGACAGCGCCAGCGCGGTGACAGGAGATTGAAAGGTCTCGACCGCGACGGGCTCGGCACCGGCCGCGATCGCAAGGACGGCATTGCCGCTGGAGACGAGCAGCCGGCCGGCCGCCAACAGCAGATTGTCCGGCTCGGTCAACTCGGCGAAGGGCGGCGCGTCGTCCAGCCGCGTGTTGGGACGGAAGGCGCCGTCGAGCGGCGGGATGGTGACCGCCTTGCCGCGAAAGACATCCAGGATCGGATCGAGGATCATGGTCTTGCTCCCCAATAGGAAGCGGGGCTGGTCCAGTTCGGGTCGGCGCCCGAAATCTTGTAGCGGCCGATGCGGTTGTTGAGGATGCCGCCGACGAACAGATAGCCCTTGTGCTCGCGCATCGACGTCACCATCGGATGCGCACTGCCGGAAAGATCGCCGAGCGTCTCGACGATGCCACCCTTCTCGTTGAACTTCACCACGCCGCCAGTGTTGATGTTGGGGAACAGCCATTCGTCCTGCGGCAGGCGCCGCGTCATCCGCTTGCGCATGTCGGGATGACGCAGCGACAGATCGAAGCTCGGCGTGCGCATGCCGAGCCAGGCCATCCAGTAATTGCCGTCGGAGGCGCGGTTGATGTTATCGGGATAGCCTGGCATGTCGCGGATGACGCATTCGGCGGTGCCTGCCTTCGGCCCTTCCAGCCAGTAGCGATGCACGCGGCAGGCCCAGCTTTCGGCGAAGAACAGCGACTTGCCGTCATGCGCCATGCAGACCCCGTTGGTGTAGCGATAACCGTCGAGCAGCGTCTTGGTCGAGCCGTCCTTCGGATCATAGACCAGCAGGCGTCCGGTGGCGCGGTTCTCGATCGAATCCAGCGCCCAGTCATGCGCGTCATAGCGCTTGGTGGAATCCGTGAAATAGATGCGGCCGTCCGGCGCGATATCGCAGTCGTTCGGGTCGCGCAGGCGCGCATCATCGACGATCGAGGTCCAGGAGCGCGACGTTTCGGCCGAAAGGCGCTTCACCTCGCGCTCCGGCGAGACCGAATAGAGCCCCATGGCGCCGACGCAGCTGATCAGATTGCCTTGCTTGTCGAAAGCAAGACCCAGCGGAAAACCGCCGATATGGGCAAACACTTCCGATTTCACATAGTCCGGCGCGAAGAAGCGAACGATCTCGCCGTGGCGTGTGCCGCAATAGAGATGGTCGTCACGATCGAGGATGACATCCTCCGGCCCTTCCAGCTCACCCAACCCGATATGGTCCGCTGCCGACAGCCGGTTGTCGAGCTCGTAGGGCGTGCCGGAACCGAGCGCGGCGGATTGGGTCTCACCCATCTTGAGATAGACCGGCGCGACATAGACCTCGTTCAGGACCTTGTGGCGGTTCTTCAGCCAGCGGATGTCGATGGTGACGGCGACCGCGAGCAGAATGCCGAGCACCATCTGGTTGGTGCCGGTGCCGTAGCCGAGCCGGATCAGGCCGTTGGTCATGGTAAGCACGATGATGGCGCCCATCAGGCCCTTGACCACCGAGCCGCGTCCACCGCCGAGGCTGACGCCCCCGACCACCGCCGCCGTCAGCGCCATGATCTCCAGGTTGAGGCCGGTGCCCGGCCCCGCCCCGCTCAGCCGGCAGGCGATGAGGAACCCGCCGATCGACGAGCAGAAGCCGGAAAAGACATAGGTCATGAAGACTGTTCGGCGCACGCGGATACCGGCATTGTGCGCCGAGCGGCGTGAGCCGCCGACCGCCAGCACGTGCCAGCCCGGCCGCGATCGCGTCAGCGCGATATGCGTGACGATGGCGAGGATGACGGCCAGCCAGACCGAAATCGACAGGCCCCAGAATGTCCCGTCGCCGATGAAATCGAGCACGTCGGACGAGGCCTGGGAAAGCTGCACGTCGGCGGCGTAGGTGCTGACCAATATGTCGAACAGCGCCCGCCCGAAGATGAAGGTGACCAGCGTGGTGAGAAAGGCGCGCAGCCTCAGATAGCCGACGAGGTAGCCGTTGATGGCGCCGAAAATGAGACCGGTGGCGAGCGCCGCGGCCAAGGCCAGCCAGATCGACTGTTCGAGGATGAAGAAGACATAGACGGCGGAGAAGCAGGACAGCGCGAAGATCGAGCCGACCGAGAGGTCGATGCCGCCGCCCAGCATCACCACCGTCATGCCGATGACCACCAGCGAGAACTCACCCAACTGGCGTGTCGATTCCTGCAGCGAGGTGAGCTTGAAGAAACCCGGAATGATCGAGCCGAACACGCCGAGCGTCGCCACCAGCGCCAGGAACGGTATGGCATTGTCGGTCCAGCGCTTGGTCAGGATCTCGCCGACCAGATGATCGGGCACGAGATTGTATCGCCAGGCCTGGAGGCGTTCACGAAATGTCATCGGCGGCTGCTGTCGTTCAAACGGGAAAAGAGGTGGCCGGAACGATCCGGCCACCTCGTGGATGCGTTCGGGCGGGGCGCCCTATTTCGCCGCCGCTTCCGCCTGCAGCGCCTTCAGATCCCAACAGCTGTCGGGCTTGAGGTCGGCCTTGGTCGTCGCCTTCTCCAGCGTGTAGATGTAGGTGTGCGAGGTGCCTGCCGGCTGGCCGCTCTGCAGCAGGAACTTGATGATGGCGTTCATGTCGCCCGACTGGCGGGCAAGATCGGTCATCACCACGGCGCCATAGGTGCCGTCGTTCAACTTGTCGCAGTCGGCCGCCTTCTCGCCGCCGCCGGTGGTGACCAGGAACACCTTGCCGTCGAGCTTGGCGTCGCGGATCGCGGCGGATGCGCCGGTGGCGTCGCCGTCCCAGAAGTCGATGATCGAGCAGATGTCGGGGTGCTGCTGCAGCATCGTCGTCGTCACGTTGCGCGAGGTGGTCGCGTCCCAATTGGAATCCGGCTTAGCGACGACCTGGAAGTCCGGATGCTTCTCCAGCACCTTCATGATGCCGGCATACTGGTACAGGCTGGACGAGTTCGCCTGGTCGCCCTGCACCAGCCCGATCTTTTTCGACGAATTCTCGCCGCAGCCCTTGATGGCCGCTTCCGCTTCGAGCTGGCCGAGCTTGTCCCAGTCGCTGCCGACGAAGGCATCGGCCGGGAAGTTGGCGGGATTGTCGACCAGGATCACATAGGTGCCGGCAGCCTGCGCTTTCTTCATCAGCTTCGAATAGGAATTGAGGTCCGGCGCATGGATGATCAGAACATCCGGCCGGGTGTCGGAAGCGATGGCGTCGGTGATCGCCTGCGCGCCGGCATCGACAACCCAGTTCGGATCGCGGGTCTCGAACGTCCCGCCCCAGGCCTCGACTTCCTTCTTCAGGTAATGCGCCCAGCCTTGCGCCAGGTCGAAACCCATCGCCAGCGGCACCAGCATGACGCGCTTGCCGTTGAGCGCCTTGGCATAGGCGGCGGGACCTGGATCGTCGGCGGCGAAGCTCGGCGCCGCGAAGGCGGTGACGGCGAGCGCCGTGGCGGCGGCCATCAATGTTCTAAGTAGTCTCATGTCACACCTCTGGTTCGGTTTTCATTGCCGGGCGATCGTCGCGATCGCTCCGGGGTACCCCAGAGCAGATGGGCTGGCCACCTGCTCTAAATATCGCCCTGCTGCGCGGTCTGCTCGTCGCGCGGATTGATGATGCCGTCGACGATGATGGCGCCCAGCAGGATCGCCGCCTTGATCAGGTTCTGGTAGAGCAGCGGAATGTCGATGATGGTCATGGCATTGAGCAGGATACCGATCAGTGCCGCCCCCACCAGCACGTTGCGCACCCCGCCCCTGCCGCCGGACAGGCCGATGCCGCCGATCACCGCCACCAGCACGATGTCGTAGAGCAGGGTCGAATTGACGACGCGCGTGTTGATCGAATGCAGGCTGGCCGCTGTGAGCAGGCCGGCGATCAGCGCCACCACCGCCGAAAGCGCGTAGCGCAGCACCAGCATTGGCCGCACCGGAATGCCGATGTTGCGCGCCGCGACGGGGTTGTCGCCGGCGAAATAGATGAAGCGGCCCCATTTGGTGTAGCGCAGGAACAGGAAGACCAGGAACGCCAGTCCGGCAAAGACGAAGACCTCGACCGGGATGTCGAGGAAACGCACGCCGCCGAGCAGCTCCACCCAATGGCCCTGCGGCACTGGAACAGCATCCTGCGTAATCAGTTGCGAGCGCACATAGCCGAAGACGAAGGAGCCGCTAGCCAAAGTGACGAAGATCGCCGGAACGTCCGCATAGGCGACCAGAAAGCCGTTGAGCAGGCCGATGGCTAAAACGCCCGCCAGCACATAGGCGAAAGCCAGCCCGTCGGAGGTGCCGGTGTTGAGCAGTTGCAGGTACCAGGCAACCGACATCGCCATGATCGCCACCGCCGACAGGTCGATGCCGCGGCCGATGATGACGACCGCCATGCCGAGCGCCAGAATGCCGAGCACCGAGACGGAGCGGACGATGGCCACCAGATTGTCGGCGGTCAGGAACCCGGGCAGACTGAGCGCTGCGGCGGCGAACAAAAGGATGGCGATGGCGAAGACGATGCCTTCCTGATTGAGGCGCCTCCAGTTCGGCCAGCCGATCGCGTTCATCGCTTTTGTCTTTCGCCCCGATGGCAAGGCCCTTAAGGCCGCCACCCCGCACGAAAGCTAATCGGCTCAACAGCGGCTCGTCAAATGAATCCGCGTTCAAGAACCGCCCCTCTCCGACTATTTTCCGAGTGGACGGATCGATTGCCGTAACTGGCGCAATAGGCGGCAACTCCTGGGCTTTTTGGCTGTTCGTTGCCCCGATCGCGCGGCCCGCGGAAGAACCCGTTCGAAGGCGACACGGCCGGCAGAATTTGAGTCCGCGAAATTCCCCCGGCGCGATCTCAATTGTTCGTCGAGTGCCCCGAAACCTCGGCGCCGGCATTGGCCGGCAGCACCAGGAAGCGCATCGCGGCGGCAAGACCAAGCAGGCCGATCGCGACGAAGGTGATTCTGAAGTCGACGAGGTCGGGCAAGGCTTCGCCCCTGACGATCTGAGACAGGTTGAGGATCGCCGCCGCGATCGCCACGCCGAACAGCATGGAGATTTGCTGCAGCATCGAGGAGAGCGTCGCCGCCGAACTCCGCTGCGGCGCGCCGATATCGGCGAAGGCAAGCGTGTTGAGCGCCGTGAACTGCATCGAGCGCGTAAGACCGGCGACAAGCATCAGCGCCACCACCAGCACCTGCGGCGTCTGCGGCGAGATCGCGCCGCAAGCCATGATCGCCGCCGATGCGATCGCCCCGTTCACCACCATCACGGTGCGGAAGCCGAAGCGCCTGAGTGTCGGCGTCGTGACCGTCTTCATGCCGAGATTGCCGAGGAAATAGGCCAGCACCAACAGGCCGGCATCGACCGGACGCAGGCCGAAGCCGACCTGGAACAGCAGCGGCAGCAGGAAGGGCGTGGCGTTGATGGCGACACGGAAGACCGTGCCCGCGGCAAGTGTCGAGATGGCGAAGGTCAGCACCTTGAAGGCCGAAAGGTCGAGCAGCGGATGCCTTGCCCGCAAGAGATGGCGAACGGCGAACCAGCCGATCACGATGCCAATGCCGATGGAGCCTATCGTCGGCAGCAGGCCGTCCTGCGGATGCGCCAGGCGCTCGAGCCCGTAAAGCATCACCGCAAGGCCGAGCGAGGTGAGGAAAAAGCCAGGCCAATCGAATGGTTTCGCCTCGGAATCGCGGTCGCCCGGCACGAAGCGGGCAACCAGGGCAAGTCCGGCCAGCCCCAGCGGTGCGTTGATGAAGAAATTCCAGTGCCAGGAGAGATAGGTCGTGATGAAGCCGCCAAGCACCGGCCCCACCACCGGCGCGAACAAAGCCGGCCAGGTGATCAGCGCCGTCGCGGCGATCAGCTCGGACTTCTCGGCGTTGCGCAACACCAGGATGCGGCCGACCGGCGTCATCAGCGCGCTGCCCAGGCCCTGTACGATGCGGGCGACGACGAACTCGGTCAGGCTCTGCGAAAAGCCGCAGGCGACCGAGGCCAGCGTGAACAGCGCGATCGCCAGGAGGAAAATATTGCGCGCTCCGAACCGGTCGGCAAGCCAGGCCGACAGCGGCACGAACACCGCCATGGTCAGCATATAGGCGGTGATGCCGATGCTCATCGCCACCGCCGGCACGCCGAAGGACTGGCCCATCTGCGGCAGCGAGGTCGAGATGATCGTCGAATCGAGCAGTTGCATGAAGAAGGCGACCGCCACGATCAGCGCGACACGACGCGCCTGACGCGCGGAATCTACGGACGGGGACACGGCTGCGTTGCTGGGCATGCTGGTCATGACGCGGTGGTTGAACAGCATAAGGCCGATCCAGTCCAGAGCTTGTCTAACAAACTTTCGTGTCGCCTCTCCGCCTGTTATGGAAGAGCGCGGGCCGGCCGAGGGAAACGCATGAAGCCTATCTACATCGACTACCTCAATGCTCTCGACATCGAAGCGCTTGCCATGACCGACGCCGAGATCATCGGCGCCGTCGAAGCCGGGCTCGTCGCGCAGGGCAACCGCCAGACCGTTATCGAGCCGCGCGTCCATCTCGAGCCGGATCCCTCCTTCCACGGCCACTTCAACGTGCTGCGCGGCTATGTGGCGCCGCTCGACGCCGCCGGCGTGAAGATCGTAGGCGACTATGTCGACAATTACATGCAGGGCCTGCCGTCGGAATTCGGCATCCTCAATCTTTTCGATCCGCGCACCGGCACGCCGCGCGCCATTCTCGACGCCACCGTCATCACCGACATGCGCACGGGCGCGGTCACCGCCATCGGCGCCAAGCATCTGGCGAAGAAGTCGTCCAAGGTGCTCGCCCATATCGGCGCGCGGGGCACCGCCTATTGGAACGTACGGCTGCTCGACCATCTCTTCGATTTCGACGAGATCCGCGTCCATTCGCGCCGGCCCGAAAGCCGTGACGCCTTTGCCGCGAAGCTCGCCGCCGACCTCGGCAAGCCGGTCCTGGCCGTGGCCAACTGGAAAAGCTGCGTCGAAGGCGCCGACATCGTCGTCGAGGCCTCGCGGCTGCCGGAGCCGCAGCCGCTGCTCAAGACCGAATGGATCAAGCGCGGCGCGCTGGTCGTGCCCTATGGCACGATGAGCGCGGTCGAGCTGTCGCTCACCGACATCATGCAAAAGATCGTCGTCGACGACTGGGGCCAGTGCAAGGGCGGCAAGTTCGGCTCGCTGCGCGCCCATGTCGAGACGGGACGGCTGAGCGAGGCGACTTTGCATGCCGAACTCGGCCAGATCGCGGCCGGTCTCAAGCCGGGCCGGCAAAGCGATGGCGAGACGATCCTGTTCTGGCATCGCGGCCTCTCGCTCTCCGACATCGCGCTCGGTAAGGCGATGCTCGCCAAGGCCGGCGAAAACGGCATCGGCCAGAGGCTGCGCTTCGCATGAGCCCGCTCGTTCTCACCGGCGCCGGCGTCAGCATCGAGGATGTTGCCGCCGTCGCTCGCAATTCCGACAAGGTCGAAGTCACGCCGCTGGTCATCGAGAAGCTCGCCAAGGCGCGGAAAGTCCTCGACGAGGCCGCGGCCGGCGGGCAGCAGATCTACGGGCTGAACACCGGTCTCGGAGCCAATCTCGGCACGGCGGTGGAAGGTGATGCCAGCGCCTTCCAGCGTCAGCTTCTCGACGGGCGTGGCGCCGCAGTCGGGGAAGCTTTGCCGATACAGACCGTGCGAGCGGTGATGTTTGCCCGCATCGCCATGCTTTCGGCCGGTGGCTCCGGTCTCTCGCCGCATGTATTCACGGCACTCGTCGAAGCCCTCAATGCCGGCGTCCATCCGGTCATGCCGTCGCTGGGCTCGATCGGCGCCGGTGATCTGGTGATGATGACGGCGATCGCGCACACGCTGATCGGTGAAGGTGACGCCGACTACCAGAGCCGTCGCATGCCCTCTGCCAAGGCGCTGATGATGGCGCGTCTGGCGCCGGTCAGTCTGGCGCCGAAGGACGGTCTGTCGCTGATCAATGCCTCGGCGGTCTCGGCTGGCGCCGGCGCACTGGTGCTTGTCGACGTCCTGTCGGCGATGGAACAGCAGCAACAGGCCGGCGCGCTGACCATGGAGGCGCTCGGCGCAAACCGCACCATTCTGGACCCCCGTCTGCATGTAGCCCGCCCTGCGGCATGCCAGGCGCTGGCCGCAAAGACGCTGCGCGAGCTGCTCGCGCGCGACCATGAACCGGCGCCGACCACCATTCAGGATCCGCTCTCGATCCGCTGCATGCCCTCGATTCACGGCGCGCTGATCCAGGCGATCGATCACGCCAGGCTGGCGGTCGAGATCGAGTTGAACGCGGCCGCCGACAACCCGCTGGTGCTTGCGGAGGACGCGCTCGTGCTGTCGACCGGCAATTTCCATACCTCGTCGCTGGCGCTCGCCTTCGAGACGCTTGGCCTAGCGATTGCGCAATGCGCGGCAGCCTGCGCCGCCCGTTTCATCCAGCTCACCGGCTCCAGCCGCCACGGCCTGCCAAAATATCTGTCGCCGATCGGCGGCGCATCAGCCGGCTTCGTGCCGTTGCAGAAAACGGTCACGGCAATCCTCGCCGGCATCCGACAGAAGGCCAATCCAGCAATGCTCGACTTCCTGCCGGTGTCAGAGGGTGTCGAGGATCACGCCACCCAGACACCGCTCGCCATCGCCAAATGTGCTGAGATGATCGTGCTGTGGCGGCGTCTGATCGCCTTGGAGCTGATGGCGGCGGCCCAGGCCGTGGACCTACGCGAAGGGTTGGTGCTGGCGCCGGCAACCGGGGTGATCCACGCAGCGGTCCGCTCTCATGTCGCGACGCTCAAGGAAGACCGGCCGCTGGGGACCAGTGCCAACACACTCTACGCCGCGCTCGCCGACGGAACATGGCGAGCCTAAAGCATGTCTCCCGACAAGTGGGCCCGGTTTCGGGATAGAAGACATGCTTAAAATTAGAAACTTAAAGCAGGACCTGTCGCCGCCCGTTCAGGACTTTGCGTCCACCTTCTTCATGAAGAGGGTGAGCTCGCCCGGATCCATGTGCACGATGTGCCTGTCTTCCGGATAGGCGCCGCTGTTGACGTCGGCGACATATTCGGAAAACGCCGCGATGCGCTCCTGCTGCAGCCGGTCATATTCAGCTGCGAAGTTGCGGTAAACCTTCGAGTGGCGCGGGATGTGACCGCGATTGGCGCCGAGAATATCCTCCGCAAACAGATATTGCGCGTCGCAGCCGGTGCCCGCGCCCATCGACAGCATGATCAACGAAGTGCGCTGGGAGATCGCCTTCGCCACCTCCACCGGCACGACCTCGATCTCCGCGCCGATGGCGCCGGCGGCTTCCAACTGCTTCACCGCCTCGAACACCTGCATGGCGGTGTCGGCGGTCTTGCCAACGGCCTTGAAGCCGCCTGTCCAGGTTGCGCGCGAAGGAATGAGACCGACATGGCCGATGACTGGGATGGCATCGTCGGCCATGCGCTTGATCGTGGCGTAGCCGGCGCTGCAATAAACGGCGTCGGCGCCGGCCTTGTAGAGCCGAAACGACCAGCGCAGGAAATCGTCCGCCGTGCCGATCTCGAAGAAATTCTCGCCCGGCATGGTGAAGAGGCTGGGCGCCGCGTCGCGATATTGCGGATTGAGCACCAGTTCCGGCGTCACCGAGACGATGTCCACCCCTGCCCGCTCGGCGGCCTCGGCCTCTTCCAGCGTCAGAACGCGCAGCATGGTCAGTTGCCGCTTGCCCTTCATCGCGCGCAGATCGGCGACGGTCGGTCTCTTTCGGCTCATCGGACTTCGGTTCCCTCTATGTGTTGCGGCGCGTTGCTATCAGCCGATATCGATCATCACCTTACCGGCCTCGACCTTGACCGGATAGGTCTTGAGGTTGACGCAGACCGGCGCGCCCTTGGCCTGGCCGGTCTTGTAGTTGAAGCGGCCGTTGTGCTTGGGGCATTCAATGATGTCGTCCATCACCAGCCCGTCGGCGAGATGCGCTTTCTCATGCGTGCAGAACCCGTCGGTGGCGAAGAAAGCGTCGTCCGGCGAGCGGTAGATCGCGAAGCTGCGGCCGCCATGGTCGAAGCGGATCACGTCCTCCTCGTCCACGTCGTCCACCGCGCATGCTTCGACCCAGTCCGCCACCGTCTATCTCCGAATTGCCGTGGCTCCTATTCGGCGGCCGCGGCCGTTACGTCGAGATCATGGAACTCGCCGCGATAGGGCTTGGCCGTCGGCGGCAATTCCCGCTTGAGGTAAAAATCCTCGTATTTCAGCTGCTTGAGCAGCACCGGCCAGACCTCGCGATAGGCGTGCCACATCGAAGGGTTCGCCACCGGCAGATCGTGCTTGATCAGTTCATGCAGCTTCGGCAGCGCGTGGTACGGCACCATCGGGAACATGTGGTGCTCCACATGATAGTTCATGTTCCAGTAGATGAACCGGCTGATCGGGTTCATGTAGACCGTGCGCGTGTTGAGCCTATGGTCGGTGACGTTGTCGGCCAGCCCGATATGCTGCAAGAGCCCCGTCAGCACCATGTGCCAGGTGCCGTAGAGGCGCGGCAGGCCGATCAGCACCAGCGGTATCCATGACCTGAGCGCGATCGCGACAGCGATCGTCGCGGCGTAAACCACCATGTGCCAGCGCGCCGCGACCACCGCCTTCTGCTGTTCCATCTCCGGTATGTAGCTCTTCTCGTCCTCCGACAATGTGCCGAAGGACTGGCGCACCAGCGTCGGCAGCGAATTGCGGAAGTCGAGGATGCCGGTGAAGGCCAGCGCCGCCTTGAGCAAATCCGGCGGCCGCATCACCGCGATCTCGGCGTCACGGCCGACGATGATGGTGTCGGTGTGATGGCGCGCATGGCTCCAGCGCCACTGCACCGGATTGCGCATCAGCATGAAGGAAGCGATGTGATAGACGACATCGTTCATCCAGCGGGTGCGGAAGGCGGTGCCGTGGCCGCATTCGTGCCAGCGCGAGTCGCTGGACGAGCCGTAGAGCACGCCGTAGACGAACAGGAACGGCACGACCCACCATGTGCCCCAGAACCGGACGATACCCGCCGCCGAGCCCAGGATCGCGACGATCCAGATCATGGTGTCGCGGATCGCCGGCCCGTCCGAGCGCTGCATCAATTCCTTCATGGTCTTGCGCGGTACATCCGTGTGATACCACTCGGCCGAGGCAAGCCCGGTCTCGATCGCCCTGCGCGTGCTTTCGCCGACAAGGCTGTAGTCGCGCTTGGTGCTGGAGGCCGCCGTCATCGTCCCTCCCCGCAATCAAAGCCCGTTCGCACGGAATTTGCCGTCGAGGAATGTCTTGGCGCGCGGCACGTCGTCCTCGGTCAGATGCTCGATGATCACCGGGATGTTCGGATGCTTCTCGCTGAGCCGCCTGAGATAGAGGTCGTAGTTCAGCGCGCCCAGCCCCGGCGCCGGTAGCTCGATCTCGCCGACGCCGCGGAAGGTCAGTCCCTCATGCGCGTCCGCGTCGCCGATATCGGCATGCTTTTCGCTCTTGTCCCCGCCGGACCGCTTCACGTCCTTGGCATGCGCGATCCTGATCTTGTCGGTCAGCGTGTCGAACACCTGGTTCAGCACCTGGTCCATGCTGTCGATGTTGTGCGCCTCGAAATAGTTTGTCGGATCCATCAGCAGCCCGAGGCAGGGATGGTCGACCTGGGCGAACATTTTCACCGTCTCCTCGACCGAGCCGACGACATTGTTGACATAGGTCTCGAGCAGGAACACGGCGCCGTGGTCGTAAGCCGTCCGTGCGAGGTCCGAGATCACCTTGCGGCATTCCTCGAAGCCTTCCTCGGTCTTGTTCCTGGGGTGATGCACCCAGTCGGACTCGGTGTTGTAGGTGCCGGTCTCGGAGATCACGTAAGGGCTGCCGAAGTCCCGGGCGTTGCGGATGATCTCCTTGAGATAGGCAAGCCGCCGGTCACGCTCTCCCTTGTCCGGATGGATGATGTTGGTGTAGCCGGACACGCAGCAGACCGGCAGATTGTGGTCGCGAAACGTATCGCGCACCCTCCTCGCCTTATCCTTCGTGATCTGCCCGGCCGACAGGTCGATGTCCTTGAAATGCAGGTCGAGCTGCACCGTGTTGAAACCGAGCGCCCGGATGCGTCTTGCCGATTCCTCCAGCTCGTAGGGGAAGTAGCCTGTGAAGATACCTGCCTGCATCATGAGGTGAAGTCCTCCCGGTAAGCGATTCAGTTGCCGCGTCTTTCGGCGGCCTCAGTCGACGCGGATTTCGGTCAGCTTGACGGTACGGCCTTCGGCCATCGACCGGTAGCCGGCCTCGACCAGCGCCATGGTTCTGACGTTGTCGGCAACCGACAGCGCCGGCGACGTGCCGGTCTTCAAGGCATATTGCAGTTGCTCCATGACGCCGATGAAGGCGTGTGGAAACCACATCGTCTCCCAGCTTGGGCTGACCCATTTCCCGCCCGTCGTCTCGGTCGAAGCATAGGTCAGCGTCGAGGCGACACCCTTCGGCCAGCCGATAGTGCCCTTGGCAACGCCCTTGGTGCCGTCGACGCGCCAGTTGATGTGCTGGTCGTCGTCGTAGCCTTCCTGGCGTGGTCCGGACCAGACATCTTCCAGCGATACCGCGAACACGCCGGAAGGAAAGCGCAAGGTCGACACGGTTATGCCGTCGGAATGCTCGAACTGAGTGCGCGGGTCCTTGCGCGTCAGCGTGGTGATCTCGTCCGGATCGCCGAACAGGAAGCGCAGCACGTCCAGATGATGCACGCTCATATTGGCGAGCGTCAGCCGGTCGTAACCGGTTAGGAAGGTCTGCCAATGCGGGATTGCGTGCATGTCGATCTCGGCAAAGACGATCTCGCCAAGCGCGCCGCTGTCGATGATCTGCTTCAGAACGCGCATCGACTGGTCGTAGCGCATGTTCTGGTTGACCGAGAGGATCTTGCCGGAGGCAGCCGCCTCGTCGCGCAGCCTCACCGCTTGCTCGACCGAAAGCGCCAGCGGCTTCTGCGCCAGGATCGCCTTGATGTGTTTTTGCTTCAGCGCATGGCGGATCAGCGCCGGCTGCTGGTCGGGAGGAAAGGCAAGGTCGACGATCTCGACACGATCGTCCTCGATCAATTGCTCCGGCGTGTCGTGTACGGTCGGGATATGCCAGCGATCCGCCACCTTCTCGGCATTCGCCTTGGTCCGGGAAGCGATCGCCACCACCGGAAAGCCGGCCTGCGCATAGGCGGCGAGATGGCATTCGGCCATGATCATACCGGCGCCGATGCAGCCGATCCGGTAGTCCTTGACACGGACCTTTACGTCCGGCTCGAAACCCGTGCTCGCCATCCATTCCTCCCGTCGAGGACTGGATATACCGCGATGGCCCAGGCCTCAGCCAAGCCCCGCGCCATCATTTCCCATCAGCGCTATCAAGCGGCCGCGATCAGTACCGTGCTGTCCGGCGACCAGCTAAGCACGACGGGCTGACCTTCGGCCAATCTTTCGGCCCCGGTGTTCTGGACGATCACCTTCAGCGTCTGGCCATCGCGGTCGACGAAATAGGTGCTGTTGTTGCCAGCGAAGATGCGCTTCGAGACCTGACCCTTGAGCGTGTTGGCATTGGCTGGGTCGGGCTTTGCCGCGCCTGTCGAAATCCGGATTCGCTCGGGCCGAACCGCGCAGCTCGCCTTGGCGCCAGCCGGCACCGAGGTGCCTGTCGAAGCCTTGATCGTCGTGCCGTCGGGCAGCTTGATCCCGGAGCCGGTCGCATCGCCGCGAAAGATGTTGGCGTCGCCGAGGAAGGTCGCGGCGAACTCGCTTTGCGGCCGGTCGTAGATCTCTTCCGGCGGCCCTTCCTGCACCACCTGGCCGTCGCGCAGGATGCCAATGCGGTCGCTCATCGTCAGCGCCTCCTCCTGGTCGTGGGTGACGAAGATGGTGGTGATGCCGATCTCGCGCTGGATGCGCTTCAGCTCGATCTGCATGTCGACGCGCAGCGCCTTGTCGAGCGCACCTAACGGCTCGTCGAGCAGGAGCACGCGCGGCTTGGTGACGATGGCGCGCGCCAACGCCACGCGCTGGCGCTGGCCGCCGGAGAGTTGGTGTGGCTTGCGCCCGCCGAGCTTGCCCAGCTGAACGAGATCGAGCGCGCGCTGGACCTCGGTAGCGATCGTCGCCTTGGGCTCGCCGCGAACCGAAAGGCCGAAGGCGACATTGTCGGCGACGCTCATATTCGGAAACAAGGCATAGTTCTGGAAAACCATGCCGATGCGCCGCTTCTCGACCGGCACGCGCTCGACGCTTTCGCCGCCGATGGCGATGCGCCCAGCATCCGGAAAATCGAAGCCGGCGATCTGGCGCAGCAGCGTGGTCTTACCGCTGCCCGAAGGCCCGAGCAGCGCATAGAAGCCGCCATCGGCGAAATCGATCGAGACGTTATCCAAAGCCTTGTGCGCGCCAAAACTGCGCGAGACGTTCGCGACCTGAACGCCAGCCATTATTTCTCTCCGCCGAATTTGAAGAAGCGCGCCGTGAGCAGCATCAGCGCCATCGACACGACGATGATGATCGTCGAGACAGCGTTGATCTCAGGGGTAAAACCCTTGCGGATCGCGGCATAGATTTCGACCGGCAGCGTCGTCTGGCCAGGGGTTGACAGGAAATACGAAACCACGAACTGGTCGAACGACACGGCGAAGGCGAACAGCCCGCCGGCGATCACGCCTGGCATGATCCAGGGCAAGGTCACGCGCATGGTCACCTGCCACTGATTGGCGCCGAGCGAGCGCGCCGCCTCCTCCAGCTCCGGCGCGAAGGTCTGCAGCCGGGCCGACACGACGACAATGACGTAAGGCAGCGCCAGCGCGACATGGCCGAGCAGGATGGCGATGAGCCCGCGTCCGATGCCCACGCCAAAGAAGAAGATCAGCATCGCCGTGCCGGTGATCAGCCACGGAATGGCGATCGGCGGGAAGAGCAGCGCCTGCAGGACTTTCTTGCCCCGGAAGTCGTAGCGATAGAGCGCGAGCGAAGCCATCGAGCCAAGCACCGTCGAGATCAAAGTGGTGATGACGGCGATCTCGATGCTGTTCCAGGTCGCCGCGATCAGCTGGTCGTTCTGCCAGAGCGAGGCGTACCAGTCCGTCGTCCACTCGAACGGCAATTGGTAGAAGGGCGAGGCGTTGAACGACATCGCCGCCATGATGATGATCGGCAAATAGAGGAAGCCGAGCAAAAGCGCGATGTAGAAGCGCCCAAGCCCTTCGAGGATGCGCGTCGTTGCCATCAGCCGGCCCTCCGCAGGACAGGCGCGGCCAGCGCCAGGATGATCAGCACCACGGCGAGCAGGATGAAGGAAAGTGCTGCGCCCAGCGGCCAATTGAAGACGGCGACGAACTGGTCTTCGATGACGGTGCCGTAGAAAGTGCCGGTGCGGCCGCCGAGGATGCGCGGCTCCATGAAGGAGCCGACAACCGGAACGAAGATGAGCGCGGCACCGG
The DNA here is from genome assembly GCA_000824845.1 of Mesorhizobium sp. ORS 3359. GTDB lineage: Bacteria > Pseudomonadota > Alphaproteobacteria > Rhizobiales > Rhizobiaceae > Mesorhizobium. The sequence continues at coordinate 107,297 of CCNC01000204.1, read as the reverse complement.
CGATCAGCCCCGGCATCGATAGCGGGATGATCACCCGCCAAAGCACCTGCAGCCGCGATGCGCCGAGCGAGCGGCCGGCCTCGATCAGCGAGTTGTCGATGGCCTGCAGCGTGAGATAGCAGGTCAGCACCATGTAGGGCACATAGGAATGCACCAGGCCGATGATGACGGCCGGATAGGAATACATGAGATCGATGTTGATCTTGAACGGCAGCACGGCGTTGAGCGCCGTGTCGAGAATGCCGCCTTCGCGCAGCACCATCGCCCAGGAGAAGATGCGCACCAGCCCGTTCGACCAGAACGGCAGGATAACGAGCAGGAAGATCGCCTCGCGGCTGCGCCCCTTCAGCACCTTGGCCAGCACATAGGCCGCCGGATAGCCTATGACCACGCACCACAGCGTCACCTCGAGGCCGAGCCGCAGCGACGCAAACAGAAGCGTCGAATAGAGGCTTTGCGAGAAGAAGGCCGCGTAATTGCCGAGCGTGAACGACCATTCCTTTCCGGCCAGCGGCAGGTCGGTCATGAACGAGAAGAAGACCATGGCCGACAGCGGCAGGAAGATCGCCACTGTCAGCCACAGATAGGCTGGAAGGAGAAGCGGCAGGGCCGGCTTCAGTCCGCGGCGCGAACCGATCGCAAGCTGGTCAGCCATTCTGCCTCTCCTCCCCGAAAGACCTCGATTACTTCACGTTGACCTTCAGCTCCTGCCACAGCGCCAGATATTTCTCGCGCTGCTCATCGGTGACCGGCGCCTGGAACTGGATGCGCTTGGCGACATCCGGGCTGCCCATGACCTTGCGGTTGAACGCATCCTCCGGCAGCGCGTCGACCGCCTTGGTGTTGGCCGAAACCGGCGCGCCGACCTTGGTGACCCATTCGACGTAGAACTTCGGATCGATCATGTAGTTGATGAAGGCCTCGGCGCCGGCGACATTCTTGGAGCCGACGGGAATCGAGAAGGCGTCGAGCCAGGCGACGGCGCCCTCTTGCGGGATGACGAGGGAGACCGGCAGCTTGAAATGCGTCTTGGCACGGTCGGCCGAGCCGCTCCAATATGTGCCGATGTCGATCTGGTTGGAGGCGACCATCTGGTTCCAGTCGTTCTCCGAGCTCCAGAACGTCTTGATCTGCGGCATCAGCGAGGTGAGCTTCGCCTTGACCGCGTCCATATCCTTGATGTCGTTGATGTTCTGACCCGACGCGATCGCGCCGAACTGCACCGCCTCGACGGCGTCGTCGCGGATGATGACGCGGCCCTTATGCGCCGGGCCCCACATTTCGGCGATGCTCGTCGGCGGCTTGTCGAAGGACTTGTCGTTGATGGCCAGCGCTGTCAGGCCCCACACCCACGGCACGCCATAGACCTTGCCGTCATGGTTGAGCATCGGCGAGCCGGCCTTGTCCTTGGCGATGTCGGCATAGTTGGAGAGCTTCGACACGTCGATCGGCTGGATCAGCTTGCCGGCCATCGCCTGGTCGTTGAAGGCGGCGTTGATCATGACGACGTCATAGAGGCCGGGATTGGTCCGTATCTTGGTCAGCATCTCCTGTTCGGAGTTGAAGAAGTCGTTGACCACCTTGAAGCCGGTCGCCTTCTCGAAATTGGCCACCGCCCACGGCTCGTCGGCGCCGTAACCTTTCCAGTTGAGCACATGCACTTCCTCGGCGGCCTGTGCTGCCAGCGTGAATGCGGAGACGAAGACGGCGGTGGCCGTCAGAAAAGCGGTCAGTCTGGGCATGCGCATGTTCTTTTCCTCTCATTGTTTGCCCGATTGACGGGCTTGTTAAGTTGCAGTCGCTTCCGCCCGGCCAGGCGCGGTCATCGCTTCGCCGCGCTCGGTCAGGAACTCCTGGATCTCCATGTCGGTCGGCGCCGAGGACCCGCCATGGCGGGTGACCGAAAGCGCGGCGGCCGCATTGGCGTAGCGAGCCGCCTCGCAAGGCGACATGCCGCGCGAAAGGCCACTGACGAAGGCGCCGATATGCGTGTCGCCGGCCCCGTTCGTGTCGACGGCCTTCACCTCGAAACCGGGAACCGCGCGCGTGCCGCCATCGGCCATGCGCACCAGGCAGCCATGCGCGCCGGCGCGGATGACGACGCCTTCGGCGCTGGGGCAATGCTCGGCCAGCAATCGTATGGCGACGGTCTGGGCGTCGCCGGCGCCGGCAATCTCTGCGGCCTCATTGGTGTTGCAGCTCAGCCAGGTTGCGCGCGCCAGCACCCTGTCCAGGATCCGGCGCGGAATATCGGCGATCACCGGCGTTGGATCGAAGACGAATGGAATGCCGTCCGGCAGCGCCTCGATCCAGTCGGCCAGAGCATCGCGGCTGCCGGGATAGCTCAGCGTGTAACCCGAGGTGAAAACCCAGTCGCCCGGAAGGACTTGAACCGGCTTCATCATGTCCGGCGTCAGCCGGCTCTCGGCGCCCGGCCAGGAGACGAAGGTGCGCTCCGCGTCCCCGCTGATCATGGCCACGCAATTGCCGCTGTCCATCGACGGCGAAGGCGGCGTCAGCGTCTCGATGCCTTCGGCCGCGAAAGCGGCGCGCAGGAAGTCTCCGTCTGGCCCGGTGCCGAGCTGGCCGCCGAACACCACCTTCATGCCGGTGCGGCTTGCCGCGACCATCATGTTGAAACCGCCGCCGGGGACGCGGGCGTAAGCTGACGCGGTCTTTTCCGTGCCGGCCGCCGGCAACGCATCGATGCGGTAGACGTAATCCACCACCGCGCTGCCGACATGGACGAGCCGCCCGCTCACGCCGCGTCCTCCTTGGCTGGACCGGTCTTGGCTGTCCGGGCCGCGACCAGATCCGCAGCCAGTGCGCGGACTTCCGCGATGTCGATGCCTTTCAGCTCGGCAATGCGGTCCTGCGGCAGCTTCGACAGGCCGGCGCAGGCGCCGGCCATGCCGGCGGCAATCGCCCCGATCGTGTCGGTGTCGCCGCCGAGATTGGCGGCAATGACGGCAGCACGCCAGGCATCGCCTTCCGCGACCTCCAGCACCGCGAATGCGGCCGGCACCGATTCCTGGCTGGCAACGCCGGTGCCGATCAGGTCGACGATCAGCGTGATGGCTTCGTTCTCCGCCTTGCCGCGGACAAGCTCCTGTGCCCAGACAATGCGCGCGGCGATGTCGCCGCCGGTGACCCAGTGGCCAAGCGTGGCGCCAAGTCTTGCCGCCGCGACCGCATGGCCGCAAGCGGCGCGCCAGTCACCGCCCGAGACGCCGAGACTGACAGCGGCGGCAACGGCGCTGGCGGAAGCTATTGCTATGGAGGTGTTGTGCGTGGCCCGGCAGGTTTCCGCCACTTTGGCGACCAGTGCCGCAAGCGGCTCCGGCGGCATCATGATGCCGACCGGCGCGATGCGCATCGCGGCGCCATTGGTATCGCCGCCGCGCCCGGCCTCTTCGGCCGGCACGCCGCTGTTGATGGCGTCGATGGCGCGCTTGGTCGATGGTCCGAGCAGGTCGTAGCTGCCGCGCGCCTTGACGTCGCGCTCCCAGCCGAGCAGCGCGTTCACCCAGCGCGCATGGTCGAAGCGATCGCCGGACTCGGCAAGGATGCGGCCGAGCAGCAGCGCCTGCTCGGTGTCGTCGGTGATCGCGCCGGCCGGCAGCCCCTTCGACACCGGGTGATCGGCGGCGGGCGCGACGAAATCCTCGACATGACCGTAAAGCTCGGCGATGCGGGCCGGCGACAGAAGCTGCGTCGGCATGCCCAGCGCATCGCCAAGCGCCCCGCCGACCAGCGCGCCCATTGCCCGATCGATCACCTCTCCCGCCATACTCAGAACTCCAGATGCAGCGCGAAATGCGCCGGGTTGAGCAGGCTGGTGACAAATTCGATGGCGCGTCCGTCGGCGGCGCGCGTCAGCCTGCGCGTGCGCAGGAAAGGCGTGCCGGGCGCGCAGGCGAGGATCGCGGCATCGGCGGCGCTCAGCATCTCGATATCGACCCATTCCTCGCCGTGATCGGGAACGAGCCCCGCCCCGCGCAGCGTCTGGTGCAGCGTGCCTTCGCGCAGGCCGCGCAGCGGAATGTCTTCCAGTTCCGGCGATAGCGGCAGGCGGCTGCGCTCGATCGAGATGGCGTGGCCATCATCGGCGTTGGTGCGGGCGCGGTCGACAGCGATGAAGGACGGGCTCTCGACCCCGAGCCGTGCCGCCAGTTCCGCGTCCTCGATGATCTCGAGCCGCAAGGTGCGGGTCTCGGCATTGGCGCCGGCATTGGCCAGTGCGCGCGACCAGCCGATCGCGTCGTCGACCGGCATGCCGTCGAAGGTGACGAAGGAGCCGATGCCGACCTTGGTGGTGATCAGCCCGCGGCTCGACAGTTCCTCGAGCCCCTTGCGGACTGTGTTGCGGCTGACAGAGAAGCGCTGGACGAGCTCATTCTCGCTCTGGAGGCGGTCGCCGAAGCCTAGCACGCCCGAGCGTATCTCATGCTCCAGAACCGTCGCGATTTGCTCGGGCTTGCCCGTGCCGGGAGAGAGCTGCATCGCGCGACGGGCCATATCGATACCTGTTCAATGAACCTGTATAATCCTGTTCATTAGCGCATCAGAAATGAAGCGTCAACGGCCAGCTCCTTCTCCCCGTCACTATACGGGGAGAAGGTGGCGGCAGCCGGATGAGGGGCTGCGCCTGCCTCAGCAATTGGCAGAGCCCGACATTGGGCGGTCTTGCTGCTCAAACGAAGAAGAACTCCTCCACCCGTTGCTTGGCCTGCCGCAGCACCGGCAGGATGTCGCGCTCCATCGCCTCGACCGAGAAACGCGCCGACTGCGTCGAGACGTTGATGGCGGCGACGGTGCGGCCGGCGCGATCGACGATCGGCACAGCGATCGAGCGCAGGCCGAGCTCCAGCTCCTCGTCGACGATGGCGAAGCCGGCCGCCCTCGCCCTGTCGACGGCCTTGCCGAGCGCGGCGCGACCGGTGATTGTCTTCGGCGTCCGCCGCTCGATGGCCGCCTCGGCAAGGAAGGCCTTCAATTCATCCGCCGGCAGGCCGGAAAGCAGCACGCGCCCCATCGACGTGCAATAGGCCGGCAGCCGCGTGCCGACGTCGAGCGCGACGCTCAGGATTCGCCGTCCCGGGATGCGCGCGACATAGACGACGTCCTCGCCCGACAGCACGGCCGCATTGCAGGCTTCGTCGAATTTCCCGGCCACCTCGCGCATGATGGGCGCGGCGAAGGTCCAGAGCGACGCGCCGCCGAGCCATGTCCGCGCGACGGTCAAGAGGCGCGGCGACAGCGAGAACAGCCGGCCGGACTGCGTCGCATAGCCAGTGGCAACTAATGTCAGCAGAAAGCGGCGGGCGCCCGCGCGGGTGAGGTCAGCTTCCTCGGCCATCTCGGTCAGTGTCATGCCGGCCGGATGGCGCGCGAGGATTTCCATCACCGCCAAGCCGCGTTCCAGCGAGCCGACATGATCGCGTGAGATGGATTCCTCTTCCACGAACCTCTCCAAGCCAGCGTTGACTCCAAGCGGAGTTTGGAGCTAAAAGTATCTCATATAAAACACATGTTCGCAATACGAACTTTTTCAATTACGGAGCCTGGAGATGGTCAAGTTCCTGCCGCTGAAAGAGGCGGTCGCGGAAAACCTGCATGACGGCGATACCGTCGCCTTCGAGGGCTTCACCCATCTGATCCCCACCGCCGCCGCGCATGAGGCGATCCGCCAAGGCTTTCGCGACCTCACTCTCATCCGCATGACGCCCGACCTGATCTACGACCAGATGATCGGCATGGGCATGGCGAAGAAGATAATCTTCTCCTATGTCGGCAATCCGGGCGTCGGCCTGTTGCGGCGCGCCCGCGACGCCATCGAGAACGGCTTTCCGCGGGCCATCGAGGTCGAGGAGCACAGCCACGCCGGCATGGCCAACGCCTATGAGGCGGGCGCCGCCGGCCTGCCCTGCGCGGTGTTCCGCGGCTATCGCGGCGCCGGTCTCGCTTCGGTCAATCCGAACATCAGATCGGTCACTTGCCCCTTTACCGGCGAGGTGCTGGCCGCCGTCCCGGCGATCCGGCCGGACGTCACCTTCATCCACGCGCAAAAGGCGAACCGGAAAGGCAATGTGCTGGTCGAAGGCATCATCGGCATCCAGAAGGAGGCGGTGCTGGCGGCCAAGCGCGCCGTCGTGACGGTCGAGGAAGTGGTAGACAATTTCGACGACCTGCACCCCAACCTCACCGTTCTGCCGAGTTGGACGATCGCCGCGATTTCGGTCGTGCCGGGCGGCTCGCACCCCTCCTACACGCATGGCTATTACGAGCGAGACAACGCCGCCTATCTGGAATGGGACGAGATCGCCGCCGACCGCGACCGCTTCCAGGCGTGGATGCAGAAGAACGTCACCGAGAGCAGCGCCGACGACTTTGCCGGCCGCGTCGAGCATCTGAGGAAAGCCGCATGAGCGACGCTGACAATCTGGGCTTCACCCCAAACGAGATGATGACGATCGCCGCCAGCCGCGCGTTGAAAAGCGACGATGTCTGCTTCGTCGGCATTGGCGCGCCGTCGGCCGCCTGCAACGTCGCGCGGCTGACGCACGCGCCCGACATCACGCTGATCTATGAGAGCGGCACCATCGGCACCGCGCCCGACGTTCTGCCGCTGTCGATCGGCGACGGCGAATTGTGCGAGACGGCGGTCACCACCGTCGCGGTGCCGGAGATGTTCCGCTACTGGCTGCAGGGCGGCCGCATCTCGATCGGCTTCCTGGGCGCCGCCCAGCTCGACAAGTTCGGCAACATCAACACCACCGTCATCGGCGACTATGCGCATCCCAAGACCCGGTTGCCCGGCGGCGGCGGCGCGCCGGAGATCGCCACCTCATCGCGACAGGTCTACATCACCATGGCGCAGTCGAAGCGCGGCATGGTCGAGAAGATCGACTTCTTCACCTCCTTCGGCCATGGCGAAGGCGGCGACCACCGCAAGCGGCTCGGCATCGACACCGCCGGCCCGACGCTTTTGATCACCGATCTGGCGATCTGGAAGCCGGACCCGGTGACCAAGGAATTCACCGTCGTCTCGCTGCATCCCGGCGTCACGCGCGCGCAGGTGCAGGAGACTTGTGGCTGGGTCGTAAAATTCGCGGAGGCCCTTGACGAGACGCCGGCGCCGACGGAACTCGAGCTGAAGACATTGCGCGACCTGCAGGCCCGCACCAAGGCGGCGCATCAAGGAACCGCCAAAGGGAAAGCTGCATAGATGGCTGAAGCCTTCATCTGCGATTACATCCGCACGCCCATCGGCCGCTTCGGCGGCTCGCTGTCCTCCGTGCGCGCCGACGATCTCGGCGCCATCCCGTTGCGGGCGCTCGTTGAGCGCAACAATGGTCTCGACTGGACCGCCATCGACGACGTCGTCTATGGCTGCGCCAACCAGGCCGGCGAGGACAACCGCAATGTCGCGCGCATGGCGCTGCTGCTTGCCGGCCTCCCGCAGGACATTCCCGGTTCGACGGTCAATCGCCTGTGCGGTTCGGGCATGGATGCCGTCACCATCGCCGCGCGCGCCGTCAAATCAGGCGAGGCGGAGCTGATGGTCGCCGGCGGCGTCGAATCGATGAGCCGCGCGCCCTTCGTCATGCCGAAGGCCGACACGGCCTTCTCGCGCAATGCCGAGATCTACGACACCACCATAGGCTGGCGCTTCGTCAACCCGCTGATGAAGAAGCAGTATGGCGTCGATTCCATGCCGGAGACCGGTGAGAACGTCGCCGAGGATTTTTCCGTCAGCAGGGCAGACCAGGACGCCTTCGCCGTCCGCAGCCAGAACAAGGCGGTGGCCGCTCAAGAGAATGGCCGGCTGGCGAAGGAGATCGCGCCAGTGATCATCCCGCAGAGGAAGGGCGAGCCGGTCGTTGTCGTCAATGATGAACATCCCCGCGCCGGCACGACCATAGAGACGCTGGCCAAGCTGCCGACGCCGTTCCGCCAGGGCGGCACGGTGACCGCCGGCAATGCTTCCGGCGTCAATGACGGCGCGGCCGCCCTGATCATCGCCTCGGAAGCGGCAGCAAGGAAGCATGGGCTGACCCCGATCGCCCGCATCCTTGGCGGCGCCGTCGCAGGCGTTTCGCCGCGCATCATGGGCATCGGACCGGCGCCGGCCACGAAGAAGCTCTGCGCCCGCTTCGGCCTGACGCCGGAACAGTTCGACGTCATCGAGATCAACGAAGCCTTCGCCTCCCAGGGCATTGCCGTGCTGCGCCAGCTGGGCATCGCCGAGGACGCCGCGCACGTCAACCCGAACGGCGGCGCGATCGCGCTCGGTCATCCGCTCGGCATGTCCGGCGCGCGCATCACCGGGACGGCGGCGCTCGAGCTCAGCGAGCGCGGCGGCAAGCTGGCCTTGGCCACCATGTGCATCGGCGTCGGCCAGGGCATCGCGATCGCGCTGGAGCGGGTTTGACCGCTCAGGCAGATCAATAAGGCAGACCGACGTAGTTTTCGGCCAGCGCCGTGGAAGCGGCCTTGGAGTGCACGAGGTAATCGAGCTCGGCTTCCTGGATGCGCTGGCCGAACTCCCCCGTCTCGGGGAAGCGATGCAGCATCGTCGTCATCCACCAGGAAAAGCGCACCGCTTTCCACACCCGCGCCAGCGCCTTGGCCGAATAGGCGTCGAGCCCTGCCTCCGACCTCTCCCGGTAGAATTCACGAAGCCCGGCAAACAGATAGCGCACGTCGCTGGCGGCGAGGTTGAGGCCCTTGGCGCCGGTCGGCGGCACGATATGGGCGGCATCACCGACCAGGAACAGTTTTCCGAAGCGCATCGGCTCGGCCACGAAGGAACGCAGCGGCGCGATCGACTTCTCGAAGGACGGCCCGGTGGTGACCGCGGCCGCAATCTGCGCCGGCAGGCGGCTGCGCAGCTCATCCCAGAAGCGGTCGTCCGACCAGTCCTCGACATGTTCGTCAACTGGAACCTGCACATAATAGCGGCTGCGCTGCGGCGAGCGCATCGAGCAGAGCGCGAAGCCCCGCTCGTGATTGGCATAGACCAGTTCATGGTCGGCCGGCGGCACTTCCGCCAGCACGCCCAACCAGCCGAACGGGTATTGCCGCTCGAACGTCCTCAGCGCGCCGTCCGGCACTGACCTGCGGCTGACGCCGTGATAGCCGTCGCAGCCGGCAATGAAGTCGCAATCGATGCGATGCATCGCGCCATCCTTGTCGTAGGTGACGAAGGGCGACGCGCCGTCGAAATCATGCAACACGACATTCGACGTTTCGAATACGGTCTGGAGTCCCGCCGCTTCGCGCTTCTGCATCAGATCGAGCGTCACCTCGGTCTGGCCATAGACGGTGACGTGCTTGCCGCCGGTGAGCGCGCTCATGTCGATGCGATGCGCGCGGCCGTCGAAGGCGAGCGAGATGCCTTCATGCGGCAGGCCCTGGGCATGCAGCCTGTCCGCGGCGCCCGCTTCGCCGAGCAGGTCGACCGTGCCCTGTTCGAGCACGCCGGCGCGCACGCGGCCGAGCACATGCTCGCGGCTCGATCGCTCGAGGATGATCGTCTCGATGCCGATGCCCGCGAGCAACTGTCCAAGCAGCAGGCCGGACGGCCCCGAGCCAACGATGACCACCTGCGTGCGCATCAGTGACCAAGGCTCTCGATCTGCGCGGCCAGCTCGGCGGCAAGCCTGAGCGCGGCCGCCGTCGCCACGACCATCTGCGGCAGGATCAGCCACTCCAGCGTCCAGGACGCACCCGAGCGCTCCTGCTCATGCACCAGCGCCTGATGCATGCCGGAGAGTTGGACGGCATTGAAGCGGGCGAGCGCCACCAGCGCTTCGGCCTTCACCGGATTCTGCTTGTGCGGCATGGCCGACGAACCGCCGCCACCGGACAGTTTTATATCGGCGCCCGTCAGCGCCATCAGCGCGACATCCTGCCCGAACTTGCCGAGGCTGCCGGTGACGAGCGACAGCCAAGAGGCGAACTCGGCCACCGCGTCGCGCTGGCTGTGCCACTGCGGCGCATCGGCGAGACCGAGCTTGGCGGCAAGTGCGGCGCGAACGGCCATGGCCTTGTCGCCGAGCTTTTCCAGCGTGCCCGCCGCGCCGCCGAACTGCAGCGCCAGCAGACCGCCGGATATTTCGGCAAGGCGCTGCTGGTGACGCTCGAGCGGCGCCCTCCAGGAAGCAGTCCGATTGGTCACTGTGATCGGGATCGCCGGCTGCATGCGCGTCATCGCCATGAACTGACGTTCTCCGAACTCCAGCTCGAGGCCGGTGAGGCGCACAATGTTCTCGCCAAGCAGTAGGCCGATATGGTCGATGGCCTGCCGCAGGCGCAGCACAAGCGAGGTGTCGATAACATCCTGGCTGGTGGCGCCGAAATGCACATAGGCATCGTGCGGCGCGCCGACGGCGGCTTTGATCTGCCGAACCAGTTCCGGCACCACGACGCCATCCCTGGCGACACCGGCGCGCAGCCTCGCCGTGTCCGGCCGGAACGCGGCCAACGTTTTCAAGATCGCCGCCTCGGCATCACGCGGGATGACGCCGCATCCGGCTTCCGCCTCAACCAGCGCCCGCTCGAAACCGAGCATCGCGGCAATGTCGGCCTCGACGGAAAAATGCCTGGCCGCCTCCTCGTCGCCGAGCAGACCGGAAAACAGCGGATGATCGAAGGGCGAAACGGCCATAGCGGTTGCGGTCAGCTGTCGAAGAAGACCGTCTCCTTTTCGCCCTGCAAATGGACATCGAAAAGATAGGTGTCGCCCTGGCGCTCGGCGATCAGCGTCGGCACGCGCAGGCGATGCTCGATGCGGGCAAGGATCGGATCCTCGGCATTGGCCTTTTCCTCATCCGAAAAATAGAGCCGGGTGTGCAACCCGACATTGATGCCGCGCGCCACGATCCAAAGCGTGATGTGCGGCGCCATCAGCCGCCCGTCGCGGAACGGCACGCGTCCAGGTTTGATCGTCTGGAATAGGCAGACACCCGTTTCCATATCGGTCGGCTGCCGGCCCCACCCTTGGAAATTCGGATCGGCCGCGCCGCGCAATTCGGCCGGCGAGTTGTAGAGCCCGCCGGCATCAGCCTGCCAGATCTCGATCAGCGCATCCTTAAGCGGCGTGCCGGTCCCGTCGAGCACGCGGATGCGCAGCTCAATGCGCTCGCCCTTGGTCTCGCTGTTGACCATCGTCGAGCCGAGGTCGCTCTGATAGACGCCGCCGATGCCGCAGAAATTGGGCGTCAGCCCGATATGCACGTAAGGGCCTGCGGTCTGCGAAGCGCTCTCCTTCAGCTGGTCGAGCGACTGCGCCATCAATTGCCCTCCGGCCTGTTCTCGAACAGCGTCGAGCGGCGCCCGCGCAGCACGATGTCGAACCTGTAGGCGAGCGCGTCCATCGGAATGGTCGCCTGCATGTCAAGCGCGGCGATCAACGCCTCGACAGCCGCCTTGTTGGAAATGCCGCCGACGATCGGGCAGCGCCAGATCAGCGGATCGCCCTCGAAATACATCTGCGTGATCAGCCGCTGCGCGAAACCGTGGCCGAACACGGAAAAATGGATATGCGCCGGCCGCCAGTCGTTCGGCCCGTTCGGCCACGGATAGGGCCCGGGCCTGACCGTGCGAAAGGCATAGTCGCCGTCCTCGCCGGTGATGGCGCGGCCGCAGCCGCCGAAATTCGGATCGAGCGGCGCGAGATAGCCGTCCTTCTTGTGACGGTAGCGGCCGCCGGCATTGGCCTGCCAGAATTCGAGCAGCACGCCGGGCACACCCTTGCCGCGCTCGTCGAGCACCCGTCCATGGACGATGATGCGCTCGCCGATGGCGCTCTCGCCGGCCCTGGCGAAATTGTGGATCAGGTCGTTGTCGAGCTCGCCGAGCATCGCGTGCCCGAACACCGGACCGGTCAGTTCCGACAGCGTGTTGTCGAAGGACAAAAGCGCTTTCTGCGGCGAGCGCAGCACCGAGCTTTTGTAGTTCGGCGTGAAGGCCGCCGGATGCCACTGGCGGTCGCGCTGGAAGAAGGCGCCGGTTTCCGGCGCGCGGTTTGAGCCGGGCTCAGCCATGGGCGGCCTTGGCTCCGTCCATCTGCGCGAACACTTCCTTGGCGATCTTGAAGGCGCGGTTGGCGGCCGGCACGCCGGCATAGATCGCGACATGCAGGAAGGCCTCGCAGATGTCGTCTCGCGTGGCGCCCGTGTTGGCGGTGGCGCGCACATGCATGGCGACTTCCTCGTCATGGCCGAGTGCCGCAAGCAGCGCCAGCGTCACGATCGAGCGCTCGCGCTTCGACCAGCCGGGCCGCGCCCACACCGTTCCCCAGGCCGCTTCGGTGATCAGTTGCTGGAACGGCCGGTCGAAATCCGTCGCGGCGTCCTCGGCGCGGTCGACATGCGGATCGCCGAGCACGGAGCGGCGGACCTCGAGACCGGTTCGGTAGCGGTTCTTCGTGACATCATCCATGAGCAGGCTTTCCCTCGGGCAACGAGGCGACGAAATCGCGGATCAAATTGACGAGCGCTTCGGGCTGCTCGATGCACGGGATATGCGCGGCATCGCGGATCAGCTCGAAGCGTGCGGCTGGGATCAGCCCGGCCAGCGAGCGGACAAGATCAGGCGGTGTCGAACCGTCCTGGTCGCCGACGATGCAAAGCGTCGGCACCGCGATACGCCGCGCCGCGTCGGTGAGATCGGCGTCGCGCACCGCCATGCAGGTGCCGATATAGCCGGGCAGCGCCTGCCTGGTCAGCATGTTGCGGCAGCCGGCCAGATCGGCCGCGCGCGTGGCATGAAAATCCGGCGTGAACCACACTTTCATGATGCCGTCGGCGATCACCTCGATGCCGTCGCGCTCGACGGTCGCGATGCGCGTGTTCCAGCTCTCTACGGTGCCTATTTTGTGCGCGGTGTCGCTGAGAATCAGCGCCTCCACACATTTGGGATGGCGCGTATAGAGGCGCTGCGCGATCAGGCCGCCGACCGACAGGCCGTAGAGCACCACCTTGTCGAAACCGAAATGATCGATAAGGCCCAGCAGATCGTCGACATGGTCGTCGATGGAACGCACGCCGCTGCCTATATCCGACAGCCCATGCCCGCGCTTGTCGTAGACCAGCAGCGGCATTTCGCCCGTCAGTTTCGCGACGACGTCGTCCCATATCCGGAAATCGGTGCCCAGCGAATTGATAAAGATGATCGGACGCGACGTGCCGGGCGCCTCGATATGGCGGTGATGCAGCGTGACGCCGCCTATGCTGACGAATGGCACGATTTGATCCTCCGAAGCCACATTGCACCAGCAGTTTGGTTCGGTAAAATGATATTTTGCGGCGTTTCATTAACTCTGAGGTTATCGAACCATGGCCGAAAGCCGGATCCGCTTCCGCCACCTGCAGGCGTTTCTCGAGGTGGCCAGACAGGGGAGCGTCGCGCGCGCGGCCGACTTCCTGCATGTCAGCGCGCCGGCCGTGACCAAGACCTTGCGCGAGCTGGAAGAAGCGCTCGGCGTCGCCGTTGTCGAGCGCGACGGACGCGGCATCCGTGTCACGCGTCTCGGCGAGATCTTCCTCGGCCACGCCGGCTCGGCGATTTCGGCGTTGAAGCGCGGCGTCGATTCCGTGCGCCAGGACGGCGCTCTCAATCGCGACCCGATCCGCATCGGCGCGCTGCCGACCGTATCGGCGCGGGTGATGCCGCTCGCCATGACCCTGTTCCTCGAGGAAAACACCGGTGCCGCGCTCAAGATCGTCACCGGCGAGAATGCCGTGCTGCTCGAACAGTTGCGCGTCGGCGCACTCGATCTCGTCGTCGGCCGCCTTGCCGCGCCGGAGCACATGACCGGCTTCTTCTTCGAACACCTCTATTCGGAGCAGGTGCTGTTCGTGGTGCGGGCCGGGCATCCCCTGTCCGAGCCGGGCGCCGACATCTTCGCGCGGCTCGACGAGTTCCCCGTGCTGATGCCGACGCGGGAATCCGTCATCCGGCCCTTTGTCGACCGGCTCTTCATCACCAACGGCATGACCGCGCCGGCGACGGAAATCGAAACCGTCTCCGATTCCTTCGGCCGTTCATTCATGCGCCAGAGCAACGCCGTGTGGATCATCTCGGCCGGCGTCGTCGCCAACGAGATCGCCAGCGGCACCTTCGTCGCCCTGCCGGTGGATACGGAGGAGACCAAAGGGCCGGTGGGCTTGACCATGCGTACCGACACCGCGCCCTCGCCCGCCTTCACCATCCTCTTGCAGACGATCCGCGAGGCCGCGCGGCACCACGCGTGAAGATCGGCCCTGCAGTTCGATTTCCACTAACCTAGGGGTTAATAAAACACCGTAAAATATCATTTTACCGAACCAAACCGCTAGTGCAATGTGACCTCGGAGGATCGAAAGCCGTACTGTCCGGAGGCAAGCGGAAAACCGTTTGCCGTCGTGTCGAACGGCCACAGAGGGAGGAGCAGATGTCTCGCATTATCGGCAGCAAACCTACTCTATCGGGCATTTCACGGCGCCAGTTTATCGCCACGTCGGTGGCCGGCGGCGCGGCACTGGCATTCGGCCGCGGCAAGGCGTTCGCGCAAAGTGCCGATACGCTCAAGGTGGGCTTCGTCAGCCCGCGCACCGGCCCGCTCGCCGGCTTCGGAGAGACCGACGGCTATGTGCTCGACCTCGCCCGCAAGGCTCTGGCCAACGGCATCGAGCTCGGCGGCAAGAAATACAGCGTCGAGATCCTCGACCAGGACACCCAGTCCGACCCGTCTCGCGCCGGCCAGTTGGCAAAAGACCTGATCAACAACCAGGCCATCGACCTGATGCTCGCGGTTTCCACGCCGGAGGTCATCAATCCGGTGGCGGATGCCTGCGAAGCGGCCGGCGTGCCCTGCCTCTCGACCGTCATGCCGTGGGAGGCCTGGTATTTCGGCCGTGGTGCCAAACCGGGTGCGCCCTCGCCTTTCAAATGGACCTATCACTTCGGCTTCGGCGTCGGCGAATTCTTCAAGACCTACATTTCGCAGTGGAACCTGATCGAGACCAACAAGAAGGTTGGCGTCATGTATCCGAACGACGCCGACGGCAACGCCATCCGCGCCAACCTCGCGCCGCTGCTGGCCAAGCAGGGCTTCACCATCGTCGATCCCGGCGCCTACGAGACCGGCACCACCGACTATTCCTCGCAGATCGCGCTGTTCAAGCAGGAAGGCGTCGAGATCTTCAACTCCTTCCCGATCCCGCCGGACTTCGCCGCGTTCTGGCGCCAGGCCGCGCAGCAGGGCCTGACCCGGCAGATCAAGATCGCCCAGGTCGCCAAGACCGGCCTGTTCCCCTCCGACATCGAGGCGCTGGGCGATCTCGGCATGAAGATTGCGAGTGCCGCCTATTGGCACAAGGCCTTCCCTTACAAATCGCCGCTGACCGGCGTCTCGGGAACCGAGCTTGCCGATGGCTACGAGGCGGCGAGCGGCAAGCAGTGGACGCAGCAGCTCGGCGCCTCGATGTCGCTGCTCGACGCCGGCTTCGAAGCCCTGAAGGCGAGTTCCAACGCCAAGGACAAGACTGCGGTGGCCAAGGCGCTCAGCACGCTGAAGACCGAGACCATGATCGGCAAGGTCGACTTCACCAGCGGCCCGGTGGCCAATGTCTCGCCCGGCCCGATAATCGGCACGCAATGGGTCGCCGCCAAGGAAGGCTCGAAATTCCCGCTCGACTATGTCGTCACCGAGAACGCCACCGATCCGAAGGTGCCGGTCGGGGCCAAGCTCCAGCCGTATAACGGCTGATTAAGTCGAGGACCGCATCGTGAACGCCACGCCCAATGGTGCGATCCTCAATGCCGCCGGCATCCACAAGCGCTTCGGCGCGCTTGTGGTGCTGGACGACATCGACTTCGCCATGGGCGCCGAAGAGGCAGTGGGCATCGTAGGCCCGAACGGCGCCGGTAAGACGACGCTGCTCAGCGTGCTGTCCGGCGCCTATCCGCCGAGCGCCGGCACCATCGCCTTCAAGGGTGATGACGTGACGGCGCTGCCGGCGACGCAGCGTTGCCGGCTGGGCCTCGTCCGCACGCACCAGGTGCCAAAGCCCTTCGGCGGCATGACCGCTTTCGAGAATGTCTTCGTCGCCGCTTCGCATGGCGCCGGCCTCGGCCGCGACGAGGCCTATGAGGAAGCGCTCGGCTCGCTGAAGCTCTGCGGCATGCTGGGCGTCGCCAACCGGCGCGCCGAGACGCTCGGCCTGCTCGACCGCAAGCGGCTGGAGCTGGCGCGCGCGCTGGCGGCGAAGCCGACGCTGCTTCTGCTCGACGAGATCGGTGGCGGCCTGACCGATGGCGAGGCCGGCGAGCTCGTCGAGACCATCCGCGAGTTGCGCCGCCGCAAGATCGGCATTGTCTGGATCGAGCACATCGTCCACATCCTGCTGCAGGTGGCCGAGCGGCTGATCTGCATGGATGCGGGAAAGATCATCGCCGACGGCGAGCCGCAGGCGGTGATGGCCGACCCGCAGGTGATCAGCGCCTATCTCGGCGGAGGCCCGAAATGAGCCTGCTGTCGGTCGAGGATCTGGTCGTCCGCCACGGCCTGCTGCAGGCGGTGCGCGGCGTCACCTTCGGCATCGAGCGCGGCGAGACGCTGGCGCTGGTCGGCGCCAACGGCGCCGGTAAGACGACATTGTTGAGGGCCATTGCCGGCGCGCATCAGGCAGCTTCGGGCCGCGTGGGCTTCGACGGCGCCGACCTCTCCGGTATGCCTTCGCATGAGCGCGTCCGCAAGGGCATCGCGCTGGTGCCCGAAGGCCGGCGACTGTTCGTACAGATGACCGTCGAGGAAAACCTCCTGCTCGGCCGCGCCGGCGGCCGTCCGGGCGACTGGAGCGTCGACAAGGTGCTCGACACCTTCCCCAATCTCAAGCCGCGCCGTCACGCCAAGGCGGGTCATCTCTCCGGCGGTGAGCAGCAGGCGACGGCAATCGGCCGCGCGCTGATGAGCAATCCCGACCTGCTGCTGCTCGACGAGGTCTCGCTCGGCCTGTCGCCGCTGGTCGTAGACCGCGTCTATGCTTCGCTGCAGGGGCTGATCAGCTCCGGAACGACGATCATCCTTGTCGAGCAGGACCTCAACCGCGCGCTCTCCGTGTCCAACAAAGTCATCTGCATGCTGGAGGGCCGGATCGTGCTTGCCGGCGACAGCAAGAGCGTTTCGCGCGACGAGGTGACCAAGGCCTATTTCGGCCTGCACCGAAAAGCCGCCGGGGGCGTGCCGGCATGAGCAACCAGATCGTCCAGGGCATTCTGCTCGGCGGCTATTACGCGCTGATCGCCTGCGGCCTCTCCTTCATGTTCTCGGTGATGCGCATCATCAACCTGGCGCATGGCAGCCTTGCCGTGCTGTCGGCCTTCGCGCTGTGGCTGCTCGCCTCGCGTTTCCACATCCCGCCTTTCCTCGGCTTGCTCATCGTCTTGCCGCTGATGGCGGTGATCGGCGGGGCCCTGCAGCGCTTCCTGCTCGAGCGCAGCGCGCGCGGCGGCGCGCTCTTACCGATCCTCACCACCTTCGGCCTCGCCATCGTCATCGACAATGTGCTGTTCGAGCAGTTCGGCGCCAACACGCGCTCGCTGGCGCCCTTTATCGGCAGCCTGTCCTACGATTCCTGGGAATGGCCGGGCAGCATCTATGTCGGCAAGCTCGCGGTCATCATCTTCATCACCGCCGTCGTCCTGCTCGGCGGACTGCAGCTCTTCCTCACGCGCACCGGGCTCGGCCGCTCGATCCGCGCCACTTCGGAAGACCCCGATACCGCTGGCCTCGTCGGCGTCGATGCGCAACGCGCCAACGCCGTCGCCGCCGCCATTGCCATGGTCACGGTCGGTCTCGCCGGCGCCTTCCTCGGCATGCGCGCCACGTTCGATCCCTATGCGGGCGCGACGCAATTGCTGTTCGCTTTCGAGGCCGCCGTCATCGGCGGCGCCGGTTCGCTCTGGGGCACGCTGGTCGGCGGCATCGTGCTGGCGCTCGCCCAGACGCTTGGCGCCAAGATACACCCGCAAGGCTTTCTCATCGGCGGCCATGTCGCCTTCCTGATCGTGCTGTTCATCCGGCTCTACACTTCCGGCCTCGGGCTGCGCGGCTTGCTACGGTTCTCAACGGGGAAGGTGTCATGAGCGCCGCCTCCCCCGTCATCGAGCGCGGCACGGCCGCCTCGCGCATCGCCGGCTTCGGCGTCGCGATCATCATCCTGCTGCTTGCCGTCGCGCCGCAGTTCCTCTCCGCCGGCGCGGTCGACCGCATGACCGCTTTGTTCATCTATGTGATCCTCGCCGCGATGTGGAATGCGCTCGCCGGCTTCGGCGGTCTGGTCTCAGTCGGCCAGCAGGTGTTCTTCGGCCTCGGCGCTTACTTCGCCATCCGCCTCGCCAATGCCGGGCTCAATCCGTTCGTCTCGCTGTTCGCTTCGGCGGTCATCGTCGGCGCGGTGTCCTGGCCGATCTCACTGTTCATGCTGCGCTTGAAGAACGGCGAGTTCGCCATCGGCATGTGGGTGATAGCGGCACTCACCCACCTTCTCGTCAATCTCGACCGGCTGATTCAGGGCGAGACCGGCACCTCGCTGATCTCGCTCAACGTCTACGACGCGTCGACAAGGCGCGTTGCGATCTACTGGCTGGCGCTGGCGTCGATGACGGCCTTGCTCGCAATCCTGTTCGGCCTGCTGCGTGGCAGCACCGGCGCCGCCATCCGCGCCATCCGCGACAATGAGGATGCGGCGGCGTCCATCGGCGTGCGCGTCACCGGCACCAAGCGGCTGCTCTTCGTGCTCGCCGCCTTCGGCATCGGCGTCGCCGGCGCGCTGTGGCTGGCGACCTCGATCACCTTCCAGCCGAAGACCTATTTCAGCGTGCAGTGGACGGCCTACATGATTTTCATGGTGCTGGTCGGTGGCATCGGCACCTTCGAGGGCGCCATCCTCGGCGCGCTGCTGTTCTTTATCATCGAGACGTGGTTCGGCGGCACCGGCGTCTGGTACCTGATCGGGCTCGGCGCCACGGCGCTGATCTTCTCGCTGCTCCTGCCGCGCGGTCTGTGGGGCACGCTCGAAGAACGCTTCGGCTGGCGCCTGTTGTCGGTCGGCTACCGCGTCAGGCTTCCTGTCAACGCAAGCGACACGACCGGTGGGACTCCATCGCCGGCACAGGTAACGACATCTCGGGAGAAAGCGTGAGCATGCTGTTCGGCAAGACGATCCTCATCACCGGCGTCGCCTCGGGCATCGGCGCCCGCACGGCGGAACTGGCGGGCCAACTTGGCGCCGATGTGATCGGCGTCGACATGCGCGAGCCGGCCGATCATCAGGGCATCTTCGTCAAGGCCGACATCTCGTCCAAAGCCGGCGTCGACGATCTTGTCGCGCAACTGCCGCAGCGCCTGGACGCGCTGTGCAACGTCGCCGGCCTCTCCGGCAACACCGGCGCCGCGCCGACGCTCGCCGTCAATTTCTACGGCCTGCGCGCGCTCTCGGAGGCGTTGGCGCCGAAACTTCGCGAGGGCGGCGCCATCGTCAACGTCGCCTCGGTTGCCGGCTATGGCTGGCGTGCCAATCTGAACCGTGCCGCCTCGATGGTCGGCGTCGAAGGCTTTCCCGATGTCACCAAGGTGATTGCCGACAACGCGGTGAAGAACGAGGAAGGTTATCCCGTCTCGAAGGAGCTCTTGCTCCTGTGGACCTTCCGCGCCGCGCATCAGGAGCTGTTCAAGAGCCGCGGCATCCGCGTCAATGCGGTGAGCCCGGGCCCGGTGGAAACGCCGATCCTCAAACAGTTCCGCAGCGTGCTGGGCGACGCGAAGGTCGACAGCGACATCGCCCGGGTCGGCCGAGCCGGCACATCGGGCGACATCGCGCCCGTCGTGCTGTTCCTGTGCTCTGACGGCGCGCGCTGGATCAACGGCGCCAACGTGCCCATCGACGGCGGCCTCGAGGCATCGATCAACG
This sequence comes from Mesorhizobium sp. ORS 3359, assembly GCA_000824845.1. Classification (GTDB taxonomy): domain Bacteria; phylum Pseudomonadota; class Alphaproteobacteria; order Rhizobiales; family Rhizobiaceae; genus Mesorhizobium. Next base: position 87,336 of record CCNC01000204.1, on the reverse strand, counting down.
CGGAAGTGCTCGGCTTCTAATTTTGCGACGCTCCACCGGGAGCGAAGGAGAGAACAATGGATATCGGACTACTGATCGACGGCGACGAACGGGCGGCCACCGGCAAGGCGTCCTATGAACGTCTCGACCCCTTCACCGGCAAGCTCGCGACGCGCGCCGCCGCTGCAAGCATTGCCGACGCCAACGCCGCGGTCGATGCAGCAGCCGCTGCGTTCGACACCTGGTCGAAGACCGGCCCCGGCGAGCGCCGGACGCTGCTCCTGAAGGCGGCCGATCTGATGGCTTCGAAGGTTGGCGAGTTCACGAAGCTGATGATGGAAGAGACCGGCGCCACCGGACCCTGGGCCGGCTTCAACGTCATGCTGGCGTCCAACATGCTGCGCGAGGCGGCGGCGATGACCACGCAGATTTCCGGTGAGGTTATTCCATCCGACAAGCCGGGCACGCTGGCCATGGCGATCCGCCAGCCGACTGGTGTGTGCCTCGGTATCGCGCCGTGGAACGCGCCGGTCATTCTCGGCACGCGTGCGCTGGCGATGCCGCTCGCCTGCGGCAACACCGTGGTGCTGAAGGCCTCCGAAATTTGCCCGGGTACGCATCGCCTGATCGGCCAGGTGCTGGTCGAGGCCGGCCTGCCCAAAGGCGTCGTCAATGTCGTCACCAACGACCCGAAGGACGCGGCGGCAATCGTCGAGGCGCTGATCGCGCACCCGGCGGTGAAGCGCGTCAATTTCACCGGCTCGACCAAGGTCGGCCGCATCATCGCCGAGCTCTCTGGACGGCACCTCAAGCCGGCGCTGCTCGAGCTCGGCGGCAAGGCGCCGCTCGTCGTGCTGGACGATGCCGACATCGACGCGGCAGTCAACGCGGCGACCTTCGGCGCCTTCATGCATCAGGGCCAGATTTGCATGTCGACAGAGCGCTTGATCGTCGACGAGAAGATCGCCGACGAATTCGTCGCCAAGCTCGCCGCGCGCGCCTCGAAACTTCCGGCCGGCGACCCGCGCGGCCATGTCGTGTTGGGCTCCCTCATCAGCAGCCAGGCGGCGGACAAGATGGAGGAGCTGATCGCCGATGCGACCGCGAAGGGCGCGACGCTTGCCGCTGGCGGCAACCGAACGGGAACGGTCGTGGAAGCCACGCTCCTCGATCACGTGACGCCCGCCATGCGCGTCTATGCGGAAGAATCCTTTGGCCCGGTGAAGCCGGTCATTCGCGTCAAAGGCGAAGACGAGGCTGTGCGCGTCGCCAACGACACCGAATACGGCCTGTCCTCCGCCGTTTTCAGCCGCGACATACGCCGCGCCATGGCGGTTGCCGCGCGCATCCAGGCCGGCATTTGCCACATCAACGGCCCGACTGTCGGCGACGAGGCGCAGATGCCGTTCGGCGGCGTCAAGGGTTCGGGCTATGGCCGTTTCGGCGGCAAAGCCTCCATCGCCGAGTTCACCGACCTGCGCTGGGTGACGATCGAGGATCCAGGCCAGCACTACCCGTTCTGATCGGCCGCTTCTTCCTTCTCCCCCTGTGGGAGAAGGTGGATCGGCGCGATAGCGCCGAGACGGATGAGGGGTGTTCCAGCGGAGTGAGACGCTGGCTTTCCCTGGAACACCCCTCATCCGACCTCGCTTCGCGAGGCCACCTTCCCCCACAAGGGGGGAAGGGAAAGATGGGCTCACCCCAGCGTCAGCCCTGCCTTCCTCGCTTCCTCGCGCAGGAACGGCAGGCCGACCTCAATGACGTCACGTGGATCCTCGGCCACCGGCCGCCACACCGCGAGCCCGCCGGCGATGTCGACATCGACGTGGTTCATGCTTTCAAGCGTGATCGCCCCCTGATAGCCGATGTCGGCGATCGCCTTCATGCAGGCCGCCCAGTTCAGCATGCCGCGTCCCGGCACGCCGCGATTGGCTTCCGACACATGCACATAGCCGAGATACGGTGCCGCCGCCTCGAAGCCGGCGGCAAAGCTCTCTTCCTCGATATGCATGTGGTAGGTGTCGAGATGGATGAAGATGTTGTCGGCGCCGACCCGCTCGATGATGCGCGCCGCGTCGATGCCGCGGTTGATCAGATGCGTCTCGTAGCGGTTGCAGGGCTCGACGCCGAGCTTGAGGCTGCGTGACTTCGCCGACTTCGCCGCGCGTTCGAGGAAGCGGCACATGCCGTCGATCTCGCGCTGCGTCGGCGCCCGTCCGGTTGTCTTGCCGATCGTGCCATAGGTGACGCCGCCCAGCGCCTCGGCGCCCACCTCGTTGCAGACTTTGAAGGCCGGCTGCAGGAAGTCGAGCGCCTCGTCGGGCCGCTCGACCACGTCGAGCGCGCGCGGCAGGCCGAGCGACGGGATCAGCTCGACGCCATAGTGGCTGGCGAAGGCGCGCGTGCGCTTGGTGTCGATCTCCTCGGGGCGCAGCAGCGGGATCTCCATCAGGCCGATGCCGAGTTCCTTCAGCCGGTCCATCTGCGGCTCGATGCGGGCGAGGTCCCAGACCGGCGCGATGGCGAAAGTGTGCAGTCCGAAAGTATTCATGTCAGCCTCGTTGTTCATGCGCCGCCGCGGCGGCAATGTCGCCGCCGCCGACGATGCGGCTGACGACTTCGTTCATATTGGTGTTGGCGGTGACAAGATCGGCATCCGCCCGCCCATGGCGCAACACCACGATGCGGTCGGTGACCGACAGCACGTCGTTCAGCCGGTGCGAGATCAGGATGACGGCGATGCCTTCCGACTTCAGCCGCCGGATGAGGTCGAGCACGCTCTGCACCTCGCGCACGGCCAGCGCCGCCGTCGGCTCATCCATGATGACGAGCTTCGGGTTGAAGGTGAGCGCCCGCGCGATCGCCACCGTCTGCTGCTGGCCGCCCGAGAACGAACCGACCGAGCGGTTGATCGACGGCAGATGCGCGCCGAGCCGCTCGATCATCTTTGATGCCTGGCGATCCATCTCGCCTTTGTCGACGAAGCCGGGGAACAGGCCGAACAGCCGCTTCGTCGGCTCGCGTCCGAGGAAGATGTTGGACGCCACGTCCTGCTGCTTGGCCAGCGAAAGATCCTGGTAGATCATCTCGATGCCAAGCTGGCGGCGCTGTCCAGGGTCGAGGGCAAGAATGTCCTTGCCGTCGAATTCGATCGCGCCCGAGTCGGCGCGGTAGATGCCGGTGATGGTCTTCATCAGCGTCGACTTGCCGGCGCCGTTGTCGCCGACCAGCCCGATCACCTCGCCGGCCGCGACGGACAGATCGACGCCATGCAAGACGTCGACCGCGCCGAAGCTCTTGCGGATGCCCCGAAGCGAAAGCAGGGTCATACGCGTGACTCCTTCCGCACCTGGTATTGGTCGATGAAGACGGCGAGGATCAGCACCGCGCCGATCGCCATCTGCTGGTAGTAGGATTGTACCGCAAGCAGCGTCAGCCCGTTCTGCAGCACGCCCATGATCAGCGCGCCGATCATCGTGCCGAGGATCGAGGCGCGGCCGCCGAACAAATTGGTGCCGCCGATGATCGCCGCCGTGATCGCGGTGAGCTCGTAGTTGATGCCGGCAGTCGGGTCGCCGGCGTTGACGCGGGCGGTGAACAGCAGGCCAGCAAGGCCGGCAAGCGCGCCGGATAGCGTGTAGATGATGCGGCGGTGGTGCTCGACGCGGATGCCGGCGGCACGCGCCGCACCCTCGCTGTCGCCCAGCGCCAGCGTGTGGCGGCCGAAGCGTGTGTAGGCCAGCACCGCATGCGCCACGATCGCCGTCAGCACGAAGATGATGACCGGCATCGGAATGCCGAAGGGCCGCCCCTGCCCGATATAGACGATCTCCGGCGGCAGGCCGTAGATCGCCCTGCCCTGCGAGATGACCAGCGCCAGCCCGCGCGCCAGGCCCAGCATGCCGAGCGTGACGATGAAGGCCGGCACGAAGGCGCGGGTGACCAGCTGCCCGTTGATGTAACCGGCGATCGCGCCCGCCAGGATGCAGGCGATCACCGCCAGAACCGACGGCCAGCCGAGATTGACGGCGACGAACGCGCCCGCGACACCGGCCAGTCCCATCACCGAGCCGAGCGACAGATCGAGCCCGCCCGAGCCGATGACGAAAGTGGCGGCGATCGCCAGCACACCGATCGTCGAGGTCGCGAGCAGGATGTTGAGGAAATTGCTGAGCGACAGAAAATAGGGCGACAAGAGCGCCATCGCCGTGCTCAGCGCCAAGAGCACCACCAGCGACTCCAGCCTGATGTGGAGCCTTTCGACGGATGCGCGCTGCACCCGAGCCCAGAAGCCGGGCTGCGTCGTTTCGAAAGCCATATTGCCTCGCTGTTGCAAGAAAGCCGGCTGGCGCAGGGTAGACCCGCGCCAGCCCGTCCGGGAGGACTATTTCACATATTGCAGCATCGGCTCCTTGCCGGCGTCGATCACGTCCTTGGTCAGCACCAGGGTCGGAACGGCGATGCTGTCCTCGACCTTCTCGCCCGCGAGCGCCTTCTTGACGTTCTCGACCGCCTGCTTGCCGACGAGGTACGGAAGCTGCGCCACGGAGGCATTGAGGCGGCCTTCCTTGATCGACTTCACCGCGTCGGAATTGCCGTCGACGCCGATGATCGTCACCTGCGGGCCCTTGCCGGCGGCGTAGACCGACTCCACCGCGCCCAGCGCCATGCCGTCATTGGCGCAGAAGATGGCGACGAGATCGGGATGCGCGGTCAGCGTGTCGGTGGCGATCGAAGCGGCCTTGCCGCGGTCCCAGTCGCCCGGCAGCGAGGCGACGATCTCAAGCCCCGGCGCCAGTTCCTTCAGCTTGTCGGCGAAGCCCTTGGCGCGCTTCTCGCCGGTGATGTTGCCGGAAAGGCCCTCGATCACCAGCACCGGGCCCTTGGCGTCCTTGCCGAGCTTGGAGACGAGATATTCGGCGCCCTGCGCGCCGGCCGCGATGTTGTCGGAGCCGATATGGAAGGTGACCTTGACGCCTTCCTTGTCGAGCACCGCCTGGTCAAGATTGTTGTCGAGATCGACGATCTTGATGCCGGCGTCCTGCGCCGACTTGAGGCAAGGCAGGAGATTGGTCGAGTTGATGGCGGCGGTGATCATCGCCACCGGCTTGCGCTCGAGCATGGTGTTGCAAAGGTTCAGCTGCGGCTCGGCCGCCTGGTCGCTTTCGGCCGCCTGTTCGAAGATCTTCACGCCGGCGCCCTTGGCGCCCTCTTCCACGCCCTGGCTCATAGCGCCCCAGAACGGGTTGGCCAGCGTCTTCATCAGCACGCCGTATTCGCCATCCTCGGCCTTGGCGACGCCGATGGCACAGAACGCAAGCGCCACGCCCACAGCAAGTGTAAATCGATTTACCTTCAAGAAATGCGATGTCATTCGATCCTCCGTTCGATCTTTGGCGCCGGATGCCTTGGCCAGGGCCGGCGCATGTTTCCGCTCACGACAATGGGGGCTGTTGTCGGTCTCCTCCCCCGGAATGCGGGCCGTTGCCTGGCGAGCCAACGGATTCCCGCTCCAACACCTGGCAGGGTTCGAGCCGCGCCGAGGGTGGTCCCACGGCGCCCTCGACCCTGCGAAACAAAAGGTTCATCGCCTCGCTGGCGATCTGGCGGACCGGCTGCACCACGGCGGCGATCGCCGGCCATGTCACCTGCATCCATTCGGCGTCGTCGAAGCCGACCAGCGAGATATCGTTCGGGCAATGCCAGCCGCGCCGGCGGAATTCGGACAGCGCCACAAGCGTGCCCTTGAGCAGCAGCGAATAGACGGCGGTCGGCCGCTCGCCCCGACCGAAATAATCGCGCAGCGACGATCGCAACGGCTCGACGCTGACTTCCGAGGTTATCACATCGATGCGGATGGACGGGTCGAGCGCCAGCGCCTGGGTGCGAAAACCTTCCAGGCGAGCGCGCACGGTTGCCGCGCCTTCGGCGAGACCGATGATCAGGATGTGCTTGTGGCCCTTGCCCACCAGCATCCGCGCAACCTCGGCGCTGGCGGCGGCGCTGTCGGCCGAAACGGTATCGAAAGCGTCGTCGGACAAGACGCGGTCGATCAGCACGCCGGTCATGCCGTTGGCTTTCATGAAAGCAGCCGCCGGCCCGTGCTCGTTGCGCACCGGCGCCAGCACCACGCCGGCAACGCGCCAGTCATGCATGCGGGCGAGGATCTCCTTCTCGCGCGCTTCCGATTCACGGCTCGATGCGGCGACCAGCGTGTAGCCGCGCTGCTCGGCAAGGCCCTCCAGCTCGGTGACCATCTGGCCGAAGAACTCGCTTTCAAACTCGGGCATGATGGCGCCGATGATGCGGCGCTTGGCCCTGCGCATGTCGGAAGCCAGTGGATCGACGCGATAGGCCAGACGCTCGACGGCATTGAGGACGCGCTGCGCGTTTTCAGGCTTCACCGTGGTGACGCCGGCCAGCACCTTGGAAACGGTCGCCGCGGACACGCCGGCATGGCTTGCCACGTCGTGGATCGACGGACGCCTTTGCCGGGCTTCCTGTTGTGCCATTGACCTCCTCCCGAGGCAGGCAGTCGATTTCCTGCCTCGCTATTCTAATCGATAAATCGATTTTTCGTTCTTGTAAATCGTTTCATCGTGGATAAGACTCGAAGATGTGATTGACGCGATCCAATCGTGTCCCGGGAGGAAAATCATGTCCGACAAGACCTTGCCGCTGGTGATCAGCGCGCCCGAACCGCGCACGCTAGACCTTATCTTCACGCCGCCGCAACTGGCGCGCCTGCGTAGCCATTATCGCATTGTCGAGACCACGCCGGAAGGTGTTTCTGCCCTACCCGCCGAGACGCTGGCCGAGGCGCGTTACATCATAGGCCAGCCCCCCATCACCTCGGAGACGCTGCAGAAAATGACGGCGCTCCGCTGCATCTTCAATGTCGAGACCAACCTCCTCAACAACATGCCCTATGAGACGCTGTTCGCGCGCGGCATCCATGTCGTCACCACTGGTCTTGTCTTTGCCGAGCCGGTGGCCGAGCTCGGCCTCGCCATGGCGCTCAATCTCGCGCGCAACATCGTCGACGCCGATCTCGCCTTCCGCCAGGGCAAGGAGTTGTGGGGCGGCGACGGCAACCAGACCGCGCGGCTTCTCTCCGGCGCCGATGTCGGCATCATCGGCTTCGGCGATCTCGGCCGCGCGCTCAATCGCCTGCTGACCGGCTTCCGCACCCGCACCAAGGTCTATGATCCGTGGCTGCCGCCGTCGATCCTGGTCGACAATGGCGTCGAGCCGGCCTCGCTGGACGAGGTGCTGTCGCAAAGCGATTTCGTCTTCGTCGTCGCTTCGGTCACCAGCGAGAACCAGGGTTTTCTCGGCGCCGACTCTTTTGCCAGAATGCGCAAGGGCGCTGCCTTTATCCTGCTCAGCCGCGCCGGTGTCGTCGATTTCGCGGCGTTGATGCAAGCGGTGAAGAGCGGCCATATCGTCGCCGCAAGCGACGTCTTCCCGGAAGAGCCGCTGTCCGCGGATCATCCCGTCCGCGCCCTCCCCGGCTTCCTGCGTTCCGCGCATCGCGCCGGCGCCCTCGACGTCGCCTTCAAGCGCATGGGCGACATGGTGCTGGAGGATATGGACCTCGTCGATCGCGGCCTGCCGCCGCTGCGCTCCAAGCGGGCGGAGCGTGAGACGGTGTCGAGAATGCGTTCGAAGCCGGTCGACAGGAACTGAGGCTGGCTCGACCCACTGACCAGCCAGCACGCGCGTCTTCGGAACCGGCTTGATCGCTCGTTTCCGCCGGCCTGAACAATGAGCGAACTCGCCGCGGCTGCCGGGTGGGTGCGGCAGCTGGCAGCAGAGTAAATCACCCCCTTCCGGTTGCGGTCTCCGACAATGCGACGCGATCGTTGACAAGGCATCATTTCACCAATAAGTTCGGTGACAGAACGAATTAATCGAGGTGTATGTGAGCGACCTGCCGCGTATTTCCCGCCAGTTCTCCCAGCGCTCCGTCATGGAGGCGATTGTCCAGGGCGGGCCGATCTCGCGGGCCTCGATCTCGAAGCTCACCGGCCTGTCGAAGCAGACGATCTCGGAGATCGTGCGCGGGCTCGAGCAGGAAGGCTGGGTGCAGGAGACCGGCCGCACCAGCGGCCATGTCGGGCGCACCGCCGTCACCTATGAGCTCGTCCACGACGCCGCCTACATCATCGCCGTCGACCTTGGCGGCACCAAGGTGCGGGTGGCGCTGACCGACCTCGCCTGCCAGATCTTCGCCGAGGCGGCGACGCCGACCGATCCGCGCGGCGGTCAGTTCGTCATCGACCAGATCGCGGCGCTTGCCTTCCAGGCCGCCGCCCGCGAGCGCATTCCGCGCAAGAAGATCCGCCTTGCCGTTATCGGCGCTCCGGGCGCGCCCGACCCCGCGACCGGGCGCATCCTGCTTGCGCCCAATATTGCCGGCTTCGACGCCATGAATGTCCTCGACGCCTTCGAAAAGGCGCTCGGTGTCGCGGTGATGATCGAGAACGACGTCAATCTCGCCGTGCTCGGCGAGAATTGGCTTGGCCAGGGCCAGGGCATCGACAATCTCGCCTATATCGCGCTGGGCACCGGCGTCGGCAGCGGCCTGATGCTGGGCGGGCATCTGGTGCGCGGCGCCACCCATGCGGCGGGCGAGATCGGCTTCATGCCGATCGGCGCCGATCCGTTCGCGGCTGAATCGCTGCGCACTGGCGCTTTCGAGCGAGCGGTGGCGACACACGCGATGACCGAACGCTACAGGTCCCTGACCGGCGCCCAGGTCGCTGTTCCGGCGATCTTCGAGAATGCGGCTGCAGGCGACAAGGCAGCGCTCACCGTGCTCGACGAGACGGCGCGGTATCTGGCGCAAGGCATCGCCGCGATCGCCGCCGTCGCCAATCCCGAAAAGGTCATTCTGGGAGGTTCGATCGGCCTCAGGCCGGAGATCCTCTCGCGCGTCAAGGCCTTGATGCCGCTGTGCTTCCCCTACCCAGTCACTGTCGAGGCAGGCGAGCTCGGCGCGCGCGCCGCGCTGATCGGCGCGGCCGCCATCGGTCTCGGCCAGTTGCACAACACGCTGTTCGGCGTCGACGCGCCGGACGGCCGCATTTCCCTTCCCACCGCCCAGGCGGCTGCCTTGAAGGAGGTCGTGCTGTGACCGCAGATATCGTGACCAGGCTGCGAGCCGCTCTCGATCCCGACCAGGCCCTGGCGCTGTTCAGGGGCGCGATCGGCCGCGAAAGCATCACCGGCAACGAGAGGAATTTCGTCGACTTCCTTGAGGCGAAAATGCGCGAGCTGGGACTGAACGGCCTGAGCCGGGCGGATTTCCTGCCCGGCAGGCCGAACATCTGGGGCGAACGCAAGGGTGCCGGCGATGGCAAGCGCCTGCTCTTCATCGGCCACACCGACACCGTTCATGTTGACGGCTGGCGCGAACATTGGGCCGGGACCGAGCGGGAGGACCCGTTCGGCGCGCCTATCATCAACGGGGCTGTGTGGGGCCGCGGCTCCGGCGACCTCAAGGCGGGCATCATCGCCTCGCTGGCGGCGCTCTCGCTGCTCGACAAGGCCGGCATCCGCCTCAAGGGCGATGTGGCCTTCGCTTTCGTCGGCGACGAGGAGAGCGGCCAGCCCGGCACCGGCGTCTCCGCCGGCGTCAAGCATTTCGTCGGCCGCATCGAGGCCGGCGAGGTCGCAGCGCCCGATTTCACCGTCTATGTCGAGCCGACGCGGCTTGCCGTCTACGCCGCGCAGATCGGCTTCTTCATCACCGACATCACGATCACCGGCAAGTCGGCCTATTTCGGCGTGCCCGAGCTCGGCAAGGACGCCCTTCGCGCCGCCCATGCCGCCATGACGGCGCTGTGGAACCACTCGGACGAGGTAGCCGCCCGCGCCGAGCATAGGCTCACCGGGCGCGGCTTCCTGCTGATCACCGGCCTCAACGGCGGCGGCTATATCGCCGTGCCCGAGCGATGCACGCTGTCGTTGATCCGCAAGCTCCTGCCGGGCGAATCCCTCGACACGGCCGCCGCCGAGATCGAGGCTGCGGTGCGCGGCGCCATCACTGATCCCGAGATCGCCGTGGAGTTCGCCTATCCGGCCGGACGCGATCACAGGCTGGGCGGCACCGCCGCCGAGATCGACGAGACGCGCGCCGAAGTCGCCATGCTTTCGCAATCGATGGCAGGCGCCCTGGACGGCCGCGGCATGATTGAGGGTGCGCCCTTCTGGTCGGAATCGTCGTTCTTCGTCAACCGGTTGGGCATCCCAGCCGTCTATTGCGCGCCGGGCGACATCCGCAACTGCCACACTTTCGAGGAGCACGTCGATGTCGAGGAATACCTCGCCGGCATCGTCGGCTTCGCAGCCTTCATGGCCCGCTATTGCGGCGTGGCCAATTGAACGACCAACGAAGCAGAAACTGGGAGACTAAAAAAATGCTGATGAAGAAATGGATTGCCGCCGCCTTGGCCGGCGGATTGATGCTCGCCAGCGCAGCCGCTCACGCGCAGACGATCGGTCCGCAGGGCGAGACCACCACGCCGAGCTCCAGCCTGACGCTGAGCGAAGCCGACATCGCGGCGCTGAAGGACAAGGGCTATAAGGCTGCCCTCCTGTGGCACACCTCTTCCGACTTCACCAACGCGGTGACCGCGGGCGCCACCGACGAGTTCGCCCGCGCCGGCATCTCGATCGCGGTCAAGACCGACGCGCAGTTCGACGCCGCCCGCCAGCGCAGCGACATCGAGACCGCTTTGGCCGCCAAGCCAAACGTCATCCTGGCATTGCCGCTCGACCCGGTCACCTCCGCCGAAGCCTTCCGGCAGGCGGTCAAGGACGGCGTCAAGCTGGTGTTCCTGTCGAACCTGCCGAAGGACTATAAGCAAGGCACCGACTATGCCTCGATCGTCACCGACGATCTCTACCAAATGGGCAAGCAGGCGGCCGACGCCATGGCCAAGGCCATCGGTGGCAAGGGCAAGGTCGGCTATATCTTCCACGATGCCAACTATTACGTCACCAACCAGCGCGACCAGTCCTTCAAGAAAACCATCGAGAAGGACTATCCCGACATCAAGATCGTCGCCGAACAGGGCATCTCAGACCCGGCCCGGGCCGAGGAACTGGCCAATGCCATGCTGCTGCAGCATCCCGATCTCGACGGCATCTACGTGACCTGGGCCGAGCCTGCCGACGGCGTGCTTTCGGCGCTGCGCGGCGCCGGCAACACCCATACCAAGATCGTCACGCTGGATCTTGCCGAGCCGGTCGCGCTCGACATGGTCAAGGGCGGCAATGTCGCCGCGCTCGTCGCCGACAAGGCCTATGAGCTCGGCCGCGCCATGGCCGCCTCCGGCATGAAGTCGCTGCTTGCCCAGCAAACGCCCGCCTTCGTCGTCGCGCCGGCGCTGACCGTGACCAAGGAGAACGTCTCCCAGGGCTGGAAGGACTCGCTCAACCGCGACGCGCCGCAGTCGGTGCTCGACGCGGCGAAGTGAGCCGACGCTCCGGCCCGGCTTGCCGAGCCCGAGCTATCTTCCTGAACAAGAAGGGGAACGGATATGCGCAAAGCATTTGGTATCATGACCGTATTGGCGAGCCTGTTCGCGGCCCATGCCTTCGCCGCTGAAGGCGTCACCACTGGGCCGAACGGCGAGAAGCCGGTTCCGGCGGCCTCGCTGACGCTGACGGCGGCGCAGGAACAGCAGATCAAGGACGGCAAGTTTACCGCGGCCCTCGTCTGGCACGAGATGAGCGAGTACACCAACGCGGTCAACGCAGGGGCGCATGACGAGTTCAAGCGTCTCGGCATCGAGGTGGTGGCGCAGACCGACGCCGGCTTCGACGCCGCCCGCCAGAAGGCCGATGTCGAGACGGTGATGGCCAAGAAGCCGTCGATCATCCTGTCGCTGCCGGTCGATCCGGCGACCGCGGCCTCCGTCTACGATCCGGCCCGCCAGGCCGGCGTCAAGCTCGGCTTCGTCGACAATTGCCCCGCCGGGTACAAGCAGGGCACGGATTACGTCACCATCGTCTCCGACGACCTCTTCCAGATGGGCAACAAGGCCGGCATCGCCATGGCCGAGGCGCTCGGCAAGAAGGGCAAGGTCGGCTACATCTTCCACGACGCCGACTTCTACGTCACCAACCAGCGCGACGGCGCCTTCAAGAAGACCATCGAGCAGGACTATCCCGACATGAAGATCGCCGCCGAGGCCGGCATGGCCGATCCGGCGCGCTCAGAGGACATCGCGCAGGCGATGATCACCCAGCATCCCGACCTTGACGGCATCTATGTCACCTGGGCCGAGCCGGCGCTGAGCGTTCTCTCCGCCCTTCGCGCCGCCGGCAACACGCACACCAAGATCGTCACGCTCGACCTCAACGAACCGGCCGCGCTCGACATGGTCAAAGGTGGTAACATCGCAGCCCTTGTCGCCGACGAGGCCTATTCGATCGGCGTGACGCTGGCGCGCGCATCGGCCGGCTCGCTGGTCGGCCTGAAGGCCGAGCCTTTCTACGCGGTCGATTCCATCGCTGTCACCAAGGACACGGTGAAGGACGGCTGGAAGAAATCGCTCCACAGGGATGTGCCCGCGACCATCGCGGACGCCATCAAGTAACCCGTGGCAGGCTGCGAGGCACGCACCATCGGAGATCGAACATGACCAGCGCCAACACCGGCACCGAGATGGGCAGCTTCGCCAGCCGCTTCAATCTGCAGCAATATGTGGTCTATCTCGGCTTCCTGGCGATCTTCCTGTTCTTCGCCTTCATGCTGAGGGACAGCGGCTTTCTCACCGTCCGCAACCTCTCCAACATCGTGCTGCAGACGGCGCCGGTGACGATCATGGCGATCGGCCTCGTCTTCGTCATGTCGGCCGGCGAGATCGACCTTTCGATCGGCTCGATCGTGGCGGTATCGGCGCTCGCCGCTGCCGTCACCATCGCCTCCTACGGGATGGCGGCAGGCATCGTCGCCGGCCTGGGCGCAGGAATCCTGATCGGCCTCATCAACGGCGCGCTGGTCGCCTATGTCAGGCTGCCGTCCTTTCTGGTGACGCTGGCGACGATGGGCCTGTTCGCCGGCGTCTCGCGCTCTATGACCGACCTGCGCTCGATCTCGGTCACCAACGAGGCCTTCACCGGCTTCTTCGGCTCGGGCTCGCTGCTCGGCGTGCCCTCGCTGATCTGGTGGACGGTGATCGCCATCACGATCGGCCACCTCGTCTACCGCGAGACGCGTTTCGGCGCGCATGTGTTGGCGACCGGCGACAATGCCCGCGCTGCAAGCGTTTCGGGCATCAGCGTGCCCAAGATCAGGCTCGCCGTGCTCACCATCAGCGGCGGGCTCGCGGGGCTCGCCGGATTGCTTTACGCCGGCCGCCTGCAGGCGGCGAAATACACGCTCGGCGAGACCGATCTGATGACGGTCATTGCCGCCGTCATCGTCGGCGGCACGCTGCTCAATGGCGGCAAGGGCTCGATCGTCGGCGCCCTCGTTGGCTCGCTGATGATGGGCATGCTGAACAACGGGCTGATCCTGATGGGTCTTTCGGTCTCCGACCAGATGATCGTGCGCGGCCTGATCATCCTCACCGCGGTCGCCGTGTCGCTGCGCGACAAATCCCGCTAAAGGAACCTTTCCATGTTTCTCGACGTTCTGCGCCGCCGCAACCCCGCCTTCATCGAAGCGGCGATCGGCCTTCACCAGCAGGGCAAGCTGCCGGCCAACGCCTATGTGCTCGATCTCGACACGGTCGAGCGCAATGCTAAGGTCCTCAAACAGGAAGCCGATCGGCTCGACCTGAAGATCTTCGCCATGACGAAGCAGGTCGGCCGCTCCAGCTCCTTTTGCAAGGCGGTGATGCGCGGCGGCATCGAACGCGCTGTCGCGGTCGACATGGCCTGCGCGCGCGCCACGCATAAGGCCGGCATGAAGCTCGGCCATCTCGGCCATCTGCAGCAGATCGCGAAATTCGAGGCGGACGCGGCGGCAAGGACCTTCAAGCCGGACTATTGGACCGTCTTCAACGACATCAAGGCCGAGGAAGCCGGCAAAGGCGCCAAGGCGGCCGGCTATGTCCAGGACCTGCTCGCCCGCATCGCGGCCGAGGGCGACATTTTCTACCGCGGCCATGAAGGCGGCTTCGACGCCGGCGAAATTGTTGCCGTCGCGGACCGGCTGGATGCCGTTCCGGGCGGCCGCTTCGCCGGCATCACCACCTTCCCTGCCCTGCTCTTCGACCATGCCGCGCGAAAAGTGCTGCCGACGCCCAATCTGGCGACGCTGAGCAAGGCCGCCGAGGCGCTCGCCAAGAAAGGGCGCAGGGACATCGAAGTCAACGCGCCGGGCACCACGTCGAGCGTCATGCTGGCGGCGCTGGCGGAAGCCGGCGCCACGCAATGCGAACCCGGCAACGGCCTGCACGGCACCACGGCGCTGCATGTCATGGAAGATCTGCCGGAACTGCCTGCCGTCCTCTACCTCACCGAGGTGTCGCATCTGTCAGGCGGCAAGGCCTACTGCTTCGGCGGCGGCTTCTATATCGACCCGATCTTTCCCGACTATGACGTCAAGGCGATCGTCTCGGCCGCGCCGACCACCGCCGCGTCGGCGCTCAAAAGCGTCGAAGTGCCGCCGCCTTCGGCGATCGACTACTACGCCATGATCGACGCAGCCGGCGCAAATGCGCCGAGGCCCGGCGACAGCGCCGTCTTCGGCTTCCGCGGCCAGGCCTTCGTCACCCGAGCCTATGTCGTCGGCGTCTCCGGCATCTCGAAGGGCAAGCCTGTGGTTGAAACGATCGAGAACGGTTTTGGCGAGCCCTATGCCTGGCCCGTCTAGGAGAAAACCATGAATCCAAGCGCCCCCATCCTCCAGCTTCAGGACATCCGCAAGCACTTCGGCGGCCTCACTGCGATCGAGAACTTCTCGCTCGAGGTCTTTCCTGGCGAGATCGTCGCACTTGTCGGTGACAACGGCGCCGGCAAGTCGACGCTGGTCAAGATCATCTCCGGCGTGCACCCGCCCTCCTCCGGCACGATCACGATCGAGGGCAAGCCGGTGACGATGTCGAACGCGACCATGGGGCGCGCGCATGGCATCGAGGTCGTCTACCAGGATCTCGCTTTGGCCGATCAGCAGACGGTCTATATGAACATGTTCCTCGGCCGCGAGCCGCTGAACCGCATCGGCCTGCTCGACCGCCGCCGCATGATCGCCGAGACGGAGAAACTGGTGAAGGAGCTCGACGTGCGCATCCCTTCCGCGCACGCCACCATTCGCGACCTCTCCGGCGGTCAGCGGCAGGGCGTCGCGATCGCCAGGGCGACGCACTGGGCAAGCAAGCTGATCCTTCTCGACGAGCCGACGGCCGCGCTTGGCGTCGCCGAGACCGCCAGGGTTGAGACGATCGTTCAGTCGCTCAAGCAGCGCAATGTCGGCATCCTGATCATCAGCCACAGCCTCGATCAGGTGTTCAAGCTGTCGGACCGCATCTGCGTCCTGAGGCGCGGCAAGCAGATCGGCGTGCGCGAGACCAGGAAGACCGACAAGAACGAGATCATCGCGATGATCACGGGCCTGCAGCAGCAGTAGCTGCGGAGTAACTAGCGGGTTTAGGCAACGAGATTGCGGCTGGACGCCTGCGCGGCAGGCGCCGCAAAATTGGCTTCGAGCCAGGCTATGGCGCTCGCGACATCCTCGATGGCGAAGCGGGCGGCCGTCTCGCCCTGCGGCTTCACGCGGATCGAGATTCCGCCCGCGGCGTTGACCGTCTCGAAGCCATTCTCGTCGGATGTGTCGTCGCCGAGGAACACCGGACGCCTGCCGGTGAAGGGATCGAGCTGCATGAAGCGCCGGATCGCGGCGCCCTTGGCGGCTTCGAGCGGCATCAGCTCGACGCCGGCATTGCCGGCGATCACGCGGTAGCCCTTGGGCAGCCGCTCGAGCGCTGCCTCGACCAGCTCCGTCGCCCGCGCCAGAAGCTGCGGCGCGGCTCTCGTGTGGATGGCGAGCACCGGCCCCTTGCGTTCGACATAGACGGCCTTGCTTGCCAGCTCCAGTTCAATCTCGTCGGCAAGTGCTGCCATATCCGCCGGTTCGCCCGCGGCCTCGATTGGTCCGTCCGGGAGAAGCCTGTGCTCCAGCCCGTAGAGGCCGGCAATCCTGAGCTTCAACGGATCGAACAGATGGTCCACGGCCGCGATCGAGCGGCCGGTGATGAAGGCGAGCGCGCCGTCCAGGCGCCGCTCGATCGTCTGCAGAAGAACGCGCAACTCCTCGCTGACCGAGACGGCGTCGGGATGCGCCGCGTGCTCCAGCAAGGTGCCGTCGATGTCGAGGAAAAG
Source organism: Mesorhizobium sp. ORS 3359 (assembly GCA_000824845.1). GTDB lineage: Bacteria > Pseudomonadota > Alphaproteobacteria > Rhizobiales > Rhizobiaceae > Mesorhizobium. The sequence continues at coordinate 71,016 of CCNC01000204.1, read as the reverse complement.
CGCCCACCGTCCTTCTGGAAGCGGCGGGGTGAGGTCTGCCTGGATGCTCATCTAAATCCCACTGCCTGTTTGCGTTCGAACATGGAGACGACATTGTCGCCGGTGGGGCCTGCCGGCCGCTCGTATAAGGCTGTGACACGGTCGAGGTCGCCGCGCTTCCTCAGCCGCGCGGCGTCGAGCAGCATGCTGCCGGCCCAGCGATAGACATTGTTGTCGCGCACGATCTCGCGCATGCGCCGCATGCGCTCGCGCTGCTCGTCCGGCCCCATGGTCAGCGCCTGCAGCATCGCCTCGCTCATCATCGCCGCGTCGTAAGGATTGACGATCAGCGCCTCCAGCAGCTCGCGCGAGGCGCCTGCGAAGGTGCTGAGCAGAAGCACGCCCTGCTCGTCGTCGCGCGCCGCGACGAACTCCTTGGCGACCAGGTTCATGCCGTCATGCAGGCTGGTCACCAGACAGACGTCGGCGGCGCGATAAAGTTCGTAAACTGCCGCTTGCGAATGATGCTCGGCCACCATGACCACCGGCCGGTAGGATGCGCTGCCGTACCGCTGGTTGAGTTCGTCGGCACAGCGCAGACACTCCTCGTGCAGCTGTTTGTAGGCCGGCAACGTACCCCGGCTCGGCGCCGCGACCTGCAGGAACACGACTTTACCCACCATTTCAGGGTGACGGATGAACAGTTCCTCCAAGGCACGGAAGCGGTCGAGAATGCCCTTGGTATAGTCGAGACGCTCGACACCGACGCACAGCTTGGCGCCGGCTGGAAGCCTGTGCCGCTTGCGCACGCGCAGCCGGCATTCCTCGACGCTGGGCAACGCTTTCAGGAGATCGTCCGGCCATTCGATCGAAATCGGATAGGAGTGCACCAGTGTCACCTGGCCGCCGTAGGAAATGGCGGCATCGGCGCGCTCGATGCGGCTTTCCATGAAGCGATCGACGCTCTCGGTAAAGTTATTGGCGTGGTATTGAGTATGGAAGCCTACGATCGAGCTGCCGAGCAGACCGTCCAGGATGCGCTCGCGCCAGGGACAGATGCTGAACACCTCCGAGTTCGGCCAGGGGATATGCCAGAAGGTGATGACGATCGCATCGGGCAGGCGCTCGCGGATCATGCGCGGCAGAAGCGCGAAGTGATAGTCTTGAACGAGGACGATCGGTCGCTCGTTGCGCGCCTCGGCAACCACCGTGTCGGCAAACTTGCGGTTGACGGCTTCATAGGCCTCCCAGTCCGACTCCCGAAAAATCGGCCGCGTGAAGGCGATATGGCAGAGCGGCCACAGGCCTTCATTGGCAAAGCCGAGATAGTAGCCTTGATATTCCTCGTCGCTCAGCCAGACCCGGCGCAGCGTGTAGGAGGGATGGCCGGGCGGCACCTGCACGCGGTCATGTTCGTCGACCACCGTCCGGTCTGCGGTGCCGCCGCCATAGGCGATCCAGGTGCCGCCGCAGGCGCGCGTGATCGGCTCAAGCGCCGATACCAGCCCGCTCGCCGGCACGACGAGCTCGACCTCGCCGTCCTTGGTCTCGTTGTGGATATAAGGCTCACGATTGGAGACGACGATGACCTGCGCGTCCGGCAAGTCCTCGGCAAGGATCTTGCGCAGGGTGTCGGGCGACCATGAGACCAGAGCCGCATCGACCGACTGCCCGTTCTTCTCGAATTCGCGCAACAGCTTTCGTGCCGCCTCGGTGGCGGAGTCGTCGCCGGGCCCTGGCGTGACTGATGCCCTCGGGTGATTGCGGCGGTACCGGGATATCGAAATGAAAATCGCTAGTGCGGATAATCCGAGGCTTGCGAGAATAAGGACCAGTAACAAGTCGCCGCCGTATTGTGTCATTGAAATGCCAGGTTGCCTCCGGCCATCCGTTCATTGTTTTCGTTCTTGCCGGCCGCGGACGGGCAGACCGGCTTAGGTCTGCAACGCGCGAACCAGCGATCAGTTCCGACATTTTTCGATTGTTGGACGCGGGGTTGTGGCGCTTTGTTTACGTTCGCACGATGAGCGGAACCTGGCCTTCATGCCGGTCGGACAGGAAGGCGGCAACGCGGTCGCCGACCCGTTGGAAGGTGAGATCGATCGCTTTGTCGCCGACCGCCAGGTGCCTTATCATGAGCGTATCGATGCCGATCGGCAGCCTCGGACGCGTGACATGCAATTCGCCCTTCCAGCCATCGATCTCCAGCCCGAGGCATGCCTGCATCAGCATGAATGTAGAACCGGCCGACCAGGCCTGCGGCAGGCAAGCCACGGGATAGGCAATGGGCGCCTCGCCCGGAGCCCGGGCGAAGCCGCAGAACAGTTCCGGCAGCCGCATGTTGAAATGCACGGCCGATTCGAACGTGCCGCTCATCAGCCGCACCACGCTGTCGCGCTCGCCATAGCGCGCCAGGCCGACACCGCAAAGTGCTGTATCATGCGGCCAGATCGAGCCGTTGTGGTAGGACATCGGGTTGAAAAACACCGCGTCGTCGGCAAGCGTCCTCAGCCCCCAGCCGGAATGGAAGGAGGCCGACAGCAGCTGTTCGGCGACCAGCCTGGCCCGCTCGGGCTGCGGCAGTCCGACGAAGAGCAGGTGCCCGGCATTCGACGTTCGCACCTTGCATGGCTGGCCCTCGCCATCGATGGCCAGGGCGTAGAAATTCATGTCGTCGAGCCAGAAGTCGCGTTCCACGGCGACGCGCATTTCCTCGGCGCGGTTCTCCCAGTGCTCGGCGTCGGCGAATTCGCCGCGGCGGCGTGCGAGCGCCGCCATGCCCCGAAAGGCGGCGAAGACGTAGCCCTGCACCTCGACGAGCGCGATCGGCCCTTTTGGAATGCGGCCGTCGGCATGGAAGACCGAATCGAAGCTGTCCTTCCAGCCCTGGTTGGCGAGACCGGACTCGGCGGCGCGCTGATAGGTGACGAAGCCGGTGGCGCGGCTCGCCTCCTCCGTCCATTCGGCGGCGGCCTTGAGCGAAGGCCACAATTTGTCGATAAAGGCCATGTCGCCGGTGCGGTCGGCATAGGCGGACGCCAGATGGATATAGAGCGGCGTGGTGTCGACACCGCCATAGTAGCGCCCGAACGGAAGCTCGCGCAGCGCCGCCATCTCACCCTTGCGCGTCTCATGCATGATCTTGCCGGGTTGGGAATCCGAAAAGGGCGACGTTTCGGTCGCCTGGTGCTCGGCCAGAAATGCCAGCACGCCGCGCGCCAGCCCGGGATTGAGCCAGAGCATCTGCAGGCTGGAGATCACCCCGTCGCGACCGAACGCCGTCGAGAACCAGGGGATGCCGGCATAGGGATAGGGCCCGGTCGGAAGCTCGGTGGTGAGCAGTGCCACGTCGGCGCGGGCACGCTCGACCCAGTCGTTGAAGACGCGGCCCGAACTGTGCACCGTAGCGCCATGGCGCCGCTTGGCACGCATGCCGAAGCGGGCTCGTGCGGCCGCGGCGCGGAAACGGTCGCGACCGGGAGCCTCGGAGACTTCCGGTCCGACTTCGACATAGAGCACTTTCTGGCTGCGCTTGGTCACCGCGATCAGGAAGTCGGCGCGGTTGTCGCTTAGTTTGTCGGGGGCCTGCGAAAAGGAGATCGCCGATAGCCGTGGGAGCCCGTCGAGGCCGTCGTAGCCCAGCATGACGGACTCCTTTTCGGTCTTGGCGACATGGGTCGTACCGCGCTTCACCCGCGTCGAGCCACGCACCTCGAACATGTCGCGGAAGTCGGCGGCGAAATGCAGCGAGACGGTGATGGTCGAATGCTCGCGGCTGTAGTTGGACAGCGTGATGCGCTCGAACAACCGGTCCTGCCAGATCAGCCTGACCCGTTCGATATGGATCGCGCCTTGCGGGATGTCGCGGCCAACGGCGCTTTGGATCGGCAGGTTGGTCAGGTTGGACGTGAACAGCACATTGTCCTGGCTGAGCGAGGCGCCGAGCAGCGACATCGGCCTGCCGCCGATAGTCAGCCGGAATTCGGAAAGCACGCGCGTGTCGTCGCGGAAGAAGCCGTCGCCCGAGCCTCTGATGTCGCCATAGGCGTCGGCGACGGCGAAGCAGTCGCCCTGCTTGAGGGCGAACAGCCGGTGCGGTTCGCGCGGCGCGGTCTCGTCGAGTGAGGAAAGGGCTACGGCAGGATCGAGCTTGCGCTCGTCGAGCTCCGTCATTCGTTACCTCTTCGTTTGCCCCGCCCTAGAGCATGATGCCGAAAAGTGTGAAGCGGTTTTCGGACAATATTATGCTCTATCTCTTTGATTTAGAGCCGGATTGAGATCGGGTCGAACAGACCTGAAGTCATCCGGGCTCCACGCATCAAGTCAGGAGGCCTTGGCCTCCGGCATGCCGGTCAGACGCATATAGGCAGCAAGATAGTCGCTTGCCATTCTTGCCGCCGAGAACCTTTTCTCGAACACCGCCCTCACCTGCCGCCGGTCGAGATCGAGAAGCGCCGGCATCGACGCGACCGCGGCGTCGACGCTGTCCACGACGAAACCGGTGATGCCGTCGTCGACGATTTCCGGCAAGGCGCCCTGATTCCAGGCGATCACCGGCGTGCCGCAGGCCATTGCCTCGATCGCGACGAGGCCGAACGGCTCCGGCCAGTCGATGGGGAACAAAAGGCCCGCCGCGTTGCCGAGAAATTCAGCCTTCTCGTCCTCGGTGATCTCGCCGATATAGTCGATGCGGTCGCCATCGATGAGCGTCTCGATATTGTCGCGGAAGTAGGCGCGGTCGTCTTCGCCGATCTTGGCCGCCAGCTTCAACCTTAACCCGGACCGTCGCGCGATCTCGATGGCGCGGTCCGGCCGCTTGTCGCGCGACAGGCGCCCGAGGAAGGCGAGATATGGTTCTTCCGCCTGCGGCTCATAGGTCGGTTGGTAGGCCTCGAGCGGCAGTCCGTGATGGATCGTGGCGAGCCAGTTCGCGTGGGGCAGACCGCGCTTTTGACTATGCGAAATCGAGATCATCGGGAAACGCGGGAAGCGCTCATAGGCCGGCGCCAGGTCGACATAGTCGAGCCGGCCATGCGGCGTCGTCACCGTCCGCCCCGCGAGTTCTTCGAAGAACGGAAAATGCAGGAAGTGGCTGAGATGGAAATGGATGACGTCGAACTCGCGGGCGCGCTCTCGAACCTCGGCAAGCATCGCCAGATGCGCGGCGATCTCCGATTTCTTCGGCCGCGGATCGAGACGTATCGCCTGGTCGCGTGCGGATACCAGCCTGGCCGACGTCTTGCTGTCGCCACTCGCGAACAACGTGACATCGTGACCGAGCTCGACCAGCGCTTCGGTGATGTAGAAGACGATCCGCTCGGTACCGCCATAGAGTTTTGGTGGCACCGATTCATAGAGCGGCGCGACATGGGCAATGCGCATCGGGTCCCTCGGCTGTTGACGCGAAGCAAAATGCGTCAGCCGCCAGATCGTTCCTGTCCAATTGGCCGAGGTGCCGTTCGCCGCCGATTTTACCGCACCGCGCTTTACCCAGAGTCTCCGCGCCAGAAGCCACAATCTCCTGCGCGGGATCCCACTGTTTCCGGCCGGATTATCGCGCCTCTACCACACCCGTTCAATTGATCGGCCAGGCCGGGCGGGAGTATCGAAGGATGCCTTTCCTCACGAGGATCCCGGCGCCGCCGCGGTGACACGCCACACCGTGTTGCCGACATCGTCGGCGATCAGCAGCGCGCCGGATTTATCGACGGCAACGCCGACCGGACGGCCCCTCGCCTCGCCCTTGTCGTTGAGGAAGCCGGTGACGACGTCCTGCGCCATGCCGTTCGGATGCCCGCCGCTGAACGGCACGAAGACCACCTTGTAGCCATTGAACTGGGAGCGGTCCCAGCTGCCATGCTCGCCCACAAAGGCGCCGCCGCGATAGGATTGCGGCAGGTTGCTTGCGGTATAGAAGGCAAGCCCGAGCGGCGCGACATGCGAGCTCAGCGCATAGTCCGGCGGGATGGCCTTCGCCACTAGGTCCGGCCGCTGCGGCATCACGCGCGGATCGACATGCTGGCCGTAATAACTGTAGGGCCAGCCATAGAAGGCACCGTCCTTCACCGACGTCATATAGTCGGGCACGAGGTTCGGGCCGAGCTCGTCGCGCTCGTTGACCACCGTCCACAGCGCCTTGCTCTCAGGCTCGAACGACAGGCCGTTGGGATTACGCAGCCCGCTGGCGAAGATGCGCGAGCGGCCGGTGGCGCGATCGACCTCCCAGATCGCGGCGCGGTCCTTTTCGGCCTGGATGCCGTTCTCGGTGATGTTGCTGTTCGAGCCGACGCCGACATAGAGCAATGAGCCGTCCGGACTCGCCACCAGGCTCTTCGTCCAATGGTGATCGATCGGCCCGCCGGGCAGTTCCGTCAACACCTTGCCCGGCGCCGTGATCTTCGTATCGCCCGGCTGATAGGGGTAGCGCACGATCGCGTCCGTGTTGGCGACATAAAGGTCGTTGCCGACCAGCGCCACGCCGAAGGGCGAATTGAGGTGGTCGAGGAACACGCCTTGGTAATCCGGCTTGCCGTCACCATTGGTGTCGCGCAGCAGCGTGATGCGGTTGCTCGGCCCGGTGTCGCCGCCGGAGGTGACCCAGCTTTCGACCCAGCCCATGACGATATCCTTCGGCCGCTTGACCGATGCTTCATCCGGCGCCTTGGACTCCACCACCAGTATGTCACCATTGGGCAGCACGTAAAGCGAGCGCGGATGCTGAAGTCCCTTGGCCAGCGCCTCGATTTGCAGGCCCTGCGCGACGGCCGGCTTCTCATCGTTTTTCCAGCCGACTACCGAGGCCAGATGCATCGGTGGGAACAGGTATTGATTTATCTCCGGCAGTTTCGGGTTCGGACCGATCTGCGCGTTCGGATCGGTGTTGTCGTCGCTGCAGCCGGCAACGCCCAGGGCCATTGCGCAACAAAGCGCCGCGGTCGCCCATCTTATCGCGCAGTCAAACCGTCTCATCGGCCACTCCTACATGATGGCGATAGACCAGCGCCCAGCCGAGCCAGCCGGTGAAGAGCAGAATGATCACCACCAGCGCCGACAAGATCAGTCCGGTCGGCACGACGGACGTCCAGGCATCGCGCGTGTGGATCAGCATGTTAAAGAAAGACAGAACGAGCGCGACGAGATTGCCGGCCATGTGCAGCCATGCCGTCGGCTGGGCGCGTATCCTGCGGCTGCCAAGAAAGTCAGTAAGCCCCGCTATGGCAGCCAGAATGCCGACGATGACACCGACGGTTACAAGCCAGGCCGAGAAGTTGGCCCAGGTCATTTCGGCCGTCCGCCAATAGGCGGCATCGGTGAGCAAGGTCCCGACGAAACAGGCGATCGGGATGGTGACGAGCATGGGATGGATGGGATGGCCGGCCATGCTTGCCGTGGATCGCGGATTGTCCATGCGCAAGCTCCTTTCCGCGCTGCTGCTGGCTTAACAGTGCGAAAAGAGGAATGTTCCGCCGGAAATACGCGCGCTCACCGGAAGGTGAACGCCGATATCCCTTTAGTCGCGGGTGACCCGGAATGGACCGTTCGATTGCGGCGGGGTTCACATTCTGCGGACGATGTCACTTAAGCCGGCTGGCATGCCACTTCAGATGATCGTCCATGAAGGTCGAGATGAAATTGTAGGAATGGTCGTAGCCTTCCTGCATGCGCAGGGTCAGATCGATGCCTGCCTTCCCGCAGGCTTCTTCCAGCAGCCATGGCCGAAGACCGTCCTGCAGGAAACCGTCCGCCGTGCCCTGGTCGACGAGAAATTCCGGGAACCGCTTGCCGTCCTCGATCAGCAGCGTCGCATCGTAGGCGCGCCAGCTCTTTTCGTCCGATCCGAGATATTTTTCGAAGGCGGGCCGCGACCAGCCGGCCGTCGAGGGCTGCACGATCGGCGCGAAGGCCGAGCAGCTCCGGTAGCGCTGCGGGTTCTTCAGCGCGATCGTCAGTGCGCCGTGCCCGCCCATCGAATGGCCGAAGATTGCCTGACGCGACATGTCGACCGCAAAATTAGCGGCGACCAGCGACGGCAATTCCTCGGCGATGTAGGAGTACATGCGGTAGTTCTTCGCATAAGGCTGCTCGGTCGCGTCGAGATAGAAACCGGCGCCGCAGCCGAACTGCCAATTGTCCTTCTCGTCGGGGACGTCAGGTCCACGCGGGCTGGTGTCGGGACACACGATGACGAGCCCGAGTTCGGACGCCAGGCGCCGGTACTCGCCCTTGTCCATGACATTGGCATGGGTGCAGGTCAGGCCCGACAGATACCAGAGGACCGGAAGCCGCCCGTCCTTGGCCTGCGGCGGCACGAACACCGCAAAGGTCATGTCGCAGGCGCAGACCTCCGAAGCATGCGAATAGACGCCCTGGATGCCGCCATGCGATTTGGAGGTGGAAACGACCTTCATCGGTTGCCTCTCGTTGGGAAATCCTGGCCCGGCATAACCGCCGGCCATGATCGGCGCAACCTGGCGCCTCGGCAAAGTATAGGTGTGGCAAAGGTTTCGTTCGGCTAGCCCGCAGGCGCAATCAGGGCTGGGCCGACTTGCTGAAAACCGGGCACCCCGGAAAGCTTCAGGCCGGTGGCGATTTCCTCAAGCAGGATATCCAGCCCACGCTCGACGCCAACCTGTCCCATCACCGCGCCGAACAGCGCGGCTCGGCCGATTGCCGAGGCCGCTGCCCCGCGTGCTTTTGCCTTGATGACGTCCATGCCCGTACGGACGCCGGAATCGATCAGGACCGGAGCCCTGCCGCCAACGGCCGCATGAATGGCACCGGTCGCATCGATGCTCGCGACCGCGCCGTCGAGCTGGCGGCCGCCGTGATTGGACACCCAGATCCCGTCCGCGCCCGCCGCGATCAATCTCACGGCATCGTCCGGGTGCAGGACGCCCTTGACGATCAGCGGCCCCTTCCACCAGTCGCGGATCGTGCGGAAGTCGTCCCAGTCGAAACCCGCGTGGAGATTGCCGCCGACGCGCGCTGCGATCGTCAGCCCCGCGCTGGTATCACCGAGATAGCCTCGGACATTCTCGAACTGAGGCAGGCCGCCGCGAAGCAAGCGAAGCGACCAGGCCGGATGCGCGATCCCTTCGACCAGGTGTCGCAGAGAAGGCCTGAGCGGAATCGAAATCCCGTTCCTCAGATCCTTCTCGCGCTTGCCGCCCGTCTGCAGGTCGACAGTGACGACCAGCGCCGAATAGCCGAACTCTTCAGCCTGCCGCACCAGCCGGCGATTGAATTCGAAATCCTTCAGCACATAGAGCTGGAACCAGAGGGGCCCCTGGACCGCCCTTGCCATCCGCTCGATGCCGGTCGTCGCCATGGTCGACAGCGTGTAGGGAATACCGCGGGCCGCTGCCGCTGAAGCAATGGCAATGTCGGCGCCGGGGCGAACGAGCGCGCAGGACCCCATCGGGCTGATCACCAGCGGCGTCGGATAGGTCTTCGACCACAAGGTGGTGGTGAGGTCGGGCCGGGATACGTCGGTCAGAACACGCGGCAGCAGCCGCATACGCTCGAAGGCGGCGCGGTTGTCGCGCAGGGTCAGTTCCTGGCCCGCCCCGCCATCGACGAACTCGAAGACCGATTTCGGCAGCCGGCGGCGCGCCAGCAGGCGGAAATCCTCCAACGAAACGCAGCGATCGAGCCGCCCCATCGCCTCAGGCCGCGAGCCGGTCGCAGACGTTCCCGGTGATCTCGGCGGTCGATGATTTTCCCTTCAGATCGGCGCTGAGCAGCCCGTTCGCCAGGCATGCCTCCGTCACTCGGCGGATCTGTTCGGCGGCCCTGCGCAGCCCCTCGTCGCCATGTCCGCGGCCAAGCCAGTCGAGCATCGCCGCCGCCGACAGGATCGTCCCGTAGGGGTTGGCGATGCCCTTGCCGGCAATGTCCGGCGCGGAGCCGTGCGCCGCCTGGAAGAAGCCGTTTACGTCGCCGACCTCCGCCGAAGGCGCCATGCCCATTCCGCCCACCGTCGCCGCCGCCAGGTCGGACAGAATGTCGCCGAACATGTTCTCGCTGACGATGACGTTGAAATGGCCGGGCTTCAGCACAAGGTGCATGGCCATGGCGTCGACCAGCGCATGTTCCGTCTCGATATCGGGATAGTCTTTCGCCACCTCGTCGAAGACGGAGCGGAAAAACGCGTAGCTGCGCAGCACATTCGCCTTGTCGCAGCAGGTCACCCGGCGGACGCCGTCGCGAGGCGCGCCGTTAGACTGGCGTGCCAGCTCGAAGGCCTTGCGCACGATGCGCTCGATGCCGGCGCGCGTCTGCACGAGCGTGTCGACCGCCACCTCCCCGCGCAGCAGCGCCCCTGCCCCGCGCGCGGCGTAAAGCCCCTCGCTGTTCTCGCGCAGGATGACGTAGTCGATGTCGCCGGCCTTCACCCCGGCGAGCGGGCTCGTCACCCCCTCGAATAGCCTGATGGGGCGGATATTGGCGTAGAGGTCGAGCTCGAAACGCAGCCTCAGCGTGAAGTCGAGCCCCGCTTCCGTTCCGTCTGGATAGACCACGCCGGGCAGGCCGCCGGCGCCGTGCAGGATCGCATCCGCCGCCCGGCACGCTTCGAAGGTCGGCTGGGGAAAGCTCTGCCCGGTCTTCAGGAAATGCTCCGCGCCGGCCGGATATTCGGTGAAGCGCAACGGGCAGTCCGGCCCGAGTGCCGCCTTCACTACCTCGACGGCCGCGGCGCACACCTCGGGACCGATGCCGTCGCCATGCACGACCGCGATCTGGTAGACATCCTTCATCGCCAATCCCTCAGGAACCGCAAATATTCAGATGCATTTGCCGCCGTCGACATTGAGGTCGACGCCGGTGATCATGCTGGCTTCGTCGGAGCACAGGAACGCCGCGGCATTGCCCATGTCCTGCGGCGTCGACAGCCGGCCGATCGGAATGGTGGCGACCACGCGGGCGCGGTTTTCCTCGCCGGAGCCGATGAAGGTGGACAGAAGCGGCGTGTCGCCGGCGACCGGGTTGATCGCGTTGACGCGGATGCCGAACGGCGCGAGTTCCACCGCCATGGCACGCGTGGCTGCGATCGCCCAGCCCTTCGAGGCGTTGTACCAGGTGAGATTCGGACGCGGCGAGACGCCGCCTGTCGAAGCGACATTGAGGATGGCGCCTGCTTTGTTCGATTTGAAATGCGGCACCACCGCGCGGGCGCCGTTGTAGATCGAGCGCATGTTGACGTTGGCGATGCGGTCGAACAGGCCTTCGTCCATCGTCTCCAGCGGCAGCGGCGGCTGCGCCACGCCGGCATTGTTGACCAGTATGTCGAGCCCGCCGAAGGCAGAGCGGGCCAGGTCGGCGGCCGCGACAAAACTCTCCAGCGTCGAGACGTCGCCCGTGATCGGCCGCACCTTGTCGCCGGCTTCGCCAGCAACGCGGGAAGCCGCGGCTTCGTCGCGATCCATCAGCACGACAGACGCCCCTTCCTCGACGAATTTTCTGACGATGCCTTCGCCAAATCCCGACCCGCCACCGGTGACGATGGCGACCTTGCCTCCAAGTCTCATATCTGTTCCTCCGTTGCCGGCACCATCGGGGAAGACGCGCGCGTTGCACAGTCCGATTATCTGAACGCCCTTTTAGCTTTCCTTGTTTGAGGTCGCCCGAAGCGGGAGTAATAGTCGCCTCGGAATTCGTGAGGAGGAGACGATGACGCTGAACTTCGACCCGAGGGCGAAGGCCACGACGCTCTACCATGGCGAATTCCGGCCGATGTTCATCGGCGGCAAGTGGGTCGCGGCGCAGTCCGGCGAGGTAATGCAGGCGCTGAACCCGGCGACCGGCGAGGTGCTGGCGACAGTGCCGCGTGGCGGAACCGCCGATATCGACGCGGCGGTGGCCGCCGCGCGGGCCGCGTTCGAGGGGCCTTGGTCGAAATTCTCGCCCTACGAGCGGCAATGCGTGCTGCTCAGGATCGCCGACCTCTTCGAAAAACATTGGGAAGAGCTCAGCGTCTCCGACACGCTCGACATGGGGCTGCCGATCACCCGCACGCTGGCCAACCGGCGCCGGGTCATCGGCATGCTGCGCTTCTATGGCGGCATGGCGACCGCGCTGCATGGCGAGGCGATCGACAATTCGATCCCCGGCGAGATCGTCACCTTCACCCGGCGCGAGCCGGTCGGCGTCGTCGGCGCGATCATTCCCTGGAATGCGCCGACCGCCGCCTCGGTCTGGAAGATCGCGCCGGCCCTTGCCACCGGCTGCACCGTCGTACTGAAGCCGTCGGAAGATGCGTCGCTGACGCCGCTCCTGATCGCGAGGCTGATGCAGGAAGCCGGCGTCCCCGACGGCGTCGTCAACATTGTCACCGGAACGGGCGCCGAGGCCGGCGCGCGGCTGGCCGAGCACCCGGACGTCAACAAGATCGTCTTCACCGGCTCGACGCTGACCGGCCAGGCGATCGCCCGCGCCGGCGTCACCAATCTCAAGCGCGTTTCGCTGGAGCTCGGCGGCAAGTCGCCGATCATCGTCTGCCGCGACGCCGATATCGACAAGGCCGTGCCGGTCACGGCGATGGCGGTGTTCGTGCATTCGGGCCAGATCTGCATTGCCGGCTCGCGCCTGTTCGTGGCGCGCGAGATCCATGACGAGTTCGTGCGCCGTGTCGCCGAGTTCGCCGGCAAGCTGCGCATCGGCCATGGCATCGAGGCTGAGACCGAGATCGGGCCGCTGATCAACGCGAGGCAGGCCGGCAAGGTCGAAGGCTACATCAAGGCCGGCAGCGACGAAGGCGCTAGGCTGGTCGCCGGCGGATCAAGGCTGAAGGGCGAGCTCTATGACGGCGGCAACTTCATCGCGCCGACCGTCTTCGGCGCTGTGTCCGACAAGATGACGATCGCGCGGGAAGAAATCTTCGGTCCGGTGATCTCCGCCATGCCCTTCGACACGCTGGATGAAGCCGTGGCGCGCGCCAACGCGACGCCTTACGGCCTGGCGGCCGGCATCTTCACCACCAACCTCGGCACCGCGCACAAGCTCGCCCGCCGCGTCAAGGCCGGCTCGGTCTGGGTCAACATGTACCACGCCATCGATCCGGCTGTGCCGTTCGGCGGCATGAAGATGTCCGGCTACGGACGCGAAGGCGGCATCGAGCACCTGCACGAATATCTGGAGACGAAGGCGGTCTGGATCCAGACGGATTGAGCCGCTGCAGAACCGTCAGTGTGCCAGCTCGCGCAGATTGGTGCGGATCAGGTTCATCAGCTGCTCCGAAAAGGAGTGGTGCACATAGCCGCGCGCGGTGATGATGCCGACGGCGCGATGAGCGTCGCGATGGTCGATCGGCACCACCCGCATGCGCTCGTCATTGCGCGAGATGGCGATGCCCGGCACCACGCAGACGCCTAGCCCCGACGACACCAGCGCCACCGCTGTCTGCGCGCTTTCGACTTCGTATTGCGGCTTGAGCTCGATCCCTTCCGCCGCCGTCAGCCGGTCGAGAAGGCCGCGCACCGCCGTCTTGCGGTTGAGCAGGATCAGCGGGAAGCGCTTGAGGTCGGACAGATTGAGCTTCTTCTCGCCGCCATAGGTCTCCACCGGGATGCAGGCCATCAGCGGGTCGTCCAGGATCGACTCGAACTGGAAGTCATTGAGGTTCGGCACTTCCGGGCCGAGATAGAACTCGACCTCCTGTTGCTGCAACAGGGCAAGCGCGGCCTGCGGCGGGGTTTCGATGACCTCGACGATCGAGCGCGGATAGCGCAATTTGAACGTCGCCAATATGTCGCCCAGCCGGCTCGCCGCCAGCGTCGGCGCGCAGGCGATCTGCACCTTGCCCTTGCGCCGCGCGGCGATCTCGGTCAGCCGGTCGAGGCTGGTCTGCACCTGCGACATCGCATTGGCGATCTCCTCGAACAGCACCTGGCCTTCCGGCGTCAGGCTGGCGCGCTGCGCCGTGCGGATGAAGAGCGAGATGCCGATCTGCTCCTCGAGGTCGCGTATCTGCATGGAAACGGCCGACGGCGAGCGGTTGCTCTCTTCGGCCGCGCGCCGGAAGCTGCCGTTTTCGGCGGCGAGCAGGAATGTCTGCAGAAGTTTGAGGTTGATGCTGGACATATCCGCTCGGGCAGGTGATCTGGCCTCCTGACCTATTCAGACGCGGAAGCGATTGCAAGGCAATAGGGCCGTTCCAGGCCTTAGCCAGCAAATCTGTTCCAGTTCAATGAACGGCGGCGAACATCACGCATTCTTCGGTTGCGTCCGACAGCATCATCTCCTCGACCACGCGGCCGCGCTTCACGACCAGAATGCGGTCGGAAACCGCAAGGATTTCCGGCAGATAAGAGGAGATGACGACGACGGCCATGCCCTGATCGGCAAGATCGCTGATGAGCTGGTGGATTTCGACGATGGCGCCGACATCGACGCCGCGCGTCGGCTCGTCGAAGATCACCAGCTTGGGCTGCTGGATCAGCGATTTGGCGATCACGACCTTTTGCTGGTTGCCGCCGGATAGCTCGATCATCCGGGCGCGCTCGCTGATCTGCTTCAGCCTCAGCCGCTCGCCCCATTGCTTGGCGAGTTCCCTGGCGCGCGCCAGCGACACGATCGAGACCGGGTTGGATTTCTCCGTCAGTTCGCCGATCTGCAGGTTCTCGCCAGCCGTCATCGTCTCGAAGAAGCCGTCGAATTTGCGGTCCTCCGTCACATAGACGATGCCGTCGCGCACCGCCGGCCTGGGCACGCGATAGCGCACCGACTTGCCGAGCAGGCGGATTTCGCCGCCATGGAAGATGTTGCGCTTCAACAGCCCGGCAACGACCTTGGCCATCTCGGTGCGGCCGGCGCCGACCAATCCGAACATGCCGGTGACCTGCCCCGAAAAAACGGAGAAGGACGAGTTGCGCACCAGGCCGGCGCAGGAGAGGTTCTCGACCGACAGCACCTTGTCGCCATAGGGGCGCGCGGTGCGCTTGACCTCGCCATGCAGCGTTTCGGTGAGCGTGCGGCCGACCATGGCCTGCACGATGGAGGCGCGGGTGAACCCCTTGGCCTCGCCCGAGGCCACAATCTCGCCGTCGCGCATGACGGTGATGCGGTTGGCGACGGCGAGCGCCTCTTCGAGCGCGTGGGTGATGAAGATGACGGCGATGCCTTCCTTCACCAGCCGCTGCAGCAGGTTGAAGAAATGGCGCTTCTCTTCCGGGGTCAGCGTCGCAGTCGGCTCGTCGAAGATGATGACGCGCGCCTTGTGGTGGACGGCGCGGGCTATCTCCACCATCTGCTTGTGGGCGGCGCCCAGCGTGCTCACCTGCGCGGTCGGGTCTACCTGGAACCCCATACCGGCAAGGAATTGCCGCGCCTGGATGTAGAGGCCGCGCAGCCGGTTGAACATCTTCTCTTCGCCGAGATAGAGGTTCTGCGCAACCGTCATGGCCGGCACCAAATTGGTCTCCTGGAACACCATGGCGATGCCGGCGCGCAGCGCTTCGGCGGGCGTGGCGAAAGACACCTCCTTGCCGTCGAAGAACAGCTTGCCCTCGGTCAGCTTGAACACGCCGGCCATGACCTTGGTCAGCGTCGATTTGCCAGCGCCGTTTTCGCCGAGCAGCGCGTGGATCTCACCCTTGCGCAGGTCGAAAGTGACGTTCTTGAAGGCGGGGATGCGCGAGAACGCCTTGGTCGCGTCCCTGAGCTCGATGATGTTATCCGACATCGCTTAACCCCGCTTGCCGCTGGCGGCCTTGGCCACGCGCACGATCCTCGACCCGCCGCGCGAGGCGACGAGCAGATCGTCGTCGACCTCGCAGGCGCTGATGGTGCCGTGCACCGTGCCGTCGGCCCGCGAATGGAAGCTCGACAGCGGCTTCATGTTCTGGTCGCAATGGACCACCAGCCCGTAGGACCTGGTGACCGCGTAGGGCTTCAGCACGTTCATCTGCTTGAGCTGGCTGCCCTGCATCGGCTCGCGGTAGTCGCGCCACGAGCTGAGCGACGGCGCCATCCAGTAGGCTTCCGGTATCTCAACCAGCATGCGCTTGCGAAAGGTCTCCTCGCGCAGGATGAACTCCACCAGCTGGTTGCGCACGGAATAGAAGGTCAGCCAGTAGCCGGCGTTGAAGGCCGGCGCGATGCGCGCCGGATAGGCCGGCAGATGTTCCAGCACCGGCGCCGTCGCCGTGCCGGCGAGATCGATCGCCAGCACGCGATGGCGCCAGGCCTCGGTGACGTAGACGCGGTTTGACCCGGTCGTGGCGATGCCGGCCGGCCAGGCGAGGCCGTCGCGGATCAGCTCCAGCCGGCCGCTTTTCAGGTCGAGGCGCCAGAGCGAGCCGGAAGCGTTTTTCTGCATCAGGTCGCGGCGCCAGGCGCTCGCCGGCAGCGAGGCCGAGCCGTTGGCGACCAGCAAGGTGTTGCTGTCGAGGAAAGTCAGCGCGGTGACGCAGGACAGCCTGTGGGCCTCGTCGCCCGTCGCCTGCCGCCCGTCATGCAGGCCGCCGCGGATGACGACGCCCTTGCCGTCGGTGGCCAGGGCGGTCATGCCGCGTGCATGGGCGAGCGCGGTGATCTCGCCCGCAAATTCCTGCAGGACCTCGGCCTTGCCTTCGGCATCGAACCGCATCAGCCGGTTCGCGCTGCTCGCCAGCATGCCCTTTTCGGTCCGCACCAGATTGTCGGCCTCAGCGAGGCCTGCGAAGAGGTCCGCCTCCTCAAGGTCCTGGTTGGGCAGCAGCGGCCCGTCGAGCGTCGGAACGGTCACCGCCCAGTCGCCACGGCCAAGAAAGCGATCGAAAAGCCGGCTCACGGCGCTCATGGCTTTTTGCCCCAGTAGGAATCCGAGCTGAACCAGCTGGGGTCGGCGCCCTTCAGCGGCAGCGTTCCCATGCGGTTATTGAAGATGCCGCAGAGATAGAGGATGCCTTTGTGCTCGCGCATCGAAGTGATCATCGGATGTTTCTCGCCCGCCTGGTCCCACAGGCTTTCCAGGATCTGGCCCTTGTCGTCGAAGCGCAGCACGCAGCCGGTGTTGAGGTTGGGCATCAGCCAGGCATCCTCCGACACGCGCCGCGCCATGCGGCGCCGGAAGCCCGGCATTTCCAGCGACAGGTCGAGCGCCGGCGTGCGCATGCCCATCAGCGCCAGCCAATAGGTGCCGTCGGAGGCGCGGTTGATGTTGTCGGGATAGCCGGGCAGTCCTTCGATGACCCGCTCCACCCTGCCCTTGTTCGGACCGTCGAAATAGTAACGGCTGATGCGGCAGGCCCAGCTTTCCGCGAACAGCACCGACTGGCCGTCAAAGGCCGTGCAGATGCCATTCGGGAAGACGAGGTTCGACAACAGCGTGCGGGTCGAGCCGGATTTGGGATCGTGCACGATGATGCGCCCATTGCCGCGGCTCTCCAGCGCGTCCGCGTACCAATCGTGCATCTCGAAACGCACGGTGGCTTCGGAAAAGACGATGCGGCCGTCCGGGAGGATGTCGCAGTCGTCGGCGAGCTTCATGGTCGAGTCGTCGACCACCGATGTCAGCGAGCGGTTGGTCTCAGCAGTAAGCAGCTTCACCTCGCCCGCCGGCGAGACCTGGTAGAGACCCATGCCGGCGACGCAGATGACGAGATTGTCGTCGCGGTCGAAGGCCATGCCAAGCGGCGAGCCGCCGATATGCGCGAAGACTTCGCTCTCCGTGTAGTGCGGCGGCTGGAAGCGCAATATGTCGCCCTGCCGGCTGCCGGTATACAGGCGGTCCTGCCGGTCGAAGATCACGTCCTCGGCGCCGTCGAGGAAGCCGAGGCCGATGACGCCGACATCCTTCAGCCGGTCGTTCACCGCCATCGGTGCGCCGGGCTCGGTCGAGATCGCCCGTGGCATCTTGACGAAGGTCGGCGAGATATAAACGCTGCGCAGGATTTTGTGGCGGTTCTTCACCCAGCGCACGTCGAGCATGACCGAGAGCAGCAGAACGAGGCCGAGGATCAGGTAGTTGACCGGGCCGGGCACGGCGAGCGCGAGCAGGCTGTTCGACAGGACGAGCACGAAGAGCGTGCCCATCAGCGCCTTGGCGACCGAGCCGCGTCCGCCGCCGAGCGAGATGCCGCCGAGCACGGTCGCGGTCAGCACCTGCAGCTCGAGGCCGGTGCCGATATCGGACGCGGCGCTGCCGATGCGGGCCGAGAAGAAGAAGCCAGAGAGCGCGACCAAAACCGAGCAGAGCACATAGGCGCTGAACAGGGTGAAGCGCACATTGATGCCGGCATTGTAGGCGGAGCGGCGCGCGCCGCCGACCGCGAACAGCCGCCAGCCATAGCGGGCGCGTGACAGCACCAGGTGGATCACGATGGCAATGACCACGAAGACCGCGAAGGAGGTCGGCACGCCCCAGATCGTGCCGAAGCCGAGAAAATCATAGGTCGGCGAATCCGGGCCGCTGGTGACGATCGCCGTTGAGACATGCGGGAAGACGATGTCGAAGGTGGACCGGTAGATGATGAGCGTGACCAGCGTGGTGAGGAACGCCCGCATGCGCAGGAAGCCGACCAGGAAGCCGTTGATGGCGCCGCAGACGACGCCGAGGCCGAGGCAGGCCAGCAGGCCGGTCCCAAAACTCCACTGCTGGACATTCATGCCGTAGAGCGTGACCAGCACCGCGAGCGCGAAGGTCGAGCCGACAGAGAGATCGATGCCGCCCGACACCATCACGATGGTCATGCCGAGGACGACCAGGCCGAGCTCGGCGGTCTGGCCGCTGAGATTGGTCAGCGTCGTCACGTCGAAGAAGCCCGGCACGATCGCGCCGAAGATCGCGCACAGGATCACCAGCGCCGTGAAGGGAATGACGCTGTCGATCCATTTCTTGGTCAGGATCTCCCCGACCACATGGTCGGGGAGCAGACGGTAGCGCCAGCGCACAAGGCTTTCGGCCATGCTCATCGGAAAGTCCGTTTACTTGATGTCTTCGGGCTTCCAGCAGTTCCGGCCGGTCGCGTTTGTCTTGTCGACGCGGGTGATCGGGCCGAAGAAGATGGTCTTCTCGCTGCCGGCCTTGCGGTCAGGGTGCTGCAGCAACTCGGAGATCTGCTGCGCGGCGATCTCGCCCTGGATCGGCGCGTTGAAGTTGAAGATCACGTCGAGCAGCCCGTTCTTGATGCTCTCGCAACCCGTGGCGGCACCCGCGCCATTGGTGACGATGGTGACCTGATCCTGCTTGCCCGCAGCCGCTACCGCCGCGCCCGCGCCGACTTCGGCATTGTCCCAGATGCCCATGATGCCGCAGAGATCGGGATGCTGCTGCAGCACCGTCTCGGTGATCTGGCGGGCCTTTTCGCTGATGTAGTCGGCCGGCTGGTCGGAGACGAGCTGCAGCTCGGGATTGGCCTTCAGCACCTCGTCGATGCCGGTCCGCATATAGATGTTGGCGGCGCCCGTCTGGACGCCGGCGAGCCACACCACCTTGTGCGAGACGGCGTTCGGCCCGGTGCAATGCTTGGCCAGCTCGCCCATCTCCAGGCGGCCCATCTCGATCCAGTCATTGCCGACATAGCTATCGGTCTGGGTCGCCGACTGCATGTTGACCTGCAGCACCTTGATGCCGGCGGCCTGCGCCTGCTTCAGCAAGCGCGCATAGGTCTGCACGTCCGGGTTCTGCACGATGATCAGGTCGGGCTTCTCGGCGATCGCGCCCTGCATGGCGCGGATGCCGGCATTGGTGTCGCCGTTCGGATCGCGCACCTCGAGCGTGAAGCCGTAGCGGGCGGCGTGGCGCTGCCACACCATGACCCAGGCCTGGTTGAGGTCCATGCCCTGCGAGATCGGCACGAAGATGACCTTCTTGCCCTTGACACCGTCGAGATAGGCAGCCCGGCCGACCTGATCGGTTTCCTGCGCGCTTGCGACCTGCGCAACGCCTAGCAGCGCGAGCGCGGCCATGCCCGCCAACAGGCATTTCTTGAATATCTTCATAGGTTTCCTCCCTGATTTGATGGTTCGAGTTCTTGTTTCAGATGTCGCCGCTCTGCGAGGTCTGCTCGTCGCGCGGATTGATGATGGCGTCGATGGCAAGGGCGCCGAGCAGGATCACGCTCTTGATCAGGTTCTGACTGGTGTAGGAGAAGTTCAGGATCGTCATGCCGTTGGTCAGGATGCCGACCAGGATGGTGCCGGCGATGACATTGCGCACGCCGCCCTGCCCGCCCGACAGGCCGATGCCGCCCAGCACGACCACCAGCAGCACGTCGTAGATCAGGCTCGAATTGTAGAGGCGCGTGTCGATGCCGGTGACGAGACCGGTCATGATGATGCCGGCGGTGAACGCGATGAGCGCGCTGATGACATATTGCGTCACGATGATCGGCCGTGTCGGCAGGCCGGTGGTGCGGGCCGCGTTCGGATTGTCGCCGGTTGCGTAGACCAGCCGGCCAAAGCGCGTCTTCCTCAGAAAGAGACCCATGAGAGCCGCCACCGCGCCGAAGATGACGACGGACATCGGTATGCCGAGCACGCTGCCATTGCCGACGAATTTCAGCCAGGCGATATCCGGCGGCGCATAGAGCACATCCGAGGCGAAGACGATGCGCCCCGAGCCGTAGACCGAGGAGGCGATGGCCAGAGTGGCGAAGATCGGCGGCACTTCGGCGATCGCCACCATCACGCCGGTGAACAGGCCGATGGCCGCGACCAGTATGGCGCCGCAGATCACGGCAAGCGTGAAATCGATGCCCCAGGTGGAAATCCAGATGCTGAAGGCGACGCCGACGACCATCACCGCCACCATGGTGAGGTCGATGCCACGGCCGACGACGACGAAGCCCATGCCGACGGCCAGCGTGCCGAGGATCGACACGTTCTTGAGGATGGCGATGATGTTGCCCTGGCTCAGGAAATTGTTGAGCGTCGCCGAGAAAACGAGGAACAGCACGACCGAGATCGCGACGACGACGACTTCCTGCGACGCCTTGAAGCCAAGGCGCCTGTCGTCCGATTGGCCCGAACCAGGCATGTTCCTCCTCCCAGGCAGCCAAAAGTTGGCGCCTTGCTCAGGCGACCAGCCGCTCTGGAATCCTCCCAAGAAACCCGGCCGTTCGCCTGTATGGGACAATTACGGCTGGAGCGTCGGCCGACAATTTCGTTTTTCTGACACGCTGTGCAGTTTGCCCCCCGCGACGAAGCGTAAGCTTCGTGACGCTTCCATCCCAGGGGCAGCCTTCTCAGGCCTGCGGCGGCTCGCCGGCATAGGCGCGCGCGATAAGGGCCCGGATCGGTTCCCGCTCCAGCGCCCGCGGGTTCCAGTAAGGATTGGCCAGCGCACGGTCCGTCGCGATATCGATCCCGTCGGACGGCATGCCGATCTCGGACAGCGCGCGTTTTGCGCCGATCCGGCCGGCGAGGTCGTAGAGCGAGATGGCAGGATCATCCGTCTTCAGCACGGCCCGCAGGGTTTGCATGACGGCCGGAACGGCGGGGGCATTGTAGGCAAGCGCATGCGGCAGCACGATCGTATGGGTCTCCGCATGCGGCAGATCGAAACTGCCGCCGAGCGTATGGCAAAGCTTGTGGTGCAGCGCCATGCCGACCGAGCCGAGACAGATGCCGCAGAGCCAGGCGCCGTAAAGCGCCTCGGAACGCGCGTCTCGGTCATGCGGGTTCCCGGCAATGGCCGGCAAGGCGCTCACCAACGCGCCGATGGCTTCGGTCGCCATCAGGTTGATCACCGGGTTGCTTTCCCTGGCATAGAGCGCCTCGACGGCATGGGCGATGGCGTTTATCCCGCTTGTTCCCGATAGGGAAGCGGGAAGCGTCATCGTCAGGTCGACGTCGTAGATCACCGCTTCCGGTAGCACCCTCGGGCTCGATTGGGTGACCTTCACGCCATCCTTGGTCTCGCCGAGGATCGGCGTCATTTCCGAGCCGGCATAGGTCGTCGGCATCACGATCTGCGGCAGGTCGGTGCGCAAGGCGATCGCCTTGGCAAGACCCGTCGTGGAGCCGCCGCCGATGGCGACCAGCCCGTCGGCCCGGAGTTCCGCCGCGACCCGTAGCGCGTCCTCGGTGACGGACACCGGCGTATGCATCGTCGCCCAGGCCAAGACGCCGGCTGCCCTGTCGCCGAGGAACTCGGCATGGCGCCGGGCATCGGCCTCCCGCGGCGGCGTGGCCAGGACCAGCACACGTTTCAGCCCTAGCCGGTCGATCTCCTCCGGGAGCCTTGCGATCGTGCCCGATCCGAAGACGACGCGTGCCGGCTGGGCGTTGTAGACGAAGCTTTTCATGTGAGCCTCTCCCGTCAGCCGCGACTGTATGCCGTGGCATGAAAGTTAGCGACGAAGAGGCGCGCGCGTAAGTGCGCTGGCTGTCGAAATCTGGCGGCCAGGAATCTATTGTCGTCGGAAGCTGGCATAAGCCGTTGCGCCGCGCCATCGGCGCGGTCGAGGATCGCGGTGGGTCAGGCGATCCTCTGCTCGAACTGCATCACGCTCGCGCTCTTGCGCAGTCCCGTCGCGACGACCGACACACGGAACTTTCCGGCCAGGGACTGGTCGAAGATGGCGCCGACGATGATGTCTGCATCGGCGTCGACCTCCTCGCGTATCCTCGTCGCGGCCTCATCGACCTCGAACAGCGTCATGTCCATGCCGCCGCTGATCGACACCAGCAGTCCCCTGGCGCCCGTCATCGAGGCTTCGTCGAGGAGTGGGTTGGCGATTGCCGCCTCGGCGGCCGTCCTTGCGCGACCCTCTCCGGAGGCCTCGCCGGTACCCATCATCGCCGGGCCCATGTCCCGCATCACCGACTTCACGT
The DNA here is from genome assembly GCA_000824845.1 of Mesorhizobium sp. ORS 3359. Classification (GTDB taxonomy): domain Bacteria; phylum Pseudomonadota; class Alphaproteobacteria; order Rhizobiales; family Rhizobiaceae; genus Mesorhizobium. The sequence goes on along the minus strand of CCNC01000204.1, from coordinate 48,282 downwards.
CGGCGAAATCGAGATTGATCAGGCCTTCCTTGACGATGAGGTCCGTGATGCAGCCGACGCCCGCGTAGAGCACACGGTCCGCCATGGCGAAAGCGTCGGCGAAGGTGGTCCTGGCGTCGGCGACCCGAAACAGGTTCTGGTTCGGGATGACGATCACGGTGTCGGCGCTTTCGCGCAGGCGTTCTATGCCTTCCTCGGCCGCCTGGGTCCGGCGCTTGCCTTCGAATGTGAAAGGCTTGGTGACGACGGCCACCGTCAAAATGCCGGCATCGCGCGCGGCGCGCGCAATCACGGGCGCGGCACCCGTCCCCGTGCCGCCACCCATGCCGGCGGTGATGAAGCACATATGCGTTCCCGCCAGATGATCCATGATCTCATCGATGGATTCCTCCGCGGCCGCACTTCCGACCTGGGGCAAGGACCCGGCGCCCAGGCCCTCGGTCACATGCGCGCCCAATTGGATCAGCCGCGACGACTTCGACATGGTGAGCGCCTGGGCGTCGGTGTTGGCGACGACGAACTCGACGCCCTGCAAGCCTTCGGCGATCATGTTGTTGACGGCGTTGCCGCCGGCGCCGCCGACCCCGACGACGGTGATCTTGGGTCTCATCTCCAGGATTTCCGGCTTGGCGGTCATTTTTTCATCTTTCTACGATAGCGCCTGCTGCTCCGCCGCACGGCGATGCGAACCGGAGCAACGAGCACACGAATCAGGTGATCCCCACCAAGCGCAGGGAATCAGAGCGGGCGCCTCCCTGCAAGGTCCGCCGAGCATATGCAAGCGCGATGCCCACCGCTCGAAGGTAAAAAGCTTTGAGCGTTGACTTTCCGAGACGACGTCGTTGTAACCGCGTTACTGCGTCACCGAGGTCGAGGTGCCCCAGGTATCCGACAGCACATAACCCTGCGGATAGGGATCCGTCGGATCGAGATAGTAGTTGTGCTCGCCGGTGATCCAGGCACGGCCGGTGATCTCGGGAACGATCGCCTTGCGTCCGGCAATTTCGGTCAAGCCGACAATTCTGCCGGTGAAGCGCGAGCCGATGATCGATTCATGGATCAACACCTCCCCTTCCTTCATCTGGCCTCGCGCGTGCAGCACAGCCATGCGGGCCGAGGTGCCGGTTCCGGTCGGGCTGCGGTCAGAGCGGCCGGGCGAGACGATGCAGGTGTTGCGCGTGACCTTGCCCGCCCCCTGGAACGGCATCGCGAACTGCACGATCGAGACGCCGCGCACATTGTCGAACTCAGGATGGACGACATCGAGCTGTTCGCGCGCGGCGCGGCGGACCTTCTCGCCGGCCACGGCAATTTCCCGGGCCTCGTCGGGCGTGACCGAGAAGCCCAGCGCGGCCGCGTCGACAATTGCGTAGAACATCCCGCCATAGGCGATATCGACCTTCAGCGTTCCAAGTCCCTCGACCTCGATATTCGCGTCGAGACGTTCGGCGAAGGCGGGCGCGTTGCGAAAGGTGATCGACAGGCATTTGCCGTCACGGCATTCGGCGCTGACCTCGATGACGCCGCCCGGCATGTCGAGCTTGAAGCGGGTCTCCGGCTCCTGCATCGGCACCATCCCGGTCTCGAGCAGCACGGTGGCGATGCAGATCGTGTTGGAGCCGGACATCGGCGGGTACTCCGTCGGCTCCATGATGATGGCCCCCGCGGCGCAATCCTCGCGCGTCGAGGGCACCAGGAGATTGACGTGCCGGGCGACGCTGCCGCGCGGCTCGCAGATCAGCATGCGCCTGACATGATCGTGATCGCGCTCCATCGCTATCATCTTTTCCATCATCGTGCGGCCTGCCGGCGGTAGCACGCCGCCGACAATGACGTCGCCGATCTCACCCTCGGCATGGCAGCCGACGACATGGATGCTGGACTTGGTACGCATGGTTGCTCCCTGTGGCCGCGACTATCCGCTTGGCAAGCGGTTCTTTGCGCGACAAACTGGCCAATGTGCGTGCCAGCCTCAAGGAGAATCCGAAATGACCGCCAACGTTTTTTCCGGCTGCATGCCGGCGCTGATGACGCCCTGCACCGATGACCGGCTTCCCGACTTCGACGCCCTGGTGCGCAAGGGACGCGAATTGATCGCCGCCGGCATGTCCGCGGTCGTCTATTGCGGCTCCATGGGCGACTGGCCGCTGCTGAGCGACGAGCAGCGCATGCAAGGCGTCGAGCGCCTAGTGAAGGCCGGCGTGCCGGTGATCGTCGGTACGGGCGCCGTCAACACGGCCAGCGCCGTGGCTCATGCCGCGCATGCCCAGAAGGTCGGCGCCCGCGGCCTGATGGTGATCCCGCGCGTTCTGTCGCGCGGCCCGTCGGTCACCGCGCAGCGCCATCATTTCAAGGCGATCCTCTCAGCCGCCCCCGACCTGCCGGCTGTCATCTACAACAGCCCCTATTACGGCTTTGCCACGCGCGCCGACCTGTTCTTCGCGCTACGCGCCGAGCATCCGAACCTGGTCGGATTCAAGGAGTTCGGCGGCCCGTCTGATCTGCGCTATGCGGCGGAAAACATCACCAGCCGCGACGATGAGGTGGCGCTGATGATCGGCGTCGACACCGCCGTCTTCCACGGTTTCGTCAATTGCGGGGCCTCCGGCGCGATCACCGGCATCGGCAACGTGCTGCCCAAGGAAGTGCTGCATCTGGCGGGCCTCAGCCAGGCCGCGGCGAAGGGCGACGCCGAAGCGCGCCGGCTTGCGCAGGAACTCGATGCCGCGCTCGCCGTGCTGTCCTCTTTCGACGAGGGCCCGGACCTGGTGCTGTATTTCAAGCACATGATGGTGCTGAAGGGTCATCCTGAATACAGGCTGCACTTCAACGAGAGCGATGCGCTGAGCGACAGCCAGCGCGGCTTTGCCGAGGCACAGCTCAAGCTGTTCGATAGCTGGTACGCCCAGTGGTCGAGACAGCCCGTGATGGCGAGATACGCGGCCTGAGTTCGAGGACCTGAGGCCGCTCGACCTCGCCTTCACCGATGAAAAACCGCTATCGGCGAGTCCCCGACGCGGTTGCGAAAGCTATGTTTTTGTCCGCTCGGCGTCAGGAGCTCCTCCCCTGCGCGCTGAAAGCATTGTATTCCTTTGCTTTACGGCGTTGAAAATGAGGCCGGCGGCGTGGAACGTTTCAAACGCCACACCAGCTTTCGAAAGTTTATCTTTCCTTTTTGCTGGTTTTCTTGGTTTCGCGGCGTTGGCCCGCGCCGCAGACTGAAATCCAAGCAAATGGGAAGCCGCAAATGGGGAAGCCCAAGTGACCACAGCCTTCATCACCGGGGCGACGAGCGGCATAGGACGGGCGATGGCGATCGCGCTGAGCGACGCCGGCTATGATGTCTATGCCGTTGGCCGCAGCCAGGCCGCGCTCAGGGACTTGCAGGCCGAGCGTCCGGGCATCGTGCCGATCGCCGTCGACGTCACCGACCGCGAGGCGTTGGAATTGGTGCTGGCGGATTTGACCATCGATGTGCTGATCAACAACGCCGGCATCATGCCGCCGCTCGGCAATTTCGCCGACATGAAGATTGCCGACATCGACGCAACGCTGGAGGTGAACCTCAGTGCGGCGATCCTGCTCACCCGCCTCGTCGTGCCGCAGATGCGCGAGCGGCAGTCGGGCCATATCCTGTTCACCGGCTCCGTCGCCGGCCACGCGGCGTTTTCCAACATCGCCGTCTACGCAGCCACCAAGGCGGCGATCTCCGGCTTTGCCGGCGCGCTGCGCGCCGACCTCTCCCCTTCCGGCATACGCGTCACCGAAATCGTCGCCGGCCGCGTCGAGACGCAGCTCTACCAGGACATCCTCGACGCCAAGGCGCGCGCCGCCATGTATGCCAGCAAGGTGGTGCAACCCGAAGACGTGGCCAGAATGGTCGTCGCCGTGCTCGCGTTGCCGGCGTGGGCTGACGTCACCCGTTTCGACATAATGCCGACATGGCCGACTTCGCCGAGCGGCACCAAGTAAGGGATCGTGGAATGAAGGATCTTTCCGTTCTGATCGTTGGCGGCGGCGCCGGTCTCGGCGCCCTCCTGGCCAGGATGGCTGTCGAAGCCGGGGCGGCAAAGATCGGCATCATAGACATCAACCGGGAAGCGGCGGAGAGCGCGCTCGAGCCGGCAAAGGCCAAGGGCCTGCCGACAGCGGCCGCGACGTGCGACATCCAGGTCGGGCCGCAGTGCCACGCCGCCTTCGATGCCATCGTGGCCAAGCTCGGGCGCGTCGACACGCTGATCAACTGCGCCGCGATTTATCCGCGCCGCCCGCTGCTCGAGATCACCGATGCCGATTGGGACGCCTCCAACGGCATCAACATCAAGGGCACCTACCACCTGATGGTGGCCGCGGTTCGCCACATGCAGACGCAGGAGCCGAAAGCCCAGGTGCGCGGCCGCATCGTCAATCTGACCTCGGTCGACGCCTTCAAGGCGCATCCCCAGAACGCCCACTATGCCGCGACCAAGGCAGCCGTCGTCAGCCTGACCCGGTCCTTCGCGCATCACGTCGCCAAGGACGGCATCCTGGTGAACTCCGTGGCACCGGCCGGCATGGCCACGGAGAAGGCCAAAGCGCTCGGCTTCCTGGAAGAACTGGCCAAGGCAAGCCCGCTCGGGCGCGGCGCCGAGCCGCCCGAAATCGCCGAATGGGTGCTGATGACCGGCGGCCCGAAGAACACCTACATGACTGGCGAAAACGTCATTGTTTCAGGCGGTTACATCTACGCTTAGAATCATTTCGGCAACCAACGGCTGTTGAGGTTCGGCGGTGCATGAACAACGGGTCTCGAACGCAAGGAGGCGAACTTACGATGAGCGGCAAGCTTCGCCTTCCTTCGCTCAATGCGCTTCGCGTCTTCCACGCCGTCGCGCAGCACAAGAGCTTTAGGCAGGCGGCCGACGAGCTTCTGGTCACGCCGCAGGCCGTCGGCCAGCAGATCAAGCTGCTGGAAGACACGCTGCAGGTGACGCTGTTCGAGCGTAAGGGCCGCTCGATTGAACTGACCGAGTCGGCGATCCTTCTTTCGCATTACGTGAAGGCTGGCTTCGACGAATTTTCCGAAGGCGTTCGTCGCGTCACCAATTCGAACCGCCGGGACCGCATGAACCTCAACGCCAGTCCATACTTCGCCACGCACTACCTGCTGCCGAGGCTGTCGCTGTTCCGCGAGATACTGCCTGGCGCCGACCTGCGCCTGACGACGATGGTCGACCTGCCCGACTTCGGTCGCGACGACATCGACATGACGGTGCAGTGGGGCTATGGCAACTGGCCGGACTATGATGTGACGCTCCTGGTGCCGGACCCGAAGATCATCTGCTGCACGCCGGCGATCGGCGAGAAGATCAAGTCGCCGCAGGACCTGACGAAGTTCACACTGCTCGACACGGTCAAGTCGAAGCGACTGTGGCCGGACATATTGCGGCACCTGGGCGTGGCGCTGACCGACGGCGACCGCAGCGTCAGTTTCGACGATGCGGCGACGATGCGCCGGGCGACCCTGCAAGGCATCGGTGTGGGCCTGGTCTCCGTGATCGACGCCGAGGAGGACTTCCGCTCAGGCGCGCTGGTCGCGCCGATCGGCCGCGACGCCATTGCCGACATGCGGCCGGAGGAAGTGCCCGGCTTCTACCTTGTGGTCCCGCGCGGGCATCTGCGCGTCAAGGCCGTGGCCGCGCTTCATCGATGGCTGGCCCAGCAAGACTGGCGCAGCGACCTCAAGATTTCCCTTCCGAAACCGACTCCGCTTTCGGACTGACAAGCGCCGCGAGACAAGCGTTCCGGCGTGGGAGACAATAAAGAAGAACTTTCGAATGAGCCGTATTTCTTGATTTCGCACCTGCCCGCTGGAGTGCAGGTATGAGCCGAAAGGCAAGCGCGTTCGCTTGCCGCCGAAATGCGCGACGCAGCGCTCGCTTCGCAGAAGGCCATGGCATGACCTCCAGAGCAGACGACATCCGCCTCGGCGCGGACATCGGCGGCACCTTCACCGACATCGCGCTCGATGTCAGAGGAACGCTGTTCTCGACCAAGGTGCTGACCAATTATGCCGCGCCCGAGCAGGCGATCCTCGACGGCATCGACGCGGTCATCCGCGATGCCGGCATTTCGGCGGCCGAGATCGGCATCATCATCCACGGCACGACGCTCGCCACCAACGCGCTGATCGAGCGGCGCGGGGCGAAAACCGCTCTGGTCACGACCGAAGGTTTTCGCGATGTCATCGAGATGCGCACGGAAAACCGCTTCGAGCAGCATGATCTCAACCTGCAGCTGCCGCCGCCACTGATCCCGCGCGAGCACCGTTTTACCGTCAAGGGCCGCATCGGCGCCGAAGGCCAGGAACTGCAGCCGCTCGACGAATCCGCCCTCGAAGAGATCGCCGACCGGATCGCGGCGGATAACTTCGGCTCGGTGGCGATCGGTTTCATCCATGCCTACGCCAATCCGGACCACGAGCGCCGGGCGCGTGAAATCCTGTCGCGAAAACTCAGCATCCCGATTTCGATCAGCGCCGAGGTCTCGCCGCAGATGCGCGAGTTCGAGCGCTTCAACACGGTCTCAGCCAACGCCTATGTGCGGCCGCAGATGGCCGACTATCTCGCCCGCCTGCAGACACGGCTGAAGGACATGGGTGCCGAGTGCCCGGTCTTCATGATCCATTCGGGCGGTGGCCTGATCTCGGTGGAGACCGCTTCGGAATTCCCGGTACGGCTGGTCGAGTCCGGCCCGGCGGGTGGCGCGATTTTCGCCGCCGACATCGCCCGTCGCTTCGGCCTGGAAAAGGTCGTCTCCTACGACATGGGCGGCACCACCGCAAAAATCTGCCTGATCGAGAATTTTTCGCCGCACACGGCGCGAACCTTCGAGGTGGCGCGCACCTATCGCTTCTCGAAAGGCTCGGGCATGCCGATCTCCATTCCGGTGATCGAGATGATCGAGATCGGCGCCGGCGGCGGCTCGATCGCCTGGGTCGACGCCATGGGCCGCATCCAGACCGGGCCGGAAAGCGCCGGTTCGGAACCCGGCCCTGCCTGCTACGGCCGCGGCGGAAAACGCCCGGCGATCACCGACGCCGACCTGGTGCTCGGCAAGCTCGACCCCGACAATTTCGCCGGCGGCGCGATCAAGCTCGACACGTCAGCGTCCGAGCAGGCGATCCTGCGCGATATCGGCGAGCGCCTGTCGCTGGATGCCTTGGCGACCGCCTTTGGCATCTGCGAGGTCGTGGACGAGAACATGGCGAACGCCGCCCGCGTCCACGCCGTCGAGAACGGCAAGAACATTTCCGACAATCTGATGATCGCCTTCGGCGGCGCGGCACCCCTGCACGCGGCGAGGCTCTGCGAAAAACTCGGCATCGACCAGTGTATCGTGCCGCGCGGCGCCGGCGTCGGCTCGGCGATCGGTTTCCTGAAAGCGCCGTTCGGCTACGAGGCGCTGGCGTCCAAGCTGACGCGCCTGTCGCGCTTCAAGCCGGCCGAGGTCAACGCGCTCCTCGCCGATCTCAAGGCCTCCGCAGAGGGGTTTGTGCGCAGCGGCGCCAGCGGCAGGATCGTCTGCGAGATCACCGCCTTCATGCGCTATGCCGGCCAGGGTTGGGAAATCCCGGTGCCGCTGGCGGACGAGCCGTTCGGCGAAGATGCAGTCGCCAAGCTCAAGGATCTGTTCGAGACCAGCTACCAGCGCTTCTTCGGCCGCGCCATCGAAGGGCTCGACGGGCTGGAGATCGAGATCGTCACCTGGTCGGTCAAGGCGACGGATGTTCGTCCGGCCGTGACGCGGCATGAACTCACCACCGGCAGGAAGAAGAGCGAACCGACAACGACCCGGGCCGTGTTCGATCCGGCGACCGGCGCGCCACAGACCTATGGCATCGTCGAGCGCGACACGCTCTGCGCCGGCGACCGCGTGGCGGGGCCCGCCGTTATCGTCGAGCGCGAGACGTCGACCGTCGTCACCACCAGCTTCGACGCCGTCATCCAGAGCGACGGCGCCATCCTCCTGATCCGCAAAGATAGCCAGTCATGAGCGATATTGGCGCAATCCGCATGCAGGTCATGTGGAACCGGTTGATCTCGGTGGTCGAAGAGCAGGCGCTGGCCTTGCTGCGCACCGCCTTCTCCACCTCTGTGCGCGAAGCCGGCGACCTGTCAGCGGGCGTGTTCGACCCGCGCGGTCAGATGCTGGCGCAAGCGGTCACCGGCACGCCCGGCCACGTCAACACCATGGCCGAGGCCGTGCTGCATTTCATGCACGCGATCCCGCGCGATCAGATGTTCGAGGGCGACACCTATGTCACCAACGACCCATGGCTCGGCACGGGCCACCTGCATGACATCACCATGGTGTCGCCGTCCTTCCTGAACGGCGAGCTCGTCGCCTTCTTCGCCTGCACGGCGCATGTCGTCGATGTCGGCGGTCGCGGCTTCGGCGCCGACGGCAAGTCGGTGTACGAGGAAGGCATCCAGATCCCGATCATGAAGTTCGCGGAAAAGGGCAAGGTCAACCTCGATCTCGTCCGCATCCTGCGCGCCAATGTCCGCGAGCCGAACCAGGTCGTCGGCGATTTCTATTCGCTCGCAGCCTGCAACGAGGTCGGTCACCGCCGCCTCGTCGACATGATGAAGGAGACCGGCCTTGCCTCGCTCGACGGGCTTGGCGACTTCATCTTCTCGCGCACCCGCGACGCCATGCTCGAACGCATCGAGGCGCTGCCCAAGGGAAGCTGGTCGAACGAGCTGGTGACCGACGGCTACGACGAACCGGTGAAGCTTGCGACAACGGTCTCGGTCCGCGACGACCATGTCGAGGTCGATTTCACCGGCAGCGATCCGATGAGCCGCTGGGGCATCAACTGCCCGATCATCTACAGCAAGGCCTATGCCTGCTACGCGCTGAAATGCGTGGTCGCTCCGGATATTCCGAACAATGCCGCCTCGCTCGCCTTCTTCACCGTGTCGTCGCCCATTAACATCCTGAACGCGGTGCGACCCGCACCGGTGGCGCTCAGGCATATTTTCGGCCACATGGTTCCCGATCTCGTGCTAGGCGCGTTCTCCAAGGCGCTGCCCGGGAAAATCCTCGCCGAAGGCGCCGGGGCGCTCTGGAACATCCATATCTCGGCGCGGCCTGTCGCCGGCGCGTCCGGCCGCCGCGCCGAAGTGCTGATGTTCAACTCTGGCGGCATGGGCGCCCGCCCCGCCCTCGACGGCCTGTCGGCGACGGCCTTCCCGTCCGGCGTGCACACAATGCCGATCGAGGCGACCGAGCATACCGGTCCGATCGTCATCTGGCGCAAGGAGTTGCGGCCCAATTCCGGCGGCGACGGCGAATTTCGCGGCGGTCTCGGACAGGTCATCCAGATCGAGGCGATCGAAGGCCACGAATTCGATTTCTCGGCGATGTTCGACCGCGTCAACCATCCGGCCCAGGGTCGCGAGGGCGGCAAGCCTGGCGTCGCGGGCGTCGTCAAGCTCGATGACGGCACAAAGATGCGCCCCAAGGGCTGGCAGCATGTGCCGGCTGGACGCAGGCTGATCCTGGAACTGCCGGGTGGCGGCGGCTATGGCGATCCGGCCAGGCGCAGCGTGGCCGCGCGGGCCAATGACCGTTCCAAGGGTTACATTACGGAGAACGACCGATGAGCTATGTTGCCTCGCGCCTGTCGACCGAGGCGATCGCGCGGATCAAAGCCGCCGTCGCGCAAGTGGAGTAAACGATGCCGCATTATGAACGTATCCTGATCACCGGCGCCGCCGGCCGGCTCGGCTCGCAGTTGCGCAAGGGGCTGATGCCGCTCGCCAGGACCATCCGCCTGGCGGGCCGCGAGCCCTTCGGCGATCTCGCGCCACACGAAGAGGAAGCTGTCTTCGACCTCGCCGACATGGAAGCCACGATCGCGGCGACCAAGGACTGCGACGCGATCGTGCATTTCGGCGGCGCGCCGCTCGAATGCGAATGGCAGACCATCCTCGATTCCAGCATCCGCGGCTCCTACCACATCTATGAGGGCGCCCGGAAACATGGGGTGAAGCGCGTCATCTACGCCTCCTCGGTGCATGCGATCGGCTATCACGAGATCGAGGCGCATATCGGCGTCGACGCGCCGGTGCGGCCGGACAGCCTCTATGGCGTTTCGAAGAATTTCGTCGAGAGCCTCAGCCGGCTCTATTGGGACAAGTTCGGCATCGAGACCGTGTGCCTGCGCATCTTCTCGTCCTTTCCCGAACCAGCCGATCGCCGCATGCTGTGGTCTTATCTCTCATTCGCCGACTGCGTGCGCCTGGTCGAGGCTTCGCTGACGGCGCCGCGCGTCGGCCACACCATCTCCTTCGGCATATCCGACAACAAGCTGAAGATGGTCGACAACAGCGGCGCGGACCATCTCGGCTTCATGCCGCAGGACAGCGCCGAACCGTTCCGCGCCGCCGTCGAGGCGAAGACCACTGTTCCCGATCCGAAGAGACCCTCGGTGAAATATCTCGGCGGCTGGTTCTGCGAGCTTGGCCACCCGGACGACAAGCCGGCAGAATAGCGCGGCACTCAGCCAGCGGGAGGCAGGCTGTCCCGGATGAAGCGATGCCAGGCGCCGCCGAGCACAAGGGATGTTCCCGTCTCGTCGAAGCCCGCCGCGAGCAGGCCCTGCGATAGCCCGGGAAAATCGAGGTTCGATCCGAACCAGGACGGCTGAGCCGGGAAGCTTGCAGTGGCCTGGACCTCGCGGGTCCAGCGGCCCTCGCGCATCCAGCGCAGGACGCTGTCGGGATGGTCCTGGCAGAGATCCGAGCCGATGCCGAGATGCTCCGCTCCCATGATTTCAGCCGCTTCCCTGGCCATCTTGCCGAATTGGTCGAGCGTCGTATCCGAGCCGTTTGGAAGATGCAGCGGATAAAGCGAGAGGCCGAGCAGCCCTTCCCTTTCGCGCAATGCCTGCAAAACGTGCTTGGAGACATTGCGATTGCTGTCGCGGAGCCAACGCGGGTTGGCGTGGCTGATGACCACCGGACGTTCTGAGAGCGCGATCGTTTCGAGCGCCGTCCGCTCGCCGGCATGCGACAGGTCGATGATCATGCCGAGCCGGTTCATCTCGGCGATCGCCTCGCGTCCCATGCGCGTCACGCCGCTGTCTTCCTTCTCCATCCAGCCGCAGCCGAGCAGCGATTGGTTGTTGTAGGTGAGCTGCATGAAGCGGATGCCGAGATCGAAGAGCATTTCGATCAGGCCGATGTCGTCCTCAATCGGCATCGGGTTTTGAAGCCCGAGGAAAATAGCCGTCCGGTTCGAGGCTCGCGCCCGCTCGATGTCGCCAGCATCGCGAGCCAAGAGGATCAGATCCTCATTGTCGCGAAAGCGGGTACGCCAATCCACCAGATGGCGCACCGTCTCGCGAAAACCTTCGTGATAGCCGACCGTGGCATGGACCGCAGTCAGCCCGCCCCGGCGCATCTCCTCGAAAATTTCGCGCGACCAGTTGCAGTATTGCAGCCCGTCGATGAGCACTTGCGGCGCGTCGCTGGTCATTCGGCCGCGCCCGCGTGAATGTAGGACGTCTTGACCTGCGTGTAGAACTCGACCGCCGAACGTCCCTGCTCGCGCGGACCGTAGCTCGAGGCGCGAACGCCGCCGAACGGCACGTGATAATCGGTGCCGGCGGTCGCGAGGTTGACCATGACGCAGCCCGAGCGCGAGGCATGGCGGAACTTTGTCGCGCGCGCCAGGGAGCGCGTGGCGATCCCCGCCGTCAGCCCATAGGGCGTATCGTTGGCAAGGAAGATCGCCTCGTCGAGATCGTCGGCTGTCATAACGCAGGTGATCGGCGCGAACATCTCCTCCTGGTTGATGCGCATGCGCGAGCGCCCGTTGAGGAACACGGCGGGCGCCATGTAGTGGCCGCGATGCACCAGGTCGAGCGCCTCGCCGCCGGTCGCAAGCTCGGCGCCCTCACTGATGCCGAGCGTCACATAATCGAGATTGGAAGAGAGCTGTTCTGCGCTGACGACAGGTCCCATCTGGACGCCGGCCTCCAGCGCGTGGCCGACCTTCAGCGCCCTGGTTTTCGCCAGCAGCTTCTCGACGAAGACTTCATGGATCGGCCGGTGCACGATCAGGCGCGACGAGGCCGTGCATTTCTGGCCCGTCCCGCCAAAGGCGCCGTTCACGGCCAGGTCGACGGCGCGATCGAGGTCGGCATCGTCCATGACGACGAACGGATTCTTCGATCCCATTTCGAGCTGCAGCTTCACGAACCGCGCGGCGGCGAGCGCTGCTATGCCCGAACCGACAGCGCCGGAGCCGGTGAAGCTCAGGCCTTGTATGTCGGCATTGGCGGCAAGCTCGCGGCCAATCGTCGATCCTGACCCCATCACCAGGTTGAACAGGCCTTTCGGGATCGCCTGCCGGCTGATGATCTCGGTCAGCGCCCAGGCGCTGGCCGGGGTAATGCTGGCAGGTTTCCAGACCACCGCATTGCCGAAGGCAAGCGCCGGCGCGATCTTCCAGGACGCGGTGGCGACAGGGAAATTCCAAGGAGAAATGATCGCGACGACGCCGAGCGGCTCGCGCTCGATCAGCACATCGACGCCGGCCCGGACCGAGTCGGCGGAGGCGCCGAGATTGCGCAGCGCCTCGGCTGCGAAATAGGTGAAGAACTGCCCGGCGCGATAGACCTCGCCGATCCCCTCGGGAAGCGTCTTGCCCTCCTCGCGCGAAAGCAGTTCGCCAAGCTCCTTCGAGCGGGCCATCAGCTCGCGACCGATGGCGTCGAGAACGGCGGCCCGCGCTTCGAGGCCCGCTGCCGCCCATTCGCGCTGCGCGCCTTGCGCCGCCGCAACGGCATCATGGATGTCGGATGGCTGCGCCTGGGCAAAGCGCCCGACGACATCGGTCACATCCGATGGATTGATATCCTCAACCCACTCTGCGCCGTCGCGCCATTCGCCTGCGACAAAGTTCCGACCGTTCAGCATCCTGTTCGACCTGCATCAATTCGGTTGACAACGACCTAACCAATGCTGTGAACTTCAATCAAGCTCAATTTTTGGCACAAATGTTCAGGCAAGCTTAACAGTGACCAAAACCATCAGCCTGACCGGCATGCGCAGCTTCGTCGCGGTCTGCGAGACCGGCGGCGTGCGTGCCGCCGCCGATCAGATCGGCCGAACGCCGTCGGCCGTGTCGATGACCCTGAAGCAACTGGAAGACGATATCGGCGCGCCACTGTTCGAGAGCGAACGCAAGGGCGCGCTCTCGCCGGTCGGCCGCATCGTGCTCGACGAGGCGCGCGCCATGATCGCGCATTACGATCGCGCCTGCCTGGCGATGACCAGCTACGCCGCGGACCTGCAGGGACGCTGCGACGTGGCAAGCGTGCCTTCGGTCGCGGTGACCTTGCTGCCGCGCGCCATCGCCCAGCTTCGCACCGAGGGCAACCGGTTCGACATCCATGTCCGCGACAGCGATTCCAACGCCATTGTCGAGGCGGTGGAAAACGGCATGGTGGAGGTGGGCCTTTGCGTGCTTGCCAGCAAGCGGCCGCAGCTCAGTTTCGAGCCGCTGTTCCAAGAGCCGCTCGATTTCGTCTGTCCGCTCGATCATCCGCTGGCGAAATCGAAGCGCCCGTTGAAATGGGCGCAGCTGGAAGGCGAGAGCTTCATCCGCAATGGCGCCGCCGAAGCGCTCGGGCTTGCCGAGACCGAGGCGCTTGCCGCGGGCTCGAAACTCACCGCGACCAATGTGAGCTCCAACCTGGCGATGGTGGAGGCCGGGCTCGGCGTCACCATCCTGCCCAGGCTCTGCCGCTGGAAATGCGGCCATGCCGTGCGCTTCGTCCCGCTGGCCGATCCGCGCTCGAGCCGGACGGTCGGCTGGATCGCCAGGGAAGGCCGGAACCTGCAGCCCGCCTCGCTGCGCTTCATCGAATGCATTCGCCAGCAGACCCAGGCGGGCGAGAAAGAGTTCGGCTATGCGGCGGCATGATTGGTGGGTGACTGGATGACACGCCTGACAGAGGTCCGCATCGAAACGCTCGCTCGGGAGGCGCTGACCCGACACGGCGCAAGCGAGCGTCAGGCCGAGGCGCTGGCCGCCGGCATCGCGGCGGCGGAACGCGACGGCTTGAAGTCGCACGGGCTGATGTATCTGCCGACCTATTGCGAGCACTTGACCTGCGGCAAGGTGCTTGGACTGGCCGAGCCGCGCCTGACGCAGCCTGCCCCGGCCGTCGTCGCCGTCGATGCCGGCAACGGCTTTGCCCATGCGGCTATCGCCCTCGGCCTGCCGCCGCTGATCGAAGCGGCGCGCTCCCAAGGTGTCGCCGCGCTTGCCATCCGCAATTCCTACAATTGCGGCGCGTTGGGCTATCACACCGAGCACATCGCCCAGGCCGGCCTGGTCGGGCTGGGTTTCACCAACGCGCCGGCCTCGATCGCGCCCTGGGGCGGCCGCAAGGCGGCCGTGGGCACCAATCCCTGGTCGCTCGCGGTTCCGGACGGACAGGGCGGCGCGCGCTTGGTCATCGACCAGAGCGCCAGCGTCGTCGCCAAGAGCGAGGTCATCAAGCGCGCCCGCGCTGGCGAGCCGATCCCGCCCGGCTGGGCCTTCGACCCGAGCGGCGAGACGACCACCGATGCCGGCGAAGCCTTGAAGGGCACCATGGCGCCGGCGGGCGGCTACAAGGGCGTCGGTTCCGCCCTTTTGGTGGAGATTTTCGCCGCATGCCTTACGGGCGCCAATCCCGGGCTCGTCGCGAGCCCGTTCTCCGGCACGGCCGGAGGCCCGCCCGGAACCGGCCAGTTCTTCCTGGCGGTGTCGCCCGACGCCACGTCGGGTGGGCTGTTTGCGGGCAATCTTGAAACCGTCGCCGGCGCTTTCGTCGGCGATGCGAGGCTTCCGGGCACAAGGCGTTTCGGCGCGCGCGAGAACAACACCCAAGGCATCGAGGTGGCGGCCGAGACGCTCGCCACGCTGGAAAAACTCGCCGGGACCGCCGCATGACGGCGATCGCGCTGCGCCCGCCGGAGGTCGTCATGCGGCTGCAGCGGCTGGGCGCGGCGCATCCGACGAGGCTCAGCTTCCTGCGCCAGCTGATCCGCCGCGCCACCCGGGAGAAATGGCGTGTCCGCAAGCACCTGTTCGACCTGGACGACAACGGGTTCGGGCGCGCGGTCTATGCGGTCGAGACGCCGGCAAGGACCTATAGCCTTATAGCCTTCTCGACGCCGCTCGATGACGAGAAGCGCTCGGACCGTGTGATCGCGCAGGCCTGGGACACGAGCTACGTGCTTTACGACGGCTTGCCGGACGCAGCCGACATCGCCCGGCTGGAGGCAAATGCGCCGCTGCAGGAGGCGGGCCGCTACACCAGAAGCGAACTGGTGCTGGCGCGCGCGAACAAGAGCGTGAGGCTGTTCGAGGAAGTGGCGTCGGCGCTGGCGCAGGGACACCAACCGGATGAGGAGCAGTTGCTCGGCGTCGGCTATCTGTTGCGCACCACGGCGGTCTACGGCAACGGCAAGTTCGGTATCGCCGACCGCGACGAGATCGCCGCGCGGCCGGAGCTTGCCGGATCCTTCCAGGCCGAGATGCTCACCGTCTGGCTGATCCGCTCCTTCACGCTCAACCTCGTCGATCACATCGCCCGTCGCCGCAACCCGGCCGGCGCGGCAAGGCTAGCGCCGGACCTGCGCCGGACGCTCGGTGTGGGAAACGCGACAGGGCTCGGCATGGCACCCTTCCTCGTGCGCCATCCGCTGTTGACGCATAGCTGGTTCCTGGCCCGCGAAACCGCGCTGGCGCGGGTGCGGGCCGAAGCACAGGCCGGCGAGGCGGAACGAGGCGCCTTCTCGAACGCCCTTGCCGATCTGCGCCGGCGCGTTGCCCGCTGGCACAGCGACGATAGCCGCCAGGCTGCGGCAACCCGGCTACTGGCCGGCGACCTCGATATGCTGGCGGGAAACCTCGATCAGCTTCTGGCGAAGCCGCGTCCATGGGATGCGCTCTATCGCTTCGCTGAAGATCACTTCTCGTTGGAGGGGCAGGAAGCCTGCGTCTCGCTTATCCTCGAACCGCACGGCGCCTTGATCGACGAGCTCGGCGACACGATGAAGGCCGACGAGACGCCAGGCCATGTCATCGACGGCGGCATGAACTGCGGTTCGCTGCGCCAGGCGCTCCTCGACTGCTATTCCTGGGCGGCGGATATCGACTTCGCCGACCCGTCCGCCAATGCGCGCTTCTGGTATGTTTCGGCGGAGAAGCTCGAGCCAAGGCTTGGCGAGCGCTTCGAGGAGGACGGCGCCGAACTCGAACAGCCTCTGGCCACCGCGCGCGATGCGCTCGGCCTGGCGGCCGCGCTGGCGCAGGAGCCGCCCTCGGCCAGGGTCGCCGACTTCCTGCTGCGCCGGCCGGAATGGCGCCATGCGGTGCGGCGCGCCCAGATCGTCGCGAAATTTCCCTATGCCGAGATCCACGACAATCTGATCGGCGCTGAGTTGCGGCCTGTCGACATATTGCGCGCCAAGCTGGCGTTCTTCGGCGCGCGCAGCTTTGATCCGCGCTCCGACCGCTGGCTGCGGATCGCGCTGTTCAGCGGCGAGCCGCTGATCGAGGATGTCGCCACGATGGCAGGAGAGGCCGCGTGATCGACCTGTCACTCAACGAGGTGGAAACGCTGAGCGCCAAGGCGGCGCGGGGCGCCGGATTTTCATGGGGCTTGGCCGAGGATATCGGCCGAGCGTCGCGCCGGATCGCGGTCGAGGACGACAATTGGAGCCAGGCCATGCTGAGCCTTGCCGAGCAAGCGCAATCCTTCGAGCCGCCCAGTCCTTCGCGAGCGGCGCGCTGGCGGAACGGCGAGGCCGACGTCGCGACTGGAAGGCCGCTCTGTCCGATCCGAACGGCGGCCCTGCTGCTCGACGAACCGCTTCCAGCGAACGCTATGCCGCTGACGATCCTGGATGTCGGCCTGCCGATCTGGCTCGACGCCATGCTGCGCCGATCGCAGATGCGCCTAGCGGGGCCCGTGGGGCCGGCGACGAGCGTCGATGTCGTCGTCGAACGCCGCGCCGAAATCGAGCAGCCGGCAACAAGCCGGCGCGGCGCGATCGAGGAGCGGACGCTCGCGACGCTCAATTCCTTCGCCGCCAGAACCTATGTGCCGGAAAGCGAAAGATCGCGCCTGCGTGGCGCCGGCGGCGGCCGGGTGGACGATGAATAACAAGGGGAGAACAAAATGAGTGCAGCCGACGGCCAGAAGATCGCCATGCGTGGCGCGGGCTATTATTCGGCCAACACCGTCGGCGCCAAATACGTCATCGACAAGGTCGGCGACCTGGTCGTCGAGGCCGTCGCCAGGATGCCCCGGTTGGCCGACGGCCTGCCTTTCGCGATCGCCGATTTCGGCGCCGCCGACGGGGGCACCTCCATGGACATGATGCGGCGGCTGGTCGGCGCCGTTCGGGAGAGGGAACCGGACCGGGCGATATCGATCACCTACACCGACCTGCCTCACAATGATTTCTCGACCTTGTTCCGGCTCAGCCAGGGCCTTCTTGGAACCTCTACCGAAACGCCGCTGGCCGAGACGCCACGGCTCTACATCTTCGGCAGCGGCACCAGCTTCTATCGCCAGATCCTGCCGGACGATTCGCTCTCCTTCGGCTTCTCCGCGACGGCGATGCACTGGATCAGCAAGCGGCCCTGCATGATCACCGATCACGTCCAGGCGGTCGGTGCAAGCAATGCCGAGCGCGAGCAGTTCCGCGCCCAGGCGCTGCGCGACTGGGAGACGATCCTGCTTGCCAGGGCACGCGAATTGCGATCAGGCGGGCGGCTTGCACTGGCCAATTTCTGCGTCGACGAGGAAGGCCGCTATCTCGGCCATACGACGGGCGCCGACATGTTCGACAGCTTCGCGCGCCATTGGCGCGATCTGCTGCGGGCTGGGCGGATCAGCGAGACGGAATACGTCAACGCGACGTTCCAGCAGTTCTACAAGACGCCCGATGAGTTCGCGGCACCCTTCCGCGATCACGCTTCGCCTGTGTCGCAAGCCGGGCTAAGGCTGGAAACTATGTTCACCATGGTTACGCCCTGCCCCTATGCCGAAGCCTTCCGCACCCATCGCAACGCTCGGGATTTCGCCCGGGCCTATGTGCCGACGCTGCGCTCCTGGTCGGAGACCGTTTTCGCCAACGCGCTCAATCCCGCGCGACCGCCAAGCGAACGCTCCGCGATCATCGACGATTTCTACGGCGCCTATGAAGCCGACGTCGCACAAGCTCCAGAAGGCCATCGCATGGACTACGTCCACTGCGTGACGGAAATCGTCAAGTCTTGACGGAGCGGCAAAGGCCGCGTCGCCCGCTCCAGGTCTTGACGAAAACAGGTGCGCCTGTTTGAGACTCGGGAAGCCAGGGGACATTCGCTCCCGAGGAGACGAGCAGTCGGTGGGCAAACTTTGAAGCGTGTTTTTCGATTGCTTGCCGCTGCGATCATGGCGTCCGGCGCGACCGGATGCACCAGCATTTCCTACTATACGCAATCGTTGGAGGGCCATGTCGAGATCATGGCCGCGCGGAAAAATGTTGGAAAACTGATCCGTGATCCGTCGACGCCTGCGCCATTGCGCGCCAAGCTGACATCGGCCAGCGCCATCCGCCGCTTTGCCACGGAAGAATTGGCGCTGCCCGACAACAGCAGCTACCGCAGCTATGTTGACATCGGCCGGAACGATGTGACCTTGGCGGTCTTCGCCGCGCCGCAATTCTCGCTTGCGCCGATAACATGGTGCTTTCCGGTGTTCGGCTGTGTTCCCTACAAGGGTTATTTTTCGCGCAAGGACGCGCTCGAAAATGCCGCCGCGCTGCAGCGGCAGGGACTGGACGTCTATGTGACAGGCATCACGGCCTATTCCACGCTGGGCTGGTTCAGCGACCCGCTGCTCAGCACCATGCTGCGCCAGAACGACACCTATCTCGCCAGCCTTGTCTTCCATGAGCTGGCGCATCAGAAAGTTTATGTGAACGGCGACTCCGCGTTCAACGAGGCTTTCGCGGTTACCGTCGAAACCACCGGCACGAGGAAATGGCTGCGCGCCACCGGCAATCGCGCCGGATTGCGCAGCTACGAAGCCGATCGCAAGCGCAAGGCGGATTTCCTTGGACTGATATCGAAGACCCGGGACGAGCTGAAACAGGTCTATGGAAGTCCCCGCAGCCCCGCGCAGATGGCGGCCGCCAAGGCGGCCACGATCGACAGGCTGCGAGCGCGCTACCGGCAGATGCGCGACAAGCGCTGGGCCGGATACCGCGGGTACGACGCCTGGTTCGACAGCCCGATCAACAACGCGAAGCTCGCCGCGACTGCCGTCTACGGCGAAGAGGTCCCGGCGTTCCTTCACCTGTTCGACTTGTGCTCAGGCGACTATCCGCGGTTCTACGCCGCTGTTCGACGGATCGGAAATTTGCCCGGACCTTCCCGTGCCGAAGCGCTCAAGACCGCGACGACGTGTGATTGAGCTGAACCGGCTCTAATTCTCCGCCAGCGCCGTCACCTCGCGCCGGAAAGGCAAGGCATCGCCGATATCGGCCTCGTCCAGCTCGCGGGCGAAGCGGTGGCCGGCATAGGTCGCCCAGGCGATCGGCCCCGGCGCCTCGGCATCGCCGATGACCTTGATCGAGCGGATGCCGTTGCCGGCCCATTCGTTTTCGCGGGCCTTCAGCGCGCGCCAGACCGCGTCGTCCTGGTTGCGCGACGTGACCAGGACGACGGCGTCGGCCGCCAATTCCTGGCGCGCGCCTGTGTAGACGCAGGCCGGGACGACGCCGCCTGAAGCGATGTCCGTGACGGTTTTGTTGAGGATGATATCGACGCCCAGCTCCGCGAGGCGGCGGTGGATGGCGCCCTGCTCCAGCGTGTTGCGGGTCCAGTCCGACACATAGGCCGATGGCGTCACCAGAGTCACCTTGGCGCCCTGCCGCGCCATCAGTTCGGCAAGAACTCCGCCCATGTAATAGTGGTCGTCGTCGAACAGCACGACATTGCCGGACGGCACCTTGCCGTCCATCAGATCGTCGGGCGTGTAGACCGGCATGGCGGCGTCGATCGGCATTGGCACGACGTGAGCGCGCGCGACGCCATCGCGCCGCCAGGTCGATCCGGTCGCAATGGCGACGTTCTGGAAGCCGAAGGACAGGATGTCGTCCGCCGACAGCCGGCTCTCGAAATAGATGTCGACATTCGGCATCTGGCTGAGTTGATACTGACGATAGTCGCGCACCCTGCCCCAGGCCGACAGGCCCGGCAGCAGGCACTCGCGCGCCACGCGCCCGCCGAGTTCGGTGCCTGCTTCCGCTATCGCCACCTGATAGCCGCGCAGACCGAGCGCGCGGGCGGCCTCCAGCCCGGCTGGGCCGGCACCGACGATCAGCACGCTGTCGCTGTCGCCCTTGGCCTGCATGCGCTCCGGATGCCAGCCCTTGCGCCATTCTTCCATGAAGGTCGGGTTCTGCGTGCAGCGCGAGATCGACATGGTCATGTCGCCGGTGATGCAGATGTTGCACCCGATGCATTCGCGGATGTCCTCGATGCGTCCCTCCTCGACCTTCCGCGGCAGGAACGGATCGGCGATCGACGGGCGCGCGCAGCCGATGAAATCGAGCGTGCCCGATCTGATCATCCGCACCATCACATCCGGCGAGGTGAAGCGGCCGACGCCGACGACCGGCTTCGAGGTCAGCTTCTTGATTCCAGAGACGAGGCTCTCCTGCGCCGCCTCTTCCTTGAAGCGCGAGGGTCCTGAGCAGTCCTCCCAGGCGCCATGCGCGAGGTCCCAGAGATCAGGCAGCTCGGCATGCATCTCGATCATGTCGCGGACTTCGGAATTGGCGAAGCCGAGCTCGCCGATCATCTCGTCCAGCGACAGCCTGAGCGTCAGGCCGCAAGTGTCGCCGATCGCGTCGCGCCCTTCCTCGATCAGCTCGCGCATCAGCCGCGAGCGGTTTTCCAGAGAGCCGCCATATTCGTCGCCGCGCTGGTTGGTGGCGGTCGACAGGAAATGCTGGATGATGCCGAAGCCATGCGCGCCGTAGAGGCACACCAGGTCGAAACCCGCCTGCCTCGCGCGCTTGAAGGCATTGCGGTGCCAGCGGCGCAGGTCGCGTATATCCTGCTTGTCCATGGCGCGCGCCTGCACCGGATCGTTGGTGAAGGTGCGGATCGGCAGGGCCGACGGCCCGCGCGGCACTTCCTTGGTGTAGAGATTGGGTCCGTTGATG
The DNA here is from genome assembly GCA_000824845.1 of Mesorhizobium sp. ORS 3359. GTDB lineage: Bacteria > Pseudomonadota > Alphaproteobacteria > Rhizobiales > Rhizobiaceae > Mesorhizobium. The sequence goes on along the minus strand of CCNC01000204.1, from coordinate 27,004 downwards.
CCGGAATAGGCGAGCTGGATGCCGGCAAGCGCGCCATGCTCGTGCATGGCTTTCGCCATCTTGGCCAAAGCCGAAATATCGGCGTCGTCCCAGAGCCTGAGCTCGATGAAAGGCGTGATCTCCGAGGTGTGGTGCATCTCCGTCTGCTCGGTGAAGATGACGCCCCATCCGCCCTCGGACTTCATGCGCCGCATCTCGGCCGCCGCCGATGGATCGCGGTAACCGCCGCCATTGCAATGCGGAACCTGATAGAAGCGGTTCTTGGCGGTCACCGGACCGATCTTCATCGGCTCGAACAGAATGTCGTAGCGTGGGTCGCGCATGGTACTTCCCTTCTCGTCGGCTGGCGCTGCCGATGCTCCGGAGACTACTCATAAGTTGGCGCCGGCGCGGGAAAACTACGGAATTCTTCTGCGCGGGTTAGGACATGCCTAATCTCGCATCTGGGAATTAGCCTGCGATAAACCGGGGCTGAGCCAAATGCGACTTCAGCGCCGCCACGCCACGATGCTACACAGCCGATAGCGGCAACGAGGCAAGAGATATGGACAGCATCAGGATCCTCGAACGGCTGATCGCCTTCCCGACGATGAGCCGTGACTCGAACCTCGACCTCATTGGCTACGCGGCGGACCTCCTGGAAGCCAACGGCATAGCCAGCCAGCTCATCCACAGCGCCGACGGCCACAAGGCCAACCTCTTTGCCACGATCGGCCCGCCCGACAGGCCCGGCATCATGCTGTCCGGCCACACCGACGTCGTTCCCGTCGACGGCCAGAACTGGACGCTGCCGCCATTCGAAATGACCGCGCGCGACGGCAAGCTTTACGGACGCGGCGCGGCGGACATGAAGGGCTTCGTGGCCTCGGCGCTCGCGGCCTGCCTCAAGGCTTCGAAGATGCCGCTGCGCACGCCCTTGCATCTGGCGCTCTCCTATGACGAGGAGGTCGGCTGCCTCGGCGTGCGCGACTTGATCGAGACGCTGAGCGCGGCGCCCCGACACCCGCTGCTGTGCATCGTCGGCGAGCCGACCAACATGCAGGTGGCCACGGGGCACAAGGGCAAGCTAGCGGCGCGCGCCGTCTGCAGGGGACGCGAAGGCCATTCGGCGCTCGCCCCGCTGGCGCTCAACGCCATCCATCTTGGCTGCGATTTCGTTCGCGCCTTGCGCGACGAACAGGAGCGGCTCGCCCGTGACGGCGCCCGCGACGGCGATTACGACATCCCCTACACGACGGTGCATGTCGGCAAGATTAATGCCGGCGTGGCGCTCAACATCGTGCCCAACCTTTGCGTGGTCGACTTCGAGATTCGCAACGTCGCCGCCGACGATGCCACGGGCATCCTCGACAGGCTGCGCGGTGCGGCCGCACGCATTGCCGCGGATGCCGCTTCGATCGCGCCTGAAGCGGCAATCGACATCGAGATCACCAACACCTATCCAGGCCTCGATACGCCGGCCGCTTCGGAAGCGGTCGCTTTCGTCAAATCGCTGACCGGCGCCAACAGCACCATGAAGGTTGCCTTCGGCACGGAAGGCGGATTGTTCAGCCGCGATCTCGGCACGCCCACCGTCGTCTGCGGCCCGGGCTCCATGGCGCAGGGCCACAAGCCGGACGAATTCGTCAGCGTCGAGCAGCTGCGGCGTTGCGACGAGATGCTGGAGAGGCTGCTGTCGCGGCTCGCCGACGGCTGGCCGTGAACCTCACTTGACGATGCGCTCCGTGCCGAAGACGCCTTGCTCGACGACGAAGCGGCGGCAATGGTCGATGAAAGCCTGCACCGTCAGCGTGCGATGCTCGGCGTTGGGCAGCGCGATGCCCATGGTCAGCGGCCTGATGTCGCCCAGCAGGGGCACGAAGACCAGCAACTTGCCGTCCGGCGACATGGCGTTGAGCGGCCGCATATTGGCGATGCCGTAGCCGAAGCCGTTGGCGACCATCGAACGCATCACGGCGATATCGCCGGTGCGCTCGGCGATCCTGGGCCGCAGGCCCTGGAACGCCGAAAGGAAGTATTCCCGGCTGTAGGGCAGATCGAGCAGCACCATCGGCTCGTCGACCAGTTCCTCGGGCGTGATACCCGCCCTCCCCGCCAGGCGATGCGCGGCCGGCAGCATCACATAGGCCGGCAACTGCATCAGCGGCTCGAACGTCATGTCCTGCGACAGTTCGAGATCGTAAGTCAGCGCGGCATCTATTTCGCCACGCTGCAGCATCTCGAACAATTGCCCCTGGTTGCGCTCGAACTGCCGGACGCGCACATCCGGATAGGCGTCCTCGAACTTTTTGCGCAGCGCCGGCAGCACGATCTGCGCGAAGGTCAGCAGGCAGCCGACCGCCAGCGGTCCGCGCACCTTTTCGGCGATATCCCCGGCAATGTCATGCAGCGCGTCCGCGTCGTTGAGCAGCCGCGCGGCCTCCTTGAGGAACAGGCGCCCGCCCGCCGTCAGCGCCAGCGCATGCGAATGCTTGCGCACGAAGAGCTGGACGCCAAACTCCGCTTCGAGCTGGGCGATCGAGGCCGAGATCGACGGCGGCGAGACATTCACCTGCTCGGCCGCCTTGGCGATCGAGCCGGCTTCGCCAACGGCGACGAAATATTCGAGCTGTCTGAGCGTGAAACGGAGCGGCATGGTCCTATGTTGCCGGTTTGCACCCGGCGATCAAGTCGCGGCCGCTCGGTACTTGATTCAGGCGGTCTTCAGAACGCACGACGTTCGCGGCACGCCGCGCATCGACCATCGCACCTATTCTGGATGCCGGGTCGAGCGGGTCGCCGGGTTTCGCATGCCGACTCCGGAACTGGTCGGACTATTCGTCACCGGGCACGCCGTAGCTCGGCGCGTCGGACGGATTGAGGGCGCGGGTGACATAGGCATCGAGCTGCGGTTTGTAGATCTCCCACAGCGCAGCCAGCTGTTCGATCGGGCAATCCTCCGTCCAGTCGCAGCGCAGGTCGGCGACGGGCCAGGACACATCGCTCACCAGCTTCATGCCGGCGGAGCGGACAGGCCCTGCCTCGCCGCCCGCCTTGAGCGCGGCGCGCATCGTGGCGATCAGCCGGTCGCCGAGATGGCCCTCGGAAGCGAGGAAGGCATCGACCATGGCTTGCGGGATGCCGCCATTCGCGAGCAAATTGCCGCCGCAAGCGACGTCCTCGCCGCGCGCCTCGGCCCAGATGCCGAGCGCTTTCGGTCCCGAGTGGATCGCGCTGCCGCCGGCCGCGTCGACCGCCAGCACCTGCCGGTATTCGCTGAAGGCGGCCGTGCGCTTGATGATCGCAACCGCCTCGGCAGCGGAGGCGCCGCGCGCCATCAACTCCAGCGCCCGGACCCCGAGCGTCGGGTCGGTGACGTTCTGGCTGGCGACCGCGCCGACGCCGGCCTGCGCATAGGCGCAGCGCGCCGCAACCGCGGGGGACGACGAGGACACCGCCACCCCGAACATGCCTGTGCGCCTGCAGCGCGCGACGATGGAGAAGGTCATGGCGCTCAGTCCGGTATGACGGCAGTGCCGTCGATCTCGACCAGCCATTCCGGCCGCGCCAGCGCCGACACGACCAGCCCGGTCGAGACCGGATGCACACCCTTGATGTACTCGCCCATCGTCCGGTAGACGGCCTCGCGATGGCGGACGTCGGTGATGTAGACCACCACCTTCACCAGATGCTCCATCGTGCCGCCGCATTCCTCGATGAGTTGCCTGATATTCTGCATGACCTTGTGTGTCTGCTCGGCCGGATCGTGGCTGTCGATGTTCTTGGCCGTGTCGAGATCCTGCGGGCACTGGCCGCGCAGATACACAGTGCGGCCGCCGCGCGTGACGACCGCCTGGCAGAGATCGTTGTCGAGCTTCTGCTCGGGATAGGTTTCCTTGGTGTTGAATTTGCGAATTCGCGTGTGCGCCATCTTGGTCTCCAATTGGGTCGGGCTCGCAGCTTTGTCAGGCGTCCACGGGCTCGCGCTTCGCGGCGGCATGGTAGGCGAGATATTTGCGCTGCGTCGAGATACGGTCGGCGACATGCTTGGCATCATGCCAGACGCCCCATATGAAGCTCGACCCCCTGCGCGATTGCCAGGGCAACCCCAGGAAATAGATCCCCGGCTCGGTCGAGACGCCGCGATGGTGCCTTGGCCGGCCTTTCTCGTCGAAGGCATCGACTTTCAGCCAGCTGTAGTCGACGGCGAAGCCCGTCGCCCAGATGATCGTCGCCACGCTGGCCTTGGCCAGATCGAGCTCGAGGATCGGATTGGTCACGCAGTCTGGGTCCGGCCCTAATTTGCGGAGAGCAGACTCTTCCGGAAGGTCGAGGCCGTTGCGCGCGACATAGGCATCGGCCTCGTCCAGCAGCGACATCAAATTTGCGTCGCCGCGGGCAATGTTCTTTGCAAGATCCAGCGCGAAACTCATCACGCCGTCCTGGTATGCCTTCGTCATGCCGACGAGCGTGAGCCCCTGCGCGGCCAGACGACGGAAGTCGATCGTCTCGCCGCCGCGCGCGCCGCTTACAGCGATCGTGACATGTTCCGTGCCAGGTCCCGGCGTTTCGAGGTCCCATTTGCCGAGCACGCCCAACCACCAGCAGAAGTCGCGCCCGCGATAGGAACGCGGCGGACGATCGTGCGGGCCGACCGAGAGATAAACGCGCCTCCCGGCGCGCTGCAGCTCATCGGCAATTTGCACGCCCGAAGATCCCGCCCCGACCACCAGCACGGCGCCCTTCGGCAATTGCGCCGGATTGCGGTAGGCGCTGGAGTGGATTTGCAAGATGCCGGCATCGGCAGGAACGAGAGAGGGGATGACGGGAACCTGGAATGGTCCGGTCGCAGCGACGACGCTGTTGGCTTCGATCACGCCATCCGACGTCTCGACGCGGAATCCCGGACGGCCGATATTCCTCTGCACGAGATTGACCTCGACGCCGCAGCGGATCGGCGCGTTGATCTGCTTTGCGTAGGCGACGAAATAGTCGGCGACCTCCTCCTTGGGCGGGAAGCCGTCGGGACCCGTCACGGGAAACTCCATGCCCGGGAAACGGTCGTGCCAGGCCGGGCCGTTGGCGACCAATGAATCCCAGCGCTGCGAGCGCCAGCGCTCGGCAATCCGGCCGCGCTCGAGGACGAGATGGGGCACCTCGCATTTGCTCAGGTGTTCGCTCATCGCCACCCCGGCCTGACCGCCGCCAACGACAAGCGTGTCTATCGTCTCAACCGACATGCTCAGTCCTTTTTTGATCATCCGACAGCTTCCGCCGCTCGGGATGAAACCGACCTTGGGCCATGGTGGATGCAGACAGGCTGCGCCATACGACCGCTTCTGGCGCTCACAAGTAGCAGCACGTACCAGCGCGGGCCCATAACGAATCTCCGAAGTCACGCGTAACCATTTCCGAATTTCTCGCGCCGAGAGACGCACCTAGAGTTCCGGAATTCTCGAGGGGCTGGGATGCGGACTGAGAGCTTTGACTACATCGTCGTCGGCGCCGGTTCGGCCGGTTGCGTGGTCGCCAATCGGCTGAGCGCCAATCCGTCAGTCAAAGTATGCCTGATCGAGGCCGGCGGCAGCGACAACAGCCTGCGGGTCAAAGTGCCGGCAGGCATCCTTTCGCTCTATGGCAATCCCAATTACGACTATTGTTTCGTCGGCGTGCCGCAGCCGCGCCTCAACAACCGCAGCATTCCGGTCAACCGCGGCAAGGCGCTGGGCGGATCGAGCTCGATCAACTCGATGGTCTATATCCGCGGCGCCGCCGAGGACTATGACGAATGGGCCGGACTCGGCTGCGCCGGCTGGGCCTATCAGGACGTGCTGCCCGTGTTCAGGAAGCTTGAGCGCAACCTGCTCGGCCAGGACCCGCGCTATCACGGCACCAGCGGCGAACTGGTGGTCGACAATCCGCGCGATCCGAACGTCCTTTCCAGCATGTTCGTCAAGGCCGGCAAGAACGCCGACCTGCCCGCCAACACCGACTTCAATGCCGAAAGCCAGTTCGGCCTCGGCATCTACAATGTCACCCAGGATCGCGGCCAGCGCTTCAGCAGCTTCAGCGCCTTCATGCGCCCGGTGCTTGACCGCAGGAACCTGACATTGCTCAGCCAATGCGAGGTGATCGATCTGATCATCGCCGAGGGTCGCGCCACTGGGCTGCGCGTGCGGCATCAGGGCCAGCAGAAGACGTTCTCGGCCGACCGCGAAATCGTGCTTTCGGCCGGCGCCATCAATTCGCCCAGGATCCTCCTGGCCTCCGGCATCGGACCGGCGGCTGAGCTGCAGCAGATCGGTATCACGCCGGTCCTCGACTTGCCGGGCGTCGGCAAGAACCTGCAGGACCATGTCGACGGCATGATCACCGTGCGCTCCAGGAGCACCAGGACGCTTGGCCTGTCGATAGCCAACCTGCCTCGTATGGCAGCGGCGCCTTTCCAGTATTTCGCGCGCCGCAAGGGCATGCTCACCACCAACTACGTCGAAGCCGGCGGCTTTGCGAAGACCAGGTATGCGAACGGCCTTCCCGATATCCAGTTCCATTTCGTGCCCGGATATCGCAGCCATCGCGGCAGGCTCATCGAATATGGTCACGGCTACGCCATCCACACCTGCGTTCTCAGGCCGAAAAGCGTGGGCGAGATCAGGCTGTCGCGAGACAGTGCTCGGCGGGATGTTCTGATCGACCACCGTTTCTTCACACATGAGGACGACGCCATGGTGCTGGTCGAAGGCATCAAGATCGCTCGCCGGATTTTTGCCTCGCCCGAATTCGACGCGGTGCGCGGCAAGGAGATGCTTCCGGGCAAGGATATCAACAGCGACGACGAGATCCTCGCCTATCTGCGCGCCGAGGCGCTGACCGTTTATCACCCGGTCGGAACCTGCAAGATGGGAACGGACGATATGGCCGTCGTCGATCCCTCCACGCTGAAGGTTCGCGGCGTGGACGGGCTTCGGGTCGCGGATGCCTCGGTCATGCCGAAGCTGATCGGCGGCAACACCAACGCGCCAAGCATGATGATCGGGCAGAAGGCTTCGGAAATGATCCTCGGTAGGGGCGCATAACGGCGAACGGTAAAGATCGCCTCGCCTTCGGAATTGGGCCGTTCGGCATTTGGCTGAGCTGCCCGATTGTTGCCCTGAACCGGAGAGCGCCCTTGCAACCCGTAGCGGCCGCGAAGGCGGTGATGCGCCAATTTTCCGGCGAGACCCTTGACCGAGGCGGTCACGAAGCCGTGACGGCCGTAACGAAGGCTCCGCAGGTTGCGAAGACGGGGCGTAGACGCCGCGCGAAGCACTTCCAGCGCGGCTCGGCCAAGCATCGGCCGCCCCCGCAAATCTTCTCAAGGAACCCACGATTATGATGAATCGGCGCACTTTCTCCACCACGCTTGCCGCCGGAATGGCCACGAGCCTCCTTGCCAGCTCACCCAAGGCGCGAGCGCAGACGAACCCCAAGCTGCGCAATGTGGTCATGGTCCATGGCGCCTATGCGGATGGTTCGTGCTGGTCGGACGTGGTCGGCATCCTGCAGCAGGCCGGCTTCAGGCCAACCGTCGTCCAGCACCCGCTGACCACGCTGGAGGCTGGCGTCGAGGCAACGCGCCGCGCGATCGCTCTCCAGGATGGACCGACGGTGCTTGTTGGACATTCTTTTGCCGGCATGATCGTCACCGAAGCGGGGATGGACCCGAAGGTCTCCTCGCTCGTCTATGTCGCGGCGCGCGCGCCGGACGCCGGCGAAGATTACACGACGCTCGCCAAGACCTTTGCAGCGCCACCGGCTTCCGCCGGCCTCGTCTGGTCCGAAGGCTACGGCAAGCTCAGTGAGGAGGCTTTCCTGCGGGATTTCGCCGGTGGTATTCCGCACACGAAGGCGCGTATCCTCTATGCCGTCCAGGGGCCGATCTCGGACAAGCTTTTCACCGGAAAGACGACGCAGGCGGCATGGCGCTCGAAGCCAAGCTGGTATGCCGTATCGACGGAGGATCGCACGATCAACCCTGATCTCGAGCGCTTCATGGCAAAGCGGATGAACGCAAGAACCATTGAGGTGAAGGCAAGCCATTTGTCGCTGATCTCTCACCCGCACGAGATCGCCAGGCTTATCTCGCAAGCCGCCGGACAGCTGAGCTGACAGGCTGATCGGGCCCGGGGCGGCATGGACGTCCGCCGCCTCGGGTCTGGCGTTCGATGCTCCCGACTATTTGCCCTCAGTGATCCTCGTCGATCTCGTCGTGCAGGAGGCCAAGGATGCGGCGCTTGAGCGCGATGAAGTCGGGTTCGAGGATCACGTCCATCGAGCGCGGCCGGGGGATGTCGACCTTGATCTCGGCCTTGATCTTGCCGGGCCGGGCCGTCATCACCAGCACGCGATCGCCGAGCACCAGCGCCTCGTCGATGTCGTGGGTGACGAAGAGCACCGTCTTCTGTTGCCGCTCCCACACGCGCAGGAGCAGCTTCTGCATGGTGCCGCGCGTCTGGCTGTCGAGCGCGCCAAACGGTTCGTCCATCAAGAGCACGGCCGGGTCGTTGGCGAGAGCGCGCGCGATCGCCACGCGTTGCTTCATGCCGCCTGAGAGTTGCGCCGGATAATGGTCGGCAAAGGGCGCGAGGCCAACCTCGTTGAGATACTGGTCGACGACCTGCCTGCGCTGTTCCGCCGGCAAGCCCTTGCGTTTCGGTCCATACTCGATGTTGGCGCGTACCGTGAGCCAGGGAAACAAGGTGTAGCTCTGGAACACCATGCCCCTGTCGGGACCGGGCTCGATCACCTCCCTGCCGCCCACTCTGATGCTGCCGGACGTCGCGTCGTTGAGCCCGGCCGCCAGATAGAGCAGGCTGGATTTGCCGCATCCCGAGGGGCCGACGATGACGCAGAATTCGTTCTTGGCGACCTTCAGCGACACATCGTCCAGCGCCAGCACGCCATTGGCGTCGCCATAGCGCAATGTCACATCCTCGATGGCCATGGTGGTGCCGGCCGAACGCTGATCGCCGGCTGCATGGGTCGTGCCAGCCGGGTTGTTCGCCTTGATGGTTTCGGTCATCACTACCCTTGATCCGGCTGCGGTTTGCGGGGAGGCGTTCATAGTCAGGCTGCCCATGGCGCGACCCTCGCGCGGAGAATGCGGAATGCCGTGTCGGTGATGAGGCCAAGAAGCCCGATCGCGGCGATCGCCATGAAGATCACATCGACCTGGAAGCCGCGCATCGCCTTGAGACTGATATAGCCGAGGCCGCTCGATGCCGCGACGAGCTCGGCCACGACCAGATAGGTCCAGGCCCAGCCCATGGTGACGCGAAGCGTGTCGAGGATCGCCGGGAGCGCCGCCGGAAAGATGACATGCCACACCGCTTCGCTACGCTTGGTGCCCAAAGTGTAGGAGGCGTTGACCAAATCCCGGGAGACGCTGCGCGCGCAGTCGGAAATCATCACCAGCTGCTGGAAGAAGGTGCCAAAGAAGATCACCGCTATGCGCTGCTCGATGCCGATGCCGATCCACAGGATGAACAGCGGCACGAATGAGGTCACCGGCAAGTATCGGATGAAGTTGACCAGCGGCTCGAGCGGCGCCTGCACCGCCCGGTAGGTGCCCATCCACAACCCCAGCGGCACCGCGATCACCGAGGAAACGATGAAGCCAAGGATCACCACCTTGGCGCTGGTGAAAGTGTGATAGAAAAGACTGCCATCGAGCGACATGCGATAGGCCGTCTGCAGCACGGTTCCAGGCGTCGGCAGGAACATGTTCGGCACGACGCGGCCGTAGGACAGAAGAGCCCAGCCGCCGATCACGGCTATCCACATTGCCAATGCGAGCGTGGTTGCGGTGCTGGCGGGAATGTTGGCGAATGGGGTCGTCAGGCGCGTCCACGCCGTCCGCCTCTGTGCCATGAGATGGCCTCCGTAGATTTAAGCGCGAAACTGAAGCTTTCGAGAAAAGCGGGGTCGGCCTGTCAAGCCGACCCCGATGGATTTCGAAGGCTCACTGTTCCTTGATGAAATCGGTGTCGAGGATGGTCTTCGAATCGATCGTCATCTTGAGCTTGCCGGCCTTGCCCCAGATATCCTGGGCGAAGTTCACCAAGTCGGACGCCTCGCTCTTTTCCGGAGTGCCGAAGAATTCCAGGTTGCGGGCGCGGTCGTAGTAGCGCACGCCCTTGGCGCCGGCCGCGAAATCCTCGGGCTTCTCGAGATAGCCGCCAATGCCCTTGGCCATGATCTCATAGGCCTTTTCCGGATTGGTCTTGATGTAGTCGACCGCCTTGTAATAGCCCTTGATCAAAGCCTTCACATCGTCGGGATGCTTCTCGATCAGGTCGCATTTGAGCGCGATGACGTCGACGATCAGGCCAGGCGTCGTCGCGGAGTCGATCAGCACCTTGCCCTTGCCGCCCTTGCGCACTTCGGTCAGGTGCGGCTCCCAGGTCACGGCGGCGGGAACCTGGCCGGCGATGAAGGCCGTCGCGGCGTCATCGGCGGTCATGTTGGTGATGCTGACATCGTCCTCCGTCATGCCTTCCTTCTTCAGGAGCACGTTGAACCAGAATTCGGAAACGGAGCCCTCGTTCAGGGCGACGGGCTGGCCCTTCAGATCCTTGAGCGACTTGACGTCCGCCTGCGTGACGACGCCGTCGCCGCCATGGCTGTCGTCGAGCGCCACGACATATTTGAAGCAGAGGTCGTCGGAGCGGTACTTCATCAGCTCGTCGACTGTGGATGCCGCGCCGTCGAGGTCGCCGCCGGCGACCGCCGCCATATAGAGTGCCGATTCTTCGATCACTTTCAGGTCGACGTCGACGCCGGCTTCCTTGAAGTAGCCGAGGTCGCGGGCAAGAAACAGCGGCCCGTAGCCGACCCAGGTGGTCATGCCGAGGCGGATGGCGCCGGCGTCGGCGGGAGCGGCAAGCCCCAAGCCCAGCAGGCCTGCGCTGACCGCGGTCATCAGGCAATTGCGGAATGTCTTCATTGTCGTGGTTCCCCATGGCTGTTGCTGGCATCGGCCTCATTTCGAGTGGCGTATGCCAGGCTGTCGTTTCGGCAGCCGCTCTCTTGTTATGCGTCGCCCTCCCAGGCGGGCCTTGTTCTAGGTCCCGCAAGAGAGCATCCGGGCCGGGTCGCCTAAAGAAGTCTTTTTCTGTCCTTTGCTTCGCCGAAACCGAAGCAGCGGCCCCTTTCCTTGTCGACGAACTCGAATCGACGGCGCCGGGCGGTGACGGTGGGTTCGTAGGAAAGGTGGCCGAATTGCTCAGTCCGCGACATAGGCTGCCAATTCCTCAGCCGTCCCCTGCGGAAAGGCTTCCTTCAAGTAGTCGAGGAACGCTGACACGCGGGGGCTGAGCAAACGCCTCGAGGGATAAAGGGCCCAAAGCGTCGTCTCGGGCCCTGACACATCACCCCAATGCACCAGCGTGCCGGCAGCCAAATCGCCGCTGGCAAGCGACAACGGCAGGCGCGCGGCGCCGAGCCCCATGCGCACCGCATCCCGGACCATGACGAACGACGCCAGGCCGAGCACCGGCTTGGCGTTGATCGTCGACTTGCCGGACGAGGTCGTGACTTGCCAGGCCTCGGACTCGTTCAACGAGCCTCGACTGATCGCGGGAACGAGACCTCCCCGGGCAGGGAGCGTCAGGCGCGGACTGGCCACCACCACCAGCCGATCGCGCAGAAACACGCGTCCAACAAGGGTGGCGTCCGGCTCCGGGTTGACCCGGATGACGAGGTCGTAGGCTTCTTCGATCATGTCTACGGCCCTGTCTTCGGTGGTGATCTCCAACCGAAACTCCGGATATTTAAGGACGAAGCCGGCCGCGAGCTTTCCGACCGCAGTCTGAGAAAAGAGCAGTGGCGCGCTGATGCGCAGGCGGCCACGCGGGCTACGGCCGCCCGAAGCGATCGCCTTCGCCGTCTCATCAAGTTCTGTGAGCAGAAAGCCCGTTCGTTCAAACAGGGCTCGTCCCTCCTCCGTCAGCTTGAGCGTCCGCGAACCACGTTCGAACAGGCGAAGATCAAGACTTGCCTCGAGATCGGCCACGCGTCTGGAAAGAGTAGCCTTTGGCCGGCCGGCTGCACGCGAGGCCTTTCCGAACCCACCGTGGCGGGCCACCAGGTTGAAGTCGGCAAGAGCGAGAAGATCCACGATTTTGTCTTTGCTGTTCCACCAATGAGACGACCTGTCCAAACATACCATCTATCGGCATGAATGTGGATCACTCATTTTGGGCGTGCCTCTTAGCTCAAACAGAAAGTGAACCCCAATGACCATCCTCGTTACAGGTGCCACCGGCCGCGTCGGCCGCCATGTCGTCGATCAACTCCTCCAGCGCGGCGCGACGGTGCGCGTGCTGACCCGCGACGCCGCGAAAGCCAACTTTCCGACCGGTGTCGGCGTCGCCAAGGGCGATCTCCTCGACATCGGCGCACTGCGCAGCGCCTTCAAGGACGTGAGCACGCTCTTCCTGCTCAATGCCGTCACAGGTGACGAATTTGCCCAGGCGATCATCACGCTCAACGTTGCTCGCGAAGCGGGCGTCGAGCGTGTCGTCTATCTCTCCGTGTTCGAAGCCGATCGGGCGGTGAACGTCCCGCATTTCGCGGTGAAATTCGGCGCCGAGCGCATGCTGGCGCAGATGGACTTCAGCGCCACCATCTTGCGTCCGACCTACTTCATCGACAACGAGTCGATGGTAAAGAACGTCATCATGGAGCATGGCGTCTACCCGATGCCGATTGGCAGCAAGGGCGTAGCCATGGTCGACGCCCGTGACATCGCGGAAGTAGCCGCGATCGAGCTGATTCGTCGCGACGCCGCACCCGGCAAGCTGCCGATCGAGATCATCAACGTGGTGGGGCCTGACACGCTGACCGGCCTCGACGTGGCTACGATCTGGTCGGACCTTCTGGGCCGCCCGGTGGTCTATGGGGGCGACGATCCCGGCGCGTTCGAGCAGAACATGGCGAGCTTCATGCCAAAATGGACCGCCTACGAGATGCGCCTGATGGCCGAGCGCTATGTCAGCGACGGCATGATCCCGGAGGCCGATGACGTTGCACGGCTGACCAGTATTTTGGGCCGCCCCCTGCACACCTATCGCGACTTTGCGGCCGGGATCGCGAGCGCGGCCTGAGGGCCGCGCCACCCGCCTGTCGCAAACGACACGCAGCTGTGTCCCGGTTTACGGAACAGTGCACGCCGCCGTGGATGGTAAACGCAAGGTGCGCTTGGGTTTCTTAGGGGCCCGAGCGCCTCTTCGCGCCTACTCTTCCATCTTCTTGCCTTTGGCCAGCGCCATCACCCGGTCGATATAGGCCAGCATCAGCGCCGAAAGCACGAAGGCCAGATGCATGATGGTCAGCCACATCAGTTGCTCCGCCGTGTAGGAAGCGTGATTGAGGAAGATCTGCAGCAGATGGATCGACGAGATCGCGACGATGGTCGAGGCGACCTTGACCTTCAGCGAGCCGACATCGATCGTGCCCAGCCAATGGACCTCGCCGTCCTGATCGTCGAAGCGGCTGACGAAATTCTCGTAGCCCGAGATGATCACCATCACTACCAGTGAGGCGACAAGCGCGGCGTCGATCAGGCCGAGCATCTTCAGGATCGTGTCCGTGTCGCCGAGCGTGAAGACGCTCGTCACGAACTCGTAGAGCTTCTTGCCGAACGAGAGCGCGTAGATCGCCAGCGCGACGCCGAGCCCGAGATAGAAGGCGACCAGCAGCCAGCGCGAGGCCAGGATGACGGATTCGATGGCGAGTTCGAGACGCTTCATGAAGGGTTCCGGTCAGATTGCGATAGAGGTATTTCGGCCAGACAGGGCCGGTTTTCAAGCAAAAAACCCCGCCGGAGAGGGGGACCGGCGGGGCTCAGTCATGTCCCGCTGGAGTCGGGACAGGGCAGGGAACGCCCGGACCAGAATCTGGGTGTCGCAATGCGGCAATTCAATGAGTTAGCTCCAGTCGACAGGACAAATCTTCTTGAGCCAGGAAAGGAAAACGCCCGTCCGACGCGGACGGGCGTTCGTCTCAAGCGCTGGTTCCAAAAATCCTATCAGGACCTTGAAATCAAAGGCTAAACCGCGTCGCGCTGAACGAATTCAGCGCGGCGCGGTCTATGTCTTTGTCTAATGCATGTCGTTACCCCAAAACCGCTGCACAGTTTTGGGCGACATGCATCGATTACTGCTCGCTGTTGCTCGGCACCGGCGCCACCAGCGAAGTGATGCGGCGGATGGCGACACGACGGTTCTCGCGGTTCGGCCCAGGCGTGTTCACTTTGAGATATTCCTCGCCATAGCCCTGCGTGGTGAGGTTCTCGGCCGGGATGCCAAAGGCGTTGGTCAGCGCCTCGGCAACGGCTTCGGCACGGCGGTCCGACAGCGCCAGGTTTGCCTCCGGCGTGCCGACGGCGTCGGTATGGCCTTCGATCAGGAAGGTCTCGGCAGGGTTCTTCTTGAGCAGTTTTTCGATGGCACTGGCGACGCCATCGAGCTTCTGCACCTCGGCGTCGGAGATCGTGGCCGAGCCGAAGTCGAAGTTCAGCGTGTCGAGGTCGATACGACGGGCGATGTCGCGCACGCGGGCTGACCGCTTGACCTCGTCGATCGAGTAGAGACGCTGCACCCTTTCCACCGGGGGCTGCTCGAGGAAGGTGTAATAGTCGTCGTCGCTCTGGACATCCTCGGAATCCAGGATGTAATCCCGCCGCGGGATGGTCAGCCGCATCGGCGGCAGCTCGTCGCCGGGATCGCGCCACTCGTCGACATCGTTGTAGTAGCGCTCGTCGACATAGGTCAGCACATATTCGCGGCCATCCGGCGTAATGCGCGATCGCCGGATGATGTCGCCATTACGATTGCGGACGGTGATGATCCTGACGCCGTTGTCGCGCTCGACGATTTCGCGGGTGCGGCCGCCTGAGAGATCCTCGTAGTAGACGTCCCTGGCGCCGCGGGTGATGCGAGGCGCCTCGTTGCTTTCCACGAATGTCTGGTTGTTGAACTGCAGGATCACGCGGTCGCCGAACTGCTTGACGACATCCGCGCCCTGCGGCCGGCGACGCTCGCGCACGACCTGTTCTGGCGTAAGCTCGATGCGCTTGCCTTTCTCCTGGTCGACCGGGACGATCCTCTCGGGCTTGATCGCCTGCTGCGCCGACTTGTCGTCGGTAGGCGGCGGGCCCTGATCGACCGGAGCCGGCTGCTGCGCCTGCTCGCCGCCTTGCTGTCCGGCCTGGTTGGCGTTTTGGCCAGTGGCGGCCTGGCCATTTCCAGTTTGAGCGCCACCGGTCTGGGCACCACCGGTTTGGGCACCGCCGTTCTGGCCGTTGTCGTTGCGGCCTCGGTGCTTGCGCACGGCATCTTTCTGGCTGTCGAGGACGGGCGCCTCATTCGGATTAGCGGTTTCGCCTTGCGCGGCGTTGCCGCCATTAGTGGGCTGGTTGTTGTTGGCGGGCTGATCGTTGTTGGCCGGCTGTTCACCTGTAGCAGGCTGTTGGCCTGTCGCCGGCTGCTCTCCAGTCGTGGGCTGTTCGGTCAACGGCTTCTTGCCGAACTGCTTCCTACCTTGGGTTTGCTCACCCGTGGTTGGCTGCTGAGTGCCTGTTGCCGGCTGCTCGCCCGTCGCCGGTTGCTGCCCGGCAGCAGGCTGCTCGGCCGTCGGTTTCTTGCCGCGTTTCTTCTTGTCCTGGGTCTCTCCGCCCTGGGCCGGCTGCTCGCCGGTCTGCAACGGTTCGGCCTGCGGCACGGGTTCATTGGTCTGCGTCTGCTCCGCCGGGGCGGTCTCGCCCTGCTGGTTCTGCTTGTGCCTCTTCTTGAACTGGTTGCCGCCTTGCTGATTGTCGTTGGCGGGGGCGGTCTGGTCGGTCGGCGCGACCTGCTCGCCGGCCTGGCCGGCGGGCTCGCTCTGCTGCTGATCGTGCTTGCGCTTTTTGCGGCCCTGGTTGCCTTGCTGCTGATCACCGGCAGCCGGCGCAACCTGTTCCGCAGGCTGCTGGTCAGCCGGAGCGGCCTCGATCTGCTGCTGCTGATCGCGCTTTTTCTTGCGTGGCTGCAGTTCCTCGGTCGCTTGTGCGCCACCCTGGCCGGCCGGCGCGGCCTCGATCTGCTGTTGCTGGTCGCGCTTCTTGCGCGGCTTCAATTGCTGCTCGTCGGTCGCGGGTTGGCCGCCCTGATCGGCCGGCGCTGCCTCAATCTGCTGCTGGTCGCGTTTCTTGCGCGGCTTGAACTGCTGCTCGGCCGGGGCTTCCCCGGACTGGGCATTGTCCATCTGCTGCTGCCGCTTCTTGCGCGGCTGTTGCTCGGTCTCGGCAGGTGCTGCCTGCTCGGCTGCCGGCGCCGATTCGCTTTGCTGCTGCTCGCGCTTCCTCTTCTTTGGCTGTTCGGCTCCGCCCTGCGCGCATTCCTCGGCCGACTGGCCTTCTGCGCAAGCGGCCTGAGCCAATATCAACGGTGCGCCGTGCAGGCTGCCCGAAGCGACACCTCCCTGCAGCGGGTACGCGCCCAACGGCGCGGATGCCATAAGCAGGCCGATTGCCGTGCCCGCCAGAATCCGTGGTTGGCGTTTCATATCATTTTCTCCTAATGGGGTCCCATCCCTGCCCAAACTTTCATCAGCCGCAATTGGTTCCGTTACAGGGCATTGACGCCAGCCAAGGATGTTCGGCCGGCCTTTTGAAGGCAATTTCGTGTCTTTCTAATGTTGATACCGGGTCGCTGTGACAGCAGCGCTTGACCGGGAGGTCGCGGAGGGCCAAATCCACCCCCATGACCGCGCCATTCTGGAAAACCAAGACGCTTGAGACGATGACCCCGGCCGAGTGGGAATCGCTTTGCGACGGCTGCGGCAAATGCTGCCTGTCGAAGCTCGAGGACGAGGATACGGGCGAGATCTTCTGGACAAGCGTTGGCTGCCGGCTGTTCGACCCCGAAAGCTGCCGTTGCTCCGACTATGCAAACCGGCTGGCAAGGGTGCCCGACTGCGTCGGGCTGACGCCGCAGAACGTGCGCACCATCACCTGGCTGCCCAAGACCTGCGCCTACCGGCTAATCGCCGAGGGCCATGATCTCTATTGGTGGCACAGGCTTGTTTCGGGAAGTGCTGCGACCGTGCATGAAGCCGGCATTTCGATCCAGGGCCGGGTGAAGGCCAAGGAAACCGATCTGGCCGAGCCGGACGACTATTTCGATTACATACTGGACGACGAACCGTAACCAGTTCGCATCGTGACGACGAACCCCGAGCGCGAGCTTTTGACAAGGAACGACGAATCCTGCGGGTTCGCGCTTAGAGCCGGAGGGGGTGGCGTTTTTGAATACGAGCGACGAACCCTGCGGGTTCGCGCTTACATGAACCGGACATGAATGGGCGGTTCGCGGAAAGTTCAGACACAAAAAGGCATTCTCCAGTCATCGTTCTAGGGGCGAAAGCCCGCAACAAGGAGAGAAGACGATGTTCAACACGATCAAGACGGCTGCCCTTTCGGCGCTTGTCGGGCTCGGCACGCTCGCCGCGATTCCGGCGCATGCGGACAGCCTTTATCTCGGTTTCGGCAACAACCAGGATCCGCGCTTCGGCGTCTATACGGGCGACGACGACGGCTACTACCGCCGCGACTGGCGCCGTGACCGCGACTGGCGCGGCTGCTCGCCGGACCGCGCCCTCGACAAGGCCGAGCGCATGGGCCTGCACCGCGCCCGCATCGTCGACATCAGCCGCCGCACCGTGAAGGTGGTCGGCCGCCAGTATGGCGACCGCGTCGTGGTGGTGTTCGCCAACGAGCGCGGCTGCCCGATCATCTATCGCTGAGGTGGAGAGGCGATCTGCGAGGATCGCCTATGAGCCGCTCACGATGAGGCGTGGCTCGAAAAAGCCCCGGAGGAAACGATCCTCCGGGGTTTTTTGCGTGTGGGTGGCGCGCCTGCGGCGCGCGGCACGGCGTTACTTCAGCTCGAAGGTGACAGTGACCTGGACGTTGTAGGAATTCTCGCCAGCCTGCACCGGGACGGCCGAACGGGCCGCGTCGAATGATTTGGCCGTCATCGGCATCGGCACCGGCGCAATATTCTGGTCGGTGATCTCGAGCACCTTGCCCAGGCTGACGCCGGCCGCTTCGGCGAGCGTCTTGGCCTTCGCCATTGCATCGGCGACAGCCTTCTTGCGCGCCTCGGTGATCGTCGCCTTCGGATCGTCATTCGTGAAGGCGATGCTGCCGCCCTGGTTGACGCCGAGCGATACCGCCTTGTCGAGGATCTCGCCAGTCTTGTCGATGTCGCGCACGCGCACCGACAGCGTGTTGGTCACCTGATAGGCGACGAGCTCGGCCTCCTGGCTGCCGTCGGCCTTGTTGGTATAGTTGTAGCGCGGGTTGATCTGGATGCCCGCCGTCTGCAGGTCACGCTCGGCAATGCCGGCGGATTTCATCGCCGCAATCACCGCCGCCATGGCGTCGTTGTTGGCGTCGAGCGCTTCGCGCGCGCTCTTTGCCTCGCGCATGACGCTGAGCGAAAGGATCGCCATGTCGGGCGCCACCGTCGCTTCGCCTTCGCCGGACACGATGATGCGGGGGGGAGGCTGCGTGTCGGCGGCGCTCGCCAGCGCCGGGAATGCGACCGCGGCAGCGAGCGCGATAGGCAAAAGATGTCTGGTCATGAAAACTCCTCGAGGTCTGCGATCCGACGCTCCGCGCGGCATCTGCCTCGACCCCGCAAAAGCGTCGATACCCGGCAGCGCGGCGCAAGGGCCGGACCTGTTTCGCGCCATAAGGCGCAGGCCGCTCTACGGCTCGAATATGGGCTGATTTTGGCATTTTGCGCCAGCGCTTTCGAAAGCCCTGTGCGACGAGAAGAAAAACACCAAGTCGCTACGAAAGATATGCCAGCCAGGGGGTTCAATTCGTAACGCCACCGTCTTTATTTGTATCTGATCTGCTGATACATAACGCGGTGCGATGAGTGCGGGGCGATATGTCGAATGAAATCATGGTTGTCGATCCGCTTGAGCGGCTCGACTTGTTGAAGAGCCTCGCGAGCGAGGTCCGGGTCCGGATTCTCGATCTGCTGCACCGCAAGGGGCCGAAAAACGTCAATCAGGTGGCCGAAGAACTGGGTCTCCCGCAATCGACGATTTCCGCAAACATCCAGGTTCTTG
This sequence comes from Mesorhizobium sp. ORS 3359, assembly GCA_000824845.1. GTDB lineage: Bacteria > Pseudomonadota > Alphaproteobacteria > Rhizobiales > Rhizobiaceae > Mesorhizobium. The sequence continues at coordinate 7,861 of CCNC01000204.1, read as the reverse complement.
TCGATGTCGGTCTGATCGAGACGAAATCACAGAAGGCGCGCAAGGGAAGCCAGAAGGTTTGCTACTCGACCTTCTCCGAGTTGGTCGTCGTCTTCAAGGACCGCACCCCGGCCCAGGACCTCGGCGTCATAGAAGTGGCGATGCCGCTTGGACTCTATACGAGATGCGAAGTTTCCGCTCCCTGCGGCCTGTGTTCAAAAGACGGCGTCATCGGACTTCTCGATGTGCCAGACACCTTCCTCGATCCCGATCGTATGCGGGCCGGACTGTTGTGGTTCACGCGCGGCTTCGTCGAGTACCAGTTTCCCAACAATGCGACGCTTGCCAATGCCAAAGTCGGCGGGCTGGAACTGGCGATGGAGCTTTCGTCGGAGGTCCCGGGCACATCGAAGGATTGGCCATCCGACATCACGGTCGCGATCAATGGGCACGAGATCGACACCTGGACGGCGCCGGCCGACTATGGCGACAAGCGCGGCAAGCATACGCCCGGCTGGTGGAAGCTGGCCGGATCGCAATATGGCGACCTCGCACACTGGCGCGTCACGAACAACGGCACCTTTCGCAACAACAACAAGGTTTCCAAATGCTCGTTGGCCGATCTGGAGCTCGAGCGGCACCGCTCGATCCGGATACGAATCGGCGTGAAGGAAGACGCGCGCCACCCCGGCGGCGTAAATATCTTCGGCAGCGGCTTCGGCAATTACAGCAAAGACATCGTTCTGCGCCTGCTGAAGGCTTGAGGGCATATTTGGCCCTTGACGGCCGAGCGAACTCCGCCCTTAACTGATCCCGCAAGCCGGATACAGACCGGAAAGTCGGATTGATAATCCGCAGTGGAGGGATCATGAAGGCCAGAATCACGGCGAACGCGGCCTATGCCATCGCGGATATCGACAAACGTCTTTACGGCTCGTTTCTCGAGCATCTTGGCCGGGCGATCTATACGGGCATCTATGAGCCCGGACATCCGCAAGCGGACGCACAGGGGATGCGCAAGGACGTGATCGAACTGGTGCGTGCGCTCGACACTCCGATTTGTCGCTACCCGGGTGGCAACTTCGTGTCCGCCTACAATTGGGAAGACGGCATAGGCCCAACGGAGAACCGCCCGCGGCGGCTCGATCTTGCCTGGCGCACCACGGAACCGAACCTGGTTGGAATCCACGAATTCGCCGATTGGGCCGAAAAGGCCGGCACCGAGATGATGCTTGCGGTCAATCTCGGTTCGCGCGGCCTCGACGAGGCGCGGGCCTTCGTTGAATACGTCAACCACCCGGGCGGCAGCTACTGGTCCGACCTCAGGGCCAAGAACGGACGCAAGCAACCCTGGAACTGCCGCCTCTGGTGTCTCGGCAATGAAATGGACGGCCCCTGGCAGGTCGGCCACAAATCGGCGAGCGAATACGGCCATCTCGCCAACGAGACCGCCAAGGCGCTGCGCGGCCTCGACCCGACAGTGGAACTGGTCGTCTGCGGCTCGTCGCACTCCAATATGCCGACCTATCCGCAGTGGGAAGCAACCGTGCTGGAAGCGACCTACGAGCAGGTCGACTACATCTCCCTCCACATGTATTTCGAGAACTACGAGAAGAATACGGCCGAATATCTCGCTCTTCCAGCCAAGCTCGACCGCTACATCGGCACCGTCGCGGGCATCATCGACTACGTAAAGGCCAAGACCCGCTCGAAGCGAGACGTGAAGATCTCCTTCGACGAGTGGAACGTCTGGTACCATCAGCGCAAGCAGGACGCAGAGCGTATGCGCGGCTGGGACTGGCCGGAAGCGCCCAGGCTTCTCGAAGACATCTACAATTTCGAGGACGTGCTGCAGGTCGGCTGCATCATCAACACCTTCATCCGTCGGTCGGATATTGTTCGCATCGCCTGCATCGCGCAGTTGGTGAACGTTATCGCGCCTATCATGACCGATCCCGGCGGCAGCGCCTGGCGGCAGACGATCTACTGGCCTTTCATGCTGGCCTCCAGGCACGGCCGCGGCACCGCGCTGCAACTCGCGGTCGAGGTGCCTACCTATGACGCAGCCGCGGCCGACAAGGTGCCGTGGCTCGACATTGCGGGCGTGCACGATTCGAACGCCGGCACGCTGACCTTCTTCGCCATCAACCGGCATGGGTCCGAGACGATAGAAGCCGAAATCGCCCTCGAGCGGTTCGCCGCCAAATCCATCGAGCACACGATCATCCGTCACGACGATCTCGAGGCCTGCAACACAAAGGACGCCCCGGACAACGTATCGCCGGTCAAAGGCAACGGGGCGGCGCTCAGCAGCAAGGGAATGACGCTGAACTTGCCGCCGCACTCTTACTCGATGGTGCGCGTGACGCTCTGAGTCAATATCCGGTTATCAGATATATACCGTAAAATCCGTTGCAGGCGGATTGGTTTGGTGTAGCATTGAAACGTTCAAGGCGGATCTAACCGCCGTGCTCGGGAGGAAGCTGAGATGAACTTTCGCAGGATGATGGCCGTAGCGATGGTTGCGGCCGGAGGATTCTGGTCCGTCGCGGCCCAGGCCGAAGAAACCGTCGCATGGTGGGATTTCCTCGGCGGCGGTGACGGTGTGCGCATGAAGCAGATGATCTCCGACTTCAACGCCGCCCACGCCGGCAAGATCAAGATCGACGCCACGACGCTGGAATGGGGAACGCCCTTCTACGCGAAGGTGCAGACCTCGGCCGGGGTCGGTGAGGCGCCAGACGTCATGACCTATCACGCCAGCCGCATCCCCTTGGCGGTGAGCCAGGACATTCTCGAAGAAATCACCGCCGACGACATGAGCAAGATGGGCCTCTCGGCCTCCGACTTCGCCCAGACGACGATGGATGCGGTGACGGTCGACGGCAAGCAATACGCAGTGCCGCTCGATACCCATCCAATCGTGCTCTACTACAATCGCGACCTCCTGAAGAAGGCAGGCGTGCTCGGCGCGGACGGCCGTCCCATGGGCATGAAGAACAAGGAGGAATTCACCGCGACACTGCAGAAGTTGAAGGATGCCGGCGTAGAGTTCCCGCTGGGCAGCGTCACCGCCGACGGCAACTTCATGTACCGCACCATTTATTCGCTGGTGTGCCAGCAAGGCGGCGAGCTTCTGACGGGCAACGAGTTCCTCGCCGGCGACAATCCCGAAAAGCTGGAGAAGGCGCTAGCGGTTCTGCAAGGGTGGACGAAGGCAGGGCTGCAGTCGACCTACACGGACTATCCCGCAACCGTCGCCCTTTTCACCTCGGGCAAGGCCGCAATGATGATCAACGGCGTCTGGGAAGTTCCCACGATGACCGACCTTGCCAAGCAAGGCAAGCTGTTCGACTGGGGCGCCGTTGAGATCCCGGTGATCTTCGACAAGCCATGCACCTATGCGGACAGCCACTCATTCGCGATCCCGAAGAACAAGGGCAAGGGGATCAGCCCGCAAAAGCGTGCCGCGGTCCTCGAGGTGATCTCATGGATGGACAAGCATTCGCTGTTCTGGGCCACGGCAGGCCACATCCCTGCCTACAAGCCGGTCACCGAGACGGCCGAATACAAGGCAATGGAGCCCAACGCGACCTACTCGCCGCTGACGGCCAACATGATCTTCGATCCGAAGTCGCCCAAGGCCGGTGTCGCCGGGCCGATCTTCGACATCATGTCCAACTATTTCGTGCCGACCCTCAATGGAGAGATGGACCCAGGCGAGGCGGTGAAATCCATCAAGGAAGAGCTGAACAGCATGTAGGCTCAAAGGCTGGGACCGTCCTGTCCGGAGCGGTCCCAGCCATATTGAGGAAGAGCCATGCTTCGCAACTTCCGCACTGAACGTCTTGTCGCGCTGGTGCTGGTCGCTCCCTTCCTGGCGATCTACCTGCTGACGTTCGTCTATCCGACGGTCCAGATGTTCCGCATCTCCTTCACCGATGCGCCGCTGATCGGCACAGGTCGGTGGGTTGGTCTCGACAACTATCTGCGGCTCGACAACGACCCGATGTTCCGGCGCGCGCTCTGGAACACCGCTTATTTCGTGCTGATGACGGTCGTCCCAGGGACACTCATCGCGCTGTTGATCGCGCTGGGCGTGTCGCGGCTCAAGGGCCGATTCCAGTCGATCGTGCTGGCGCTGTTCTTCCTGCCCTATATCCTGCCAGTGTCCGTCGTCTATCTGATCTGGGACTGGACGCTGAATTTCCAGTTCGGGATCGCGATGCATGTGCTGGACTGGCTGGGAATCCCGCGCGTGCCGGTGTTCAAGTCGCGCCTCTGGTTCTTGCCGGCGGTGGCCGGGGTGACGATCTGGTGGACCGCGGGCTTCTCGATCCTGCTCTTCCTCGCCGGACTGCGGTCCATACCAGCGGAGATCTACGAAGCCGCGGCGCTCGACAACTCGACGCGATGGACCACGTTCCGGCGTATCACCTGGCCGCTGCTGTGGCCGATCACCTCGCTGGTGTTCACCATCCAGCTCATCCTGCAGCTCAAGATCTTCGATCAGGTCTATCTGTTCTCGATCGGCGGCCGGCCGAACGACAACATGGTGCTCGTCTACTACGTCTTCCAGAAGGCTTTCCAGCAGAACCAGGGAGGCAGGGCGGCGGCTGTCGCCGTCACCCTCTTCGTCCTTGTGGTCGTCGTCTCGGTCCTACAATTCCAACTGCTCCGGTTCGCCGAAAGGCGGCGCCGATGAACGTCATTGCTGTGCAACGCTGGAACTTTTGGGGCGGGGTAATCACGGCACTGACGCTCGTCTGGGCCATCCTATGGGCGTTCCCGCTCTATTGGGGTGTGATCTCATCGCTCAAACCGGACGACGAGGTCGTGCGGCCTTACATCGAACTCTGGCCCGAGACGCCGACGCTGGAGAACTACATCAGCGCCCTGACCACCACGCAGATCGGTGCCTGGTACGTCAATTCGGTGGCGGTCGCGGTCGGCGTCACGATCATCACCATCTTCATCTCGATGCTGTGCGGCTACGCGATCTCGCAGTTGCGCTTCCCGGGGCGGATCGCGCTATGGTGGCTGATCCTGGCCTCCTTCATGGTGCCGATTTCAGCGCTTATCATCAATCATTTCGTGCTGGTCGCCAACCTCGGCCTGATCAACAGCTGGGCCGGTATCATGTTGCCGCAGCTTATCCATCCCGTCATTATCATCGTGTACAAGCAGTTCTTCGATCAGGTCCCGAAGGACTTCCGCGAGGCCGCGGTCATGGACAATGCGTCTGAATTCGGAATCCTCTTCAAGATCTACATGCCGATGAATTGGGGGGTAACGACGGCGCTGTCGATCGTCTGCTTCATCTGGACGTGGAATGCGTTTTTGTGGCCGTTCCTCTCCGTGACCCGCACCGAGATGATGACGATCACCGTCGGCATCACGCAGGTCAACGATGCCTTCGGCGTCTACTACGCGCGCCAGCTGTCTGCAGCCGTGCTGGCCGGCCTTCCGGTCGCGCTGGCCTATCTTTTCTTCCAGCGTCGAGTAACCGAAGCGATAACGCTCTCGGCGGGTATCAAGGGCTAAAACGCGTCAGACCCGGCGGGTCAGGCCCCGCCAGCGTGCGCGTGCCAGGTCGATCCGTCCGCGGCGAAGAGATGCAGGGCCGTGGTGTCGAACTTCAGCCGGACGGCGTCGCCCGGTTTGACGCTCGAAAGCGCGCGATCCTGTGCCGTAACCTGCGTCCCATCCGCGAGCCGCGCATAGACGAGCGTTCGCTCGCCAAGGCGCTCGACAACGGTGACTGTGGCGGATGCGTCCCCGCCCTCCGTGACCACAGTCAGCGATTCCGGCCGCACTCCGAGTTCGCGCCAATCCATGTTGATAGGCCCGCCCGGGAGTTCGACGAGCGATCCATCGGTCAAGCGCGCATTGAGTCTGTCGCCCGAGCCCGAAACCGTGACAGGCAGAATGTTCATCGCGGGAGACCCGACGAAGGCCGCGACGAATCGCGACGCCGGACGTGTATAGACCTCGACGGGTTTTCCCATCTGCTCTATCCGGCAATTGTTGAGGATCACGATACGGTCGGCGAGCGTCATCGCTTCCACCTGGTCGTGGGTGACGTAGATCATCGTCGACTTCAAACGCTGATGCAATTCGGCAAGCTCGACGCGAGTACGGGCTCGAAGTGCTGCGTCCAGATTGGACAGTGGCTCGTCGAACAGGAACGCTTTGGGCTCCTTGACGATCGCCCGCCCGATGGCCACGCGCTGGCGCTGCCCGCCGGAGAGCTGCGACGGCCGCCGCTGGAGCAGCGCTTCGATCTCCAGGATACGCGCAGCCTCGGCGATCCGTCGGCGGATGACATCCGGCGCGACCCGAATGTTCCTTAGCCCAAAGGCCATGTTCTCCGCGACTGTCATATGCGGGTAAAGCGCATAGTTCTGGAAGACCATCGCAACGTTGCGCCTGCCCGGCGCAAGGTTCTCCGAGCGCACCCCGTCGATCGTCAGCGTGCCCTCGTCAATGCTTTCAAGGCCGGCGATCATCCGGAGCAGCGTCGTCTTGCCAGAACCGGACGGACCGAGAAACACGACCAGCTCTCCTGGCTCAATGTCCAGGCTCACGTCGCGGATCACCTCGACCGCGCCAAAGTGCTTCGATACGCCCGATAGCGCGATTCCCGTCATGCTTGCGATCCTCCTTTCCTGCATAATTTCGGATAAATATCCGATGTCAAGGAATGTGGAGCTACGGCACAATGCGCGCCTCATCCCTGGTCGCCGGAACAGCTGTCAGCTGTCCTGCCACGGGTCATGGCGTTGGCGAAAGGCAAGAAGGCCGCGGCGGACTAAGGCCGCCTGCGCGCCTTCAGTAGATTCTTCTGACCTTCGTCTGCGAGTTCGCAAACACCTCGTCGGGAACGAAGAAGTCGCCCGCGAGCTGATCGGCGGCGCCGGGCGCGTATACCGAAAAATCCGTCACGCCGTCGGCGCGCAGCACCTCTTCGTCGATGTAGAAATTGCCGGTCGCCTCACGCGACGGGCGCATGAAGATCGCATGTGCGGCGTCGGCCATGATGTCGGGCGAGCGGCTCATCGCCGCCACCGTCGCGCCGCCCAGAAGGTTGCGCACCGCGGCCGTGTCGATGGTCGAGATCGGCCAAAGTGAATTCACCGCGATGCCGTCCTTGGCGAACTCGGCGCTCATGCCAAGCGTGCACATCGACATGCCGAACTTCGCCATCGTGTAGGCAACATGGTTCTTGAACCACTTGGCCTTCATGTCGAGCGGCGGCGCAAGATTCAGGATGTGAGGATTCTTGGCCAACTTCAGGTGCGGAATGCACATTTTGGAGACCAGGAAGGTGCCGCGTGTGTTGATCTGATGCATCAAATCATAGCGCTTCATGTCGGTCTCCAGCGTGCCGGTGAGCTGGATGGCGCTGGCATTGTTGACGCAGATGTCGATGCCGCCGAACCGCTCCACGGTTTTCGCCACCGCCTCGGCGACCTGCGCTTCGTCGCGGATGTCGCAAAGCACCGGCAGCGCCTTGCCGCCGGCCTGCTCGATTTCTTGCGCCGCGGTGTAGATGGTGCCCGGCAGCTTCGGATGCGGCTCGGCGGTCTTGGCCGCGATCGTCACATTGGCGCCGTCTCGCGCTGCCCTGAGCGCGATCGCCAGCCCGATGCCGCGCGATCCGCCCGAGATGAACAGCGTCTTTCCGTTGAGCGACATCCTTTTGCCTCCCTGTGCAATAAGGGGGGCAACTTGCGCGGCAGACAGCCGTGGCGCAAGAGCGGAAAGCGACCCGAGTGTTTACGTTGCGTAGCGCAGGAAACCTTGCTGGCACCGGGCCGGGGTCACTTGAGATTCAGGTCAGGCCGAGTCGAGAATGATGGCTTCCGAGAACCGGAGCGGA
>CCNC01000203.1 GCA_000824845.1 Mesorhizobium sp. ORS 3359 | reverse complement strand
CGCCGGTCGAATCGAACCCTTCCGAGCGCAGCGTGAGCAGGTTCCAGCCCGGGCGTCCCGCGAGCGGGCGGTGTGCCAGCGCGGTGCGCGTGAAGGTCACCGTCTCGCCGGCATAGACCGGCTTCAGCCATTTCAGATTGCGGAAGCCGGGCGAGGGGCCGAATTCGGGCTGCGGGCCGGGGCCGGTCCAGCGCACGCCCTCGGTCTCCATGCGCTTTGAGAGGTTGTATTTCATCCAGGTCGCGGCGGTGTGCCAGCCCGAGGCGCAGAGCCCGCCGAGCACGCTCTTCTTCGCCGCCTCCTCATCGACATGGAACACCTGCGGGTCGTATTTCCTGGCGAACGCCTTGATCTCGTCAGCCTCGAAATTGTGCGAGCCGAGCGTGACAGTCTGGCCGATCAGGAAGAATTCGTCGAGGGTCATGCCGCGGCCTCGCGGCTGAGGAACATGCCGGTGTTCTCCAGCTCGAAGACACTCTCGCCGCGCTGGTTGACCAGTTCGCTGCGCATCGTGATCAAGCCGAGTTGGGGCCGCGATTTAGACTGGCGCTTGGACAGGATCGTGACCGTGCCGCGCAAGGTATCGCCGGCCAGAACCGGCTTCTTCCATTTCACATGCTCGATGCCGGGCGACCCTTGAGAGGTCGAATCGAGCAGGAAGGCGTCGCAGAGCATGCGCATGAACATCGCGCAGGTGTGCCAACCCGAAGCCGAAAGCCCGCCGAGGATACTCGCCTTGCCGGCTTCCTCGTCGAGATGCATCGGCTGGGCATCGAATTCCGAGGCGAATTCGATGATCTCGGCAGCGCTTACAGTCTTGCTGCCGAGGTCGAGCGAGGAGCCCTCGACGAAATCCTCATAGGCCCAGGTCTTTCCGGTCATGCTGGCAATCCGGTTGACGAATGCGTGATCCCCAAATCGGCATTCCCGGATGAAGGTCCAAGGCAATTTGGTCAAGTGATTTCTGGTAAGCCAGCCGTCGCCGGCCGGCGCTGTCAAAGCCAGCCGCGGCGGCGGAAGTACCAGTAGGGCAGGATGGCCGAGACCACCATCAAGCCGATGGCGAAGGGATAGCCGAACTCCCATTTGAGCTCGGGAATGATGTCGAAATTCATGCCGTAGATCGAGGCGACCAGCGTCGGCGGCAGAAAGATGACGGCGGCGACCGAGAAGATCTTGATGATGGCGTTCTGCTCGATCGAGATCATGCCGAGCGTGGCGTCGAGCAGGAAGGAGATCTTCTGCGACAGGAAGGTGGCATGGTCGGCGAGCGACAGCACGTCGCGCGACAGCGTCTTGATACGGGCGCGCACATCCTTGCTCATCTTGCTCTGGCCCGCGACATGGGCAAGAAAGCCGGCGAGGCGCTGCAGCGAGATCAGGCTGTCGCGGACCGAGGAGGCGAGGTCCTCCTTGCGGCCGATGCCTTTCAGGAGCTCCTGGAAATCGCGATTGCGCTTCGAGGCCTTGGTCGAGCGGGCCTGGAAAATGTCGCGCGAAATCGCTTCGACCTCCCGGCCGGCGCGCTCGAGGATGTCGGCCAGGCGATCGACGATCGCCTCGAGAAGGCCGATCAGGATGGTGTCGCCGCTGGTGCAGCCGGTCGCCACCTTTTCGGCGCGCAACGGAAAGGTCTTGAAGGCCTTGGGTTCGTGGTAGCGGATGGTGATCAATCGATTTCCGGCAAGCGCGAAGGTCACTGGCGACATCAAAGGATCGTCGGCTTCGGTCTGCGCCGGCAGCACGGCGGTCATGAAGTAGCCGCCGTCCTCGACATAGAGGCGGCTCGATATCTCGATCTCCTCCATCTCCTCACGGGTCGGGATGGCTATGCCCAGCCAGCTCTCGATGCGCGCCTCTTCCTCCTTGGTCGGATTGAAGAGGTCGGCCCAGACGACCCTGTCGCCATCCGCCGCGAGATCCTCGGTGAGACGCAGGCGGTCATTGTCCACGACGAAGGTCTTTATCATCGCCGGGTCTCCTGAAGGATCAGGTGTTGAACTTGAATAGCATGATGTCGCCGTCCTGGACGACATACTCCTTGCCTTCGTCGCGCGCCTTGCCGGCTTCCTTGGCGGCCGCTTCACCGCCCAGTGTGACGAAGTCGTTGTAGGAGATGGTCTGGGCGCGGATGAAGCCGCGCTCGAAGTCGGTGTGGATGACGCCGGCCGCCTGCGGCGCCTTATCGCCCTTGTGGATCGTCCAGGCGCGCGTCTCCTTCGGTCCGACCGTGAAATAGGTGATCAGATGCAATAGCTCGTAGCCGGCGCGGATCACCTTGTTGAGGCCCGGCTCGTTGAGGCCGAGCGAGGCAAGGAACTCCATTTCCTCCTCGTCGGAAAGCTGGGCGACTTCCGCCTCGATCGCCGCCGAGATCACCACCGTGCCGGCGCCCTGCGCGGCCGCCATCTTCTCCACCGCGCGCGTGTGCTCGTTGCCGGTGGCGGCGTCCGCCTCGGCGACGTTGCATACATAGAGAACCGGATGCGAGGTGAGCAGGTTCAGCCCCTGCAGGATGCGCAGATCCTCCGGCGCGATGCCGTTCAGCAGGAAGCGCGTCGGCTTGCCGGCCTGCAGCAGTTCGAGCGACGCCTCCATCATCGGCAGGACGGCCATGGCTTCCTTGTCCTTGCCGGCGGCGCGCTTGCGGACCTGGGCGATGCGGCGCTCGAGGCTTTCGAGGTCGGCGAGCATCAACTCGGTCTCGACCGTCTCGGCGTCGGCGACCGGATCGATGCGACCCTCGACATGGGTGATGTCGTCATCCTCGAAGCAGCGCAGCACATGCACGATGGCGTCGACCTCGCGGATATTGGCAAGGAACTGGTTGCCCAGCCCTTCGCCCTTGGAGGCGCCGCGCACCAGGCCGGCGATATCGACGAAGGAGATGCGGGTCGGGATGATCTCCTTCGACTTGCCGATCGCCGCGATCTTCTGCAGGCGCGGATCCGGCACCGCCACCTCGCCGGTGTTCGGCTCAATGGTGCAGAAAGGATAGTTGGCGGCCTGCGCGGCGGCCGTCCTGGTCAACGCATTGAACAGCGTCGACTTGCCGACGTTGGGCAAGCCAACGATGCCACATTTGAAACCCATGTTCGTCCAGTCCTGTCGGAATTCGATTTTGCTGAGGGCTATGGGCGATAGCGGTGACGAACGTCAAGCCCTGGGCGACGTTCGTTCGGCGTCACTCCTTGCCGAGCAGCTTCTTCAGCATGGCGGCCATCGGGCCGCTCTCGGGAAGCTTTGCCGCCGAATGCTGCGGGCGCGCCTGGCGGATGTGGCTTTGGGCCTTCTTCTCCTTGGGCGGCGGGCGGTCGTCATCGCCGGTCGGCACGAGTTTTTCACGCAAGGCGAGCGTGACACGGTTCATGAATGAATTGTCGTCGCCCTTGGCGAGCAGAGCGGCATCGTCGGCGATCGTGTCCAGCAGGACATCCAGCCATTCGCGATCGGCCTTGGCGAAATCGCCGAGCACATGGCCGTGCACCATCTCCTTGACGCCGGGGTGGCCGACACCGATGCGCACCCGGCGATAGGCATTGCCGAGATGCTGATCGAGCGAGCGGATGCCGTTATGGCCGCCGGAGCCGCCGCCCACCTTGACCCGGAGCTTGCCGGCGGCAAGGTCGATCTCGTCGTAGAAGACGGTGAGCGCGGACGGCTCGAGCTTGTAGAAGCGCAGCGCTTCGCCCACCGACTGTCCGGAAAGGTTCATGAAGGTCTGCGGCTTGATCAGCAGGATCTTCGCGCCGCCGAGCGTGCCTTCCGAGATCAGGCCCTGGAATTTTCGCGACCAGGGAGAAAAGGAATGGCGGCGGGCAATCGCGTCCGCCGCCATGAAGCCGACATTGTGCCGGTTGTTTTCGTATTTCGCGCCCGGATTGCCGAGGCCTGCAAAGACAAGCATTGTCTTCTCTGGCATCGCCGCCTCCGGACGCTTGAGAAAAATTACTTCTCTTCGGCCGCCGGGGCCGCCGTCTCGGTCGCCGCCGCTTCGGTGGTGGCTTCCGTCTCCGGCTTCATGGCCGACGAGCCGGCAATGGTCGCGATGGTGAAGTCGCGATCGGAGATGACCGGCTTGACGCCGGCCGGCAGCTGGACCGCCGAGATGTGGATCGAGTCGCCGATGTCGGTGCCGGCGAGATCGACGGTGATGAATTCCGGGATCGCGTTGGCCGGGCAGTGGAACTCGACCTCGTGGCGAACGATGTTGAGCACGCCGCCGCGCTTGATGCCGGGCGACTTGTCCTCATTGATGAAGTGGACGGGCACGTCGACATTGACCTCGGTGTCCTTGCCGATGCGCAGGAAGTCGACATGGACAGGGAAATCCTTGACCGGGTCGAGCTGGAAATCCTTCGGCAGGACCTGAATCTTCTTGCCGTCGACATCGATCGTAGCGACCGTGGTGAGGAACCCGCCGCCATGGATCTTGTAGAAGATGTCCTTGTAGTTCAGCGCAATCGCCAGGGGAGGCTGCTTGTCGCCGTAGATAACTGCAGGCACTTTACCGTCGCGGCGAACTGCACGGGCGGACCCCTTACCGACCTGTTCGCGCGCTTCGGCTTTGAGCTCATAAGCATCGTGGCTCATGGCATTTCCTTTCGCGTGTTGTGGAGCGCTCGCGGTCGGCGTAAGGCCGACCGTAAACGTCGAAAGCCGTCGCGGCCTTGCACGATCCGTCCGATGCGTTTGGCGATCCAAATGCGTTGGAATCATGCGAGGCCTGGCCGGCCTTCCTCCGCGTTGCCTCCAAGGGTGTCTACGCGGGTGGCGGCTCTATAGCGGAAGGCGGGCAAGGGCGCAAGATCAACGGCGGTAGGCCTCGGCGCTGCCTGCCAGGGCTTCAAACGATGCTCGTGCCGGCATTTGCCAACCCTACCGAGGCGACCATGAAGGACATTCGTAGAATTGGAGAAGGACGCCGTATTGGCGATTTCCCCGGCCGTGCCCAAAGGCCTGTCGGCATCAGCGCTATTTGGCGAGGAAGTCCAGGATCAGCTTGACGGTCGCGTCGGGATTTTCCTCCATGATCCAGTGGCCGGAGCCGGGCACGATGCCGGCCGTCACATTGCTGGCGACGAAACGCAGATCGTCGGCCTGCGCCGCGCCGAAAGACTTCTCCGCACCGACGGCCAGAACCGGCATGGCGACCTTGCCCCCCTTGGCGAGGAATTCCTTGTTGTCCGTGGCATCCTGGCTGAAGGCGGCGAACTGCTCGAACGCATCGTGCATGGCGTGGGGACGCGCATAAAGCGCGGCATAATGCGCGCGGGTGGCCTCGTCGATCTTCTTGGGATCGCCGGACAACTCGTTCCAGAAGCGGTCGAGATAGATGCGTTCGCGCCCGGCGACCAGACGCTCCATGTCGGGACCGCGGAAATTGAAGTGCCACAACAGCGGCAGGCGGATGATGTTGTCCCAGTCGCCGATGCCGGGCAGCGGCGCGTCGATGACGACCCAGCGGGTGATGCGGTCGCGATACTGTGCGACGAGGGCGTAACCCACCATGTTACCGATGTCGTGTGTGACGAGATCCGCCTTGTCGATCTTCAGATGGTCGAGGATGCCGGCGATATCGAGGGCCTGGTTCTTCTTGGTGTAACCGGTGTCGGGATGCGCCGACAGCCCCATGCCGCGCAGATCGGGCACGATCACGGTGTGATCTTTCATCAGCTTCGCCGCGACAGGCGCCCACATGTCGCCGCTGTCGCCAAAGCCGTGCAGCATGATGACGGCCGGGCCTTGTCCGCCGACGTGGACATGAAGGCTGGTGCCGTTGGTCTCCATCGTCTGTGTCTTGAAGCCGTGAGGGAACGGGACAATCTTCGCCGAAACCGGCAAAGCGGAAAGGAGCAGGCCCAACGCGGCCACGACCATCCTGTACATACCAATCTCCTGGAAGTGGCCGAATTGCTCAATTCTGACGTCGATTGAACGAAGCAGACCTTTTGTCGTGCCGCAAGCGCCCACGACGGGATTTTTTTCATCCAGCGGGCGAGATCGGTCTCGGCGACATGAGATGGGTGAATGTAGGATCGGGCGGGTTTCAATCGTCCTGGGGCAGACACCCGAAAACCCGTGGGGACTCAAATGAAACTCCTGTTCAGCCGCAATCCCTCGCCTTGCTGTCGCGACCGCGCGCTATCTCAAGGCGGAGATCGCGTATGAGTTCGCATCGCCCACGGCGCCGGGGCAGGCCGAGCACTACCGGGCGCTCAACCCCAATCTGACCTTGCCGATCCTGGTCGGTCCGGGCTGGAGCCTTTGGGAGGCCGACGCCATCGCCTGCCGGCTGTCCCGCGACGTTCGCTCCGATTTCTGGCGTAGCGGGAACGACGAGCCGGACATGATCCGCTGGATCAGCTGGGGCAAGGAACGGTTCGCCTTCGCCTGCGACATGGTGCATTTCGAGCGCGGGACCAAGCAGCGCTATGGACTCGGCCCGATCGATCAGGCGCTGGTCGAGGAGGGGCTCAGGCAATTCCATAAGGCCGCGGTTGTCCTCGAGCCCGAGCTTGCCGCGCGGGAATGGCTGGTCGGCAATTCCATCTCCTATGCAGACTTCCGCATGGCGACGTTTCTGCCTTTCAATGATGTCGCCGGATTGCCGCTCGACGACTACCCGTCGATACGCCGATGGTACGGCCGGCTGGAGGCGATCGACGCCTGGCGCGACCCGTTCCACGGGCTGGAGGCGCCGCCGCTGCCGCCGGTGAAGATCGAGGCGTGACCACACTGGCTTTTGCGCAATTCCGGACGTAGAAGGCTACGCTTTTTTCCCGGAATTGCCCTAGGCGGCGTCAACCACCTGGCCGCCGTTCAACGCATCGCGCAATTTCTGGATTTGCCGGTTTAGGGCATCGAGCTCGGCCAACGTCATGCCCGAGCGCTCGATCAGGGTCTCGTTCAGACAATTGCACTGGACGAGCAAGGCTCGCCCGCTAGGGGTCAGGTCGACCTGCACCTGGCGCTCGTCGGTCTGGCTGCGCTGGCGAGTGACGAGGCCGGCCTGTTCCATTCGCTTCACCAGCGGCGTGATGGTGCTCGATTCCAGGGCGAGCCGATGCGCGATGCTGCCCACCGACATGCCGTCCGCCTCGCCCAGCGCATTGAGCACGAGATATTGCGGATAGGTGATGCCCATTTCGTCCAGCATCGGTTTGTAGGTACGATTGATTGTCATGCTGGTCGCGTAAAGCGTGAAACAGAGCTGATTGTCCAAGGGAAGAGGCACGGCACGATCCTTTTGCCGACTGACAACCGATTATGTACCACGGAAAATGTTATTGTGATACATATTTCTATGGACAAGCGGGCTCGATAGCGGTACGCATATCGTTATCGTGATATTATTTATTGCGAAAATTACAAAGGAGATGGAGATGACTGAAGCTTCGCAGACCAAAATCGGCAGCGGCACGATCACCACGAAGGACGGAACGCAGATCTTCTACAAGGACTGGGGGACCGGTCAGCCGATCGTCTTCCACCATGGCTGGCCGCTGAGCAGCGACGACTGGGACGCCCAGATGCTGTTCTTCCTGTCGAAGGGCTACCGCGTCGTCGCGCATGACCGGCGTGGACACGGCCGTTCGACCCAGACTGACACCGGCAACGAGATGGACACCTATGCCGCCGATGTAGCGGCGCTCGTGGCGCATCTCGATCTTAAGAACGCGATCCATGTCGGCCATTCGACCGGCGGCGGCGAGGTGGCTCGCTACGTGGCGCAGTATGGTGGCGGCGGTCGGGTTGCCAAGGCCGTGCTGATCGGCGCGGTGCCGCCGATCATGCTGAAGAGCGACGCCAATCCAGGCGGCCTGCCGATCGAGGTGTTCGACGGCTTCCGCGCGGCCCAGGCCGCCAATCGCGCCCAGTTCTTCCGCGACGTTCCGGCCGGGCCGTTCTACGGCTTCAACCGTCCGGGCGCGGTGGTCTCCCAAGCCGTTGTCGACAATTGGTGGCGCCAGGGTATGATGGGCGGCACCAAGGCGCATTACGATTGCATCAAGGCCTTCTCGGAAACCGACTTCACTGAAGACCTGAAGAAGATCGACGTGCCGGTGCTGGTCATGCATGGCGACGACGATCAGATCGTGCCGATCGCGGACTCCGCCCTGCTTTCGATCAAGCTGCTCAAGAAGGGTGAGCTGAAGGTCTACAAGGGCTTCCCGCACGGCATGGCGACGACCCATGCGGATGTCATCAACGCCGATCTGCTGGCCTTCTTCAAGGCTTGAAGCAGGTCGCCAAACACGAAGCACCCGCCAGGCGGCGGGTGCTTCGATCTTCGGAGGCGTTCGGAGTGCCCGGGCAATCAGGCCCTTCGCGCTTCCTTCATATTGGGCAGGAACACCGTCAGCAGACCGAGGAAGGGCAGGTAGGAACAGATCTGGAAGACGAAATCGATGCCCTTCATGTCGGCGATGACGCCGAGCACAGCGGCGGCGATGCCGCCTATGCCGAAGGCGAAGCCGAAGAAGATGCCGGCGATCGTGCCGACGCGGCCCGGAACCAGCTCCTGCGCGAACACCACGATGTTGGAGAAGGCCGACGACAGGATCAGGCCGATCAGCACGGTGAGCACCATCGTCCATTCCAGATTGGCGTAGGGCAGCGCCAGCGTGAAGGGCAGGACGCCGACGATCGAGAACCAGATCATCGCCTTCTGGCCATAACGGTCGCCGAACGGACCGCCAAGCAGGATGCCCAGCGCCGATGCGCCGAGGAACAGGAAAAGCATGACCTGGCTCGTCTGCACCGAGACGCCGAACTTATGGATGGAATAGAAGGTGTAGTAGCTGGACAGCGAGGCGATATAGGCGTTCTTGGTCAGCACCAGCAGCGTCAACACGGCGAGCGCGCCCATCACCTTCTTGCGCGGAAAGGGCGACACATGGGCGACCTGCTTGCGGGTGGCCTGCGAGGCGCGCATGCGGCTGTACCAGCCGCCGACCTGCCACAGCACGAAAATGCCGATCAGCGAGCCGATGGCGAACCAGGAGATGCTGGTCTGGCCGAAGGGCACGACGATGAAGGCTGCGAGCAACGGGCCCATCGACTGGCCGAAATTGCCGCCGACCTGGAACAGCGACTGCGCAAGGCCGAAGCGGCCGCCCGAGGCGAAGCGCGCGATGCGCGAGGATTCCGGATGGAAGATCGCCGAGCCGATGCCGATCAGCGAGGCGCCGACCAGAAGCAGCACATAGTGGCCGGCATAGGCCAGCACGATCAGGCCGACCAGCGACGAAGCCATGCCCCAGGGCAAGGAATAGAGCATGGGCCGCTTGTCGGTGATCATGCCGATCACCGGCTGCAGCAGCGAGGCCGTGACCTGGAAGGTGAAGGTCAGAAGGCCGATCTGCCAGAAATCGAGACCGTAATTCTCTTTGAGGAGCGGATAGATCGCCGGCAGCAGTGACTGCATGATGTCGTTGATGCCGTGGCAGAAGCTCACCGAAAGGATGACGGCAAAGACCGTCGCTTGCGCCGAGGTGCTGCTTGCCGTCGCCGGCGCGGCGACGGAGTTGGCGGTCGTATCGGTCAAGGCAAATGCTCCGTAGTCTTTTTGGCGGCGAACCGCAGCAGTCTCATGGGATAGGACGCTTGCCTTATAATCGGCTTGAATGGCGACTTCTTTCGTGGTTTGGTCCAATAGTTTCGCAAGTGGGCCACATCCGATGCCACATGGCCGGGAAATCTTCAAAGGCGATGCCGCCGAGCTCGGCCGACTGCATGAAAGCCGCTGGCAGTGGCTGGAGGAGGCGGTCGGGCCGGCGGTGGCGCTGCCGACCGAATATCCGGACGGCTATCACGTGCCGCAACACCGCCACAGCCGCAGCCAGCTTTTGCATGCCCTGGTGGGGGTGGTGCTGGTGACGACAAGGCATGGGCGCTGGATGGTGCCGCCCGACCATGCGATGTGGATACCGGCCGGCACCGAGCATTCGGTCGAGATGCTGGGCGATGTGTCGATGCGCTCGGTCTATGTGATGCCGAACGCCATTGCCGGCCTGCCGGAGGGATTGCGCGTCGTCGGCATCACCGAGCTGATGCACAGCCTGATCGTGGAATCGGAGAAATTGCCGCAAGGCGGCGAGCTCGAAGGGCGGGCAGCGCTGGTCATGGGACTGCTGCTGCACGAAATCCCGAACCTGCCGGAACGCCCGCTTGGGTTGCCTTTCCCGTCCGATCCGAAGCTCGCGGCGCTTTGCAGGCGCTTCGTGGCGGCTCCTTCGCCGCACGCCACGATCGACGAGTGGTCGGACGCAGCCGGCATGAGCCGCCGCACCTTCACCCGCGCTTTCCAGCGCCAGACCGGGCTGTCGCTTTCGACCTGGCGCCAGCAGGCCTGCCTGTTCGCCGCGCTGCCAAGGCTCGCTGACGGCGAGCCGATCACCAGGGTGGCGCTCGATCTCGGTTATGACAGCGTGCCGGCCTTCACCACCATGTTCAAACGCATGCTCGGCGCTTCGCCGCGCGGCTATATGCGCGGCGCGCGCGATGCCGGTGAAAACCCGCGCCGCACAGGCGGTCCGCTTGCTGCATGAAACCGAGCCGCGGCATCGGGTCGAGGCATCGCATCTCCGGGTTCCACCAGACCGCTGGTTGCAAGTTGCAATCAGATATGATTCTTTGCGGGAGCGCGAAATCGGAGGAACGCTATGGCGACGATCGTCATGCCATGCTGACATCGCTCGATGGTTACATCGCCGGCCCGAGCGGAGACATCGACCTGCCGGTCCCCGAAGAGGAACTTCATCAGCATTTCAACGACGAGATGCGGCGGACGTCGATCGCGCTCTGCGGACGCCGGATGTATGAGACCATGCGCTTCTGGGACAGCCCGGAGCGTGAGATCGCTGCCGAGGAGGTCGAGCGGGATTTTGCCCACGCTTGGCGTGAAACGCCGAAGATCGTGTTTTCGACCACGCTTCGAGAAGTCGGGCCGAATGCCCGTCTGGTGAAGGAGCATGCCGAGGCGGTGGCCAAGTCGCTCAAGGCGGACACGGACGGCGAGATTTCCGTTTCCGGCGCCGAGCTTGCCGGGCACCTTGCGCGCGCGGGGCTGATCGACGAATACCGGCTCTATATGCATCCGGTTGTGCTCGGCGGCGGCAAGCCGTATTTCCAGTCCGGCCTGTCGCTGGCGTTGAAGCCGCTCGGCACGGAGCGGCTTGCGCAAGGCGTGACGCTGCTGCGTTACGCGCCCATCGAAATCGACTAGAGCAATTCCAGGAAAA
>CCNC01000202.1 GCA_000824845.1 Mesorhizobium sp. ORS 3359 | reverse complement strand
AATTGCGCAAAAACAAAGGGATAGAGCGGTTCGCCGTTTCCGTGAAACGGTGAAACGCTCTAGTCGAACAGGCTCGAGACCGACTCTTCCGTCGCCGTGCGCGAGATCGCCTCGCCCATCAGGTCGGCGATCGAGATGACGCGGATGTTCGGTGCATCGAGCACGCTCTGCGTCGGCTGGATGGAATCGGTGATCACCAGTTCCTGGAGCTTCGAACCGGCGATACGGGCGACGGCGCCGCCCGACAGCACGCCATGGGTGATGTAGGCGGTGACGGACGTCGCGCCGTTGGCGAGCAGCGCGTCGGCCGCGTTGCAAAGCGTGCCGCCGGAATCGACGATGTCGTCGATCAGCAGGCAATCCTTGCCGGCGACCGCGCCGATGATGTTCATGACTTCCGATTCACCCGGGCGCTCGCGGCGCTTGTCGACGATGGCCAGCTGCGCGTCGAAACGCTTGGCCAGAGCGCGCGCCCGCACCACGCCGCCGATGTCGGGCGACACGACCACGACATTGCCGAGCTGCTTGTACTTAGCCTTCACGTCGCGGGCCATCACCGGCACCGAGAACAGATTGTCGGTCGGAATGTCGAAGAAGCCCTGGATCTGGCCGGCATGCAGGTCGAGCGTCAGCACGCGGTCGGCGCCGGCGCGGGTGATCATGTTGGCGACCAGCTTGGCCGAGATCGGCGTGCGGCCGGAGGCGCGGCGGTCCTGCCTTGCATAGCCGAAATAGGGGATGACCGCCGTGATGCGTCGCGCCGAGGAGCGCATGAAAGCGTCCATCATGATGAGCAGTTCCATCAGATGGTCGTTGGTCGGATAAGAGGTCGACTGCAGGATGAAGACATCCTCGCCGCGCACGTTTTCCTGGATCTCGACGAAGATTTCCTGGTCGGCGAAGCGCCTGACGCTGGCCTTCCCTAGCGGGATGTTGAGATAGCGAGCCACCGCCTCGGCCAGCACCCGGTTGGAATTGCCCGCGAAAAGCTTCATGCACCGTTCCTGGTGAAGAGACCCGAGAGACTCTCAACGAGCCATTTAAGCGGGCTTTTAGCGGCCCGCGCCGGTATTGCAAGCCTCGTTATCGGGAATCCCTTCGGCGACTGCAACAAACAAGCAAAACATCGCAAGCCGGCAACAGTTCGGCCGGCCACCGTACGGTCAACCGGCGCCGCCGCTGCCGAGCCACGCGGCGAACTGGTCGATCGTCTGGTCGGCGATGGCCTGCATGGTCGCGGGCGCCACCGCGGGCCAGCCCTCGCCACTGCCGACCGTGGGCGCTTTCTGCTGACCGTTGATGCGATGCAGGCGGTTCCCCGAGGGGTCGTAAATGTCCCAGACATAGATGACGGTGGTGTCCTTGCCCTCGGACATCGTCGAGAAATAGCCTTTCAGCACATGCGTCGCCGTCTGGTCGGTGCTGCCGACAAGCGTCAAGCCGCGTTGCTTGGCGCGGGTCTGCAGTTCCGCCGTCAACGGTGCCGCCGCGTCCACCGATGCGCCGACGATCGGCGCCACCTGCAACCGTGTCTTGGCCAGGGCAGCTGTCTGGGCCGATGTCCTAGGTGACGCTGTGGTGGAAGGCGCGGGAGAAGGGGCAGGCGCGGTCGTGGTTGTGGCCGTCGTCGATGTGCCCTGCGGGGCGGCCGAGGACTGGGCCGAGCTCGCCGGCGGAGTGATGGCCGAAGGTTCGAGCACGTCCTTGGCGTTGGTGCAGGCGCCGAGCGCCAGCGCCGCAAGCAATGACACGGTCGTCATCCGCGATCGTCTCATTTGCTTGAAAACTCCCTAGTGGCGAACGCCCCCGCGTGAACCAATCATTATGGATTCACTGCACGATCAAGTCGAGATCATGGCGCGACAACGGCTTCGGCGCCGATTCCGTGGTGAGGTAGGTGCGGCCGAGCGTCATGGCCGTCTCGGTCTCGGAGTCCATGATGATCATATGCGCGAACAGCGTCATATTGGGCGCGATCGGCTCCGGATTGCCTTGGTAGAACATCGGCATGTCCATCCAGGATGGCGTGAAGCGGGCGCCGACCGAGTAGCCGCAGGCGTTCAGCCGGTGCTTGGTCAGATTGTGCGCTTCGAGCGTGCGGGCATGCGCGTCGAAGACATCGCCGAAGGTGTTGCCCGGCGTCATCGCCTTTTCGACAGCGAGCAGCGCGGCTCGGGAAGCGTCGAACAATTCCTGGTGGCGCTTCGACACCTTGCCCGTCAAAATGGTGCGCATCATCGGGGCATGATAGTGGTGGAACACACCGGCCCATTCGAGCGTCAACTGGTCGTTTTTGGTGAGCTTGCGGCGGCCGGCCTTGTAGCGGCAGAGCAGGGCATCGGCGCCGGAGCCGATGATGTATTCGTTGGCCGGATAGTCGCCGCCGCCGGCAAAGACCGCGCCCTGCATGGCGGCGAGGATGAGCCCTTCGTCACCGCCCTGCTTGATCAGCGGCAGGGCGGCATCGAGCGCATCGTCGGAAAGATTGGCTGCTTTTTCCGCCTTGGCGATCTCGGCCGGGCTCTTGAACAGGCGCAGCCGGCCGACGATGCCGGAGGCATCGGCGATCTGGCCGAAAGTCTGCAACTGCTCGTCGAGTCGGCGGCCGTTATAGGCGGTCAGGCCATGGGTGTCGTATTCGACGCCGATGCGGGCGCCGAGCAGATCGAGGTCGTTGAGCAGGTTGCGCAGGTCGATTGCCGGGTTGGCGCCCTGACGATCGGTCCACAGCACGATGTTCTCGATGGTCGAGGTATGGCGCGCTTGCCTCAGATCAGCCGAGCGGGTGAGCAGCACCATCGAGCCGTCGGCCTTCACCACCAGGCATTGGAAGAAGCAGAAGCCGAACGTGTCGTAGCCGGTCAGCCAGTACATGCTCTCCTGCGCGAACAGGAGCACGGCGTCGAGCTTCTTTTCGGCCATCTCGATCAGCAGCCGGTCACGCCGCGCGTCGAATTCCGAACGTTCGAAATGCAGCGCCATTACTCTTTCTCCAGAACGATTGCCGAAACCTGGCGCCCGTAATCCGCTTCCTTGCGGTGTGTGGTGCGCCGGTAGGAATAGAAAAGGTCTTCTTCCGCGTAGGTGCAGCGGCCAAGCCCCTCGGCGGTCACGCCGGCCTTGCGCAGCCGGTCGACCGTATATTGGTTGAGGTCGAACATCGAGTGGCCGACAGTCTTGGATGGCCTGAAATAGCGTTCATTGCCGACGTCGGCCTCGACGAAGCGGGCGACGAATTCCGGCCCGACCTCGTAATTGTCGGGCCCGATCGAGGGGCCAAGCACGGCGACGATGCGGTCGCGGCGGGCGCCGAGGCCTTCCATAGCGGCGACGGTGTTCTCGAGCACGCCGGTGAAGGCGCCCTTCCACCCGGCATGGGCGGCGCCGATGACCCGCGCCTCGGCATCGGCAAACAACACCGGCCCGCAATCGGCGGTCGATGCGCCGATGGCGATGCCCGGACGATCAGTGACGATGGCGTCGGCTTTCGGGCGAGGGCCGGCGAAGGGTTCCCTGGCGACAACGACATCCGGCGAGTGGATCTGGTGCGCGGTCAGCAGATGGTCCGCGGGCACACCCATCCAGTCGGCGACGCGCCGCCGGTTCTCGGCGACCAATGTCTGGTCGTCGCTGGAGCCCGTGCCGATGTTGAGGCCCCGATAGATGCCGTCGGAGACGCCGCCGATGCGGGTGAAGTAGCCGTGGCGCATGCCTTGCGCCTTTTCAAGCAGCGGCGAGCGTACTGGATCGGGTCTGGTCTGATTCAGCATGGTTGGGTTTGTCGTCCGTGCAAGGCGGGTTCGTCAAGGCGAAGTTCGGAGATGAGCGGACCAGCCGCCGAGGCCGCTCGCCGATCTCAGCCGCCTTTCGCCGTCGGCAGGACCTTCATCACCTTGAACAACTCGCCCATCGCCTCGGGGCCGGCCAGGCGTTCGACCGCGTCCGAGATGACCCGCCGTGTTTCGGCATCGGCATCGGCGCCGAGCATTCCGGCACGTTCGAGCAGGCCCATGCCAAGCAGGAATTCGCCCTGGGTCGAGAATTGCACATCGAGACCGTGCGCGCGCGCGATGTCGGCAAGAGCGGCGAAATCGACATGGGCGGTGAGGTCGGCTTCGCCTGGATCGGCCAAAACGTCCTCGCGCTCGTGCTGGCGCAGCGCCTGGAAAGTGTCGCCGATCCCCGGCTGCAGATAGCCATAGTCGATGAAAAGGCCGGCGCCGCCCTGGCGGGCTACGCGTTCGGCAATCTGCGCCATCAGCGCCGAACGGGCAGGCGCCACTTCGACGATGGCGCCTTGCGGCGCATTGGCGGCGCCAGGCGGCAGCAGCGCCGGGTCGACGGATCCCGCGCCGGCGAAGAAGTGCAGCTCATCGGCGCCGTCGAGGCCGACCACGCGCTCGCGCCAGCCTGTGCCGACATAGACGAACTGCCGGATCGGCACCGCATCGAACAATTCGTTGCCGACGATGAAGAGCGGCTGCGGCGGCAGCGTACCGAGGCTCTGGTGCCAGGCAAGCGCCGCGTTTTGACCGGCAAGAGTCTGCTTCTGTATCTCAGCCAGGCGCGGGCTGGTCTCGACCATGGCAAAGGAGGCGCCGGCCACCAGCGCCGGGTCGAGCCGTGACCAGGTGCGCAGCATGTCCTTCATCAGCGTGCCGCGGCCGGGACCGATCTCGGCAAAGGTCGCGGGCAGGGGCCGGCCGGCACCTTGCCAGGCCTGGTAGAGCCAGACGGCGACGAGCTCGCCGAACATCTGGCTGATCTCGGGCGCGGTGATGAAGTCGCCGGCGGCGCCGAAGGGCTCACGCGTCGTATAATAACCCTCCTCGGGATCGAACAGGCAGAGCGCCATATATTCACTGACCGGGATCGGCCCCGTCGCGCCGATAAGGCCTGTGATGCGTTCCTTCAACCGGGTCATGCCGCCCGCGGCTGCGGTGCCGGCTTTGCCGTGGCCATCGCCCAGATGCCGGCGAGCACCATCGGCGTGGACAGGATCATGCCCATGGTCAGCCAGCTGGTGCCGAGAAGATAGCCGAGCTGCTGGTCCGGCTCGCGGAAGAACTCGACGAAGATGCGCGACAGGCCGTAGCCGCAGATGAAGGCGCCGCCAACGAAGCGCGGCGTCTTCAGCTTGAGCCGTGAGTGGGTGAGGAAGCGCAGCACCAGGAACAGCACCAGGCCTTCGAGCAGCGCCTCGTAGAGCTGACTGGGATGGCGGGTGAACGGGCCGCCATTGGGGAATTCGATCGCCCAGGGCACGTTCGACGGCCGGCCCCAAAGCTCCGAATTGATGAAGTTGGCGAAACGCACAAGGCCGAGACCGACAGGCACGCCTGCCGACACCACATCGAACAATGTCCAGGTCGGAATGCGGCGCTTGAGCGAAAACAGCGTCATGGCGAGGATCACACCAAGCAGACCGCCATGGAACGACATGCCGCCCTGCCAGACGGCGAAAATGTCGAGCGGATGCGCGATGTAGCGCGGCAGGTCGTAGAACAGCACATAGCCGGTGCGCCCGCCGAGCACGACGCCGATCGCCGCCCAGACGATGAAGTCGTCGAGGTCCTCGGGCTTCATCGGCAGGTGGCCGTCCGGCCAGAGGCGGGCGTTGGTGACCAGCCGTTTGGCATACCACCAGGCAAAGAGGATGCCGACGATATAGCCAACGCCATACCAATGCACGGCCAGCGGCCCGATGTTGACGATGACCGGATCGATGTTGGGGAAGGGCAGGGAGGCCAGCGGCAAAAGGAAATATTCGCTCAACAGGGTCTCCAGGGCGCGGTCATGTTCGGGCGCGGACCATGCGGCAGGGTTTTGGCGGGGTCAAGGCAGCGCCGATGCCGCAGCCGACCGTCAAGTCTCAGGGAAACATAATCCGCTCATAATCCGTCGCGCCGTGAAGGATGTGCAGCACTTCGACGGCATCCATATGGATGCGGAAGAAAATCAGATAATTGCCATACACCCGACGACGGATGCCGGAGGATTGATGACGGGCGACCAACTGACAACGTTCCGGCATTGTGCATAGTTCAACGCAGGCATTGCGCAATTCGCGAATGAAGGTCATTGCGCGGAATGGGTTGTCGCCGGCGATGTGATCGCCGATAGCCTCAAGGTCGCTCTCGGCCTCGTCGGTAAATACCAGCCGTTTCACCTACGCTTCTTGGCCATCGCCTTATATTTGCTCTCCAGGCGATCGAACACGTCTGCGGCAGGCTTCACGCGTCCTGCATCTGCGTCAGCGACGCCTCGCGCGAGTGCAGCGTCAAGCGCGGCGAGACGTTTCTCCCTTTCTTCCACAAGGCGGACACCTTCGCGCAACACTTCGCTTTTCGAATTGTAGCGGCCGGTGCTGACGAGCCGGTTCACGACGTCTTCCAAGCGCTCACCGAGATCTGCACTGATTGCCATGACATACTTCCTATGACTTTCACCGAGATAATAATAGTTATTGATCGGCTTGCCAACAGGAGCAACCGCTCCGCGTCAGATGCGCTTGCATTCCGAGCCGCGCGCCACTACGTCAAAACGACAAAGCGAGGATCTGCCATGGCGACCGGACCGAACCGCATTCTCGACGAATTCGCAAAGATCATGACCGATGCCGCGGGTGCCGCGCAGGGCGTTCGTCGCGAGGTGGAGACGGCGTTCCGGGCGCAGGCCGAGCGCATGCTGAATTCCATGGATGTGGTGCAGCGCGAAGAATTCGAGGCGGTGCGCGAGATGGCGGTCAAGGCGCGGGAAGACAACATCCAACTGGCGACGCGCGTCGAGGCGCTCGAGGCGAGGCTCGCCGAACTGACCGGACAGGCCGCACCTGCGGGTGCCGCGAAGCCCCGCGCAAAAAAATAATCGTTAAACTTTTCCACATAGCGCGATCCGAAAAATCGCTTTGCCGTGAATCGCTTACCGGCATTGCATGAATCTTTGTGACAGGCACCTTTCCACATGCGGATGACGCGGTGCGAAAAATTGGGCTGTTCACGCGACTCCCGATCAATAGACTGAATTTGTTGCATGATTCGAAGCAGGGTCATGCGCCGGGCGGTGGGGTCCGGTTGGGTCTTTGCGTTGGAAAGTCCTGACCGTCCGAGTTCTAGACAAGATTGTTCGTCGTGTGTGCCCCGCGGAGCGTGTGGCGCTCCCCTGAACACAGGAAGCATTCATGGAACTCCTCGAACTCGAATTCTCCCGCGAAATCCACCCGGTGGACGTCATCGAGCAGGTGGCCCACAACAATGACTGGTCCTTCGAGCGCGCCGGCGACGACGAGATTTCGATTTCGGTGGCCGGCAGCTGGACCGACTATCATGTCTCCTTTTCCTGGATGGAGGATTTCGAGGCGCTGCACCTGGCCTGCGCTTTCGACATCAAGGTGCCGGAGACGCGGGCGCTGGAAGTGATGCGGCTGTTGTCGCTGATCAACGAGCAGATGCTGTTCGGGCATTTCGATCTGTGGGAGCAGGAAGGCGCGATCATGTTCCGCCAATCGCTGCTGCTTGCCGGCGGGGTCGAGCCGTCAAGCCAACAGGTCGAGGTGCTTCTATCGTCGGCGCTCGAAGCTTGCGAATGCTATTTCCAGGCCTTCCAGTTCGTCGTCTGGTCGGGTACATCGGCCAAGGACGCGCTCTCCAGCGTGCTCTTCGAGACCCATGGAAACGCCTGAACCAAGCCGATATCGCCGATGAGTTCCAGCAGCGAGCGCAAGCCCGAGATCAGCTTTGCCGATTTCGACCGTGTCGATATCCGTGCCGGCACGATCGTCGAGGCCGAGCCATTTCCGGAAGCGCGCAAGCCGGCGATCAAGCTGAAGATCGATTTTGGGCCGGCGATCGGGGTGAAGAAGTCGTCGGCGCAGATCACCAAATACTACGCGCCGGAAGCGCTGGTCGGCCGCCAGGTCTTCGCAGTGGTCAATTTCCCGCCGCGCCAGATCGGTCCGTTCATGTCCGAAGTGCTCACGCTCGGCTTTCCCGATGAAGAGGGCGCGGTGGTGCTCGGCGCCATCGAACGCAAGGTGCCGGACGGCGGGCGCCTATTCTAGGACGAGTCTAGGGCGACCCGGAGCCACCCTGTCCTGATCGGCGCGCTTACTTGGCATGCCCAGCGCTTCGTCGACCGCGTCGAGGAACATTTCGGCGCAGGCCTTCCAGCTGTAGCGCATGGCGCGCTGGCGCGCTTCCGAGCGGTCGGTGTGAAGCGCCTTCATCGCCGCCTCGCCCAGGTCGTTCGACATGGCTCCGCCGACGCCATCGCCGACGATGTCGATCGGTCCGGTCACCGGATAGGCGGCCACCGGCGTTCCGCTGGCCAGCGCCTCGATGATGACGTTGCCGAAGGTGTCGGTGCGGCTCGGGAACACGAACACATCGGCCGAGGCGTAGATCTCGGCCAGCTCGTCGTTCGGGCGATGGCCGAGGAAATGCGCGTCGGGATAGCGCGCCTTGAGTTTTGCCAGTTCCGGCCCTTCGCCGACGATCACCTTGCTGCCGGGCAGGTCGAGATCGAGGAAGGCGGTCAGGTTCTTTTCGATCGCGACGCGGCCGACGCACAGGAAGACCGGGCGCGGAAATCCGGTTTCCTTGCGCTTGTCGGGCCGGAAATGGTCGGTGTCGACACCGCGCGTCCAGGGCCTCAGCTTGTTGAAGCCGCGCGCCGCGAGATCGTCCGCCAGCGATTGGGTGGCGACAAGAGTGCCCTGTCCGGAATTGTGGAAGTCGCGCAGCCAGTTGTAGGCCCAGTTTTCCGGCACCGGCAGGCGGGCGCTGAGATATTCGGGAAAGCGCGTATGGTAGCTGGTGGTGAAGGGGCGGCCGGCCTTGCGGCAGTAGCGGCGCGCCATGATGCCGAGCGGACCCTCGGTGACGATGTGGATGTGGTCGGTGCTGCCGGCCTCGATCCGGCGCGCGACATGGCCCGGCGTCGTCAGCGCGAGCCGGATGTCGGGATAGGTCGGCATCGGCAGAGTGCGGAAGAGGTTCGGCGTCAGGAAATCGAGCTCGACGTCGAAGGGTTTTAGCGCCTCGGTCAGGCGTTCCAGCGTGTGCACCACGCCGTTGACCTGCGGCCGCCAAGCGTCGGTGACCATCAGGATGCGCATGGCGATCCCGCTGCGTATGACGGTCCGTCGCCGCGATAACTCCTGCGCGCGCCGGCGCGGTGCCGGAACGGCAGCCAGGCGGCAGCTCGCGCCTCGCTCCAGCGCACCCGGGCAGGGGCGGGATCGAAGCGGGGCGGCAGAGCCGAATCAACAAGGGTCGCGCGCTTCATGCGCGCTCTTCACCATGATTTCATGACGGGCGGATGAAGCTGTTTTTTGATTGAGCATGATCTTGTCCGAAACGAAGGTCGGTTCGGCACATGCTCTGGCTAGGCGGGCACCTTGATGACGGCGCGCAGGCCGCCGAGCGGACTGTCCTCAAGGCTGATGTCGCCGCCGTGGCTGCGGGCGATGTCGCGAGCGATCGACAGGCCAAGTCCGGTGCCGCTGGCATCCAGGTTGCGCGCCTCGTCCAGCCGCAGGAATGGCTTGAACACCTCTTCACGCTTGTCGGGCGCGATACCCGGCCCATTGTCGTCGATGGTGACGGTGAGCGAGCCATGGCCGTGGTTGGCGTGGACCTCGACGGCCTTGGCATAGCGGAACGCATTGCCGATGACGTTCGAAAGCAAACGGGCAAAGGCGTTCGGCCGCACATGCACGGCCGGGTCGCCTGTCAGCGTCGTCGTGAGCTTGCAGCGACGCAATTGCGCTTCCTCGCCAAGCTTCTGGAAATAGGCGTTGAGGTCGAAACGGCCGGTGTCCTCCGCGGACTCGCCACGGGCAAAAGCGAGATAGCCTTCCAGCATCGACTGCATGTCGTCGATATCCTGGTTCAGCGCGGCCTTGGTC
Source organism: Mesorhizobium sp. ORS 3359 (assembly GCA_000824845.1). Lineage (GTDB taxonomy): Bacteria > Pseudomonadota > Alphaproteobacteria > Rhizobiales > Rhizobiaceae > Mesorhizobium. The sequence goes on along the minus strand of CCNC01000202.1, from coordinate 3,754 downwards.
TCCGCCTTACCGCCGGCCAGCGCCAGCTGCAGCTTGAAGCGGGTGAGGATGGTCCTGAGGTCGTGGCTGACGCCGGTCAGCATGGCGGTGCGCTGCTCGATCTGGCGCTCGATACGCTCACGCATCTGGATGAAGGCGAAGCCGGCGCGGCGAACCTCCTCGGCGCCGCGCGGGCGGAAATCGCGCGGCATCGGCCGGCCCTTGCCGAAACTCTCGGCAGCCTCGGCGAGCGTCAGGATCGGCCTGATCTGATTGCGCAGGAAGGGAATGGCGATCATCAGCAGAACCAGCGAGGTGCCGACCATCCAGATCAGGAAGATATGCGTATTCGAGGCATAGGCCTGGCTGCGCCGCACGAAGACGCGCAGCACCTTGCCTTCGAGCTGGACGCGGACCTCGACGACGTTCGAGTTGCCGACCGTGTCGATCCAGAACGGACGGTTGATCTGTCTCGTGATCTCCGATGACAGCGCCTCGTCGAGGATCGAGAAGAACGGCTTTGGGCCGGGCGGCGGCAACGGATCTGGCGGCAGCAGATCCACTTTCAACTGCATGCGGTCCTGGGCGATGCGGATGATGTTGGCGTAGTCGGCGTCGTGCGGATAGGTCTCCATCATGTCGATGACGGCCGCAATGTCCGAGATCGTCGCCTGCGACAGGCGCTGGGTGACGGTCTGCCAGTGGCGTTCCATGAAAACGAAGGCGATCACCGACTGCAGCAGGATCATCGGCGCGATGACGATGATCAGCGAGCGGGCGTAGAGCCGCTTTGGCATATAGAGCGCGATCAGGCGCCAGAACCGGTTCCAGGCGCGCGGCATCGCCCTCAGCGTCCGCAGCGCGAGATCGCCAGGGCCGCTCCCTTTCGGCTTGTCCAGTTGCGTGGTCGCCATTCGCCTTCCGCTCGTCGATGGCCTGTTCAGCAAAGGGCCTTCGACGGTAATTTATTCGACGCTGAGCCGATACCCAATACCGCGCACCGTCTGCAGCCACACGGGATTGGACGGATCGCGCTCGATCTTGCGGCGCAGCCGGTTGATCTGCACGTCGATGGTGCGCTCGCCGACATCCGATTCATCGCCGACCAGCTCATGGCGCGGTATGGTCTCGCCCGCTCGCGCGGCGAAGATCGCGAGGATCTCCTGCTCGCGGTCGGTCAGCTTAAGCGCCTCGCCGCCGCGCTTCAATTCGCGCTTGGCGATCTGGAACGTGTAGGGCCCGAACACCAGCTGTTCCACCTTCGGTGTCGCGGCCGGGCCGCCACGGCGCAGGATGTTGTTGATGCGCAGGATCAGCTCGCGCGGATCGAACGGTTTCGGCAGGTAATCATCGGCGCCGGCTTCCAGCCCGGTGATGCGGCTGTCGGTCTCGGATAGCGCCGTCAGCATCAGGATCGGCACGTTCTTCTCTGCCCGCAGCGCCTTGGTGAGGTCGACGCCGGTTTCCCCCGGCATCATGACATCAAGCACCAGAAGGTCGAAGTCGAGGCCAGCGAGCTTGCGCCTGGCTTCGCCGGAATTGCCAGCGACAGTGACGCGAAAGCCATTCTCGGACAGATACTGCTTGAGCAGGTTGCGGATACGCGTGTCGTCATCGACGACCAGAAGATGCGGCGCGTCATCGTCGGGCGCGGCCGGATGATCGACCTTCTCAATGGTCTCCATGGTTCTTCCCCGATGTTTGCGCAGGCACAATGTCAATCTGCGCTCTTAGTTCCGGATTGACCATCGCTTCCAGGAATCGCTCGATCGTGGCGCGTTCGGTGGCTCCGGAATCTTCCAATGCCGCACGGATGCGGCGCGACTGTGGCCGCGCCAGCGCCAAGGCCAGCGCGCGGCCCTTTGCGGTCGGGTAGAGCTCGCGCTGCCGGCGGTCGCGCGGCCCCTGCACCTGGACGATATGGTCTGTGTCGATCAACTGCTTCAAGACGCGCGCAAGGCTCTGCTTGGTGATCTTCAGCACATCGAGCAGTTCGGCGACGGTGAGGCCCGGCCTGCGGTTGACGAAGTGCAGCACTCTGTGATGGGCGCGGCCGAAGCCATAGTCGGCGAGGATCTGGTCCGGGTCGGACGTGAAATCGCGATAGGCGAAGAAGAACAGTTCGATGATGGCGAAGTCGATGCCGTCTTCATCGGCGATCGCCGTCCTGATCGGTTTTCCGGCTGCGGGGCTCGTCATCATTTCTCCATGCGAGGGCGAGAATTATGTCAGTACTATTGACGTAATTCCCGGGCAATGATAATTTTTGACAAGCTTTTCGGCGGATTGCGAACGAAAAGGCAAGCGGAAGCCGTTTTTCCGGAACTTCCTGAGTTTGCCACGAATTGAATATCCGCCTACGCTTCCAAGCACTGGCCAGCGTTTCGGATCCTGTTCGGATCCTGTGATAGGGCCGGCACGAAGGCTATAAAAAACATAACGATTGCGGGCACCCGCCCGCGGGAGGTTCCCATGGCATCCATTCCTTTCGATCAACTGGACGGCTTCATCTGGATGAACGGCGAGTTCGTCAAATGGGCCGACGCCAAGATCCATGTGCTCACCCATGGCCTGCACTATGCCAGCGCCGTCTTCGAGGGCGAGCGCGCCTATGGCGGCCAGATCTTCAAGCTGACCGAGCACAATGAGCGTCTGCATGAATCGGCACGCCTCTTGGGCTTCAAGATTCCCTATCCGGTCGCCGAGATCGACGAGGCCTGCCGGACGCTTTTGAAGAAGCAGGGTTTTCAGGACGCCTATGTGCGCCCGATCGCCTGGCGCGGCAGCGAGCAGATGGGCGTCTCGGCGCAGAACAACCGCATCAATTGCGCCATCGCCATCTGGCAGTGGCCGAGCTATTTCGATCCCGCGCAGAAGCTCAAGGGCATCCGCCTCGATGTCGCCGAATGGCGCCGGCCCGATCCGCGCACCGCGCCGTCCAAGTCCAAGGCCGCCGGCCTCTACATGATCTGCACGCTGTCCAAGCATGCCGCCGAGGCCAAGGGCTATGCCGACGCCATGATGCTCGACTGGCGCGGCCAGGTGGCGGAAGCCACCGGCGCCAACATCTTCTTTGTCAAGGACGGCAAGATCCATACGCCAACGCCCGACTGTTTCCTCGACGGCATCACCCGCCGCACGGTGATAGGCCTGGCCAAGGACCGTGGTTTCGAAGTGATCGAGCGCGCCATCATGCCGGAAGAGCTCGAAGGTTTCGAGCAATGCTTCCTGACCGGTACAGCGGCGGAGGTGACACCGGTTTCGGAGATCGGTCCATACCGATTCGAGGTTGGCGAGATCGCCAAGACCTTGATGAACGACTATTCTGCTGCAGTGCAACCAAAGCATGCGATCGCCGCAGAATAGCGATAGTCACAGCTTTTTTGTGCAATAAGGGCGGTTTTCGGGCCGCCCTTTTTATTTAAGCTTTCATGCATTTGACTTTCGGACGGTTCGGCGTCTGATGATGGTGTCGGCCCTTGGAGGCAGGCGGCTATGGAGGGACTAGTTACATGGATACGAACACGCTCGTTGCGATCGTTATACAGGTGATTACGGGTATCATCGGTGGCCAGGCGGTCGGCGCGGCGCTCAAGCAGGCGGCGTTGGGTCAGCTTCCCAAGATCCTCGGCGGCGCCATCGGCGGCGTCGGCGGCGCGGCCATTCTCGGCAGCCTTCTCGGCGGCGGCACGGTCGATCCGGCGGCGGCCGCGGCAGCGGCGGGGGGGGGTGGGGGGGGGGGCCAACGCCGCCGAAAAAAAAAAAAGAATAAAAA
>CCNC01000201.1 GCA_000824845.1 Mesorhizobium sp. ORS 3359 | reverse complement strand
ACGCCGGTCAACGACGCGCCGGTGCTGAACGCCAATGGCGGGTCGCTCTCCTACACCGAGAACCAGGCGGCGACCGCCATCGATACGGCGCTGACGGCATCTGATGTCGACAGTGCGAATCTGACCGGGGCGACAGTGTCCATCAGCGCCAACTTCGTCTCCGGCCAGGACGTCCTCGGCTTCACCAACCAGAACGGCATCACCGGCAGCTACAATGCGGCGACTGGCGTCCTGACGCTGAGCGGCACGGCGACCGTGGCCCAGTACCAGGCGGCACTGGAATCGGTCACCTACTTCAACTCGAGCGACAATCCGTCGGGTGCGACCCGCACCATCAGCTATCAGGTCGACGACGGCCAAGCGGCCAACCACGCCAGCAACATCGTCACCTCGACGGTGGCGGTGACGCCGGTCAACGACGCGCCGACGGCGGCTGCGCCGGTGAGCTACGGCGCGACGGAGCAGGTTACTGTATCGCTGAAGAGCGCCAGCCTTGCGGTCAGCGACGTCGACGGCGGCAGCGGCAACGAGACACTGACCCTGTCGGTCGGCGAGGGCACCTTGACGGGCACCGCCGGCAACAGCGGAGCGACGGTGAGCGGCAGCGGCAGCTCGTCGCTGACTATCTCCGGCACGCTGGCACAGATCAACTCGTTCCTCGGCAGCGGCGCGGCCAGCACCAGCACGCTGAGCTACACCGACAACACCGACACCCCGAGCGCCTCGACGACGCTGTCGCTGTCGATCAACGACAACGGCAACACCGGAACGGGTGGATCGCTGGTCGGCGGCGCCGCCTCGACCATTACCATCACGGCGGTCAACGACGCGCCGGTCATTGATCTGAACAGTGGCACTGCAGGAACGTCGACGAGCATCAACTACACGGCCGGATCCGCCGCCACAGCCATCACGCCCTCGGCCACGGTCACGGATGTTGACTCCGCTGACTTCAACGGCGGGTCTCTTACCGTCGCATTCACCGCAAACGGCACGTCGGCCGACCAACTGACCATCCAGAATCAGGGAACCGGCGCCGGTCAGATCGGCGTGAGCGGCAGCAACGTGACCTACCAGGGCACGACGATCGGAACCTTCACCGGCGGCGCGAACGGGTCGAATCTCGTCATCACGTTCAACGCCAACGCCACGCAAGCCGCGGCCGCGGCCCTGGCCGACCATATCCTTTATTCCAACGCGACCAGCCCCACCGCGACCAAGACGGTGACTTACACGTTGGTGGACGGCGATGGCACTGCAAACGGCGGCACTGACACCGGCACCGCCACGGCCACGATCAATGTGACGGGTAGCGATTCTACACCGCCAAGCGTCTCGATAAGCCACCAGCTTTCTTCCAGCCAGCAGCAATCGACCTTCACGGTCCACGCGACGGATGCCAGCGGCATTCAGAGCGTACAATTGTATGACAGCATTAACGGGGCAGCGCCCGTTCTGATCTATACCTTCACTGCCGCAGAACTCGCCGCCGGACTGGCCAGCGGCAACTATGTTCATACCTTCGATGACGGCGCGGCTCCGTTCCCGGTCAGCAATTCCGTTCACCAGATAAGTGCTGTCGTCACCGACAACAGCGCAGCACACAACTCTGGCACAGCAGTGGACAGCGTCACGTTCAAGACCAACGGCGGCGGAGGCAGCAGCAGCAAGTTTACCGCTCCCGCCGGCGTCGCCGGTGAGCCGATCAACCTCGCGCTGACCGATCCTTCCGACGGCCAGACCGTCACCGTCACGGTGAAGGGCGTGCCTTCCGGCTGGACCATCGATGGCGCGACTCAGAATGCTGATGGCTCCTGGACGGTGCAGTCCAGTGCGGTTCACGAACTGACGGTCACCACGCCGGCCGATTTCGTCGGCGCGGCGGTGCTCGATGTCCATCTGACCTGGACCAATGCTGACGGCACGACCGGAAGCCTCTCAATCGCCGACAATGTCGAGGCTTACGCTCAGGGCTCGCCGATCTTCGCCTGGTCAGGCGATGACGTGCTCACCGGGTCCAGCGGCAACGATCTGTTCGTCTTCTCGCAACCGATCGGCAACGATACGGTGCACAGCTTCGACGCGGCCGCCGACCAGATCGATCTGATCGGCTACAGCGGGCTGGCGAGCTTCGGCGATTTGCAAACGCATATTGCCGACGATGCTCATGGCAACGCCGTGATCACCCTCGCCGACGGACAGTCGATCACACTGGACGGCGTGCATTCCTCGGCCCTCGGCGCCGGCAATTTCGTCTTCGACCAGACGCCTGTGGTCAACAATCCTGGCACCATGACACTCGGTGACGGCGCCCTGCTGCCGCTTAGCGGCATAGTCAACAACAGCGGCCTTATCTCGCTGAACTCGACAGGCGACGAGACCCTGCTACAGGTTATCCAGCACGGCGTGAGCCTGCAGGGCGGCGGCCAGATCGTCCTGTCCGACAATGCCGCCAATTTGATTTCCGGCACCGGTCCGGACGTCGCGCTTATAAACATCGACAACACGATCTCGGGCGCCGGCCAGTTGGGTGATGGGATGCTTGGGATCGACAACAGGGGCACCATCATCGCCACGGGGACCAATGCCCTAGTCATCGACACCGGCGGCAGCGTCGTCACCAACTCCGGCACGCTGGAAGCGACCGGTTCGGGCGGCCTGATCGTTGCCGGAGCGCTGGCGAACTCGGGCAAGCTCTGGGCCAATGGCGGCAATATCGATATCGATGGCGCGGTCACAGGTGAAGGCGACGCCACCATCGGCAACCTGTCGAAGCTGGAGTTTGGCGGCGCATCGTCGACCAACGTGACCTTCGCGCACGATGCGGCGGGTACGCTCGAGCTCGACGACTCCTTCGACTACAGCGGACGGATCAGCGGCATCACCAACGACGACAAGCTGGACCTTAACGACATCCTGTTCGGTGCCGGGACGACTGTCGCTTATCAGGCGAGCCAAGATGGCAGTGGTGGCACGTTAACCGTCTCGGACGGCGCACACAATGCGACGCTACATCTGCTCGGCACTTACGATGCGAACGGCTTCAAGCTCGCGGATGATGGTCAGGGGCACACCGTCGTGACCTACGACCCGGCGGAGTTCACGCTGACCGGCGTCAGCGGCGTAACGAGCGAGTTCGCGGTGTGATTTTAGAGGGTGAGCCCGCGACCACGCGCGGCTCACCCCGTTTCTGCGTCGGGCGGGTATTTAGCTTACGAATTAAGGTTTACGGCAGGTTTACGAGCGAGTGGTGTGGTCGGTTGAAGGATCGGCAGTAGTATCGGGCCCGGGCACGCAGTTTGGACAGGGGGCGGTTCTCCGCTGGGTATTTTGAGTCTCGACAACATATCCAAAGTCGTCAGGCAAGCGCTTCGCGCCTGCCGCCGCTATTTCCTGTTCGCGGCGGTGTTCAGCCTGGCGATCAATCTGCTTTACCTCGCATCTCCGCTCTACATGCTGCAGATCTACGATCGTGTCGTCACCAGCGGCAGCGAGACAACGCTGGTGATGCTGACCCTCGTGCTGCTTGCCACTTTCCTGGCCCTTGCCGGCCTCGACCTTGTGCGCGCCGCGATCCTGACACGTGCCAGCGCACGGCTCGACCGCCTGCTTTCGGCCAGGATCCTGGCGGCCTCCGTCGAGTCTCCGTCACTGGGCGCTGCGCAAAGCCAGCCGATCCGCGATTTCGACATGTTCCGCCAGGTGATCACCGGCAGCGGCATTCATGCCCTCTTCGACCTGCCGTGGTCGCCTATCTATATCGGCGTTATCTTCCTTCTGCACCCTTGGCTGGGTTTCTTCGCGCTGGGATCGTCGCTGATCCTCATCGCCATGGCGGTGCTCAACGAGTATATGGTCAGGGCGCCGCTGAAGCAGGCCAATGACCTGGCCACCGCGAACTACAATTTCACCGAGATGAGCCTGAGGAATGCGGAAGTCATCCGTGCCATGGGTATGATCGACGGTCTCGTCCGCCGCTGGGGGCGCGACCGCGGCATGGCGCTTCGCCGACAGGGGCAGGCCAGCGACCGCGCGGCGCTGATGTCCGGGATTATCCGCTTCCTGCGCCTCACCATGCAGTCGCTGATCCTCGGCCTTGGCGCCTATCTGGTCATCGAGCGGCAGATCACCGGCGGCTCGATGTTCGCGGCAAGCCTGCTTCTGGGCCGGGGGCTGCAGCCGGTCGAGCAGATCGTCGGGCTCTGGCGCAGTCTTATCCTGGCGCGGGCCGCGCTCGGAAGGGTCGAGAAGCTGCTTGACGGCGGCGCGCAAGGCGAACGTTCCTTCAACCTTCCCAAACCCACCGGCAAGATCGCCGTAGAACAACTTACATTCGCCATTCCGAACCTGCAGAAGGTGCTGTTGCGCGATGTCTCATTCAAGCTTGAGGCCGGCGAGGCTCTAGGCATCGTCGGGCCGTCCGGCGCCGGCAAGTCGACGCTCGCCCGTCATCTCGCCGGCATCATGCAGCCGAGCCGCGGCACGGTCAGGCTGGACGGCGCCGACATGACGCAATGGGGCAGGGAGACGCTCGGCGACCATATCGGCTATCTGCCGCAGGACATCGAGCTGTTTTCCGACACGGTGGCTGCCAATATCGGCCGCTTCAAAACCGATGTCGACCGCGAGGTGATCGAGGCCGCCCGGCTCGCCGGGGTGCATGAGATGATCATCCGGCTGCCGCAAGGCTATGAGACGCCGATCGGCGAGGGCGGCGCGGTGCTGTCGGGCGGTTACCGGCAGCGCATCGCGCTGGCGCGCGCCGTCTTCGGCACGCCGAACCTCATCGTGCTCGACGAGCCGAGTTCCAATCTAGACTCCGATGGCGATCGCGCGCTGGCCGAATGCGCGCTGGAGCTCAAGCGTCGCGGCAGCACCGTGATCATCGTGTCGCACCGGCCCTCGACCTTGGCCAATGTCGACAAGATCCTGCTCCTCAGGGATGGCGGGGTCGAGGCCTTCGGCATGAGGAACGAGATCGTGGCGCTGCTCAACCAGCGCGCCGCGCCGATTGCGGTGGCAACCCAATGACCGATGTCGCCGCCACCTATCGCAGTTTGCCCGGCGCCGCCGAAGCGGGCGCCGACTCGGACTCGATCCGGGGTCCGGTCTGGGTCGGGTTGCTCATCATCGTTGCCTTCTTCGGCGTGTTCGGCGGCTGGGCGGCGATGGCGCCGCTCGACGGTGCCGTGCTCGCCGACGCGATAGTGAAGGTCGAGGGCAACCGCAAGAGCGTCCAGCATTTCGATGGCGGCACCGTAAAGGAAATCCGCGTGAAGGACGGCGACATCGTCAAGGCAGGCGATGTGCTGGTCGTGCTCGATGACACGCGGGCCCGTTCGGAGTTCAACCTCTACTCCCAGCAATATGCGCTGCTGCGCGCAACGGATGCCCGTATCCGCGCCGAGCTCGACGGCAACGCGGCGGTCGCCTTTCCGAAGGATATTTCCGCCGAGCACCAAGGCTATCTGCAGGACGCGATGGCCAACCAGATCGCCGACCTCGAGAGCCAGCGCGCCTCGATGGCCGGCGCCACGAAGATCCTGCAAAAGCGGATCGCCGAGCTCGAAGAGCAGATCGAAGGCAAGGAGGCGCGCGTGGAGTCCTACCGCGCGCAGCTCAAGTCGACCGTGGACGAGAAGACCGGCCTGAACAAGCTGCTGAAGGCCGGCCTGACGACGCGCACGCGCATCCTGGAGCTCGACCGCTCCGCTTCCGACCTGCAGGGCCTCATTGACCAGTCGCTGGGCGAGATTGCGGGCAACCGCCAGAACAAGGCGGAATTCGAAAGCCAGATCGCGCAGCTTACCAACGAGCGCCGCGCGAAACTGTCGGCCATGTTGATCGACACCCAGTCGAGCCTTGCCGACCTGGTGCCGAAGATGTTTGCCGCGCAGGCCACCGTGCACCGCGCCGAAGTGCGCGCTCCCTATGACGGCCAGGTGATGGACTTGACGGTCTTCTCGACCGGCGCGGTCGTCACCCCCGGCCAGACCATCCTCGACATCGTTCCGGCCAGGAATTCGCTGATCGTGCAAGCGCAGGTCCGGGTCGAGGACATATCCAGCCTCCGCCAGGACGTGACGGCCGAAGTCCGATTTACCTCCTATAAACAGCGCACGACACCGGTCATCCACGGCCGCGTCACTCGCATCTCGGCGGACCGCGTGACCGACGCCAAGACTGGCCTTCCATATTATGTCGCCGACATAGCGGTGGACCAGCGGGAACTCGCCGCGGCACCACAGATCCAGCTCTATCCCGGTATGCCGGCGCAGGTCATGATCGTGACCGAGGAACGCACCGCGTTGGATTACATTGTGGGGCCACTGACGGCTTCGCTGCACACGGCGTTCCGGCAGAAGTAGACCTTGCTAACGTGACCTATGGATGTTGGCTTTTGCCGAACATCCGCTTCTGAAAGGGGTCTACCGAAAACAGACCATCCGCTTCCGGCCTCAAAGCGGATGCCGGCCAGTTCCCAATTCAGGACCGAATGGCAGTAGCGTCGCGCGAGATCATGAAGCAGTTGGCGGAGCCGAATCCGCGGCGTTGCTGACCTAGTCGACACGCTGTGCGGGGGGCGCTCGTCGAAGGAGCGCTACCCTCCCACACTCACCGTGCCAGTTCAGGCTTCGTCGCTACGGTCGAGTCAGCCACGCTTGCGGTTGCATTGAAATGTCGGCTCGGACGAAAGCCCGTTCCGAACTGATCAGGCGGCCCGGCTCAAGGCGGGGAGCCACGAGCCGGGTCTAACCGGCGGGGGCACGGACTAGATACAGGTCGCCGGCTGGCATTCTTGTATCAGCGTTTGCAAAGCTGAATGCCCTGCGAACGAAGGATGTCAGAAGCTGACGAGATCCGGAACATTCGTATTTGCGTATCGTCGTCCTCTCAGCATCGCCTACGTAGTGAGCTCGTTCTCGCCGCCTGTTTTTTGGCCACGGCCAATAGGAGGGCTGCGGCTTGACTGGCTAGCCCACCCCAAGCGGCGGGGTTTTAGCGGAATGCGCGTGACATCTGGTCCGTGAGTGGCTTCAGAAGATAGGACCAGACGCTGTGACGGCCGGTTCTTACGTGAACCTCGGCCGGCATACCCGGCTTGAGCACCTTTGCGTCGGGTAGGCAATCGGTCTTGTCTTGCACGCTGATGCGTGCCGAGAAATAGGAGAGCTGGTGCTGCTGATCCTTGATCAGGTCAGCGGAAATCCATTTTACCTGGCCACTGCACGCCGGTGTCGTGCCCGCATCGAATGCCGGGAAGCGAATAGAGACCGGCTGACCGGAGCGGACCTCGTCAACCTGGGAGGGAGGAATACGCGCATCGACTACGAGTTTGTCCGCATCTGGGATAATCGTCATCAGCAATTCCCCTGGAGCGATCACACCTCCAATCGTGTGAACAGTGGATTGTTGTATCGTTCCCGATTGCGGGGCGCGAATTTCGGTTTTGGCCAGTTCGTTCTCCGCGACGATCTTGCGCTCGTCGAGCTCGCTTCGCTTAGCTTCTGTTTCACGCAGCTCTTTGGTCACCTCGCTGCGCGTTTGCTCGTCGAGTTGCAGGACCTGCAATTCGGTTTCCGTGATCTTCACCTGGGCTTCTGCTACAGCCGCAGCCAGGCGCCCTGCCTCGCCTTTGGCCCTTGTAGCCTCAAGCCTCACATTGCTGAGCCGCTCTTTCGAGACCAGTTTCTTCGAATACAAGGTATTCACATCGGTGAGATCGCGGCCGAGTAAGGCAGCGGATTCGTCCATCGCAGCCTGCTGGGCCTTCAGGCCCTCGAGCTGGCGCGCGATCTGCTCGGTCTGGCTTCTAAGAAGCGTTTTCTGACCGGCTAGTTCCGATGTCCGCGTTTCGAGCAAAGTACGCTCGCCGCCGACCAACGCCGCCACGTTCGGATTGCCCATGTCGGCCTGCAGCTCGCTTGGGATCCGCATTGTCGACAGCCCTTGACGTTCGGCCTCAAGCCGCGCAAGTCGCACAGTGGCACGGTCCAGATCCTCGCTGATGATTTCGAGGTTTGCCCGAGCCAACGTATCGTCCAGCCTGACCAACACGGTGCCTGCCCGGACAACGTCGCCGTCCTGTGCATAGATTCCACTGATGGTGCCACCGGTCTGGTGCTGCACCTTCTTGGTGTCGCTTTCGACGACTACGGTCGCGGGTGCGATCACTGCGCCCGCAATCTTGGTGGAACCGAGCCACAGCCCTCCGCCCACGGTCAGTAGGCAAGTCACAGTCAGCCCGAGCGCCAGGCTGGGTCCGAGTTCGCCGGTGGGAGCAAGCCCTTTCGAGGCCTTCGGGTACGAGCCGCTATCGAACCGGACAGGAGATAGAAGGAACGCAAGCAAACGAGGCAACACGTCACGCATGTCCGCTCAAACCATTTCGAATGGGCATAACGGCGGAGGGACGGTGCGCGGGGGAAGGGGGTGGTCGCACGATGCCCGCCAATACCTCTTCGCGAGAGCCGAACGTCCTGACCATGCCGTCAGCCAGCACCAATACCTGATCGATGTTGGTGAGAGCGGAGGGACGGTGCGCAACCACGATGACGATCCCCCCACGCTGCCGGACGGCCAGAATTGCGCCTGCAAGCGAGGCGTCGCCTTCGACATCGAGGTTCGAGTTTGGTTCATCCAGAACAACGAGAAACGGGTCGCCGTAGAGCGCTCTGGCAAGGCCGATCAATTGTCTCTGGCCAGCCGACAACGCCCTGCCTCCCTCGCCGATACGCGTTTGGAAACCCTCCGGCAAATGCATGATCAACGAATAGACGCCCGCCGCCGTGGCGGCGGCAAGCACACCTTTCGGGTCGCTCTTTCCGCCGAACCTCGAAATATTGTCCGCCACCGTTCCGTCAAAGAGTTCAACGTCTTGAGGCAGGTACCCGATATGAGAGCCAAGCGAGCGCGGGTTCCATTGATCGAGCGAGGCTCCGTCCAGTCGCACTTTTCCGTGGAGCGGAGTCCAAGCCCCGACCAGAGCCCGTACGAGTGTCGTCTTGCCCGAGCCGCTGGGGCCGACGATGGCCATGCCCGCGCCGCTGGTCAGGCGAAAGCTCACATCGAGCACTGTCGGCTTCAAGATGCCGGGAGGCGCGACCGTTAGTCTCTCGACGGTCAGCTGTGTCCGTGGCGCCGGCAACTCCAGGGGGTCGACCGGATTTTCGAATGCCTCCAGCGTGGCCTTGAGATGGACATAGCTGTCTCGGGTCGACAGGAAGCCTTTCCAGTTTGCGATTGCCGCGTCGACCGGAGCCAGCGCACGGCCAAGCAGTATCGATGATGCAATGATAACCCCCGGAGACGCCTCGCCGCCGATGACCAGGTAGGCGCCAAGGCCCAGCACGCAGGATTGCAGTGCCATCCTTAGGGCCTTCGACACCGAAGCAGTTCCCCCGATGATGTCGGACAGCCGCTCCTGATGTGCCAGGTAACGAAGAACGAGTTCGCCCCAGCGTTTCGCCAGCCTCGGCGAAAGGCCCATGGCATAAACGACCTCGGCATTGCGCCGCCCGGACTCGGCAAGTGCACGTTGGGATATCATCGCCTCCGACGTCAGCTTGGCGGGCCTGCGACCGAAAATCTCCGCCACCGCAGTAATGGCAACCACCGCAACAGCACCAAGTGTCGCCAGCACGCCGAGCGAAGGGTGGAGCATGTAGATGATCATCAAATAAAAAGGGATCCAAGGCGCATCGAAGATCACCGTCGGCCCAGATCCTGCAACAAAGCCACGCAGGTGCTCGACGTCTCGCAATGGGTCCAGCCGGTCAGCCTCACGGCCAGCTCTCAGAGGCAAGAGCACCGAAAGCGCAAATGCCCTTTGATGGAGATTTTTGTAGAGCCGGCTTGCAATGCGGGCCAACAGGCGAAGTCGAACGAGGTCAAGCAGTCCATAGGCTGCGTAGAGACCCAACATTCCGGCAGTCAATCCGACCAGGGTCGGTATGCTCTGCGATGGCAGCACCCGATCGTAGACCTGCAGCATATAGAGCGATCCGGTCAATGCCAGCAGGTTGGTCATCGCGGAAAAAAGCCCGACCCCAAACCACCCTGGTGCGCAGTCCGACATCGCGCTACGCAAAAGGGACGACGATATTGGCTTGTTCCTCATTACCTCTGGTCTTCACGCGGAAGCGCCGCGTGACTTTCTTGGCTTGCTCAAAAAGGGGAACCCCGCCCTCGGAATGCTCTCTCTGTTCGGGCCAATTGCCCTGGAAAAACCCAAACATGAGGCGCTGCTAGGATATTCGAACTTTAATCAAAATGAAGCAAAATCGTGGCACTGATCGCGTTCGCTGACAGCTAGGACAGTGATATTCGGGGATAACGCCGGAGAAGAGAACTGACCTAAAGTCAAATTATTCCTAGGCCATCGCGCTGGAAATGTGTGGCTTTTTCTAGCGAGACACTTTTGTGAGCTGGGCTGCAATCAATTATTTTGTTCGGTCAAATCGGTACGTGATTAAGCTGCATGCGATCGATCTGTGTTGGCTTGACCTGGGCGGGCTGACTAGCTTTGCCGGAGCTGGGTTCGTGGTAACCCTTCGCTGTGGTGTTGCCAAATAATGACGTCTTAGCCGTCTGAACGGCTGAAGGCGCCTTTGTCGGGCAACTCACTGGTCAGACCGCATTTAGCGCATCGGTCGTCGCTGTCGCCGCTTCCGTCCGGATCGAATGGCTGAGGCGGATGGCTGCTAGCATAGATTTCAAGAGTTGGCGAAAGGCAACTGCCAAAGGCAAAGCGTATTCTGGCTGCCACACTCGCGACAAAACCGGACATCACTCCATACCGTTGCGCGGCAGCTAGCGTGGACCATCCGGTTCTTGCTCACATTCCTGTCACACGCCGCTCATTACCCGTCTCTGCGTTGGGGAGCCAAGTCATTGTTCAGCCTTCTCTTCGGCTTGCTCTTTAGCGCTGATTAGATTGAGGTTTTACTGTTCTCACCAAGGGTGATCCGTGGTCCCGTCATTCGAACGGACGAGGACAAGCGTTGGACCCGACCGTAGCTTTGCCGTGACTTAGGGCATTCTCGCACAGTATCGGGCCATGAGAGATTATTTCGAATCCGGCGACGTCGAGCTGCTGGCCGACCGCAATGTTCGTGGAACGGCAAAATGAAGCCGCATCTGGTGTGCGTCGGCGGCGAAGATCACGCTCTTAGAGTCCCATTTTTCATGGAACTACGTGAGAGAGGCTTCCAGATCACGGCAGTGTCGACTTGCGACGGCGCCTCTTTCCGGAGGTACGCGATATCCCATAGGCGCTACGAGTTTGACCGCTTCAGCAGTGGCAGCGGGAAAGCCGGCGCAATCAGGACACTCCGCGGATTAATCGCGGAACTTCGTCCAGACATCTTGCAGAGTTTCGACACAAAGCCAAATCTCTTGGCTCCGCTCGCAGCGCGGGGTCGGGTGCCGGTTGTCCGTACCATTAACGGACTAGGGTGGACGTTCTCTTCGCTCGCGCTGCGCGCGTTGATGCTGCGGCCGCTGTTCATCGGACTGCAACGGCTGGCGTCCCATTGGACGGCGGCGACGGTATTCCAGAACCGTGACGATCAGAACTTCTTTCAACGTTACCGGCTGCTCGGCCATGGCGCCAACTGCCTGATTCCTGGCTCCGGCATAGACATAGGCGCTTTCGCGGCTGCCCAGCATCTTGGGCCGCCAGCCGCGCGGCTGCGCGAGGAATTCGGGCTCGAATCGGCAGAAGTCATCATGTTTGTCGGAAGATTGACTCGTCAGAAAGGGATTCCGACCCTCCTCAAGGCGGTGCCGAAGGTTCTGGCCAGAAGACCGAATGCCCGTTTCGTGCTGATTGGGCCTTGGCAATCCGAGGGGCCTTTCGCCGTGGCGGAATCGGAAATTAGTCAGCTTGGTCCCAACGTTGTGGTTGTGGGTAAGCGCTCCGACATACCGGCCCTTCTGAGTATGGCTGATGTCTTTGCTTTTCCAACGGAATACCGCGAGGGCGTTCCGCGCGTGTTGCTGGAGGCCGCGCTTGCAGGGCTGCCCATCGTGGCTTCAAGGATGCCGGGCTGCACCGACGTCGTCCAGGATGGGTGGAACGGGCATCTTGTTCCACCGCGCGACCCGGATGCACTGGCCAATCGCATCATCGACCTGCTCGCGGACCGCCAACGCGCCGTGAACATGGGCAGCCGTTCCGTCGATCTTGTCAGGGAGCGCTTCGCCCTTCCTGGAGTAGTCGACCAGTATTGCGATCTCTACAGGGAGATCCTTGCGGCCCGATCCAATGGCGCACCTACCCCTTCAATCTTGGCACACCGCGTCGCGAACGGCAGGTTGGGAGAGTCGCGCCGATGATGAGGGACGCATTGCTCGCTGCGGGGGTCGCCCTGTCTTTCGCATCGCAGATCTCTGTCCCAGGCCTGCCATTCGGCTATGGCGAACTCTTTCTGGTGCTTTGGATCATGCTCTCGCTCGGCCGGATTTTGGCGGGCGGTTCCGTAGTAGCCACACCGGCCTTCGCAAAACTGGCGAAGTTCTGGTTGCTTCTGTCCCTGACTTTGGCGGTCGGCACCTTAGTCGGTTACTTCACCTCGGTGCTTTATCTGACTGGGCTATCCCACGACACGATGGCTTATGTGCTGCTGGCGAGTGTCACCTGCCTTGCCGCATTGGAACCCGATGCGGGGGTGCGCTTGCGACGCAGTGCATGGTGGGTGATCGCCTTCGCCACCGGCGCCTCCCTGTGTCAGCTTGGGCTCGCGTGGGGCTGGATACATCAATCAGGAGTCGAGCCGTGGTACTGGGACCGCTTGCGCGGTTGGTCGGAAAATCCCAACCAACTCGCGCTTTATTGCGCTGTCTTTGGTCCACTGGCGCTACATCTGGCGACGACGACCAAAAATCGATGGGCTCAGTTCCTCGCGTTCTCTAGCCTTGTCCCGATCTTCTATGTCGGGCGGCTGACCAAAAGCGACACCTATCTCTACACCACCGTCCTGAGCGGTCTCGTGTTTGTGGGCCTGCGGCTCAGGGCATGGTTGGCATCCAGTTCCGGCAATGCCACCCTGTCCCGGGAGATTGCCCTGTTGCTCGTCGTTGCTGCAGTTCCGCTCGCCATCGCTGTTGCACCATACGCGGTTACCGAAGAGAGCAGCGTCGCCCAATTCGCCAAGAGCCTAACCAAGGACGGGGGCGACGAGGCAACTGCGGAGACATTCGACCTGCGGGTCTTCCTTTGGGGCCAGGCGATCGAGACGGGACTACAATCCTGGTCGCTTGGTCTTGGCCCGGGGCCACACCTTGAGCGTCCGCCGGTCGCGGACAAACAGTTCTTGGAGCGCCCATTCGAAGCCCATAACACGATACTGGATCTCTATCTTCAAGGAGGGTTGGTGGCGGTTCTGGCGTTGGTCTGGATCGTGGGGTCGGCCGCAATGTCCGCCTGGCGAAGCCGCTTCGACGCGCTGTCGGTGCTCCTTGCCTCGGTGGTCGTCTTCGGCTTGCCACATCTGATCATCCGCCATCCCATCGTTTGGTTCGCGCTGACGTTCTGCCTTGTCGCGGGAATGCATCCCGCAGTCCGCCAGCGGCCCGAGTATGCAGGGGTAGGTTGATGTGCGGGATCGCCGGAATTCTGCTCTCGCCGGAGCACACGGATCCAAAGTCGCTCGAGCCGATAGGGTATATGACGAGTTCGCTTCGCCACCGCGGACCCGATGGCCAGGGACTTTGGATTGATCGGGATGCCGGAATTGCCTTGGGCCACCGGCGCCTTGCGATTGTCGACCTGTCAAGTACCGGTCGACAGCCGATGCGTTCCGTCAGCGGTCGCTACATCATTACCTTCAATGGGGAGATCTACAACTTCCGCGACTTGCGGCGTCAGCTCGAGGATGCGGGCTGCCAGTTTCATGGTACCGGCGACACGGAAGTGCTGCTGTGCGCGGTAGAATTATGGGGTCTGGAAGCCGCTCTGAAACGCTTTGCGGGTATGTTTGCCTTCGCGTTGTGGGATCTGAAAACCAGAACTCTCCACCTGGCCCGGGACCGAATGGGCAAGAAGCCGCTTTACGTGGCGTTGGCAGGGGGGAGCTTGGTCTTCGCCTCGGAACTCAAGGCAATCAGGTGCTTCCCTTCCTTCCAGGCCGAGATCGACCTTGAAGCCGCGGGAAACATGCTGTCGCAAGGCTGGGTCCCGGATCAGGCCTGCATCTGGCGCAACGCCTTCAAGCTGCCGCCCGGCTCGTTCCTTTCGGTCAAATCTTCGGACCTTGGGAAGGTGGTCAGTGCGGTTTCACTTGCCCAACGCGTCGATCATTGGTGGTCGCTGGCCGAGGTCGCCAGAATAGGTCGCACGGAACCGATCGTGGGCGCGGACGACGACCTCACCAATGACTTCGATGACCTGCTGCGGCTCGCGGTTCGCGAACGGATGATCGCCGATGTGCCGCTAGGCAGCTTTCTATCCGGCGGAATCGACAGCTCCGCCGTGGTGGCCCTGATGCAGGCTCAATCCACCAGCCCCGTGCGCACCTTCACGATCGGCTTCGGCGAGGGCGGCTTTGACGAGAGTAGCTATGCAGCCGAAGTGGCGCGGCATCTCGGTACCGATCACACGCAGCTTCAGCTTTCGCCCGATGCCGCGCTCGCTGTCATTCCGGAACTGCCGCGGGTATGGGATGAGCCGTTCGCCGACGAATCCCAGTTACCGACCCTGCTGGTGGCGCGGCTCGCCCGCCGATACGTTACCGTGGCGTTGTCGGGCGACGGTGGCGACGAGTGCTTCGCCGGCTATGGCCGCCACTTCATGGCGGATTGGCTGCGGCGCCGGCAGAACCTCCCTTTTGCAGTACGGCGAACCATGGCCTCGGGGCTGAACCTGCTAGCCCGCGCGGTGCGTGAGGACATCCTGCGCCGGCTTCCTCTGGGGCCGAGCATGCGCCATATGCTCCGCAGTGATCGGCTCAATCGGATCTCCGGCCTGCTCGGTGCAACGCATGAGGAAGATTTGTATCAACGGCTGGTAACGTCGCCGACGGAAAACCTCACTCGGCGCGGGCACTCCAGACCGGTGCAGAACATACCCGAGCTCGACGGGTTGCTGTCACGACTTCTTTACGACGACATGGCGGGGTATCTGCCCGGCGACATACTGGTGAAGCTAGATCGCGCGACCATGGCCAACGGGCTTGAGGGACGATGTCCCCTGCTTGATCATCGGGTCGTCGAATTCGCTTGGCGCCTCCCGTCCAATGCAAAGGTGCGCCACGGCAAAGGCAAATGGATCCTTCGCAATCTGCTGCGTCGTTACCTTCCGGACCGGCTGATCGAGCGGCCGAAGCAAGGCTTCGACGTGCCGGTATCCACCTGGCTGAGGGGTTCGTTGCGCAACTGGGCGACCGATCTTATGGCCGACATCCGGCACGATGGCGATGAGGTGCTGGACAGCTCCAAGGTGGAAAGATGCTGGCGCAATCACATGCGCGGGCAAGATTGCTCGCGTGAATTGTGGTCGGCGCTGATGTTTCAGGCCTGGCGCAATGAGACCAGGAAAACGCCCTACGCGGCTCCCTCGTGTGAATTCGACATGGCAGGAGTGTGAAATGGCAAGTTCCGCCGTCAGCCGGATCAAAATACCCCTAGCCGTTCCCACGCCTGTCCCAGGGGTCGTGGAAGCCAGCGAGTGGCCTCGGCGGGATAACCAGCCATCATCTCCCACACATGAGCTGGTGTCGGTTCTGGCAAGAAGAAAATGGCTGATCCTGGCTCTGGCGATCGTTGGAGGAATACTCGCTGCGATCCTCGGTGTCGCTCGGCCGGTGATGTTTGAGGCGACCAGTCAGTTGATAATCGACGCGCCGGCGCGAGTTTCGGTCGCCCCCGGCGCTGCCTCCGCGCAGGACGTCATCGATTCCAGTATCGATGATCACATCACCATGCTCTCTTCGCAGGGCCAACTGCGCCGTGTCGCAGCGGCGCTGCACGCGATCGAAGGTATTGCGCCAGGGCAGGGTTCGTCAAAGATTGAAGGTCCGGGAGCGCCTGCGAAGACTCAATCAATGCAAACAATTGCAGCAGGGCTCGTCGAGCGGCTTTGGCCCCAAACCGAGCAAGCGGCGGCCGACCCCGACCTCAAGCAACTGCGCAACAGAATAAGGATTGGGCAGGAGCTGCGCTCGAGGATCATTTCAATCGCCTTCGCGGACGAGGACCCAGCCCGAGCAGCTTTGGTGGCCAATACATTCGCTCAGGTCTACATCGATGAGCTTGCAAAAAGGAGACTGGCAGACGATAGGCAGGACCTCGACGCGGTGGTCGCCAGTCTGCCGCGGGTGCAGAGCGATCTCGTTGCGGCGATCGACCGGCTGGAGAAGTACCGGCTGGGTCCTGGGGCCGTAGATCAAGGCTCAGCCGATAACGCTGCCCGCGAAAGAGCCGATCTGAGCCAGCAGATATCCATGTCAAAGGCCGATCTCAGGGCGATGCAATCGCGCCTTGAACACATCAAGGATCTTCGCAAAAGCGGCGCGCCGGTCGCGTCGCTCGCCGAAGCGTTGGGGGCGCCCGAGTTGGCTGACCTTGCAGCGCGTCAGGGCGGTGACCCCGCGGACAAGGATCTTGCCTCTGCAATGGAAAACGCATTCCAGCAAGGGCTCGCCAAGCTCGAGACGGAAGTGAGCACCTATCGGGCTCAGGTCAGCGCGCTCGAAAATCGTCAAAGTGTTCTCGATGCCGTCGGGGCAGACACCGCCAGCCGACTTTCCGGATTGCGCGCGCTTGAACCGCAGGTATCCTTGCTTACCCAGAGATACAACGAGCTTCTGAGCCATCAGCAGGAGCTGACCAGACGCATAGCGGCTCCGACGGCAGGCGTCTCGGTCCTGTCCACGGCGTGGCCGCCAACAAGGCCGCAGACGCTGCCGCCGATCTTCCTTGTCCCCCCCGGGATGATCGGTTTTGCCATCCTTGGCGCCGCCTTGGTGCTGATGCGCAATCGTACCAATCGTACTTTGCGGGGTGAAGCCGAAACCGAGGCTGCCTTGAATGTTCCCTGCGTCGGAATGGTCCCGGAGCCTGGCAAGGTCACCATGAAGAAGCTGCGGGAATTGATCCTGGATCAGCCCAAATCGGCTTACAGCCGAGCTGTGATGTCGCTTCTGGTCAGGGCAGCGCCAAATCAAGCCCGGACCAATGCCTCCCAGACTATTCTTGTCGCGTCCAGCCTTCATTATGACGGTGCCAATGAATTAGCCTGGAGCCTGGCCGTGGCCGCCACACGGTTGGGTGGCGCCGTGCTGCTGATCGATCTTGAGTGCTCGCATCATCAGCTTACGCAGGAGTTCATCCGCCAGGCCGGCGGACCGAAAGCTTATCGATCGTTCGGTGACTTTATCGGCACTCGTTGCAGCCTGAAGGATGCAGTCGCAAGTGTCCCTGGCGCCGGCGTCGACCTGATGACCGTTGCGCCAGGAGATGATCTTCTCGGCCTGCTGACGCGGGTCGAAAGCCTCGAATGCAGGGATGAACTGCGGGCTCAGTATAATCTGGTGATCGTCAACGGACCCTCCGGGCTTGCCGGACCGGAAGCAGGCCTGCTGACGAGTTGGGCCGATTCGATACTTCTCTCGATCCGTTGGAACAAGACGCCCCGCCATATCGCTGGAGGCGTTTTGGAACTTCTGAGAAGAGATGGCGCCGGCTCGGTTCCAATCGGGTGCGTGCTCACTCGGGTCAATCTGAAGCGGCACGCCAAATATCGCTTCCACGATAGCGCCGATCTCTTGGCGGCGCGGATGTCCTGAAATCGGCCACCATTCGGCACGTCAGGCGTAAATCTGGTCGCGAGGATTGAGAGGCGCCACACCTCTCCATGGACGGTGCGGGCTCGGTCCCAAACCACGTGTTTGGGCGGCGCGGCCTGAAGCGCACCAAGTCCCTCTTTCGTGAAGCCGTCAGTTGCGCAAACCTCATGTGCCGGACGCGGTTGAGATCGTCACGACTTCATCTGAACGCCATGCCCGAATCGCGGATTCAAAGACATCAGATCAGTACACTGTCCGCGCAGACCAATCGGAGATTACCCACCGCCCTGTGACGCTTTGTTCACGTGTGCGGTGCGCGATCTTTCACGATTCCGGGTTTGATCGTCCGCGCCTCGGTGGGGAGCATGACCGGTATACCGTCACTTACGGGATAGGCCAGCCCAGCGCTCGCTGAGATGAGTTCACCATTGGCCGCGTTCCAGGCAAGGGAACCCTTGGTCAAAGGACACACCAGCCGCTCCAAAAGCGCAGGGTTAAAGGAAAGCGTTCTCATTCTGTTCGTCTCTCCGTCTCATTTGGCAACGACCACTCAGCTGCGATCCCAACCACCAGTCACCCTGTGCAATCACCCGGCTTCACATGGTCTGCAACGCTTCTCGCCAGATACCGACAAAAGGGCGATGGAACCCTAACAAACCAACATCGGGACCTCGTCTGGCCTTGATCGTATCATCAGCTCCAAAGGTGTCACGGACACTGCCGGGAGCGCCGGCCATGTAAGGACAAGGCCGCTGTTGAACGCTTTGGGCACTGGGCTCCAGACGCGCTCAGAGGTGCGTCGCGGCCAAATTGCAGTCAACACGACATATCCATCCTAATTGGAGGGCCGGCCACTTTCGTCGTCAGTTCGGATGAAACGCCTGGTCTGGTTCGGCGGTAGCGCCGGATGGAGAACACAACATTGGAAGATGCTGCCACGCTACGCACATCCCAAGCCCGAAATGATTCCGCCAAGCCACGCTGCGAAACGCATGTGAGGGCGGCCACATCAGTCGCAAACCTGTCGTGCGGCTAACGCTCACATCAAACCGCGCCTTGGCAAGCGGCGGAAAAGCAAACAGGGCAACATAGGCCGATCTTATCTAAGAGGTCGCGGGATCACAGAACGCCTCTGGCCCCGCTTAGGCAGGGCTTTTTGTCTCCAATTGCGAAATCGGCTCCTCTAGCTGTTACTGTTCCGAAGCGCACCAGGGAGCAGGTTGGACTCCGCTGGCACTGTTTGGACCGGCCGCTCGAATGCGCGCCGTCGTCGGCAAGTCGGCGACGTCACTGAAGGCAGTTCGGGGACCCGGCTTCCCCGCCTTTGTCGGGGGATCGTTGCCAGCCAACACGGGTCACGAAGTCGTAGACCGGGCCTCCGGGAAGGCCCCAGTTGCTGGACCATACCACCTGCGAGCCGTCGGGCGAGGGTGAGGCGTGAGTCTCACTCCAATAGTCGGAAGGAGCGTTTCTCGTTTGGGCGATGCGCCTTATCTCTCCGCTGCCGTCGGTGCGCAGCGCAATGATTTCCCGCGCATACGGTGCCCAGGCAGGATGCTTCGAGACTTCATCCGGATCCCCCGAATAGCTAAGGAAGACCCAACCTGGCCTGCCCAGGGACCTGAGCGATGCATGTTGTGCTTCGCCGTATCTCATCAGCGAGGTGACCTTGCCGTCCGCAAGCCTGCGCTTGATGACCTGGAATTTGTCGGGATCTGACTTGCTGATCCCAACATAGATTTCGCAACCATCGGCATCGACCGTCATGTCGCCGTGGCCGGGCCGGTGATGCTCAGTCCATTTCTGGCGCAAATGGCCATCGACGGAAAAGACGAATGTCTGTTCGACGTCACCTTTCTGAACGCATACGATGTTAATGCCTAGCGGCGAGATCGAGCACGCTCCGTTGACTCCCTCGATCTGAGCAAGATCGATTTCCGCGAACTTGCGACGCTGCGCCAGGTCGAATGCAAAGACGACCATTTTCCCGTCCCGCCGAACGGCGCGTACAGCAATACGGTTTCCGTCGCGACTTGGATTTCCTTTGTACGGGCCGAACTGGAGAACACTGCCCTCAGTGGCAAACAGAACCTGCCTTTGGTTTGTTCGGGGGGACCAAGTGAAGATTTCCTGACCGCCAACGCAAATCATCAGATCGGGATCGCGGGGGTGCCATTCGCACTCAGCCGACTGAGCACGGCGAAAGAGCGGCACGTATGTTTGTCCATCAAGGAAACACAAGCCTCCGCACCCGTTGCTGATGACAAGAAGGCTCTGATCCGAATTCCAGGCCTGCGCGCTTGAATAACGGTGGCTACAATACTTACGACACGCAATGCCAGCGCCAAGGAGGCCGGGTTTCGTGATTAGCGTGAAACGCGTTCCTGTTGCCGGATCCACAGCGGCTTGCAGGTATTGGGGGAGTTCCATAGCCATTGGCGCCACGAACCCTGTCGATATCGGTTTCGGACCTGCGGCCCCGTCTACATCTGCAGAGACGGCAGGCGCAGATAGTATAATTCCAATAATACTTAAAATGTGACGGAGGAGCATGAAAAAACCTACATTAATCCATTATTCCTACTTCATTGTCGCTTGTAATTCCCCGTACTTGAAGTCCACGCCGGCCCTTTCTGTAAACGATCTCTGCATCTTTTCGATCGTGTCTTTTACTATCATCTCGAGAGCCGCAATGCGCCCGTTTGCGTCCGAGCTCTCTGTAGAAATCGTCGGCAAGCCTAACGATTCCACAAGCTCTCCGACCAAATTGACGTGCTCAACATTGTCGAGGCTGGTCTGGAGATCAACTTCAAGGAGCTTTTGAACGATGCCGAGGTGTCGCCGGCGTTCCCTGAGCCGGGACTCCAGAATTTCTTTTGGAGCTTGCAATCTGACGAGCAAATTGGGTTTGGGCACCAGATCGAGCGCGCGCGCTATCTTTTCTTGGTCGGTAACCCCGCTGAACATAACCAGTGAGCAGACAAATTGAACCATGCCCTGGTCGAAGATCGAGATCGTTTCGGTGGAAGTCAGAGCGGCATTCCATACCTTTATCAGAAGCTCGAAATGCCAGTTGAGGCGAGTTGCCCACAGGTCGCTTTTTGGCGGTAGAAGCTTGAATATTTCGGCGGTCAGCGGATCTTGACCCACCCATTTTGAATGCAAACCAGAAGCCAGCTTCAAAGCTGCTCTTCTGATTGGATGGCGCCGGTCCCCAATCTGCAACACGACCGGGTACCCGTGGCAGCGCAGAACAGGCACCAGCTCAGACGTCAAAGTCGTCTTGCCGGCTCCTGACGGCCCGAATACTTCCAGTATCATCTCTCAATCCAACAAAAGCTGGCTTTGTTACAGAACCTTGTCACCCTGCTCAGATCGCACGCGCACCTTCAGCGACCACCCCACACCCGGCAGGATTCCCAGGCGCATGTGGATGTAGACCGCTTGTGAAATGCTCCAAAAGATCAGCATCGCGCTTGTGCTGATGGCCGCCCCCAGGACTCCATCTAATGCTATGCCTGCTATGCATCCCAAAATATTGATGACTGCCGAAACAGCCATGAGTGTGGCGGCCGCGCGTTCGTGCCCTGCCATGGTCAGAAGTTGCTGCTGGGGCCCGGCGGCGACGCCAATCAGCTGCCCGACCACGAGAATTCGGGTCAACTCCACACCGGAGGAAAATCCGCTGCCAAGCAAGTGAAAGATCGTCTCTGTGAACATCAGCAGAGGCACCGCCAGCGCCAGCCCCCCTGCGCAAGACAGAATGGTGGCTTTGGCAAAAACAGTCTGGAGCCTCGCCACGTCATTGCGCGCTGACAGACGCGCTATCGTGGGTGCGAACGCGCTGCTCACCGCAACCCGCGGCAGGGCGATCAGCATCGCCATATTTGCTGCGGCCGAGAATATGCCTGCATCCTTTACATAACCGTCCCATCCAAGCAGCATTACGGCTGTCCGGTTCATCAGAGTATCGATGAAGACCATGATCACGATCGGCAGGAGGGAAGGCCACCATTCCCGAAACGCATAGGCCGGCTTTCCGGAATTCAGCTCGACTGGCCAATGTCGCCAGCTGGCAAAAACTGTGATGCACGCTGCAGCGGCGGAAGCAATCAACAACATCCACATCACGTCGACGGCGTCCAGACGCATTGACGTCAGATACGCTGCCGCGCATAGAAGCGTGAGTACAAGTCCGTCCCGCATGATCCGCTCAGGGAGCAGGGCAGATATCAGCGCTTCAAACGCGCGCACGAGACCTCCGCCTGCAAGATAGACGGTGACCAAGGGGAGCGTTGCCATGCCTATCAATAAACTGCCAGCCAGTTCCGGACCGAGTTCGTGCGCCTCTTGCGTGACAATCAAGATGCCAGCGAGCGCAATCAGCAGCGCCGCGGCAATGCAGGCCTTTGCTCCCAGGACAATGAAACCCAGCGCCATCGGAGACTGCTTGGTAGTCAGATAGGTCGGCACGAACCGCATGACTGCCACATGAAAGCCAAGCGTCGAGCCGTAAGACAGTAGCGCGATCCAGGCGAAGACATAGGCGTAGATGCCATAGCTTGCCGGCCCGACCATCCTAGCAATGGCAACTTGGGTGACAAAGGTCAGGGCGGCGCCCGCCATGTAAATGAAGAATGCCCAAAGGCTCGCGTGCGAAAGCCGTCGGGTCAATCCGTGCGTGTCGCCGCGCGCTCTAGCAGCCAGGTCAGGGATGCTCGCAGTGGACGTCCCATTGGCAGTCGCCAAGTCGAATTCCGCGTTTTCGGGAGGACCAAATATGGACATCCCCGAGGAATTTGGGGTTCCGAGAGGGGCCACTGGCAGCGCTTCAGTAGCTATGCTTGCGGATCGCCCACGCATTCTCTTTCCGTCTGTCTCCGCAAGGCCTTCTGGCAGCACGAGTTTGGCAGCGCCCTTCACGACGGCACGGTAGCCATAAGTGATCGCCAGTCGTCATCCGTTCGGGGGATGCGTGGGACACAGGCATCTGGAAGTTTACCCCCGCGACAGACGTGTCGATCTTGTCGATCAGTCAGCATGGGTTCGACGCGCGTCGCATATCAAAATCTCGGCCACGATTGGCCGAGCGGTTACTCACGCGGGCCGGTTTGCAGACAATGTTGGGTCGGAGCAGATTTACCTGCAAAAGTTTCGACCTCGCCGAACCTGCAACAACCGCCGTCATTGAGTTGTCAGACCCACCGGCACCGATACCATGTCGCTAAAATCAAAGGCTGTGCTTTCAATGAACGCATTGGACAGAAATTTTCGATCGGGCGTGGATGGGAGCCGGCGAACGAGCGAGGATCTCAAGGCAGGTCACACCGCAGGAGCAAGCGTCGAAAAGCCGGTCAATTACGATGCCGATGCTGCTGCCTATGAACTCGCGACTAAACCCAGATATCAAAACCCCGGTTTTGCGGAGCGGTATCTGGCGGGGTATGCCGGACGCCTGAAGCTGTCGACCTTTGCATCCTACGTCATCGCACGACGGGAGCAGAACTGCATAGCGAAGGCGCTCGAGACCTGTTCTCCACTGCCGGCTCAGGTACTGGATGTTCCCTGCGGAACCGGAAAGCTCGCCGACGTGCTTAGCCGACACGACTGCCAGGTGATGGCAGCCGACATTTCCATGGAAATGATGGCCTTGGCTAAGACCGCGTATGCGGGCCGACCTGGGTTCCAGGGCTTCGTTCGGTGCGACATAACCCAGTTGCCGATGGCCGACGAAAGCTTCGACACGGTGATCTGCCTTCGACTGATCCATCTCATCCCGCCACATCTCAGGCGCAAGATCATCAATGAACTGGCCCGCGTTACCAGTCGCCGGCTCATCGTCTCTTACGGCTTGGCTTCCCGATTCCAGAGAATACGGCTAAGGCTGCGAAGGCTGATCACGGGCCGAGTTTCCGCGCCCCATCCGGTCGATTTCGATGTGGCCCGGGAGGATTTCTCGCAAGCTGGCCTCAAGCTGGTCAGCTCATTCAGTATCCTTCCGCTCCTTTCATGCGAGCAGGTCTTCGTTCTTGAAAAGGCATAGCCTGGGAACTGATTGTCGAGCGCGGGGCGGGAGCTGGTTATGGCGTCCGTAGGCAAAGTTGGCACTGCGCGGATGACATCGCTCGACCTGCTCAGGTTGATGGCAGCACTCGCAGTGATGCTTTACCACTACCTTTTCCGCGGCGCGCTAGCTGGAAATCTCGATGTCAGCTACCCCTACGCGGCACCTTACGCCATCTACGGCAATCTCGGGGTCAATCTCTTTTTTTTGATCAGCGGTTTCGTTATTGCCTGGTCCGCCGAAGGTCGAACTTGGCAAGAATTCGCTGTTGCGCGCTTCGCTCGGCTTTATCCCGGATTTCTCGTCTGCATGACGGCTACGTTCATTTTTCTGGTCGTCGCCAAGGACCATCGGCTGCCGACCGACGCCACGACCTATATCGCCAATCTGACCATGTTCGCTCGAATTTTTGGTCATCAGTCCATGGATGGCGTCTACTGGTCGATCATGGTCGAAATCCTGTTCTATGGCTGGGTCGCGACGCTTATGCTGGCGGGCGCCTTTCAGCGCTGGAAATTGCCGATTGTAGCTATGTGGCTGGCTCTCGCGGCAGGCAATGAACTCGTACTCGGCAACACGGCGATACGCCTTCTTTTCATCACGGATTATGCGCCCTTCTTCGCCGCAGGCATCCTGGCCGAAGACCTGGTTCGAAGGGGTCGTTCGCCAGCACCGCTCCTGCTTTTTGCTGCGGCGTTGCTGTTATCCTACAAGACCATGGTGCTTCCCCAAGCCTGGATGCAGGAGCACTATGGCGTCTCGCTTTCCCGTGCGGGTCTCATTGTCGCCAATACAGTGGTGTTTGCGATATTTGTCGGCGCCGTGTCGTTCGGGAGGATCATAAGGCCCTCGACGTCTATAACCATGCTCGGGGGACTTACTTATCCGTTATATCTCTTGCATCAGTATATAGGCTATATTTCACTCAACGCTCTGGCCCCCTATCTCGGGAAGGATGTTGCATTTTTTGTCGTGTTGGCTGGGGTCCTGCTTGCTTCCTTTGTTGTCTGTCGCTTCATCGAAACGCCGGTGCGCAAGCCGCTTGTGCGCGCACTGACGCCTTTGGTGTATCGGCTGGCGCCAGCGGCGCAGCAAATGAGACCGACCTCGCATACACTGACGTCATAATCGCAGGGTATGGAGACGAGGTTTACGTCGTGGATACGCGGGGGTATCACCCAGTGTGAGGTGATTGGGCAGCGACCAGAGCTGCCAGTGAAGCAGGTTAAGGCCCTTCTTCGAACGCGCGCTGCTTCGCCGCCGGGTCTTCAGTACGCGCGCGCCGCCCGCCTGGTGATCAAGAAATCTCTCAGCGTCTGACCGTTTTTGACTTGGAGCTAATTTAGCCGTCAAATAGGTAGGCGGCAGGGGCTTTGTCGAACCAGCTGAAGGAAAAGCGCATGGCCACTCTCCACTACACGTCTGGCGGATCTGGCGCAGACATTGCAACAGCCGGATTCAACTTGGCCGACGTATCATCTGTCGACCAGCTGAATGCCCTGCCTGCCGGTATGAAGGGATTGGTCTGGCTCGGTGAGACCAACGGGACCACAGCCTCCTTTATCCAGAAGGTCACGCCTTTCATCGGCAACCCAAAGGTGTTCGGCTTCTTCCTCGTTGATGAGCCTGACCCCACCGGAAAATGGGGCACCTATGCCAGCGCCGAAAATCTAAAGGCCGAATCGGACTGGATCCACTCTCACCTGCCTGGCACCAAAACCTACATCACGATGATGAGTTTGGGCACCTCTGCGAATCCAGATTTTTCGAACACATACAACCCCGCCAACACTCATATCGATTATTTCGGTGTGGATGCCTATCCGGTGCGCACCGGAGGCGAGATCGACTACAATATGATCGACCGCTATGTCGCTGCCGCCAAGGCAGCGGGCATCCCGGTGAGCCAGATGATCCCAGGCTACCAGGCGTTCGGCGGCGGCAATTACAATACCGACACAGGTGGAAAATACGTTGTCCCCACTGCCGCCCAGGAACAGGCCATCATAGACCACTTCGCCAAGCTGGTTCCATCACCTGCCTTCGACTACGCCTATGCTTGGGGCTCTCAGCAGGGCGACACCGCGCTTGGTCAATCAGCGGAGCTCAAAGCGTTCTTTCTTCAGCATAACAAAAGCGTGGACAATCTGAACCACTCCGGCGACGCGCCTGCGCCCACTACCACGCCACCGGTTATTTCCTCGCCTTCCCCCACTCCACCCACCGTGCCCCCCTCCAGCCATCACGTGTTCAACGGGACCGGCAGTGCGGACGTAATTCACGGCACCAGCGGCGCCGATACCATGATTGGCTACGGATACAATGACACCTATTACGTGAACAACATCGGCGACAAGGTGGTTGAGCTCGCCGGTGGTGGCCGCGATACCGTGCTGGCATCAGTAACCTATGCGCTCTCGGCGGGATCGGCGATCGAGCATCTCGCAACAACCAATCGGTCCGGAACCGCCGCAATCAACCTGGCGGGGAATGAGTTCTCGCAAACCATAACGGGCAACGCAGGCAACAATATCATCAACGGCCGCGGCGGGCACGACGTCTTGCGGGGAGGAGCAGGCCACGACGTTTTCGTCTTCAATTCGGTCCTCAAGACCGGTGATGTCGCTGAAATCGCTGATTTCAGTGCGATTCACGACAAGATTCAGCTCGACCACAATGTGTTTGCGGGACTCCATGCGGGCGCTCTCGCAGCAGGACAGTTTCACGTGGGCGCGAGCGCACACGACAGCACCGATCACATTATCTACAACAGCTCGACCGGAGCCCTCTCTTTCGACAGCGACGGCATTGGCGGTGCACATCAGATCCAGTTTGCCGCCCTTTCGCATCATCTGCCCTTGACAGCGTCGTCGTTCACCGTCGTGTGATCGCGGAACACCATCTGTTCGCCGTGCAGATCCGCAAAAGCTACCTCAATGAGGCGCGACTTTGCGTCGACCAAGCCTCATTGAGTTTGCCAGAAAAAAGCAAGCCGAGCTGTGCTTTGGGTGGCGAACCCTGGACGGGCGGCGAAGTCCGAAATCATCGGAGCCGGTACCCGGGCTCGGCGGCTCTACGGCAGTACCGATATGCGCCCTAGAAGAGCAACCAATTCCGCCTGACGCTTCGTTTCTGTTTTGGCGAACAGCGACGCGAGCTGGGTGCGGATAGTGGTCCGGCTCAGCCTGCTGTGCTCGGCAATTTCCAGGGGTGCGTCGCCGCTCGCCAAACGCAATGCCAAATGCGTCTCGGCACCGGTCAGTCCAAACATCTTTCGTAGGGTCTCTGGATTGGGGCCAGTCCGCGGCTGGCGATCGAGCAGCGCCACAAGGATCGATCCACTGGCAGTGACGGCGCCTTCCTCGCTTACAATGATCGGCCGATCGCCAGCATTGCGAATGACGATCCAGGAAAGGGAACCGGCAGCAAAATGAGCTGGTACGCCGGCGATCAGGCTCCTCAGGGCTGCCGTCAGGTCGCTGCACGGATCAAGGGAATCGTCGCTCGCCCGCAGGATGGTTTCGGCGACGGTGTTCCATTCAAGCACTCTTTTTGCTTCACTCAGCACAAGCCACCCGCACCCCATGCGCTCGAGCATGCCGGTCACCGAATCGAGCGACGGCCGCGCGCATGTGCTGCCCGTAATCGGCCTAACCGTAGCGCCAGTGGCGCGTCGAGCGGAGTTGGTCGTTGCTCTACCGCCGAAGCCGACCGGCGCCATCCCAGGCGCCGCTGTAGACCGCATGCGACTGTGCCCGCTGTTCAGATCCATGGATAGGTCCTCCTCGTCCTTCATTTTCTATCGCTCTCGTGGAACGATAGCCGGCTTCATAAGGCCCCGATTTCATGAGATCGGAAAGCTGGCAAGCGGACTACGTGCACGCTCTACGGTCTAATCTCGACGGATTAGACCAAAAGTTGTAGCTAGGTTCTAGGAAGTTGCCGAGGAGGTCCAGTGCTGTCGCCGACACGCTTGGCGTCGACGGCTGTTGTGGTCGCTACGCTGCTCTTTGAGTTAGGTGTTTCTCACGCGGGTGGAACAGACCTAGCCTTCCTCGAATTTGTGCCTGCTGTTGTTGTCGTGGCTTTCCTGGAAGACCGCAGGATCGCAGTCGCAGCAACGTTGTTGCTGGCCCTCGCCGGACTTGGCGCACGGCTGATCTTGAACCATCAGCCTTATCCCGATGAGTTGGCACGCGCGACCCTGCTCGTGCTTTCCGGTGGAATGATTGCGATGCTTTTCGATCGATCCCGTCAGAGCTTGCAGGCCGCGATGGACGTCAAGCTCGCTGCTGTCGAAGCTACAGAGTCGCGTTACCGCCGGGCCTTCGAGCGAGCCGCGCTGGGCTTTGCTACCGCCAGTGACGGCGGAGAACTGCTGGGGGTGAACAAACGCCTCGGTGTTCTTCTCGGCTACGGCCAAAATGATCTTGTCGGGAAGCGCTTGGACGAGCTTGTCCATCAGGACGATCGTGCGCTGCTGGAGAATTCGCTCAATGCCTTGAGGTCCCAAGCGCCCTGGTTCGGTTCGGAAATTCGCCTGACCCGAAGCGACGGCAGCACGCTCTGGGCCTCGGTAACGCTTTCTCTTTCCGCCTCGGACGCGATCCCGGCAGACAGCCTTTTTGTGGTTGTGGACGACATAACCGAACGCAGAGCGGCCGAGGAGGCGCTTAGAGCCCAAAACGAATGGCTCGACCTCGCGTTGTCGGCCGGTCGACTGGGCACCTGGCGAATAGAATACGACAAAAGCGTCATCGCAGGCTCGCGTCAGTTCTGGGACATTCTTGGCTTGTCCCCGGCCGCGTCCCGCCCGCTGTCCGATCTGTCATCCATCGTCCACCCAGCGGACTGGGCCAAGCTGGCATCGCCTCCAGGAAAGGTGCGGCCGGGAGCCAATTACGACGTCGAGGTTCGTATAAAGCGCGGGGACGGCCAGGTCCGTTGGGTCGCCTTGCGGGGCCGCGAAGAAGACCAAGGCGGCCGCGACCAGCGTATCGGGATCGCCGCAGACCTGACAGAGCGCCGCCAAACCACGCTGCTGCGAGCCGCAGTAAGACGCCAAGAAAAATTGATGCAGGAGCAGCGCCACCGGTTCAGCAATCTGTTTCCCGTCATCACAGCGATAGTGAAGATGCTGAGCGCACCTGATGATGACATCGACAAATTCAAGGGAACGCTGATAGAGCGAATTCGCGCGCTCGAGGCGACGCATATGCTGCTCACGAACAGTGCGGGTGGATCATCGACCATTCGTGACCTGGTCGTTCAGGAACTGCGGCCATACCTGCAAGGCGGCAAAGCGACAATCACTGGGACCGACATCAAGATATGGGGCGGAGCCGCGGAGAGTTTTGCCATGATCATTCACGAACTCACCACCAATTCGATCAAACATGGCGTGCTGGGTGACGCTGAGGGCGCGCTTGAGGTGCGCTGGGATTTCAACTCAGGCGAGATCGGCGCCGACGTCGTTTTTGAATGGATAGAAACGGGCCGCCGGCGCGCGGCTCCGACCCCGCGTCAAGGTTTCGGATCCATGGTCCTCGGGATCGACGGAACGCCCCTTGTCGGACATTCCTCGCGGTTTCAGGTCGGGCAGGACGGGTTCCGATATTCGCTTCGAATGTCGCCTGAGGAAATTCGAGCATAACTCAAACCGAGCCGAGCCACGACTTGATCAGAACTGCCGCTTCCGTTCTGTTCCGAACTCCCAGTTCACGCATGATTGCCGCGACATGAATCTTGGTCGTAGCCTCGGCGATTTCGAGATCTCGCGCTATTTCCTTGTTGGAATACCCTTCCGCCATCAGCCGCAGCACATCCTTTTGCCTGGATGTGAGCCTATCGAGAGCGCCGGCGTTGCTGCTGCCATAACGAATATCAAGGGGTTGCTGGTGGCTGCCCAGTTGTCGTGACAAGAGCGCGGGTACATAAATGCGTCCCGAAAGGATTTCCTTCACGGCCAGCACCACTTCGTCGTCACTTTGAGATTTCACGATATAGCCGTGCAGGCCGACATTGAGGGCGGTCAGAATCTCGGTGCGTGAATCGTTCCCTGAAACTATCGCGAACCGCGTGTTCGGGTAGGCCGCCAGAACATCGCCGAGTACTTCCTGAGTGAAAAGACCCGGCATATTAAGATCAAGCATCGCGAGGTTGACGCACTCCTGCTCGGCGAGCAGAGTAATAACCGCGTCAAAACACGTGGCCTCCAGTATCTCGGCGTCTTCGATCCCAGCGCTCAGCGCCAGCCGTAAGCCACGTCTGTAAAGCCCGTGATCATCGGCAATGACAATCTTGTACATATCACCCCAACGCACACACACGGAACGCACACTGGGGCTTCAACACCAATCGCTCGCAGCGATATCGAACGTGACCCTGCTGGCAGCACGCTGCCACTCACGGTTGGTTCATCCCCAACGGATGCGCAAACGCACGTTAGATCATGCACCTCTAATGCATTCGCCGGCAAGAACAAAAGATACCTTGCGTTAACCATGCTGCAGAGGAGGCTGTCGCGCCGGGGCCAGCATGCTGGTGAGGCAGGCGCTTGACTGCGACCCGCGCTGTGCTTCCCCAGCATTCTCCAATTGAAGGTAACAGCCGCTCGAGTTCACAGACGTCCAGCCTATTCCAGCCGTTCTTGTCGCCGCCATGCGGGGGCGCCAACCCCCAGCCAGAACTACAGGAAATCGACCGGCCGGCCGCGCCTGTTGCAGAACCGTCCAGTCGCGCGCCAACGAAAGCGGGTGTTCCAAGAAAAGCAGATGCAGGTCTTTCCAGTATGAAGCGAGGAGGCAGACGCACACAACGCAGCCCGGCGTGCGAGAAGAATATCAAACCGGGTGCTGCGATGACGGGGACTTCGCGGCTACAACAATGAAACTTTCTGCAAGCCGCCCAGGCATCCGAAGCGCTCTGCTCATTGTCTCCACGGGCCCGACAAAAGCTGCGCAAAGACCCGGCGCAAACCGGCCAGGCCGAGGCAGGAAGCCGTATGGAATGACCTTCTCGACCAGGAAACCCGCACCAGCCAGGAGCTCTTCCATGCGATCAACGCTTAGCGTGCAGTATTTCGTGCGTCCGACAACCGTGTTGAGGAGCCTTGAGGCCAGACCGGCCGGCGAGGTTGCGTTGAGGTGGATGTTGCAGACGATCCGGCCACCGTCGACAAGATGCTCTCGTATCGCAAGCAGCGTCTGGCGTCTTAGATCGTCCTCTGCATTCAAAAAAAACCGAAACGCCGAAACGACATTGAAGCGCTCGTTTAGCGGCTGATTGGTAATGTCGATGAGGCGAAGGCACACATTGTTGCAGGGCTTCGCCCAGGCAAGCATTGGTGCTGAAACGTCAACCCCAACGACCGACCCAAAAAATCTCGCGGCCACATTTGTGATCCGGCCAGTACCACAGGCGAAGTCGAGGCAACGAAGATCTGACCCACCTGTTGAGCGAAATACCTCCTCAACGATGGGTTTTTCGACTTTTTCCCAAAGCGCACCGTAGTAGCCAGTCTGAAACGTCTCGATGTATCTGGCGCCGTAGCCTTGGGCAGCATGGCTTAGACGGTAATCACGTGAGAGCACGTCGCCCGGACGCGAGGGGGCTGAGGCGGATTGCATGGGCATGCGGGTCCCGGGCTTGACTGTTTGCCAGCCGGCTTCTTGTTAACGCTTTTCCTAAAGAGTCCGCATCGTCCGTTTGCACGACAACAAGAGGGTCGGATTCATGCCCTCTCCTGAAAAGATGGCGCTATCGAGCTGAAGCCCGGCAAGCCGTAAAGAAGACAAATGGCGTGAGTGACCAGATCGCAAAAAACCATCCGGCCCTGATGGAAGATGCCGTGTAAGTGTTTCCGTCGAGAAGTCGGCCTGTGCCCCAGCATAGGCATTGCAAAGGCTATTGGTGGGCACCCCCCTCGGTTCGTATGAGGCGATCACCGGTACGGCAGAAAGGGCCGAGCGGGCGCGCTCCTGCAATTTCCTGCCTGATCGAGATTTCAAACCCAGACGCCACCCATACCGACAAGATCTATCCGACTTGGCAGTCCGATGCCCACGGTGAGCCAGTGAAATGGGAACCGCCGGCCCGAAGCGACCCGCTTGTGACCAGTTCACACGTGTTCGGGGTTCAACAAACAGCAATCATTCAAACGAATGTTGGCCTCATCCGGATTCTGCTTACGCTCTGCAAAAGCTGGCCGGTTTGTCAGGGGGCGCTCGCCGACATGATCATCGAACTATTCGGGCCCCCTGGCGCGGGCAAGACCACACTTCTTCGCCGCGTCTGTCACGGTATGGCTGAACGAGGCGTTCGCGTAAAGACCGTGAACGGCTACCGGCTCATCGAACATGCATCGGCATCGCAAGACGGTCCCGAAACGCGGCATGGGATGGGCAGGATCGGCCGGAAAATTGCAACTTGCGGTCCCATCCTGCTGTCCACTTTGCCAAAGGACAGTGTCGCGGCGCGTCTCCTGTCGTCAGTTCCTCTTCGCAGCCGCACCTGGTCATGGCGAATGAAGGTGGACATCGCTCTGCTGTGCGAGTCATGGCATAGGGCGCAGGAGTCCGAAGGCTGCTTTATTTTTGAAGAAGGCCTCATTCAGGCCTTGTGCGCGATGATGGTCTTCGCGCGCAGCCCCAGCATTGACGCCATATCCGACGCCCTGGCGTACTTGCCAAGGCCGGATCTCCTGGTCCAATTAGATGCACCGCAAGAAACTCTGCGCCGCCGCCTTGTGGATCGATATGCGCACCAACCATTTCTCGAGGTGTTGCTGTTCGAACTAGGGGTGGAAAGGGGCCTGAGGCAGGCTGACTTCGCAAGACAGGTCGGCGAGTGCTTGAACCGCAACGGCTGGCCTCTCATACAAGTAAACGGCGACGACCCTCGCAATTTCGAGAAGGTCATCGTGGAGGTGTTCGCAGGCCGCATCAAAGAGATCGCCCTGGCACAACCTCACGATGTTCAGCCTCGATTTGCCGGCACCTGATCCGTATTGGCAACGGACGGATCGCCATTCGAACGCACGACGACAGCCCTTTGGCAGAAGCCTAATTTTCTCGCAGGAAGTCGGGACCAGGTGCAGAGGCTGGTCGGTCGACAAAATTCTGGTCACTGACCGTGGCGTCACTTGTGCGGGAGGATCGTATGAAAGCGGTTATTCAATGCGGCGGAATGGGCACCAGGCTTCGGCCGTTCACGTCGGTGCTGCCAAAGCCTTTGATGCCGATTGGCGCCCGGCCAGTGCTCGAATTGCTGCTCAAATGGCTGCGACGCAACGGTATCGAGACCGTCTATGTCACGACCGGCTATCTTGGACATCTGATCCGCAGCGTGTGCGGCGACGGCTCGCAATGGAATATCAAGATCCGCTACACGCAGGAGATGGAACCGCTCGGGACGATCGGGCCGCTGTCCCTCATCAGGGACGAGTTGGATGAGCCGTTTCTTGTTCTCAACGGCGATGTGCTTACCGATTTGAGCCTCAGCCGCTTCGTGGCAACGCATAAGGCACACAATGACCTGGTAACCATCGCGACCGCCTCGCGCATCACCAAGATGGACTTCGGAGTCATCGATGAGGTCAATGACACTGTCCAGGTGTTTCGCGAGAAACCGTCTCTATCCCACTTGGTGAGCATGGGGATTTATTGCATGAATCCAGGTGTTATGCAGTTCATCCCGTCCGGAATTCCTTTCGGGTTCGACGACCTCATGCTGCAGATGCTTCAGAGCGGCAAAACTGTCCATGTCTATAAGCACGAAGGTCTCTGGCTGGACATTGGTCGTGTCGAGGATTTCCAGAAGGCGCAGGCTACCTCCTGGGAGGAGCAGTCGGCGTCCATTGAGGTCGCCGCAGCATGAGGCTGTCCAATGCCACGCGAGTTCAGCGGAGGTTGTGATGCTTCTGGTTAGTGAGCCCGTGTTGGGCGTACCGGAGAAGGCCGCCTTATCGAAAGTGATCGACAGCGGCTGGCTGACAATGGGCGAGCGGGTCAGGGCGTTCGAAGAGGCATTCGCGGCGATGCATGGCGCCGATGATTGCGTCGCCGTCAACTCCTGCACTGCAGCCCTTCACCTCATCCTGCACGCACTTGGCATTGGACCCGGCGACGAGGTGCTGGTTCCTTCGTTGACTTTCGTGGCGACGGTAAACGCCGTGCTCTATGTCGGCGCCACGCCGGTCTTCGTGGACATAGAGTCACAAGACGTTCCTCTCATGTCCGTCGCAGACGCGGAGGCACGATGTACGCCTCGTACCAGGGCGGTGATTCTGGTCCACTTCGCAGGCTATCTCGCCCATAAGGAACAGTGGCAGGCATTCGCAAGCGTGCGCGGCCTCTGCATTGTGGAGGATGCAGCACATGCCCCCGGCCTCAAGGAAGTCGGGACTTTCGGCGCCGGGGCGGCATTCAGCTTCTACGGCAACAAGAACATGACCACCGCCGAAGGCGGCGCCGTCATCTCAAGGGATCCGGACCTGCTCGACATGATCCGTCAAGCCCGCGGCCACGGTATGACCACCGGAACGCATCAGAGACTGAACAGCCGTACGCCGCAATACGACGTCACGATGTTGGGCTTCAACTACCGAATGGACGAGATGCGGGCCGCGCTTGGCCTGGTTCAATTGCGCAATCTCCAGGAGTGGAATGACGTGCGACGCATCCTCGTCGCGCTTTACCGCCGTCTCATCGCCACGCGATGCCCGGACATTTCGATACCGTTCAGCGAGCCCCGCACGTCAGCATACCACATCATGCCAATTCTCTTGCCGGGCTATGTCAACCGGCAAGAAGTTATCGACGGGCTGCGTGCCCAAGGCATCCAGACCACGATTCACTACTCCCCCGTCCACCAAATGACGCTCTACCGCGAGCGTTGCCCCGGGGTGCACTTGCCTTGCACGGAAGGCTTC
The DNA here is from genome assembly GCA_000824845.1 of Mesorhizobium sp. ORS 3359. GTDB lineage: Bacteria > Pseudomonadota > Alphaproteobacteria > Rhizobiales > Rhizobiaceae > Mesorhizobium. The sequence goes on along the minus strand of CCNC01000201.1, from coordinate 14,278 downwards.
GCCGAACGCGAGCTCACCATTCCCCTGCATCCCCAGATCACATCACCAGTCGTGGAAGCCGTGGTGGATGCGTTGGCCTCGACACTCGCCAGGAGCGTGCGTGAAGGGGCCGCTGCATGAACGCGTTCGACCTACCCATTCATCGGCTCTCCGCGAGGTCCGTACACCATGGGATTGGCCGGCGCGTCATGGATGTTGTCGCGGCAATCTCGGGCCTCGTCGTGTTCTCGCCGCTGATGCTGCTTGTTACGGTGGCGCTGATGCTCGAAGGTGGGCGCCCTGTGATCTTTGTCCAAACCCGCATAGGCGTCGGCGGCCAGCTCTTTCGAATGTACAAGTTTCGAAAATTCTACCCGCGATGCGATGCAGGGGGCCTCGCGCTGACCCTTGCCAATGATGCGCGCATGACAAGGGTCGGCAAGGTCCTCGCTTTCAGCAAGATGGATGAACTGCCGCAGTTGTGGAATGTCTTGAGAGGAGAAATGGCCCTGGTCGGCCCTCGTCCGGAGAGCTTGTCGTTCGCCGACTGCTTCAGGGATGGCTACGAAGCCGTCCTGCAATACAAGCCAGGCTTGTTCGGTCCTGCCCAGATCGAGTTCCGCCACGAGGCGCTCTTCTATCCCCTAGATGTCGAGCCAACAGCCTTCTACAGACAAGTCCTGTTCCCGGCCAAAGCTAGGCTTGATCTTTCGTACTATGCGCGTCGGACGCTTCTGTCGGATGCAGCGCTGATCGTTCGAGGAATCTTCATTGTCCTTGGAATGACTGTGAGGCGTCCAAGCGAAACGTACCTTTCCGGTTAGCCGCATCTTCTTGTCATTTGGAATCTTGGTGCTGCAGGGATTGTCTGATCATGAACTACAAGGGCAAAAGAGTTCTGGTGACTGGGGCGGATGGGTTTATCGGATCTCACCTCACTGAGGCGCTGGTCCGCGGCGGGGCTGATGTGACTGCCTTGGCTCTTTACAATTCCTTCGACAGTCACGGATGGCTGGATGATCTCCCGGACGACATCCGCAATCACATCAAGCTGGTTCGCGGCGACGTTCGCGACAGCGCCTTCTTGACCCGGATCATCCGGGGCCAGTCCGTTGTGTTCCATCTCGCGGCGTTGATCGCTATCCCGTATTCCTACGCGGCCGCCCAGTCCTATGTTGAGACCAACATCATGGGCACCGTAAATGTCCTGGAAGCGGCGCGCCAGTGGGATACCGAGCGTGTGGTGCATACCTCCACCAGCGAGGTCTATGGCACCGCATTGACGATGCCGATCAGTGAATCCCACCCCCTGCAGGGGCAGTCGCCATATTCAGCTTCGAAAATCGGAGCCGACATGATGGCGCAGTCTTACGCGCGCTCCTTCGACGTGCCGGTAGTGATGCTTCGTCCATTCAATGCTTTCGGGCCGCGGCAAAGCGAGCGTGCAATCGTTCCGACCCTCGTCAGGCAAGCGATCGATGCGAATTGCCTGGCCATCATGGTGGGAGACACAAGTCCGATCCGTGACTTGACCTTCGTCGAAGACACTGCCGCGGCGTTTCTTAGCGCCGGGTCGGCTGACCTCGAATTCGGCCATCCCTACAATGCCGGAAGCGAGCGTGCCGTGACCATTTCGGACGTGCTGGACCTAGTGCTGGAGTTGAGCGGGTCCAACAAGCCTGTGCGTCGGGACGAGAACCGGCTGCGCCCGCAAAATTCCGAGGTCCGCGCCCTGCTGGCGGATTCGTCCCAGCTTCAGCGTGCGACCGGGTGGAGGGCGCAAACGGACCTGCGCGAGGGCCTGAAACGGACCATCGCGTGGTGGCGGGGACGTTTCAATCGTGGGCTGGTCCGCCATGAAATGGGCTACATGACGTGAAGCTGGCCACTCTTCCCGCGGGATTGCGGCGCGCCTGCAGCGCTCCTCCGGCCTGTGGCCGCGAAGGTTCGCGCCTACCGGTTTTACGTCGCCCCAAGTCGGCCTTCGCGGCCGCGCAATCCATATTGTCGCGCAGGACGCAAATCGCCGCGTTGGATCGTCGGCGCCGCCATCTGGGCGCACTATCATCCAAGCGAATGTCGAATCCCAAGGAGGTCGCTTCCAATGACCAGCCATAACCGGTTCTCCGTTGCGGTTCTTGCGGTTTTGGGCACCACGCCTTTGGCCTTGGCGGCCGACATTTCGACGCTCTACCGGATTTCGCCCGGCGACACCGTCGAGATCGGAATTGCTTCCATTACTGACCGGACACAACGCGCGGTCGTGCAGGTGGACGGCACGATCGTGCTGCCTGAAGTCGGCGCGGTTTCCGTCGGGGGCCTGACGCGGCCAGAATTGCAAAGCCGAATGCAGACCATCCTGCCGACAAAGATCTTCCACGTCCGCGCGCCGGACGGCCGCGAACAGATGGCGGTCGTGAGGCCGAGCGACGTGACAGCGACTATAGCCGAGTATCGCCCGATCTATGTGACCGGCGACGTCCTCAACCCTGGACAGCAGGCTTATCGTCCGCTGATGACGGTGCGACAGGCAATCGCCGTAGCCGGCGGTTTCAGCCTCTTGCGGGCCCGGACCAACCAGGCAGGCCCGGATCCCACCGATCTGCGACGCGACTACGAGATGATCTGGGGCGAATACACCAGGGACTATTTTCATAGCGCCCGCCTGCGCGCTGAACTGGACAAGCAGGAAAACTTCGATACCCAGCCGCCGCAAGGATCGCCCCTTGCCCCGGCGCTCGCAGCAGGGGTAGCGAAGGTCGAAGCGGAAGCGCTAAAGCTCTCGTTGGACAATTTCAAACAAGAACAGAGCTTTATCGAAAAGGGCGCGAAGGATGCTACGGCCCAGATCGAGACGCTGACCAAGCGCGCGCAGGATGAAGCGGCCGGAGTCAAGGCCGATGAGGACGATTTGCAGCAGGTCACCAAAGCGTTCAAGGCTGGCAACCTGACGAACAACAGGCTTGCCGACGTCCGTCGCGCCGTCCTGCTTTCGTCAAGCCGTGCGTTGGAAACCTCGGTGGAACTGATGAGAACGCAGCGCCAGCAGGAAGACTTTGTCAGGCAAATCGAGCGCAACGAGAACCAAAGGCGCATCGGTCTCCTGAACGAGTTGCGAGACACGGAGATTCGCCTGGCCGACATCGGCACGAGGCTCCGCGCCGCGAGCCAGAAACTTCAGCCCTTGGGTGCGACCGCCGCGCCTTTGTCTATCGCCGGCGAAACCGTTCGAGCTCAGATGACGATCGTTCGAAACGTCGATGGGCAATGGCGCAAGCAGGCATCGGACGAGGACGCCGAGGTAGCACCGGGAGATACCATCGAAGTCCGGTTCAGCAACGAGATGGAAAGCGCGGCGGCACAATAGCGTCGCGCAGCTCGGGCGACCGCTCGGCTTCGAGGATGGAGGCAAGTCTTGAGCGAGGATATCGACGTCGCGGGCGCCTACAGCAAAGGCAGCACCATCTTCATGGGAATAGAGATGCTGGTTGCCTCAGGCGCGCTTGTCCCGAGGCCGGAGACGGAGCTGCTAGGCTCGACCGCGGTCGACCTTTTGCGTCTGATGAAGCTGCCGGTACCGCGTGTCGTCGATATGTGCTGCGGTGCCGGAAATCTGGCCTGTGGCATCGGCCATCATGTTGCCACGGCGCAGGTCTGGGCCAGCGATCTTACCGATAGTTGTGTCGAGGTGGCGCGCCGCAACGTCTCCCATCACGGGTTGGCCAACCGCGTGTCGGTCATGCAGGGCGATCTTTTCGAACCTTTGTCCGCCCTGGTGTCTCCAGGTTCGATCGATGTTGTCGTCTGCAATCCGCCCTACATCTCTGACAAACGGCTAGAGGGCGACCGTTCAAATCTGATCACTCTCGAGCCGCGTGAAGCCTTCGCGGCCGGACCTTACGGCATCGCCATCCACATGCGCGTGGTCAAAGATGCGCATCGGTATCTGCGACCTGGGGGCGCGCTTCTGTTCGAGGTAGGACTGGGCCAGGAGCGTCAGGTCGCAGGTCTGTTCGAGCGCAGCAGGAGCTATGATGGCGTTTGCACCGTCAGCAACCGCGCCGGCGAGGCGCGTGTCGTGCTTGGATACGCGAAACCGCGGATTTAGAACCGGTGATTCCAGGAAGTTCAGAGGCGGCTTTGCCGTCTTGATCTGCGCAGGCTGCCTGGGCCCGGCTCCTCACCGAAGCGCCGAACGCCAAGCTTGCCTGGACGCAACATACACCGGCTCATGCTCTCTTGCGGGCGATGAACTGCGCTATTCCCTGTATTGAATCGAGGTTCTCCGGCAGTAGCTCGCTGTCTTCGACCATGATGCCAAAGGTTTCTTCAATGAAGCCGATGACCTCGAGCACGCCGGTGGAATCGACAATGCCCTGGTCGAGCAGCGACTGCGTGGCGCTGAGTGATTTCACGTCGGCGATGTAAAAGTTCGACGCCAGAAAATCGCGGATTTGTCTGGTGTAAATCTCGCCCTCGAACTTCGTTGCCGAAACCGCATCCATAATCCGCTCTCCGGTTAAAACTAAATACGGTGTGCACCTCAAGGCGGCTACAAAAGCGCAACCTTCTTGAGTTTTCCTGTCTCCGTCCTTGGCAGGCTGGATACAATGACGATGGATTTTGGGACCATGAAGTTCTCGAGCCGCTTCTGGCATTCCATCTGGAGCTGCCGCTCACCTGCACGCTCGCCCTGCTCCAGCACTACGAAGGCTTTGACAGCTTGGCCCAGAAGTTCATCGGGGACGCCGACCACGGCAGCCTCCTTGACGCCTGGAATGTTCACCAGCGCGTTTTCGACTTCCTTTGGGGAAACCTTCTCTCCCCGGGATTTTATGATCTCGTCGCCACGGCCGACGAAGTAAAGATAGCCCTCGGCGTCCATGCGGCAGTAGTCGCCGGTGTAAAGCACCAGCTCGCCCGGCAAGGGACCCGGCTTCAGCCGCGTGGCGGTCTCTTCCGGCTTGCCCCAATAACCTTTCATCACCGTCGCGCCGCGGATGACGAGCTGGCCGACGTTGCCGGGCTCCACCCGTCGGTCCTTGTCGTCGACGATCCACATCTCGGTGTTCGGGATAGCTATTCCGACGCTCAGCGGCTTTCGCGCGAGATCCTCGGGCGGCAGATAAGTGCAGCGCTTGCACTCGGTGAGCCCGTACATTGAATAGATCCTGGCGCCCGAAAACAGCTCCCTGAGCATGGCGATATGCTTGAGCGGCAGTGCGGCGGCCGTGTTGGTGACATAGCGGATGCTCGAAAAGTCGTGGTTCTTCAGCGACTTCAGTTCCGCCAGCGAAGCGAAGATGGTGGGCACGCCGGGAAAGCCGGTGATCTTCTCGTCTTTGATGATCTGAAGGATCCGCGCCGGAAAGGCGAAGGAGCGCTCGAGAACCAGCCGGGCGCCGGCGCGGAAGGCCATAAGCATCTGATAGAGACCGTAGTCAAAGGCGAGAGGCAGGACGTTGAGAATGACTTCGTCCTCGCGAAGCTCAAGATATGACGCGATCGAAGTGCATGCGGCGGTCATGTTGCGGTGCGTCAGCATCACGCCTTTGGGCTCGCCGGTGGATCCGGACGTGTAGACGATGGCGGCGAGATCGATGTCAATCGATTTGCGTTCCGGACCAGCCGACGTTCTTTCGGCGGCCTTTTCCCAGCGTACGGCGCTGGGCAGCCGGCTGAGCTCGTCCTCCTCGATCGGCCCTGACACGATCACCTGGCGCAACGATCGACACGTGTGCGCAGGTCCACTGAATACCGAGCGCAGATGCTGGTCGGTGATCAGCGCCGCCGGGCTGCAGTCATTGAGCAGATAATCAAGCTTGGCGCTTTTGGTAAGCGGGTTGACGATGCACACGACTGCGTTCGCTTTCAGCACCGCCCAGAAACTGATGACCGTCTCCGCTGTGTTGTCGGCGAAGATCATCACGCGGTCGCCGCGTTGCACGCCAGCGGTCGCCAGATAGCGTGCGAGTCCATTCGAACGCTCATCGATTTCGGCATAGGTGAGGCGTTGCCTGTTGCAGACCAACGCCACCTTGTCGGCAAGGCGGCCGGCCGATCGGACGAGATAGTCTTGCAGGAGCGGTACAGCATCGTGGATCACGCTGGCACCCTTTGCCTGTTCTCATAGTCGACATCGACGCTTAGGTCCGGCACCACTGCGCCACCGGGCCGGACCGCTACAAATTGCTGATGGAGAAGCTGCGTCGACAGCACTCCCACCAGAGCCATGTTGTCGGTATTCGACATATCGCCGCCGCCGGTTTTGGCCTGGCACTTCCTGACCAGACTGGTCACCGAATTAGGGTCGAAGACGCCAGCTGCACGCAGTGCCGTCTCAGACAATGCATCGCCGATGTAAGCCGGCGCGCCGCTGGCGAAGAAACTCAGCGCATTCGGAGCCCGATAGGGCTGCTTCTTTCGGGCGACGACTTCCAGCGGCAGGAGGGGCGCCGCCATGCGCTTCAGCACATGTTTTTCATCAAGGCCGTGCAGCTTGTAAGCGTCCGGGAGTTTGTTTGCCAGGGCAGCGACGTTATCGTCCAGGAACGGGAAGCGGCCCTCGACGGAGTGAGCCATCAACATCCTGTCGCCCTGCGCGGAAAGCAGGTAGCTCGACATCAAGGTTTGGATCTCCAGATGCTGATCCTGAGCGAGGGTATTCCAGCGGCGAAATTCTGGCGGCAGCATCGAGAGCAGTTCGGTCACGGCGTCGCAGCGCTCCACGGCGGCGGATATATCCGGGCAGAACAATCGCTTGATTGCACTCGTCGTGCGCCAGCGCGTGTCATGCGCGAAGCCAGGCGCTTGGTGAGCAGCAATGTTGCGCCCGAAGAATTGCCGCGCCAGCGCCTGCTCATGGACGGGAGAGCGCGAGAGATAAGGATAAAGCCGCTGAAGCAGGAGCGCGCGCCTCGTCGACGTCGGCTGGCGTCCCCAGAAGCGGCGAATCTTGCCTTCGCGAAAAAGGTCGTAGCCGGCGAACATTTCGTCGGCGCCTTCCCCGGTCAGCACCACCTTGATCCCGCGTTCGCGGACCAGTCTCGAAAGCAGGAAGAGCGGCGCCGGAGCGGTTCGGAGGATTGGCCGCTCCGCGTGGCGGACCACTTCCGGAAAAACATCTGCGATGTCGCCCCGCGAGACAACGATTTCGTGGTGCTCGCTTGCCGTCCGCGCGGCAACCAGACGCTGGAAATCGGTCTCGTCATATTCGGCGTCGGCGAAACGCAGCGAGAAGGTGTGGAAACGCTCACCGGCGAAGCGCCTTCCGAGCTTCGCGACAAGGGAGCTGTCGAGCCCACCAGACAGATAGCAGCCGACCGGAACATCGGCCTGCGTCATTCGCGAGGCCGTCGCGGATTCCAGAGCCGCCTGCACCACCTCGACGGCTTCATTCAAGGAGCCTCTGAACCGATCCTCGTCCTGGTCGCCAATTTTCGGAAAGCGCGGTTGCCAGAATGCCTGTTCGTGCGCCACGCCCTTGTCGTAGACGCGGACATGCCCAGGACGAACTTCGCGGATGCCTTCGAATACGGTCTGCGGAGCGACAGCCGCCCACAGGGTGAAGGTCTGGTTAAGGCCCGCCGGGTCAAGGCTGCGCGGTATGGAGGCCTCTGACGCGAAAATCGCCTTTATTTCGCTTGCAAAGAAAAGGTGGCCGCCGTGCTCGCAAAAATGCAGCGGGCAGATGCCATAGCGATCGCGTGACAGCACCAGGCGCCCAGAAACCGCGTTCCAGATCGCCAAAGCCCATTGGCCATTCAACCGTTCGAACGCGAACTGTCCCCACTCTTGATAGGCATGCAGGACGACTTCGGTATCGGAGCGGGTGCGAAACCGATGGCCAAGAGCGATCAACCGGTCCCGCAACTCGAGGTAATTGAAGATCTCGCCGTTGAACACTATCCAAGTCAGGCCTTCTGCATCGGCAAGCGGCTGCTGGCCGTGCTGGAGATCGACAACTGATAAACGGGCATGCGCCAGGCCGGCACGTCTGTCACGGTACAGCCCCCGCTCGTCTGGACCGCGATGGGAAACCGCGGCAGCCATGCGTAGCAAAGCCTCCCGGGAAGGCGGCTTCGCCGTGGCGTTCAGCGCCAATATTCCCGCGATCCCGCACATCGGCTCAGTCCACGTCCATCGGAACGGATGGCAAAGGGCGAGAGTGCAGATAACGCGCTCCCCGGCGCTTGGCTTCGATGTCCTTGAAGACCTTTTCGACCTGGCTGCCGGTGAGGCCCGCCGCCGCCGCTACCTCGTCGGCTCCTATCCCATGGTTCATTCCGTAAAGGCACAGATCGGTGAGATGGTAAGGCAGAGCAAAGTAGAATTCCTCCTGGCTTTGCGCCAGGGAGAACGTGTCGGTGGTCGGGGGCCTGCGGCGGATTTCCTCGTCCACCCCGAGATATTCAGCCAATTGGTAGACCTGTGTCTTGTAGAGGTGCACGATCGGCATGACGTCGGCGATGCCGTCGCCCTGCTTGACGAAAAAACCCTGGTCGTATTCGAGCCGGTTGGGTGTACCCGCAACAGCGTAACCGAGACGGTCCGCATGGTAGTACTCGGTCATCTTGCGGATGCGCTGCTTGTAGTTGGTCGCGGCAACAATCTGCAGGTAGGCTGCCGGAGGCAGCCGGACCGTTTTGGTCCTCCCATTTGGATCTTGAACCGTAAGACGGGTGATGTTGAGGCCCTGGCTTTCCAGAATGGAGGTCAGCACCAGCTTGCATTTCCAACCTTCGTCATAGTCAGGAACGACGGAGCGGATCGCCTCGCTCTGCCGGCGGTATGCGCCTATGGCATCGAGCGCCGGGGCAATGTCCTCGACCAGAGTGGCGATGCCGAGCTGGGCCGCGATGACACGTCCCAGCCTCAGCGAGTCCCCCGAGGAGTCTCGCTCCGGCATCAGTATGCCAAGCACCTTTTCCTTGCCGAAGGCGCGTACACACAAGGATGCGACGACGGAACTGTCGATGCCACCTGACAGCCCGACCACCACGCCGCGCCGCCGAAGCGTGACCAGAACCTGTTCGCGCGTCGATGAAATGATGCGGTCCGCTTCTGTGGCGGCATCCAATTCCAATGCTTGCCGTGTGAATTTCGAAATCATGCTTGCTAGCCCCCCAGTCGAAGCGTTTCGACCCCCGTATAGGTCTCCAGAACGGCCTTCTCGATCAGCGGTCGGTTGGTTGCGACATGTGGCTCGACGACCAGATCGATGTGGCTGCCGACGACTGGAACAACGTGAAGATGGCTGAACACCCGATCCCATCCGATGGCGAGGGACATGCCCGGGCGGGCGCAGCGAAACAGCGTGCCCTGGATTGGAAGTGCTGGCTTGGGTTCCTTCAGCCAGCGGAAGAACGCCTGAGCCCGCAGCACCTCTTGCAGCTCTAGCTTGATGCGGAAGCAAGCCCCGTTGAACTGGCCATCGGTGTAACGGTCGATCGCGTCTGCGAGACGGCTTTCATGACCCATTCTGACCGTGATCTTCGCGAGTGCGCGACAGGCAACGCGATAAAACGAGATACGGTTGGAGCGTAGTCTGCGCAACGTGCGTGCAACCGTATCCCAAAGGCGGCTGCGCTCACCCTCGAGGCTGGTATCCAGGATCCCCACGAACCTCACGGGCCGGCCGGCCTCAAGCAGGCGGGCGGCGACTTCCATTGCGACCGCCCCGCCCAGCGAGTGGCCAAGTAGCCGGACATTCCCCGATGGCTGGACACGGTTGATCTGTTGGACCGCAGCATCCGTCATGCTTGCCAGCTCGCGTTGACCCTTGAGGATCATCGCGAGACCTGGGTAGCGAACCGGTACGACCTTTGCGGTCGCCCGCATCGCCGATGCGAAGGCGGCAAGGCTTGGACCGTAACCGACAGATCCAGGAAATAGAAAAACCAGCGGCGGATCATGCTCCGGGGCTGCTTTGCCGTAAGAGGCTGACCGCGCCGCGACGACCGCCCTGACCATCTCATCCGCGGTCATCGAAACGGTGAAGCCCTCAAGGCCCAGTTCCTGGCCGATGAGCGTCTCGATCTCCATGACGCAATGCAGCAGTTTCAGTGAGTCCCCTCCGGCTTCATCCCATCGCCCTGCTGCTACGTGTGTGTTGAGAACCTTGCGCCACGCCTTTTCCACCAGCTGACGTGTTTGGAAGTCATTTCCTGGACCTGGCGGATCGGCAATTGTCGTCGGCTTCCTTGCCAGATGGTCCATCTTTGCAAGTTTCGCCAGATCAACCTTTCCGCCGCTAAGGCGGGGGATCTGATCCACGCGGTGAAGTCGCAGCGGCCGCAAGGGCGAAGGCAACGCATCTGCAATCAGCCTGCGAAGATCGTCTGTGAAACGTGGGCCGGCAGCATTATTCGGGATTGCGAACGCGATAAGCTCGTTTGTCTCCGTCACCACCGCCACTGCTTCCTGAACGAATGAGGCCGATCGCATTACCCTCTCGAGTTCGGCTGGCTCGATGCGGCGGCCGTTGATCTTTATCTGGCGACCCTTTCGGCCAATGATCCTCAACAGGCCATCGCCACCCAATTGCACAAGATCGCCGGTGGCAAAAATCCGTTGGTTGGGGTCAACGGTGTCGGGATCAGCGGGTAGGACGGCGCCATTTTCCCAGTGCCCGAGAAGCACATAAGGGCTTTTTATCACCAGCTCGCCCGTCTCGCCGGGGAGGGCAACACGTCCTTTCTCGTTCACTATGACAAAGGATATTCCCGGCAACAGACGCCCAACCGGCACATCCGCCTCGGCGTCTGCCGGTTGCGGGGGCAAGAACCACTGTGATCCGGTGGTCTCTGTCGACGAATAGCCAATCTGGACAAGACAACCCGGCGAAACTGCTTTGCGCAGAAGCGCAATATCGCTCCAGAGGACTCTCTCTCCGCCGACCCGCACGACCCGCAGCGAACTGAACGTTTCGACGGGAGAACTGGACAGGAGCGCGCGAAGTAAGGCCGGCACCAGGTAGGTGACTGTGGTACCCTGGTCCTTGATCCTGGCGCAAACGCCGCGCAGGCCAATCGCTTCCAGATCGACGAGCTGCAAGGTGGCGCCTGTCAGGACGGCCGCAAGAATTTCGCGACAGCCGGCAATCGTGGCCGGGCCTGTCAGGGGAAGAAAGACATCGTCCGAGTTGATGTGACATGCATCGACATATTGTTGCACACGCCAAAGCAGGGCGCGCTGGCTGTTGACTATGCCCTTGGGACGCCCCGTGCTGCCCGACGTATAAAGGATGATCGCCGGCTGATCGACGAAGGGCGAGGGAAGCGGCGCGGCCAAAAGGTCACCGTCCGCGTCGGCGCCCACATCAATCCATTCGACGTCCGCCGGCAGGTCGCCGGGCCTGTGGCCCAGTCCCAGCATTGCGCAGAGCCTGGCCGCTGACACAATCTCCAGGATCCGGGCGTCGGGGTCCTTTGCGTTCAGCGGCACTGAAATCCGCCCGGCGGCAATCGTTGCGAGCATGGCAACGACGTTCCAGACGGAACTTGGCTGGCAGATACCGACCGGGCTGCCTTGCGCCGCAGACCTTGCAACGCGGCGCGACAGCTTTTCAACCGCCGCGCCGAGCGCCGAATATGACAGTTGCTCCGAGCCATCATGGATCGCGACCTTGTCGGGGTATCGCCGTACGACGGTCTCAAGATGATGAGCGATCCCGATTTCCGCAAATTCCCCTGGCAAAGGCGGATATGCGCGCAGGATCGGTCCGCCGTCGTCCAGTGCGTAGTCAGCCACGTCAGTCCACCTGGAGTCCTCGAGGGCAAGAGGTGCCTCATCAAGGTCGTGATCCGCCGCAGTTGCCTTCAAGTACGCCGGGAGCATGGCTTGCCTGAGCTAAAAGTGATGTTCCGGTTATCGATCGGCGTGGCGAAACTTTCATCGATCATTCTGATGATGCGTCTCGTGTTCAACAGACGTGAAATGCAAAACGCTCGTGAGGTTGGTCCGACTTGTAAGCTTTTGGGATATGCATGACCGTCAGCAGGCCCGTTCTGATCACTGGAGCAGCCGGATTTATCGGCTTTCATCTCTGCCGGAGGCTGCTTTGCGACGGTTGGAAAGTCGTCGGGCTCGATTCCTTGAACGAGTATTACGACGTCAACCTGAAGCGCGCCCGGCTCGATAGGCTGCTAGAATTTCCGCATTTTGAATTCGAGCACGCCGATCTCGCGGACTGGACCCGTATTTCGGCGCTGTTCGGCTCAGTCGATCCCGAGATCGTCGTCAATCTCGCGGCACAGGCCGGAGTACGCTACTCGATGGTAAATCCGCACGCGTATGGGGAAAGCAATCTCAAAGGGTTTCTCAATGTCCTCGAGGGGTGCCGGCACGCTTCTGTTCGTCATCTGGTCTACGCATCCTCGAGCTCGATCTACGGTGGCAGCACACGTATGCCCTTCTCGGAAAAAGATTCCGCCGACCACCCACTGAGTCTGTACGCCGCCAGCAAGAAAGCCAACGAACTGATGGCGCATTCTTACAGCCATCTTCTCAGGCTCCCGACGACGGGACTGCGGTTTTTCACCGTATATGGGCCATGGGGCCGGCCGGATATGGCCCTGTTCATCTTCACGAAGGCAATACTTGCCGGCGCGCCGATCGACGTCTTCAATCATGGCAACATGCAACGTGATTTCACCTATATCGATGATATCGTCGAGGGTGTGGTCCGCGTAATGCAACAGCCCGCGAGAGCCAATGCAGAATGGAGTAGCGCGGCACCTGATCCGGCAAGCAGCAACGCACCCTTCAGGATACACAATATCGGCGGAAGTTCCCCAGTTGAGCTCAACCGATTGATCGAAGTTCTGGAGGGTGCACTTGGCAGAAAGGCCAACCGCAACCACATGCCCCCCCAGCCCGGCGACGTTTTGGCTACCTCCGCGGACGTCAGTTCACTAGAAGAGGCCACCGGCTTCAGGCCGATGATTCCGGTCGAGATTGGAGTTCCGCGTTTCGTTCAATGGTACCGGGAATTCTATCAAGCGTGATGATGCCGACCCGAAGGAGAAGCGGCCCCTGTAGCGGTACCCTTGGTATTCTCCTGGAGGTGCTTGTGATTTCCGAAGATCCTTGGACAGGCAGGTACCAAGCCGAGGCTTTGCGCGTCAGGGTGAGTAGCTGACCCCAATATATTACCCGAATGACAGGCGGTGGGATCGGGTGTCTGCAACCCTGGCAGCAGGGAACCGACATGTGGGCGGTTTGGGCATCGGGAAGGGATCCATTGCGATGGATTTAGCTGTGATATCCGATCTGGCTATGAACCACGCCCCCGAAGATAAGAAGTAGTCGTCGATCGTTCCCCTACGAGCGGCCCGACAGTTCCGCCGTTGGGGTACGTTTGGTGACACCGTCGGGCCTAACCGACCTGGGCAAGGTCGGCTAACCTCAAATTACCAACCATTTGTCATGTGATCGCCGTGCAAACAGATGATGGTCACCACAAGCGATCTCCCTCCGGCCCGTCGCTTCCCAGGTTTGAGCCCACCTGCTAACGGTCGGCAGGTCGACCAATGAGATGCTTGTGACGCTCAAAAATTCGCAACTTTTCTGGATATCCAAGACGCAACGTTGCATGGCAGGCCGGACATTCGAATGTGGCGATGACTTTGAACCATGAGCCCTTCCTTACGATGGGATGGTGACATCGCGGGCATTCGAAGCTGAGCTTCTGCTCGTTTAGATATCGAGGAATTGGCACCCCTGCCTCACCGTTCTGTTGCCCGCGGCGTTCGCGGCTGGCTCTGACGAAAAGCCGCCCGCCAGGGCTGGATTAAAACAAACATTTCCGACCGGTGTGTCTAATGACGCGGCGGTCTGATTGTTTCACGCCATGGACCAATGCTCGGGCGCATCAGACCTCGGTCGGCAACATATGTTAGTGTCGAGGTAAATCGGCCTCCGGTTCTGCGCGCCTGCTCTGGCAATGGGCTCGACCGCGTTGGGGCGTCGTCATCCAGCGTGTTTGTCGAGCTGGTCAGCCGATAGGGTAGGTGGGTCCCTGGCACCCGCCCAATAAATGCAGTGCAGCTATCGACGTAGAATTCCTTGCATGAAGTCTATTTCCACAGTTGGACCGTTGTGGGTTAGACCGCGCCGCAGGACACTTAGCGGACCTCGGAAGGTCCCCAAACCGGGTTGCCCTCCTTTGAATGAACGATCGACTGCTCGTCACGCGGAGTTAGTATCTCCGGTAAATGTTCAGCTCGATCTCCTACTGAAAGGGGAGGGCAGTGCGATGTGCGGTATCGTTGGAGTCGTCGGCCATTCGCAGGTCGCG
>CCNC01000200.1 GCA_000824845.1 Mesorhizobium sp. ORS 3359 | reverse complement strand
TGGCGCCGCAGGGGCTGCCCGACACCCGCCGCTGGCTCGATCATGGCCAATGGAGCGTCAGCCACCCGCTGGCGGCGAGGCCCGGCGGGCCGGCGGCCGCGTCGACCTACCGGTTCCTGGCGGCCGAGGGCGAGAGCCTCCACCAGATTCCTGTCGGGCCGGTGCATGCCGGCATCATCGAGCCGGGGCATTTCCGCTTCACGGCAGGCGGCGAAACCGTGGTGCGGCTGGAGGAGCGGCTGGGCTATGTGCACAAGGGCATCGAAGGGTTGATGGAGGGCGCATCGATCGATCGTGCCGCGAAACTCGCGGGCCGAACTTCAGGCGACAGCACCGTCGCCTATTCGCTCGCCTTTGCCCGCGCGGTGGAGGCGGCGCTCGGCATCACGCCGCCGGCGCGCGCGATCTGGCTGCGGGCGCTGATGGCCGAATTGGAGCGCCTTGCCAATCATCTCGGCGACATCGGCGCCATCTGCAACGACGCCGCCTTCGCGATCATGCACGCGCATTGCGGCGTGCTGCGCGAACGCGTGCTGCGCGCCGCCGATGCCGCCTTCGGCCATCGCCTGATGCGCGACCGCATCCTGCCCGGCGGCACGGCAAGCGATCTGAACGAGGCGGGGACGCATGCCATCCGATCGGTGATCGCCGATATCAGGCTGCGCTTCCCGCATCTGGTCGAGCTCTACGACAACACCGCCTCTCTGCAGGACCGCACGGTGGCGACCGGCCGGCTCAAGGGCGAGCTTGCCCGGCAATATGCCGCCGGCGGCTATGTGGGCCGGGCTTCTGGCCGCGATTTCGACGCGCGGCGCATGCCGGGTTACGCGCCCTATGACGAGCTCGCCTTCGATGTGCCGGTGCTACAGGAGGGCGATGTCAACGCGCGCGTCTGGATCCGCGTGCGGGAGGTCGAGCAGAGCCTGTCGCTGGTCGAGCAGATTCTCGGGCGGCTGCCCACCGGCCCGACCCTCGCCGAGGTCGCTGCGCCAGAAGGGCCGCGCGAAGGCATGGCGCTGGTCGAGGGTTTTCGCGGCGACATACTGGTCTGGCTGCGCATCGGCGAGGACGGCCTGATCGAGCGCTGCCACCTGCGCGACCCGTCATGGTTCCAGTGGCCGCTCTTGGAGGCGGCGATCGAGGGCAACATCGTCGCCGATTTCCCGCTCTGCAACAAATCGTTCAACTGCTCCTATTCCGGCCACGACCTGTAGAACCATGCGAAAACTGCTCTTCGAAAGCCTGATCCGCCCGCCCCTGACGGAACGCGCGCCGCAAGTCAGCAATGCTGCCGTCGACGAGCTGGCGCGCGCGCTTGACGGCATGGCGCGCCGGAAACTCGGCCGGAGCCTGTCGATCCGCGCGGTCGACGCCGGCTCCTGCAATGGCTGCGAGCTCGAGATGCACGCGCTCAACAACGCCTTCTACGACATCGAGCGTTTCGGCTTCCGCTTCGTCGCCTCGCCGCGCCATGCCGATGTGCTGATGGTCACCGGGCCGGTGACCAAGAACATGCGCGAGGCGCTGAAGCGGACCTTTGAGGCGACGCCCAACCCGAAATGGGTGGTTGCATTAGGCGACTGCGCCAAGGACGGCGGCTGCTTCGCCGGCAGCTACGCCGTCGTCGGTGGCGTGTCGGACGTGGTGCCGGTCGACCTGCACATTCCAGGATGCCCACCGCCGCCGATCGAGATCCTCAAGGGATTGATCGCCCTGCTCGACAGTGCGAACGGGAAGGCTGGAAAGACCGATGCCGTCCAGGACTGACTGCCGCAGGTTTGCAGCCAACTCGGTCCTACCGGTCGATGACCAGCCGCAGCACCCTTGATGCCGGCGACAGCCGCACCTGCCTGCCCCAGTCGAAGGCGATGAAATCCTGCTCGATGCCGTCGGCGAAGATCACGCCGCCCTCGTTCATGCGCGAGGTGATGAAGAGCGGCTTCTCGGTGATCTTGCCCGCCCGCAATTTCGTGGCGGTGGCGATGCTCGGGAAGGGCTCGCGCACCCAGAAGCCGACCGCATGTTCCTCGCGGCCGAGCGACAGCTCCAGATGCGTCGCTTCCATGATCGAGCGCGCCCAGCCGGTCGCACCGGTGCCGGAGGCGACGATGAGGCCGCTGGAGGAATGATCCTCCGCCTCGCCTTCCGCCTCGATCCGGTAACGGGCCGACTGGTGGCTGCGATGGCCGACGAAAATCTCGTTGAGCGCAAGCAGCATCTCGCCCTCGCCGAGCTCGGCCTGGACCATGGTGCGCGACTCCATGTCGACGTCGCCGGCGACGCTGGCGACAAGCAGCCTGGCCAGCCTGCCGGCGCCGATGCGCACCAGCACCCCGTCATAGAGATCCGGCGCCGGATTGACGCCAAGCACCGGCTGGCCGTTGAGATATTTGGCGACGTTGGCGACCAGGCCGTCCTGCCCGACGGCGACAATGACGTCGTCGGGCGCGAACAGGAAGCGGTTGAGGTCGGCACGACTCACCAGGGTCTGGCGCCAGTCGGCCGGCACCGAGGCGCGCGCCGTGCCGAGCACCGCGTGGAAGCGATCGTGCCGGGCCTCGACGTCTTCCAGCCGCTGGCCGCGCGTCTCGAGAAAGAAACGAGCCTGGCCACGCGTCGCGTGATGCGCGATCAGCAGCTCGTAGTCGGTCTCGCGCGTCACGAAGACCGCGCGGGGACGGTTCGCGGCCATTGATGCCCCCTCCTCAGCGCGCCTCGATGACCGCCCGGCCCTTGCGGAACTCGCCAAGCAGCGTGGCGAGCAGGTCGGGCGTGACGTTGACATGCTCGATCTTGTCCAGCTTGCCGGCGAGCTGCTGGGCGGCAAGGCCGAGCAGGATCGCGGGCGGCAGGTCGCGGTAGATGGCGATATGCTGCTGTTCGGCTTCCGCCTTGGCGCCCTCGATGGCGCGGATCCGCTCGGCCTCGGCGCCGGCCTCGATCTGCTGCGCTTCGGCCGCGCCGGTCGCGCGGTTGCGGGCGTTCTCGGCCTCTTCGGCGATGAGCAGCTTCTCGCGCCGCGCCAGCTCGGTCTTGTTCGCCAGCTCGTTCTCGGCGATGGCACGCTCCTTCTCCACGGCAAGCGCCCGGCGCTGGAAGGTCGCCTCGTCGGCCTTCTGCTGCAGCGCCTCGAAGGTCGGCGTCTGCAGCGCCCGCTCGAGCTCGCTGGTCGGCGTCAGGTTGGTGAGACGCACGGCGACGGCGGCGACACCGATGTCGGTCAGCGCGGGATCGGCGGCGACCAGCGCCTGCAGCCGCTCGCGCAAGGGCGCCGGGCCGGCGTCGAGCAGCGCGCGCACCGGCGCCTGGCCGAGATATTGCTGCACGGCCTGGTTGGCGATGCCGGCGATGCGCGCCTGGATCTTCTCGATCGGTTCGCCACGCAGCTTGCCGGTCCTGAGATCGATGCTGAAGTCGACGCGTTCGGCGAGCAGCGCCGGATCGACCACATGCCAGCCGATCGTGCCCTGCACGGCGACGGTCTGGAAATCCTGGCTGCGGCCCTTGACGAACAAGGTCATCTCGCGATCGTCCATCGGCAGCTCGGCGATGCTGGCGGTCTCGGGCACGAACCAGAAGACCAGGCCGCGGCCGCTCTGCATTTCGCGGCCGTTGCGGTAGCGGATGACGTGGCTGCTTGCCTCGCTGCGAAGCTGGGCGATGAAGCCGAAACTGCGAATGGTGGCCATGATGGTCTCTCCCTCAATCAGCCATGAGACGTTGGAAACGATAGAGCTCGGCCGGGCGGAAGGCGGCGCCCGATTCATAGGCGCCGGTCGCCATCAGCCAGCCCTTGTCGAGTTGGCGCCGGCGGAAGGCCGGCTTGTTGAGCGACGTGCCCAGGATCGCCTCATGCACGTCCTGCAGCTGCCGCAACGTGAAGAATTCGGGCAGCAGCGCGAAGGCGACATCGGAATAGTCGAGCTTGCCGCGCAGCCTGAGCATCGCAGTCGCCAGGATATCGGCATGGTCGAAAGCGAGGGTCAGTTTTTCGCCGTCCGGCGAGAGCATATCGACCGGCCCGCCGGTCTCTCCGGCCCGGGCCGCATGGATCGCGGCCGGCAGCAGCGCCGGCTTCGCGCCGAGCGCAGCGTCGAAGGCCTGCTCGGTGAGCAGCGCCAGATAGGCGACGCTGATGATGCGCATGCGCGGATCGCGTTCCACCGCGCCGAACGTGTAGAGCTGCTCGAGATGCGCCTCGCCCATGCCGGCCTTTTCGCGCAGCACGCGCGCGGCGGCCGCGTCGAGGGATTCGTCGATGCCGACAAAGCCGCCCGGCAGCGCCCAGCGCCCCGCATGCGGAAGCTGGTCGCGCTTGACCAGCAGCACGGCAGGCCGGCCGGCGCGGATACCGAGCAGCACAAGGTCGACCGCCACCGAGGGCCGCTGGAAGGCGCTCGGGTCGTAATCCTTGAGGAAATCGGTCTCGTTCATCGAACGCTCCACTAATATGCAAAGTACATATATCTGTTGTGAATATATGTCAACGATGAGTCTTGAGGTCGATGAGGGAGCGCCGTCTTGGCGCTGGCGATGGGGGCTTTCGTGCCAGGCGACAGATGGCTTCCCGAGCGGGCCGAATAGTGCATTATCCGGGAGATCGATCGCCAGAGCTTCGTTGCTTTCTACCGCAGTCGTGCCGCCAGGTGCCTCAGCAGGAGCAGTGCCATGCCCAGCAGCTGGACCATCCTTGCCGTTCTGTTCGTCGCCCGCGCCGCGATGGCGGTGCAATTCCAGAGCATCGCGGCCATCGCGCCGGAACTCGGCAAGGCGCTCGACGCAAACCTCGCCGACATCGGCGTGCTCATTGGTCTGTACTTCGCCCCGGGCGTTGCGTTGGCGCTTCCCGGCGGCGCGATCGGCAGGCGCTTCGGCGACAAGGCAAGCGTGCTCGCCGGCCTGGCGATGATGCTGGCCGGCGAGACGCTGCTTTTTACCTCGACCGCATGGAGCGCGCAGATCGCGGGACGGTTGATCTCCGGGGTCGGAGGCGTGCTGCTGAACGTGCTGATGACCAAGATGGTCGTCGACTGGTTCACGGGCCGGCGGATCGCCACGGCGATGGCGATCTTCATCAACTCTTGGCCGCTGGGCATCGCCCTCACGCTCGCGGGGCTGCCGCTGATAGGGGCGGAATTCGGCATAGCGGGCACGCAGATTGCCGTGATGGCGCTCATCGTCGCGGCGCTTGCGCTGGTGGGATTCCTCTACCAGCCACCCGGACCCGCCGCCGCTCCGGCTTCGGCGGAAGGCTCTCGGCTTGCGAAGCCTGCTGTCTGGGCCGTGCTGCTGGCGGGTTTGATCTGGGCTTTCTACAATGTCGGCTTCGCCATGATCTTCAGTTTCGCGCCGTCGATGCTGGTCGAGCGCGGCTGGTCGACCGCCGCCGCCGGTTCGGCCGTCAGCATCGTGCTGTGGCTCGCGGCTCTTTCGGTTCCGCTGGGAGGCTACCTCGCGGATCAGAGCAGGAGCCGCAACGCCATGCTGGCGATAAGCTGTCTCGCTTTCGCGGCCTTGGTCCTCTTGCTATGGCGCGGTTCAGCGGTGCTGCCCACTATGATAGTGCTCGGCCTGGTCTGCGGGCTGCCGGCTGGAGCGATCATGAGCCTGCCGGCGCGGGTGCTGGCGCCGGCCACACGGGCGCTGGGAATGGGGCTCTTCTACACGGTCTACTACGCCACGATGCTGGTCGCGCCTTGGCTCGGCGGCAAGCTTGCGCTTTGGACGGGCAGCGCCGGCGCGGCGCTGGGCCTCGGCTCGGCGGCTCTTCTAGCCTGCCCGGCCCTTTTGTGGGGGTTCGAACGCCGCCTGCCCGTGCAGGCCCGAACGGCCCCGCAGGCGGGCTGAGACCCTACGAATTTCTGCCGTCGAGGCGAAGGATGGGGGTCGCCCGAGGACACAAGCCTCGATCGGATCAGGGCGCAGGGCCCATTGGGGCGGAGCTGGGCGGCGACGCCACGGGTTGCGCCACGATCGGCGCGCAGCTGTCGCCGACCACCAGCGAGGGCTGGAAGACGACATTGCGCGGTTCGGCAGGACCGCCACGCCTGATCTGATCGACGAGCAGCCGCACCGCCTCGTTGGTCATGTCGACGAGAGGATGCTCGGTGCGCGTCAAGCGCGGACGCAAGCCTCCGATGCCAGGGATGGTGTCGGTGGAAGCGATGGAGATGTCGCCCGGACAGCGCAGGCCGAGATCCGCGACTGCCCGCATCACGCCGAGCGCCATCAGACCGCTCGCGACATAGAGCGCCGTTGGCCGCGCCGGCTGTTCCAACAGGCTGCGCGCTACCGAATAGGCGGCATCCTCACGGAACTCGCCCGAGCGTATATAGCGCGATTCAAGCGTCAGGCCTCGCGACCGCATGGCCGCCAGCATCCCGTCGAGGCGGCCCCGCCCGGTGGTGACATGCAGCGGGCCGGTGATCGTGCCGAGGCGGGTATGGCCGAGATCGAGCAGATATTCCGTCGCCTGCCTGCCGGCCGATATGTTGTCGATCGTCACCGTGTCCGACCTGTCACCGGCGACGGTACGGCCGAACAGCACGGTCGGGATCGGTTTGCCGTCGGGATCGTTCTGCAGATGCTCCGTCGAGTCGCCGACCGGGACCAGAATCACCCCGTCGCAGGAGAGTGTGCGCACGCGGGCGAGGATGCGACGCTCGACCTCCGGCTTCTCGTCGCTGTTGAAGATCAGCAGCGAGTAGCCCCAGGCGGCGACCGCCGCTTCCGCGGCCCATACGACGCGCGAGAAGAAGGGGTTGGCGAGATCGGCCACGACCAGGGCGATCAACTGGCTGCGCCCACGCTTCAGGTTCCGCGCGGCGAGCGAGGGCGCATAGCTGAGGTCGCGGACGGCGGCCAGGACGCGGGCACGCAATTCCGGGCTCACATAAGCGGAATCGTTGATCACCGCCGACACCGTTGCCGTCGATACCTCTGCCTTGCGAGCGACGTCCTTTATGGTGGCCACAGCGAACCCAGCTAATCGATTAGTTAAGTTTTGGTCGCCGTGATGGGCTTTGTCTAGGCCAAATCGCTGAAAATTTGCTTGATTGCCGTTGTTATCCGCATAATCTAGCGAAACGGTTCGGCGAGGTAGGCGCCGTGACGTCAAGGGAGGAGATCATGAAGTGGATAGTCATTGGGGCTGCGTTGACGGCCGCGGCCGCAGCGGTTCCCGCTCGGGCGGACACGCCGCTGGTCGGCATCGTCTCGATCTCGGCAACCGAGGCGAATAACGCGCGCTACATCGTTGGCGCCAAGGCGGCCGCCAAGGAGATAGGCTGGGACGTTTCGGTCATCGATGCGGCAGGCAGCGCCGACCAGGCGAATGCCGCGATCCAGAATTTCGCGCAGCGCGGCTCGGCGGCAATCGTCGATATGGTGTTTCCCTATTCCTCGATCGGGGCAGGGCTCCAGGGCGCCAAGTCGGCCAATATCCCGGTCGTCACCTGGGGTGGCGGGCTCGGAAGCTCGGTCGCCGCCACCAATGGCTCGGGCGGGCCGATGGTGGTGCCGGTCAATGAGCTGATGCTGAAGACGATGGGCGGCAAGGGCTCCATCCTGGCGCTGACCTATCACACCGGCGAGGTCTGCCGGAACCGCGAGGTCGAGCTCGACAAGGCGCTCGCGGCCAATCCCGACATCAAGGTCACCAAGAACGAGGTGCGCATCCCCGGCTATTTCGAGGATGGCGCGCAATATGCCAATGCCTGGCTGGCCTCGCACCCGGCGGGCCAGGAGAATCTCGCCATCTGGGGCTGCTGGGACGATCCGGCGATCGGCGCCATCGGCTCGCTCAGGGCGCAGGGCCGCGATGACGTCAAGGTCTATGGCGTCAACGGCAACGCGCAGGCGCTGGAGAACATCAAGAACGGCTTCATGACCGCGACCGCCTGGCAGGACAGCTATACAGAAGGCTACAATATGATCAAACTGCTGCCGGAGATCCGCAAGGCCGGCGCGGACTGGACGCCGAAGGCGGTGGAGGTGCCCGCGGTGCTCGTCACCAAGGACACTATCGACGACTTCATCGCCAAGCATCCGGACGCCATGAAATAGGAACCTCAACGCTTCACCCATGAACCCAGTCCCGACAGCGATGGCGGCGCCGCCGGCGGTGCCGTTCGTGGCGGCGAATGCGATCAGCAAATCCTACGGAGGAGCGCAGGCGCTGCGCGGCGCGTCGCTCTCCGTGCTGCCCGGCGAAGTGCACGGGCTGGTCGGCGCCAACGGCGCCGGCAAGTCGACATTGATCCGCATCCTGGCCGGCGTGACCCAGCCGGACACGGGCGAGATCGCGATCGAGGACAGGCCGGTGGCGATCCTGTCGCCGCACGCGGCAAGCGGGCTCGGCATGAGCTTCATCCATCAGGAGCTGGCCTTCGTGCCGGATATGACGGTGCTCGAGAACATCATGCTCGGCCTGCCCAAGAAGAAGACGCGGCTCGGCCTGGTCGACTGGAGCGCGATCCAGCGCGACGTCGCGCCTATCATCGAGCGCGTTGGCCTAACCGCGCCGCTCGATGCCGCGGCCAAGAGCCTGTCGACGGCAGAGAACTGGCTGATCAGCATCGCCCGCGCGCTGGTGTGGAAGGCGCGCCTCATCGTCATGGACGAGCCGACCGCTTCGCTGTCGGCAGGCGAATGCCGCAAGCTCTTCTCCATCATCCGGGGGCTTTCGGCGGCGGGCGTGGCGGTGCTCTACGTCTCGCACCGGCTGGATGAGATCCTCGATCTGTGCAGTCGGGTCACCGTTTTCCGCGATGGCCGATCGGTGGCGGTCCTCGGCGGCCCCGACCTGACCCGGCGCGGGCTGGTCCAGGCAATCGTTGGCGGGGCGGTCGAGCACCTGCCCAAGTCGCGCGAGGCGACGGGCGGCGAGATCGTGCTGTCCGTGCGGGGCCTGCGCCGCCTGCCGCGCGTGGAGGAAGCAAGCTTCGACCTCCGCCGCGGCGAGGTGCTCGGGCTCGGCGGCCTTGTCGGCGCCGGGCGCAGCGAACTCGCGCGACTGCTCTACGGCGCCGACCGGCCCGATGCCGGCACCATGACGATAGAGGGAAGACCGTTCGTCCCGCGCACGCCGGCCGGCGCGGTGCGCGCCGGGATGGGCCTTGTGCCGGAGGAGCGCCGCACGGAGGGGCTGCTGCTGGACAAATCCATCGCCTTCAATCTCAGCCTCGGCAATCTCACGCCTCTGCTCGCCAGCCCGGTCCTGCCCTTCATCAGCCCGCGCAAGCGCGCGCGGCTGGCGCAGGCTACGATCCGCGACCTGTCAATCAAGGCCAGTTCGCCGGAACAGCCGGTCGGGCGGCTTTCCGGCGGCAACCAGCAGAAGGTCGTCATCGGCCGCTGGCTGCGCTCGAAGCCGAAGGTCCTCATCCTCGACGAGCCGACGCGCGGCGTCGATATCGGCGCTCGCGGGGAAATCCACCGTCTCATCCGCGAGCTCGCCGGACACGGCATGGCCGTGCTCGTCATCTCGTCCGAACCGGACGAGCTCCCCGATCTGTGCGACCGGGTCCTGGTGATGGCGGAAGGACGGATCGTGCGTGAGCTCGCCGGCACCGACCTCACCCGCAGCGCCATCATCGAGGCAAGCTATGCCTTAACCGAAGAAAGGGTTTCCGCATGAGTGACGCCGGCTACAGGCGACGCCTCTCGCCCGGCACCAGGGCCGCGCTCGGTGTTTTCGCGCGCTATGGCACGATCATCGGCCTGCTCGTGATGATCCTGGTCTTCTCGTTCCTGTCGCCGCACGCCTTTCCGACCTACAATAATTTCATCAACGTGCTGAGCCAGGCATCCCTCGCCATGATCATCGCCGGCGGGCTGACCATGGCCGTGATCGTCGGCGAGCTCGACCTCTCGGTCGGCTATGCCGCCAGCCTGCACGGCGTGCTCGTCACCGGGTTGATCGTGGCAAACCATTTGCCGATCCCGGTGGCGGTTCTGATCGTGCTCGCGCTCGGCGCCCTCATCGGTGTCGTCAACGGCGTGATCGTCACCAAGCTCAAGGTCAATTCGGTGATCGCCACGCTCGGCGTCGGCACCGTGCTGGTCGGCCTCTCATTCGCCTATTCGGCAGGCGTGCCGATCGTCTCCGGCGTGCCGGAAGCCTTCCTGCAACTGGCGCTGGGGCGCTGGCTGTTCGGCATCCCCAACCCGATCATCTTCATGGCGCTGGTGTTCGGCGGCCTGTGGTTGCTGGTCGAACGCACCGCGATCGGCCAGGAGATCCAGGCGGTCGGCGGCAACCCCGCCGCGGCCCGGCTCGCCGGCATCAATGTCGACCGCATCAAGATCCTCGGCTTCGTGCTTTCCGGCATGTGCGCGGCTCTCACCGGAACCTTGCTTGCCGCCCGGCTCGGCAGCGGCACGACCAATGCCGCCGATTCCTATCTGCTGACCGCCTTCGCCGCCGTCTTCCTCGGATCGGCCACGCTGCGCGACGGCGAGTTCCACATATTGGGCACCTTCATCGGCGCGCTCATCATCGTGCTCGGCTTCAACGGGCTCAACATCTTCGGCGCGCCGACCTTCTCGCAATTCGTGTTCCAGGGCGCCATCCTGATTGTCGCGGTCGGGCTCGCCAGCCTTGGCCGCTCGCTTGCCGAAAGCTGAATTGGAGGAGAATGCCGATGACCGTTCCGCAATCCGCGACATGGCAAGTCTTCGTGCTGGAATATGCGCGCTCCAGGGAACAGCCCTGGGTCGATCTCATCAGCGGCATGTACAATGACGGCGTGGTCGACCTGCCCTTCTCCTTCGTGCTCGCGCGCAACGGCGAACGCAATGTGCTGATCGATAGCGGCTTCATGCAGGACGACCACAGCTTCTCGCAGAAGTTCGGCATCCCGACATGGATCTCGCCGGTGCGGATGCTGGCGGCGCTCGACATCGCACCCGATCAGATCAGCGACATCGTGGTCACCCATGCGCATTTCGACCATATGGGCTCGATCGCCGAATTCCCGCGCGCGCATATCCACATCCAGAAGAGCGAACTGCTTTCGTGGTATGAGGCGATCGCGCTGCCGAAACGCTTCGCGCATCTGACCGCCATCATCGATCCCGACAATTTGCGCACCGCCCTCGAAGCCTCGATCGAGCATCGCGTGACGCTCATCGACGGCGACAAGGACAACATCCTGCCCGGCATCCATGCGCGGCTTGGCAGCGGCCACACGATCGGCCAGCAATTCGTGCTCGTCGACACCGATGCCGGCCGCCGCGTCATCTCCGGCGATTGCGTCTATTCGCGCCGCCAGTTCACCGGGCACAATCACGACGGCGTCTATGTCCCGCTCAACAATGCGGTGGGCAGCGTCTGGGAGCAGCTGAAAACCATCGACAAGATGAATGACGAGCTTGGCGGCGACCTGTCCAAGCTTGTCGTGCTGCACGATGTCGAGCGCTGGAAGGGCCATCCGGTCGTCAAGGAGGTCGAGGGCTTCAAGATCGTCCGGCTCACCTGACCACCGGAGACCGTCGCGAAATCATGCCGGAGCGTAGGTCAACCTGATCACATCCTCGCCGATCCGGTCATGCGCCATCAGGCGAAGCGGCGGCCGGGGTCCGGCGAAATAAGGCTTGCCGCGGCCAAGCACGACCGGGTGCAGGTAGATCCGATACTCATCGATCAAGCCCAGTTCGGTGAGGCTTCGCGCCAAGTCCGGGCCGGCGACTTCGATCTCGCCGTCGTACTCAGCCTTCAGCTTGCGCATCTCGCCCTCAAGGTCATCCCCGACGAGGCTGGCGTTGGGGCCGACCGACTGCAACGAGCGTGAGACGACCCATTTCGGCTGGCGCCGCCACGCCGCCGCGTAGGCAAGCCGATCGGCATCCCATTCAGGATGCTCGTCGTCCCAGTAGCGCATGATCTCATACATGCGGCGACCGTAGATGCTGCCCGACTGCCGCTCGGCCTCCTTGATGAAGTAGCGGAAGAGCGTGGGGCTTGGCCCGAAGGCCGTGTGGTCGACATAGCCGTCCAGCGACTGATTCATTCCGAAGACGAGCTTGGCCATTGCCTGTTCCTCACATGGCATTCGCGCGATCCGATTGCATTGTGCAATCGGTTCAGGTTAGGCCAACTGATTTTATTTTGCAATTGGTTTGGTGCTGCATGAACGCGCCCCGGCAAGGGGAACCTCAAGCGACCACCGCCAGGCCCGGTGAGGCGCGCAAGCGGGCTATGTCGCGCGCCGGCGGTTCGCCAAAATGGCGGCGGTATTCGCGGCTGAACTGCGACGGGCTTTCGTATCCCACGCGGAAGGCGGCGGTCGTCGCATCTATGTCCTGGACCAGCATCAGGCTGCGCGCGTCCTGCAGCCTGAGCTGTTTTTGGAATTGCAGCGGTGTCATCGCCGTCACGGCGCGAAAATGCTCGTGCAGGCTCGACGGGCTCATGCCGACTTCCGCGGCAAGCCGCTCGATGCTGAACCGTTCCCGGAAGTTCTGCCCGATCCAGGCGATGGCACGGCCGACCTGGGCCACCCGG
The DNA here is from genome assembly GCA_000824845.1 of Mesorhizobium sp. ORS 3359. Classification (GTDB taxonomy): domain Bacteria; phylum Pseudomonadota; class Alphaproteobacteria; order Rhizobiales; family Rhizobiaceae; genus Mesorhizobium. The sequence continues at coordinate 69,822 of CCNC01000200.1, read as the reverse complement.
CCCTGGCTGGAGGTGATGTGGCGCATCCTGGCGCCGTCCGGGCCGGCAAGCAGGCGATAGAGAATTTCCTGCTCGGCGAGCGGGCCGAGCACGGGCAGCGCCGGCGGATCGTCGAGCAGGCGCAGCAGGCGCAGGACCGCGTCGAGCAGGCTGCAGCCGGCTCCGGACACCGTCTTGCCTATGGGCAAGGAGGGCGTTCCCGGCGGGGGCACGCGCTGTGCCAAGTCCCCCAGCATGACCGGATCGAAATCGAGGTACAGGCAGAGATAGGGCTTGTCGGGCGTCGCCTCGACCACATGGCCTGTGGCTGGCAGGTCGTAGGTCACGACCCCATAGCGCCCCGGTGCGTATGTGAACACGCGATCGCCCAGCATGACCTCCTTGCGCCCCTGCGCGACGAGGCACAGTTGCGGCCGGTAAACATTCGGCATTGGCATTGTCACGGTGGAGGATCGAACAAGCGTCACACGTTCAAGAGGGGTGGCGTGGAAGCCATCCTTGGAGACGTGCCGGGCAATCAAGGCCGCGATTTCGGAGAGTTTTTCCATGAATGCGACAATCGCACGCGGGCGGAAGCGCGGCAATGCGAGCCGCAGCTTCTGGAGGATCAGGCAGCAATCCCGGCGCATCGGACTAACAGTCCGACGTCGCCGCACACCATAGTGTCGGCAGGTTCTGGTCAGGCGAACCCGGCCGCAGAACGAAGTGAACAAGCATGGAGCAAACATGACGATCGATAGGCTGAAGACACCCACGGTCGCACTGGGAACCGGGGCCTGGGGCGACAGCGGCGAAACCGGCGACGGTTATTTCGGCAGCCCCCTAACCCGGGCTGGCCTGGAAGAGCTCGCGGACAAGGCGCATGCGGCCGGCTTCGCCCTGTGGGATACCGCCATGGTCTATGGCATGGGCCGTTCCGAGACCGTTCTCGGGGAAGTCCTGAAGCGCTATGCCCGCGACGACTACCAGCTCTCCACCAAGTTCACCCCGCAAGCCGCGGGAACCGGCGACGATCCGGTGGCGGACATGCTGGAGCAGAGCCTGGCACGCCTCGGCACCGACTGCATCGACCTCTACTGGATCCACAATCCGGCGGATGTAGCACGCTGGACTCCGCAGCTGATCCCGTTGCTTAAGAGCGGGAAGGTCAGACATGTCGGCGTCTCGAATCACAACCTTGGCGAAATCGAGCTCGCCAACCGGATCCTCGGAGAAGCCGGGTTCCGGGTCGAGGCCGTCCAGAACCATTACAGCCTCCTCTATCGCAGCTCCGAGGATGCCGGAATCCTGGATTACTGCCGCGACCAGGGCATCCAGTTCTTCGCCTATATGGTGCTCGAACAGGGCGCCTTGACCGGCAAGTACAGCCCGCAGAACCCGCTGCCGGAAGGCAGCAGCCGGGCAAAGGCCTACAATGGCATGCTGCCTCAGTTGAAGGCGCTGACGGACAAGCTCGCCTCGATTGGCCATAGCCAAGGCGCAGCGGCTGCCGATGTCGCGACGGCTTGGGCCATCGCCAAGGGCGCGACGCCGATCATCGGCGTCACCAAGCCTGGCTACATCGACGGTCTGGTCCGGGCCACCAGCATGACGCTCCCCAGCGACGACATCGCAGAGCTGGAAGATCTCGCTATCGCCGCCGACGTGAACACCCGCGGCTGGTGGGAACAAGCGATGGACGTCTGAGTTCCCTCGGACCGCGATTGCCTGCCGTTATTCGCAAAAGCTACGCGAATATGACGCGGCCATCAGGAGGGGCGGCTAGATCCGAGCGCCGCCTGTGGCGTCGATCGACTGCCCCGTCGTCCACCGCGCATCGTTTGACGCGACGAAGGTGATGACGTCAGCCACGTCGGCGGGCTGGCCGACACGTGAAAATACCGACAATGCTTCAGCGCCCGCACGCGCATCCGTCGCAAGCCAGTCCGCGTTCATGTCGGTCGGGCATGACCGAGTTGACGGTTATGCCGCGGCTTGCGAAATCGGGCGCGAGCGCCAGCGTCAGCGTTTCGAGCGCGCCCTTCGACGCAGCATAGGCAGGGTGCGTCGGCGCCGCGATGCGTGTGAAGCCCGTGGAAACGTTGATGATGCGTCCGTCGTCTCGGATGTCATTCGCCAGCGCCTGGATCAGGAAGAACGGCGCCTTGAAGTTGATGGTCATGAGGTCGTCGAATGTGGCCTCGCTGGTCTGCGCCATCGGCGTTGCCACCGCGATGCCCGCATTGTTGACGAGGATGTCGAGGCCGGCTTTGCCAGTCGCGGCCAGCGCCGCCGCCTTAAACTCTCCGGCAATGCTGTCGGCAGCCGCCTTGGCGTCGCGCAAATCCGCGCCGATGGCAACAGCTCGCGTCCCCAGTGCCTCGATATCCCGCACCGTAGCGTCCGCGGCTTCCTTGTTGCTGGCGTAGTGCACGCCGATAAGCGCAGCGCCTTCCCTGGCGAAGGCGAGCGCCACCGCGCGCTCTAGTTCCTTGGCGGAACTTCGAAGCTAACCGTCTGGCTGCCCATGACGCGATGCGTGGGGTCTGCGAGTTCGATCAATACCCTATGTCGCCCGGGAGGCAGCCCAACCACGATGATGGTCTCGCCCGTGGCATCGACGAAATGCCAGGGCGCATCGTCTACAGTGATATGCACGTGACCAATGCGCGGAGAGACATCGAGTGCTCCTGCGCCGAATACCGGCACGACGCGCAGGTTTTCCGTACGGTACTGGATGAAGACAAGGCCCTTCGCGAGGTGCTCTGGAAGCGGTGGATCAACGAACAGCTTGGCTGGCGGCTCGTCTTCAATTGCGACAAGCGGCGACGGACCAATGACGTCACGGACGCTCTGACCCTGAGCGGCTGTGGTGGCGAAAGCAGGGATAGTCATCGCGAGAAGCCTCCAGAAAGGGATTTCATGCCAACCTCCGCTGATCCGAGCGTGCGCGGCCAACGGCACACGCTCTAAATTTGCGCCGAACCGCCATCGACGAACAGCTCGATGCCTGTGACAAAGCTGCTGTCGTCCGAAGCAAGGAATAGGGCTGCGCTGGCGATTTCAGCGGGGTCGGCGAGTCGGCCCAGAGGAATTGATTGCTTTGCAGCGCGGAGCATTTCATCGTGCGCTTGTTCCGATGGCGTAAGCCCGTGCCACCCCGGAGTGGACGTATTGCCCGGCGCGAGAACGTTGACGCGTATTTCCCGGTCGGCCAGATCGAGGATCCAGGTTCGCGCAAACGCACGGATGGCTGCCTTGCTGGCGCTGTATACGCTGAATGTCGGCGTCCCGGTCGAACCGGCTGTCGATCCGGTCAGGATGATAGAGCTACCATCCTTGAGAAGGGGCAGCGCTTTCTGGACCGTGAACAGAGTTCCTTTGACGTTCGTGCGGAAGGTCGCATCGAAGTGCTTTTCTGTGATCGCGCCGATAGCAGCAAACTCGCCGCCTCCGGCGTTGGCAAAGAGGACGTCAATCGACCCTGCTTCGTCCTTGACGATCGCGTATAGCCGGTCGAGATCCGCAAGATTGCCTACGTCGCCTACGATGCCCCGGACACCGCTGCCGACGGCATCAACGGCCTCGTCGAGCTGCTTCTGGCGTCGACCGGTGATAAACAACCGGGCTCCCTCGGCAGCAAAGCGCATCGCGGCCGCGAGTCCGATACCGGTCGTTGCACCAGTAATAACGACGACCTTTCCATCAAGCTTGCCCATCGTCAAACGCCCTCGTAGACCAAGCGGGTAAAAAAGCCTGCATCGATGACGAAGTTGCCCCAGCGAGCGTCAAATGGGGCAGTGGGCTTGGCGGCAACTGCTTCGTCTCGAGTTCGACCCTGCCGCTTCAGCGTCGCGACCTTTTCCCGAACCGCGACAAGCATGTCGCGATAGTCGCCGAGTTCCGCACGATTGCTGACTGGCGACCCGTGACCGGGGATGATCACCGTCTTGTCGGTTGCCGCCGCGATGCTCGCCTCACAGGCAGCGATTGTCCCGTCGATGCTGCCGCCCGTCGAATAGTCAATGAAGGGATATGAACCATTCCAGAAAATGTCGCCGACGTGAACGACATCCAATTCGGCGAAGCTCACGGAAATGTCGCCGTCCGTATGGGCGGGACCGTAGTGCTTTAGGCCCAGCGATGTGCCGTTCAATTTCAGATCGAGAGCGTCTGCAAAGACCTCGCTAGGTACCCCGCCCTCTGGCGGCGGGAGGAAGTTGTAGTCCCAATCCTCGACGCGCCGAACCTGCGACAAATACTTGCGCGTGTTGACGTGGGCCGTAATCTTGGCCCCTTCTGCATTAAGCCACGAATTGCCGTCGGCATGGTCGAAATGCCAGTGCGTGTTGATCAGGTGCGTGACAGGCTCTGCACCGAGCTCTGCTAGAGCTTCGGTCATCTGGGGCTTTGAGACGCCGATCCCCGCGTCGACCAAAACTTTGCCATCGCTGCCGGTGAGTACGGCAACGTTGCCACCAGAGCCCTCTAGGACGCTGAGGTTGCCGCGCAGCTTGTGTGTGACGATCGGGGACGAAGCTGCGCTGTCCTTGATCAACGTTACGATGCCGCGTGCCTCCGCGTAAGCGCTGCGAGGCGAAAGCCAACCGCCAATGAAGGCGGCTGAGGTGCCAACGCAGCACAGGCAAAAGCCCCTGCGCGTTAAAGGATGCTGGAGATTGCGCGGCATATGTCCGTCCTCTGGCGTGGATTGTTCCTGTCCTGGGCGCCTTGCACCACAAGCTGCACACTTGCCAGTGCTGTGGTGCTCCGCAGCTGAACTCGAGGAAAGCGTGAACATCGGCGAAGTGAGGCAGGGCCGGCTCACTGACGCCCACGCGCCGGGCCGCCGCCTCTCGTCGAGCTATTCTCAAGCGCAGACGGTTCTCAGGCCTTCACGATGGCGATTTAAGGAAGGCCAGCAGGTCGGCATTAATGGTGTCGGCGTGCGTCGTCGGCATGCCGTGTGGGAAGCCCTTGTAGGTCTTCAACACGCCGTTCTTGAGAAGCTTTGCGGAGAGTGGCCCGGCATCAGCATAAGGAACGATCTGGTCGTCCTCGCTATGCATCACGAGCGTTGGAACAGTGATCTTCGTCAGATCTTCCCTGAAGTCGGTCTGCGACCAGGCTACGATACCATCATAGTGAGCCTTGATCCCGCCCATCATGCCTTGCCGCCACCAGTTGCGGATCAAGCCCTCGATCGGTTTCACGCCTGGCCGGTTGAACCCGTAGAACGGCTCGGAGGCGACATCGAGATAAAACTGAGCCCGATTAGCCGCGAGCTGAGCCTGATATCCGTCGAACAGTTCCTTCGGAAGTCCACCTGGATTGGACGCGGTCTTCACCATGATGGGCGGGACAGCGCTGATGATCGCAGCTTTCGCCACGCGATCTTGGCCATGACGCGCCAGGTACCTCACCACTTCTCCGCCGCCGGTCGAATGCCCCACATGGATCACGTTCTCCAAACCGAGATGGGCGATGACCGCGGCAAGGTCATCGGCGTAGTGGTCCATGTCGTGACCATCGGCTCCCTGTGAGGAGCGACCATGGCCGCGGCGATCGTGCGCGATAACGCGATAGCCGCGATCTAAGAAGAACATCATCTGGGCGTCCCAATCGTCAGCCGAAAGGGGCCAGCCGTGACTGAAGACAATCGGCTGCCCGACACCCCAGTCCTTGTAAAATATCTCGACGCCGTCCTTAGTTGTAATCATCGCCTGTCCCCTGCGTGCGAGTTGGATTGTTTAGGAAGAGCTGCCGTGGTGCGGTCTGCAGCGAGGCCGGCATCGGGCAGTGTGGCAATCGCCAGGGCACCAGCCGCTCCCGCTATTAGATTTCGACGGGTGGCTAAGAAGCGCTCGGACAGGCTGTTCGCGATCGAGCCCGCAGATCGGGGGCTGACATCTTCAAGCATTGCGAGGTCCTCCATCATTACCGGTCAGCTCACGTGTTGCCGGACGAAGCCCGATCCGTGCGTCAATCGGTGTTGGGGTGGGGTTACGATCTGTTAAGATCCCTCCCGGCTTTCGCATGCAAACCGTCATGGCACTCTCCTCTGCTGCGTTGACCACAGCATGGAGCCATGCGAGAGGGGGCCAGCGACACTACCGTTTGGTTATGGATGCATAATTCCCGTTTGGGCGGCGGCGATGTAGTATCCGCCGCTCGTTCTTCGGGGGGCCATCATGGAAATGCATCAGGTTCGCTACTTTCTCATGGCGGCAAATTCGTTGAGCTTCACGCGCGCCGCTGAGGCCTGTCACGTCTCACAGCCCGCTCTCACCACGGCGATCAAGAAGCTGGAAGCGCAGCTAGGCACGCCGCTGTTCTATCGCGAAGGCAAGCAGATCGTGCTCACGGAGTTCGGCCGCCGCATGCAACCCTGTCTGGGTCAAATTCTCGAGCAGGCGAAAACGGCGGAAAGCATCGCTAAGGATTTCCGCCTGCTTAACCAGGTTCCGATTCGCATGGGCGTGATGTCGAGCATCGGTCCGATGCGCATTGCGTCGCTACTCGCCGAGTTTCAGCGGCAGTCTCCGGGAGTGGAAGTGGCGGTGCGCGACGGCGCACCGGAAGCGCTGGCGGCGCAACTCGACACGGACGACATCGATGTCGCGGTGCTCAACGCGCTCGATGGTTTGGGCGATAACTACCGCGCCGAGCCGCTTTACACCGAGCGCTACGTGGTGCTGCTGCCGCCCGAGCACTCTCTCATCGCGCGCAAAGTAATCGCGCTACGTGACCTCTCGGAGCAGCCGTACGTTGACCGGCTGTCCTGCGAGCTGCGCGAAATCGTGATGGGCGTTTGCAGCGATATGGGCGTGAAGCTCTACGCGCGCTTCCGTTCCGAGCGCGACGAGTGGGTGCAGGCCATGGTGATGGCGAATATCGGCTTTGCCTTCATGCCCGAGTTTTCTGTGACCCATCCGGAGAGCGTCCGCCGTCCACTGGTTGATCCGGCGGTGGAACGCACGATCAGCCTCATTACCGTGTCGGGACGACGCCACTCTCCCGCAGTCGCGGCCTTCGTCCGCACCATTCGCAGCCATCGCTGGAATTGAAGGGCGTACCTGCCCCGATTGCCGTGTGTTTCGCGCCTGATTGCGCCACTCTTGCTTCCCAAATCTGTAGCTCTGCAAATGAAAACGGCATGGAAATCACATGCGTTTCATCCAAGAGTCGCAACGGCGTATCGGGTTCTACTCCGGAATCGCTAATTCCAGTGAGTTCCAGGTTTCCTGGCCAGATTCCGCTCTGCGTCGCCAATCGCGCTTGGGTAAACTGCAGTCGTCTCGATCCGAGCATGTGGTCGAGGTCGCTGCGAAACTCACAGAGGAAATCTGCAAAGGCGCGCCGCCTATGAACGTCCTTGCTATGAGAACCGCTTCGCGCCCGTGGTGCGCGACGAGCAGCTTCAGCGAAGGATTTACCACGCACGATCTTCAAGTAGCCAATAAGCTTGTCGAGACTTGATTATACGCCCAACGGCCGCAGTGCCTATCTTCGTTCTGGAGTGGTATCGAAATGGCGCGCCCGAAGAGATTCGAACTCCTGACCCCCAGATTCGTAGTCTGGTGCTCTATCCAGCTGAGCTACGGGCGCGCAACAGGCCGTGTGTGACACAAGCCCCGCGATCCGGTCGAGACGGCCGGCCGCGATGTGGAGTGTTCCCTAACGACTGAATTTGAGAATTGCAAGCCGATCCGGCAAAAGTTTTGTCGCAGGCGGTTCCCCGATGTGGAGGTGTGCCGAGATTCAGGTCAGGCCGAGACGAAAATGGTGGATTGCGAGAACCGGAGCGGAACATACTTAAAGTACGTGAGCACCGGAAGCACAGGAAGCCGCCATTTGCAGGCCGGCATCACCTGAATATCGGTACACCTCAAGCCGGGCGGCGCAGGCCGTTGCGCGCTTGATCGAGCCGGACCGGCTGGTCGGGGATGGTGACGGCGAAGACGGTGCGGCCACCGATCGATTCGACCAGCTCGACCGAGCCGCCATGGGCGCGGATCAATTCGTGCGCGATCGCCAGGCCAAGACCGGTGCCGCCGCTGCGCGCCGAGCCGCGGAAGGCGGCGAACAGGTTCTCGCGCGCCTTGGGCGGCAGGCCGGGGCCGGTGTCGGTGACGGTGATGCGGCTGACGCTGCCGTGACGCTCGGCCGCCACCGCCAGCCGGCGCACAACCGTCCGCTCCGTATCGGCGGCCATCGCCTGAATGGAATTGCGGCACAGATTGGTGAGCACGCGGAAGAGATGGTCGGAATCGGCGTCCACCTCGAAGGCGTGTTCGACGCCGTTGATGAATTCGATGCCTGTCTCGATGTCGAGCAGGCCGTGCACGTCGTCGACCAGCTGGCGCAACCTGAGGCGTCGGCGTGACGGCGCCGGCTCCTGCGTACGGCCATAGGCGAGCACGCCCTCCGAATAGGCGACGGCGCGGTCGAGCGCGCGCACAAGTTTCGGCGCGAAGGATTGCACGGTCGGGTCCTTCACCTGGCGCAGGCGGTCGGACATCAGCTGCGCGGAAGCCAGGATGTTGCGCATGTCGTGGTTGATCTTCGACACGGCAAGGCCGAGGTCGGCGAGGTGCTTCTGTTCCGACAGCATCTTCTGCAGCCGGTCCTGCATCTGCGCCAGCTCGCGCTCGGCGACGCCGATCTCGTCGGAGCGCTCGGTCGGACAGATTATGCGCCCGGGATCGTCGGGCGCCTCGGAGAAGGACAGGATCGAGCGCGTCATGGTGCGGATCGGCCCGATCATGATCAGGTCGATCGCGGCATAGACGAGCATTGCGGTGAACAGCGAGATGAGCAGCGAGACGACGGCGACATTGCGCGAGTATCTGAGCATGGCGTCGCGCAGACGGTAATCCGGCATGATCAGCTCGAATTCCTTGTCGCTATCGCCGACCGGGCCGAAGACGCGCAGCATGCGCTTGCCGCCGAAGAACAAAGTGTCGAGCGCGCCGGTCATGCCGTTGACCAGGCCGACATTGGCGATGTCGATATGCTCGTCGACCTGCGGCGGCATGTCGGAAACGACGAGCAGCCGCGACACCCCGCCGTCACGCACGGCGATCGCCTTGGCGCCGATCGCCATCAGCACGTCGTTCTGGGCGTTGTGCGACAGCGCGTTGGGCTCGCCCTGCAACAAAACGATCGACACGGCGGCGGCGGTGCTCAGCCGCTCCTTCAGCCAGTTCACCCGGTAGCTGGCGATCCAGGGCAGGAAGATCAGGATTTCGGCCAAGAGCACGAAGGCAATGGTGAGCAGAAGAAGCTTTGTCGACAGGCCGCGCGACAGCGGCACCCGGCGCGTCGGGTTTGCCGCCGGGGTTGCCTTCTCGTTCGTGGACAGAGTTTCACTCGTCATTGACGCGCATTCACAAAGGCTTGATCGGGCAAGATTATGCGATTTGCGGCTTTTTTGCCAATTTCATCGTCACCCCCGCGAAAAATTGCCTCGCGGCGGGGCGGATTGACTTCCAAAAACCTTCTTTCTATAAGCCCGCTCACGCTCGGGCCATTCGTCCCGGCGCGGTTTCGATCGCGCCTAAGCCGGCCCGGCAAAGCTCCTGTTACAGAGTGACAGAATCAAGAAGGGCCGCACCCCGCGGTATTAAAACAAATGAAGCGTACATACCAACCGTCCAAACTCGTCCGGAAGCGCCGGCATGGTTTCCGTGCCCGCATGGCCACCAAGGGTGGCCGTGGCGTCGTTGCTGCCCGCCGTAATCGCGGTCGCAAGCGTCTCAGCGCCTGAACGAAAGACGAGATCGTTGCCCGCAACCGGCAAGCCAAAGGGGAAAACTCCCGGGCGGCTTCTGAAACGCGCGGACTTCCTGGCTGTGCGCGGCGGCGAGAAACGCCGCGGACGGCTTTTTCTCGTTGAAGTTCTCGACCGCGGCGACGACCTTGCGCCGCGTGTCGGCTACACCGTCACCAAGAAGGTCGGCAACGCCGTGGTGCGCAACCGCGTTCGGCGGCGGCTGAGGGAAGCCGTGCGCGTTCACGCCGCCGATGACATGGCGCCCGGCAATGACTATGTCATCGTCGGGCGTGAAGACGTGCTCGCCATTCCGTTCGGCCAGTTGAAGGCCGAGCTTTCCCGCCGGCTACGCGGCGCACGATAGGCCAAGGGCTTTCGATGGAAAACAACCGCAATTTCTTCATCACCATCGCGTTGTCGGTGCTGATCCTGACGCTCTGGCAGGTGTTCTATATGAACCCGAAGATGGAGCAGCAGCGCGAGCAGGCCCGCATCGAGCAGCAGCGCGTCGAGGCGCAGAAGAAGGAAGCGGGCGGCGGCGCAAATTCCGGCGCGACAGGAACGCCGGCCCCGGCGGCCGGCAGCGTTCCCGGCGCACCCGGCGGTGAAGCGGTGACCGCCGCCAGCCGCGACCAGGCCATTGCCGCGACCAAGCGCGTCAAGATCGACACGCCCAGCCTCGAGGGCTCGATCAACCTGACGGGCGCGCGCCTCGATGACCTGAAGCTCAAGCACTATACCGAGACGGTCGACAAGAATTCGCCCGAGATCGAGCTGCTCAACCCATCGTCGCTGCCCAACGGCTATTTCGCCGAGATCGGCTTCGTCGGCAACGATGCGACCGGCGCGGTGCCGGGCGCGGATACGGTGTGGAGCGTCGAAGGCAATCCGACGCTGACGCCCTCGACGCCGGTGACGCTGACCTTCACCAACGACAAGGGCCTGACGTTCAAGCGCACCATCTCGATCGACAACGAATATATGTTCACCGTTTCCGACACGGTGCAGAATTCGGGAACGGCCGGCGTCTCGCTCTACAATTACGGGCGCGTCACCCGTTTCGACAAACCGGCCGTCGCCAGCACCTATGTGCTGCATGAGGGACTGATCGGCGTGACCGGCAGCGAAGGGCTGACGGAGTACAAATACGCTGCCATCGAGAAGGACAAGGAGGTCAAGCCCGGCAAGTCCACCGATGGCTGGCTCGGCATCACCGACAAATACTGGGCCGTGACGCTTGTCCCGACGGAGAAGCAGCCCTTCCAGCCGAAATTCTCCTATTTCGAATTCAAGGACGGACCGCACAGCCACAGCTATCAGTCCGACTTCCTGACTGATGCGATCAGCGTCGCGCCGGGACAGTCGACGACGATCGAGTCTGAAATCTTCGCCGGCGCGAAGGAGGTCTCGACCATCAACGCCTATGAAAAGGACCGGCACATCCGCCAGTTCGACCTGCTGATCGACTGGGGCTGGTTCTATTTCATCACCAAGCCGATGTTCTGGCTCATCGACACGCTCTACAAGTTCTTCGGCAATTTCGGCCTGGCGATCCTCGCCACCACCGTCATCGTCAAGGCGATCTTCTTCCCCCTGGCCAACAAGTCCTACGCCTCGATGGCGAACATGAAGAAGGTGCAGCCGAAGATGGTCGAGATCCGCGAGAAATACGCGGACGACAAGATGAAGCAGCAGCAGGCGATGATGGAGCTGTACAAAACCGAGAAGATCAATCCGCTGGCCGGCTGCTGGCCGGTGGCGCTGCAGATCCCGGTCTTCTTCTCGCTCTACAAGGTGCTCTACATCACCATCGAGATGCGGCACGCGCCCTTCTTCGGCTGGATCCACGACCTTGCGGCGCCCGATCCGACGTCGATCTTCAACCTGTTCGGCCTGCTGCCCTTCGCGGCGCCCGCCTTCCTGCCGCATATGGGCGCCTGGGCAGTGGTGATGGGCATCACCATGTTCCTGCAGATGCGCATGAACCCGGCGCCGCCGGACCCGACGCAGGCCGCGATCTTCACCTGGATGCCGGTGATCTTCACCTTCATGATGGGCTCGTTCCCGGCAGGCCTCGTCATCTACTGGGCCTGGAACAACACGCTGTCGATCCTTCAGCAGGGCGTGATCATGAAGCGTCAGGGCGCCAAGATCGAATTGTGGGACAATCTGGCGGCGATGTTCCGCAAGAAACCATCGCCGGCGGAATAGCCGGACACCGAGCTACAATCAAAACCCTGGCCTTCATCGGCCGGGGTTTTTGTTGGAAATACCGACGAGACAGCGCCAACCTTCGGGATTGGCCGTGTCGGTCTTCCCGGTTGTCATTCCATGGCGGAGCGAGGAGCGAAGCGACGCGCGCAGACCCTGGAATCCGTTCCGTTACGCTAAGGCGTGGCAAAGGCTACAGAATTCTGCACCCTCACATTCCGCGGCAAAGGTCACGGAATGGATCCTCGGGTCGAGCCCGAGGATGACGACGTCACGGGGGAGTTCGGCCAATCTCCAATTTCGGTGCCATTCGGACAAGGCGATCGCGCATGGCTTTCTGAGTTCAGATAACCGGCAAGCCTTGATCGGCCGCGTTTGGGTTGGCGTTCGCCGATAACCCCGTACGTGATTGCCCTCGATATGCCGAGGGCGGTACAATTTTCGGCAAATTGTCGGAGCTTGGTGAAACTCCGAGCCGCCCTGCTTCGTACGATTCCAGTCCTCCCCAAAAAGGGCCGGCCGGCTTCCGGCGCAGCGACGCCGGTGTTTGGGAGGTCGTCCGGCATGCCGGGGTCCCGCGGGCGGCGGGATCCCGGTCCTTTTATTCCATGGCCGCGCTGTGATCGACCTTGGCCGGCGTCGACGGCTTGCGCAGCAGAAGCACCAGCGGGATGGCGGCCAGAGACAGGATCATCATCAGCTTGAAGTCGTCGACATAGGAGATGATCGTGGCCTGCAGCGTGACCAGACCGTCGAGCGCGGCGCGGCCGGCGGCGGTGTAGGGGCTCAGCGCCTGCGAGATCGCCGGATCGCCGAAGGCCGGATTGTAGGGCGTCACATAGGTGGCGATGTTGGCGTGATTGATCTGCTGGTTCTGCGTCAAAAGCGCCGTGACCACCGAGATGCCGACGCTGGAACCGATGTTGCGCGACAGGTTATAGAGGCCGGTGCCTTCCGCGCGCCGCTCCGGCGCCAGCGTGGCGAAGGTGATGGTGGTGAGCGGCACGAACAGGAAGCCGAGACCCGCGCCCTGGATGAAGCCGGTGCTGATGATCGTCCATTGCGAGACGTCCGGCGTCCAGCCGGTCATGTCGTACATCGCCCAGGCGGTGATGGCGAGGCCGACGAACAGCAGCCAGCGCGTGTCGACCTTGCCGACCAGGCGGCCGACCAGGAACATGCAGGCCATGGTGCCGAGGCCGCGCGGGCCCATGACGATGCCGGCGGTCACCACCGGATAACCCATCAGCGTCTGCAGATAGGGCGTCATCAGCGCCAGCGAGGCGAGATAGGTGATGCCGATGATGAAGATGAAGATCATGCCGACGGCGAAGTTGCGGTCGAGGAACAGCCGCGGGTTCACGAAGGTGTCGCGCGCGGTGAAGGTGTGGACGATGAAGATGTAGAAGGCCGACGCGCAGACCAGCGCCTCGACGATGATCTCGGCCGAGGAGAACCAGTTGAGCTGCTCGCCGCGGTCGAGGAACATCTGCAGCGAGGCGATGGCGATCGAGAGCATACCGAAGCCCAGCCAGTCGAGCCTTGCCTTCAAGTCGAGCTTGGTTTCCTGGACGAACATCGAGACGCCGATAAAGGCCAGCGCGCCGATCGGCACGTTGATGTAGAACACCCAGCGCCAGGAGACGTTCTCGGTCAGCCAACCGCCGATGACCGGACCGAGCACCGGACCGACCATGACCGAGACGCCGAACAGCGCCATGGCCGAGCCGCGCTCCTCGACGCTGTAGATGTCGAGCAGGATCGACTGTGACAGCGGCACGAGTGCTGCGCCGAACAGGCCCTGCAGCAGGCGGAAGCCGACGATCTGCGGCAGCGACTGGGCAAAGCCGCACAACACGGAAGCGACGACGAAGCCGGTGATCGCCACCAGAAGGATGCGCTTGCGGCCGAAGCGGTTGGCAAGATAGCCCGACGGCGGCGTCATCACGGCGGCGGCGACGATATAGGAGGTGAGCACCCAGTTGATCTGGTCGGCGCTGGCCGAGACGCTGCCCTGGATATAGGGCAGCGCCACATTGGCGATAGTGGTGTCCAGCGCCTGCATGATCACCGCCAGGATCACGCAAGCGGTGATGGCGCCGCGATTGGCGACCACGGGCGCGCCTGTCGCGGAAGCCGTTGTCATGACTTTGACCCGGATTGCTTGAAGAGGTTGGCGATGAAATCGGGCAGGCCGCGGGCGTGACCGGTGTCGATGCTGACGACGGCGCTCATGCCGCCGCGCAGCGGCGGCTTGCCGTCCGGATCGTCGATCGTCACGCGCATCGGGATGCGCTGCACGACCTTGACCCAGTTGCCGGAGGTGTTCTGCGCCGGCAGCAGCGAGAAGCTGGACGAGGACGCAGGGCTGATCGAGCCGACCGTGCCGTGCCAGACCTCGCCGGGATAGCCGTCGATGCTGATCGTCGCCTTCTGTCCCGGCCGCACATAGGTGAGCTCGGTTTCCTTCGGCTCGGCCGCGATCCAGATGTCGGTCGACGACACCAGGCTGAAGGCCGGCTGCGAGGCCGGCAGGTATTTGCCGACCTGCAAGGCGTCGACATTGGTGACGATGCCGTCGAACGGCGCCTTGACGACGGAATCGTTGAGGTTGCGCTGCGCATCATCCACCGCCGACTGGGCCTGCAGGTAGAACGGGTTCTGCTCGACCGGCTGGCTGGCGTCGCCGCCGAGCTGGGCAAGCATCGCCTGCGCCTGCGCCTTGGCGACGGTCACCTTCTGGCGGGCCGCGATCAGATCGTGCTGGGCGCTGTCGAAGGTCGCCTTGGAAGCGGTCGAGGTCTTGAGCAGGTCCTGCTGACGCTGGAAGGCGGATTCGTAATAGGGAATGTCGGCCTCGGCCTGGTCGATCGAGGCCAGCGACTGCTGATAGCTCGCCTGCAGCGTCAGCACCTGGTTCCGTACCGTGCCGAGCTGCGCCTTGGCGCCGGCGAGCGCGGTCTCGAATGAGGCGGGCCGCAGCCGGAAGAGCACGTCGCCCTTCTTCACCGCCTGGTTGTCGTGCACATCGATCTCGTCGACGGTGCCGGAGACGTCGGTCGACACGCCGAGCGACTGCGCCTGGATATAGGCGTTGTCGGTGGTCATGATCTGGCCGCCGACGACATAGTAGTAGCCGCCGGCCACCAGAGCGACGGGCAGCAGCGCGAACAGGATCGGCCGCGTCAGGCTGCGGCGCGGCTTGGCGGGGGCGGGCGGAGCTACAGTGACGGAAGCCGGCTTCGGCTGCGCCGAGGGCGCCTCCAGCGTCACCGGCTCCGGCGCCACGGGCGCTTCCAGCTCATCGTCTTCGACGACAGGCGGATTAGTGCCGCGCCTTTGCTCGCGCTGGCTGTCCAGGCGGATGACCTGGTCGCTTGCTCTTTCGCCGGCATTTTCTCCGTCGGCGGGCTTTCTGGGTGAGGTTCCTTCAGACATGGACTTTCTCCCGGTCGACGGCCGGCTGGGTGCAGGCCTCGAGCAGATTGGATTTGATCAGGCAAAGAGTTTGCAGCAGTTGCTGCTGCGCGTCCGCGGACAGGCCGGCGAAGGCTTCGTCACGCGTCTTCCGGCCGTTGCTGCGCATCACTTCAATCAGCGGACGCGCCTGCGGGGTCAGATAGAGGAGCCACGCCCGACGGTCGGTCGGATCGGGCCGGCGCTCGACGAAGCCGCGCGCTTCCATCTTGTCGAGCAACCTTGCGAGGGTAATCGGCATGATCTCGATGAGGTCGGCCAACCTGTTCTGGTAGATGCCCTCATGCACCGAAAGATAGGCCAGCACCTGCCATTGCGCGCGGGTCAGCCCAAAGGCGCGCGAGCGCTGCTCGAACCGCTTCCTGAGCAGGCGCGCGACGTCGTGCAGCACGAAGCTGATATTGGGCGAGGAGGGCATGGGAGAACTTCGGAGTCGGCGGACAAACTTTCGTGAGCATGCTTATTATCATCATGCACATAATCCCGCTGGACGCGGAGCGCAAGACCGACTAAGGCGCTTGGCAAAAATATCGCATAGGCCAGAACCCGCCGGACCGGCTTGGGTTTTCGGCAAGGACAAGACGATGAACTGGCTCAAGATCACCATGCTGACGCTGCTCATGGGATACGCTTTTCCGGCCGCGGCGAAGGACGCGGTGAGCTGCGGCGGGGCGGCGATGCTGGGCGGCGCGCAGCTCAACTGCAGCCACGTGCAACCCAAGGCGCCGCCGCAATTCTGCACTTTCAGCTGGGCGCTGCACACGACGGCCGGCGACCAGAAGATCGTCGAAGGCAGCTTCTCGCTGCCGCCCGGCGCGTCGAACGTCCAGGTCTATCAGGGCAGCGGATTCGACAGCGCCCTTTCCAACCCGATCGTGATCTGCCGCGGCAGCCACTGAACGGTTGGTGCCGCGGCCGGATCACGTTAGTTTGATCGGACGTTGACCACCGGAACGCACTGTCTCTCTGTTTTTACCGCTCACACTTTTCCTGGAATTGCTCTAGCCATGGAGAGACCGCGATGCCCGGGCCCAATCCCGACATCAAGCATCCGATCGCGATGCATCCGCGCGTCGGCTTCCTGAAGGGTCTGGTGACGTCGCCCAACATCGAGATCGGCGACTTCACCTACTATGACGATCCCAACGGTCCCGACAAATTCGCCGAGAAATGCGTGCTGCACCACTACGACTTCATCGGCGACCGGCTGGTGATCGGCAAGTTCTGCACCATCGCGGAAGGCGCGCGTTTCATCATGAACGGCGCCAACCATGCCATGTCCGGCTTCTCGACCTATCCGTTCAACATCTTCGGCCATGGCTGGGAGGAAGGGTTCGATCCTGAGACCTGGTCGAAGGAGATCCGCGGCGACACCATCGTCGAAAACGACGTGTGGATCGGCATGGATGCGGTGATCATGCCGGGCGTCAGGATCGGCAATGGCGCAATCGTTGCGGCGAAATCGGTTGTCACGCACGACGTGCCGCCTTATGCGATCGTTGCCGGCAATGCTGCCAAGGTGGTGAAGATGCGCTTCGACGACTTTACCGTGCGCCGCCTGCTCAAGGCGGCCTGGTGGGACTGGCCGGTCGACAAGATCAGCCGCAACCTCGACGCCATTCGCGGCGCCGACATTGCAAGACTGGAGGCTGCGGCTTGAGCGCGCCCAACACGAAAAGCGACAAGATGGCGATCGATCCAGAGCTGTTCACCCGCGGCTGGATCTTCATCCGCGGCGTGCCGTCGATGAAGTTCCTGCCGCCGGAAGGCCCGCCGGAGATCGCCTTTGCCGGCCGCTCCAATGTCGGCAAATCATCGCTGATCAACGCGCTGGTCGGCCACAAGGGCCTGGCGCGCACCTCGAACACGCCGGGGCGCACGCAGGAGCTCAACTATTTCGTGCCGGACGGGTTCTCCGGCGAAGGCGCCGACCTGCCGCCGATGGCGCTGGTCGACATGCCGGGCTACGGCTATGCCAGCGCGCCGAAGGACAAGGTCGATGAGTGGACGAAGCTCATCTACGAATATCTGCAGGGCCGCGTGACGCTGAAGCGCGTCTATGTGCTGATCGACGCGCGCCACGGCATCAAGGCCAAGGACGAGGAAGTGCTGACCCTGCTCGACAAGGCGGCGGTGTCCTACCAGGTGGTGCTGACCAAGACCGACAAGATCAAGGCCGCCGGCGTGCCGAGGCTGATCGAGGAGACGCTGGCCAAGATCAAGAAACGGCCGGCGGCCTTCCCCGTGGTCCTGGCGACATCATCGGAAAAAGCCTCGGGTCTCGACGAACTGCGCGCCGCGATCGCTCTGGTGGCGAACGGCGGCTGACGCCGCCCGCCGGAGGCCGATCAGCCAGGATCAATCCGTCTCTTCGCGCTCCGGCTCGCGATCGCGCCGGCCAGTGAGGATCTCGCGCTTGCCGACATGGTTGGGGGCGCCGACCAGACCTTCCTTCTCCATGCGCTCGACCAGCGAGGCGGCGCGGTTGTAGCCGACGCCGAGGCGGCGCTGGATGTAGGAGGTCGAGCATTTCTTGTCGCGCTTGACCACCTTGACCGCTTCCTCAAAGAGCGCGTCGCCATCCTCCTCGGCGATCGAGCTTTTGTCGAAGACCGGGCCGGTATCGGCCGCCTCCTCAGCCTCTTCCTCGTCGGCGGTGACGGTGTCGAGATATTCGGGACGTCCCTGCGCCTTAAGGTGCGCCACGACATGCTCAACCTCCACATCGGAAACGAAGGGGCCGTGCACGCGTGAGATGCGCCCGCCGCCGGCCATGTGCAGCATGTCGCCCTGGCCGAGCAGCTGCTCGGCACCCTGCTCGCCCAGGATCGTGCGGCTGTCGATCTTGGACGTCACCTGGAAGGAGATGCGGGTCGGGAAATTGGCCTTGATCGTGCCGGTGATGACGTCGACCGACGGGCGCTGCGTCGCCATGATCAGATGAATGCCGGCGGCGCGCGCCATCTGCGCCAGGCGCTGGATGGCGCCTTCGATCTCCTTCCCGGCCACCATCATCAGGTCGGCCATCTCATCGACGATGATGACGATATAGGGCATCGGCGCGAGGTCGATCACGCGTTCCTCGAACAGCGGCTCGCCCGTGCCCTTCTCGAAGCCCGCCTGCAGCTGCATCGTCACGACCTCGCCCTTGTCACGGGCGCTTGCCGCGCGCTGGTTGTAGCCGTCGATGTTGCGTACGCCGAGGCGCGCCATCTTGCGATAGCGGTCCTCCATCTCGCGCACCGCCCATTTGAGCGCCGTGACCGCCTTCTTGGGATCGGTGACGACCGGCGTCAGCAGATGCGGTATGCCGTCATAGACGGAGAGCTCCAGCATCTTGGGATCGACCATGATGAGGCGGCATTCCTCCGGCTTCATACGGTAGAGCAGCGACAGGATCATGGTGTTGATGGCGACCGACTTGCCGGAGCCGGTGGTGCCCGCCACCAGCAGATGCGGCATCTTGGCGAGCTCGGCGATGACCGGCTCGCCGCCGATCGTCTTGCCGAGGCCGAGCGCCAGCTTGCAGGAGGTGTTGCGGAAGCCGGCCGATCCGATCAGCTCGCGGAAATAGACCGTCTCGCGCGTCTCGTTGGGCAATTCGATGCCGATGACATTGCGGCCCGGCACCACGGCGACGCGCGCCGAGATCGCCGACATCGAGCGGGCGATGTCGTCGGCAAGGCCGATGACGCGGCTGGATTTCACGCCCGGCGCCGGCTCGAACTCGTAGAGCGTGACGACCGGACCCGGCCGGACATGGATGATCTCGCCCTTGACGCCGAAATCCTCCAGCACGCTCTCGAGCAGGTCGGCATTCTGCTCCATCCGCTCCTGCGACATGTAGAAGCCCTGGCCTTCGGGCGGCATCTGCAGGAGCTCCTCGGAGGGAAGCTCGTAGCCGACGGAAATCGGCAACGGCACGACCTCGCCGGCGATGGGCAAGGAGGGTGCCTGCCTTGCCATCCTTGCGCTTGCCGGCGCGGCAACCGGCATGGCCTCGGCAGGTGTGATCTGGGTGGGCACTGGGACCGGCGTCGGCGCCGGAGCAGGGCTCATATCCGCCGCGCTGGAGCGCCACTCGATGACCCGGTAGAATGACGTCGCCTCGCCCATGAAGGCAGCGCGGGGCGGCATCGGTTGCGCCGCCGGCGCCGGCATCGGCCTGACCGGCGGCGACGCCGAAGCCGCGGGGATCTGACCCGCTTCATTCAGGCGCGCTCGCGCCAGGCGCTCGGCGAGGAAAGGCAGGCCGAATTCGAAGAAGGCATGATCGGAAAGATAGGACCAGCGCAGTCCGCTCGGGCGCGGTTTTTGTGCCGGAGCGGCGGTGGGCTGGGGCGACGCAGCGGGAGCGACCGGCGTGACGGCGGAAGGTGCGACGACCGGTTTGGCCGGCGCCGCGACTCGAGCGGCGGGAGCCGCAGGAATCGTCCGAACTGAATTGGCTGGCGGCGGCGCGGGCGGTGCTGGCCGAATGGGCTCGCGGGCCGGTGTCCTGGCCGGCGCGGCATCTTCCTGCGGGGCGGCTCGCCGGGCGAGATCGGTGTCCGGCGTGCGGGTGAACCGCACATTGGGCGCAAGGAAGAAATAGTCCTGCCAGGCCGGGCGGCTGAATTCGCCGCTGTTGGCCGAATCGAGCGGTGCGTTGCGAGCCGCGTCCGATTCGCTCGCCGGCGCGACGCGCAGCGTGACCACCTGCCCGGTTTGCGTCTGCGGAACCCCGCCCCGGCGCCCATCCGCGCCGTGATCGTCGTCGCCCTGATAGGCGGAAGCGCCGGAAAGATTGGCACGGGGAAAACGCATGGATGTCATTCTCGAGACTCGCCGATTGAACGTCTCCCGAGACATAGGAAGCGATGGTTAACAGGTCCTTCCGAAAGCGCATGCCGGAGGGATGCCTACCGATATTTTCAGGAGGGTCGACGGACGATCGCGACGAGCGTCACAAGACGCGGCGAGGCCTCCCAGCCTTGCTTCGCGCGCTTTGGGATTCACGTGCCAGGAGTGGTCAGGCCGATTGCAGCGCCTTTTCCTCGGCGAGGAATTTTTCCGTGGCGTAGGCCTTGAGGAAGACGTCGACGCCGGATTTCACGATACGCTCGATCTCGGCCTGGGTCGGCGCCTTGGTGCGGTAGGAAAAGATGCACTGGCGGAAAAGGCCGGCGAGGCAGAGCTCGGTGAACTGATAGGCGGCGAGGTCGACATCGTCGATCTTGAGCAGGCCGCGCTCTATGGCTTCATTGAGGAAAGTCATGACCTTGTCATGGCCGCGCTTCGGGCCACGCTCGTAGAAGCGCGCGCCAAGCTCGGGAATCCGGTCGGCGGCTCCGACGACGGTGCGCTGCGCCTGGATGACCTTGGCCGAGGTGATCTTGGCGGAGAGCCCCATGCCGAACTTCACCAGCGTGTTGCGCAGGTCATCGAAATGATCTAGCACCTCATACATGTTCTTGAAGATGGTGCCGCGCTCTTCCTCGATGAGCGCCTCGAACAGCTCTTCCTTGTTTTCGAAATAGACGTAGATCGTGCCCTTGGAGACGCCGGCCTCGCGCGTGATGTCGTTCATCGAGGCGGCCTCGAAGCCCTTGTCTATAAAGACGCGACGCGCGCCTTCGATGATCTGGGCGCGCTTGACCGGGTCCTGTCCGGCGGCCGGACGGCCCTTGCGTAAGTCGAGCAGATCGCTATCGGCTGTCGTGTCGACCATGGAAGTCGTTCCTTGAAAATATTTCGAACCACTCGGTTCGATTTCCTCTTGATATGGTCCTCTTTCCGCGCTATGTCAATCGCCAATTCGAACCGAACGGTTCAGTATGACTGACATCCAGAGAGATACCCATGTCCTCCAACGCGCCCGCCACCGCCGAAGTCCGCACGTTTCCCAACGCCAAGGTCCAACCGTCGACCGAGGCTCCAGAAATCCCTGTCCAGCCCGCCGCTCCGGTCGCCGCGCCCGCGGCTGAAGCACCCGCCAAGAAGAAGCGCTCGGTGCGCTCTTTCCTTTTGCCGATCATCGGCCTCGCCCTGCTCGGCGCCGGTTCCTACTATGGCTATAACTACTGGACCGACGGCCGGTTCATGATCTCCACCGACGACGCCTATGTCCAGGCCGATATGTCGTTCGTGTCGCCGAAAATATCCGGTTATATCGACAAGGTTCTGGTGAGCGAGAACCAGCAGGTCAAGGCCGGCGATCCGCTGTTCGTCATCGACAATGGCGACTACAGAATAGCCGTCGCCCAGGCTGAGGCGCAGATCGCCACGCTGGCGAAGACGCTCGACCGCATCGACGCGCAGACCAAGGCAGCCCAGGCCTCGCTGTCGCAGGCTCAGGCGCAGAAGGTCGCCGACCAGGCCGCCGCCGACAACGCGGCGCGCGCCCAGGTCCGCGCCGCGCAGCTGCTCAAGACCCATGTCGGCACGCAGGCGCAGCTCGACGACGCCCAGACAGCGCTCGACCAGGCCAAGGCGGCGCTTGTCGGCGCCGACGCGCAGATCGCCGCGGCGCAGGCCAATATCGGCGTTCTGGAGGCGCAGCGCGCGGAATCGGCCTCGACGCTCGCCTCGCTGCAGCTCACCCGCGACAAGGCTCAGCGCGACCTCTCCTTCACCGTGCTGAAGGCGCCCTATGACGGCGTCGTCGGCAACCGCTCGGTCGAGCAGGGCGACCTCGTCAGCCCCGGCCAGAAGCTCGCCGTCGTCGTGCCGATGGACAAGCTCTACATCGTCGGCAACTTCAAGGAGACGCAGCTCGGCCGCATGGTGCCCGGCGAGAAGGTCCGCATCACCGTCGACGCGATCGACGGCCAGAGCTTCGAAGGCACGGTCTCCTCGCTGGCGCCGGCTTCGGGCGCGGTGTTCTCGCTGCTGCCTCCGGAAAACGCCACCGGCAACTTCACCAAGGTGGTGCAGCGCGTGCCCGTGCGCATCGACGTGCCGGCCGACGTCTTGAAGACCGGCAAGCTGCGCGCCGGCCTCAGCGTCATCGTCGCGGTCGACAGCCGCACCGCGCCGGCCTCGACGACCAACTGAATTGGGGGGCGGTTCGGTGGCCAATCGAGCGCCGAGCCGCCCAGCCTGTTTTATCCGTTTCGACGCAATTCCGGAGCGCCACGCGCTTGTCTTCGAGAATTGCCCAAGGAGGCCGTGACATGGCAACCGCAACCATTACCGCTGGAGCAATGCCCGCACGTCCGGCGGCCGCTGCACCGGCCCTGCCCGCGGACCATATGCCTGTGCGCCGCGTTATCGCCTTCCTGGCGATGGTGTTCGGCATGTTCATGGCGATCCTCGACATCCAGATCGTCTCGGCCTCGCTGTCGGAGATACAGGCGGGCCTCAGCGCCAGCTCCGACGAGATCCCGTGGGTGCAGACCGCCTATCTGATCGCCGAGGTGGTGATGATCCCGCTGTCAGGCTTCCTCAGCCGCATGCTGTCGACGCGCGTGCTGTTCACCACGGCCGCCGCCGGCTTCACCGCGGCCAGCGCGCTCGCCGCGACCGCCACCAATATCGACCAGATGATCGTCTACCGCGCCATCCAGGGCTTTATCGGCGGAGGCATGATCCCGAGCGTCTTCGCGGCCGCCTTCACCATCTTCCCGCCTTCCAAGCGCGCCGTCGTCTCGCCGATGATCGGCCTGGTGGCGACGCTGGCGCCGACGATCGGCCCGACGGTGGGCGGCTATATCAGCCACGCCATGTCCTGGCACTGGCTGTTCCTGATCAATGTCGTGCCCGGCATTTTGGTGGCGACTGCGGCCTGGGCGCTGATCGATTTCGACAAGCCCAACCTGAAACTGTTCTCCAAGTTCGACTGGTGGGGCCTGATCGGCATGGCCGCCTTCCTCGGCTGTATGGAATACGTGCTGGAGGAAGGCCCGAACCATGACTGGCTGCAGGAGCCGGCCGTCTTTGCCTGCGCCATCATCATGACCATAGGCGGCGTCATCTTCTTCTGGCGCGTCTTCACCGCCGAGGAGCCGATCGTCGACCTGAGGGCGTTCAGCAACATCAACTTCGCCTTCGGTTCGCTGTTCTCCTTCGTCGTCGGCATCGGCCTTTACGGGCTCACCTATCTCTATCCGGTGTTCCTGGGACGCATCCGCGGCTACGATTCGATGATGATCGGCGAGGCGCTGTTCGTCAGCGGCTTGGCGATGTTCTTCACCGCGCCGGTCGCCGGCATCCTGTCGAACAAGATCGATCTCAGACTGATGATGATGATCGGCTTCGTCGGCTTCGCCACCGGCACCTGGTGGATGACGCATCTCACAGCCGACTGGGATTTCTATGAGCTCTTGATCCCGCAGATCCTGCGTGGCTGCTCGATGATGCTGTGCATGGTGCCGATCAACAACATCGCGCTCGGCACTTTGCCGCCGGAGCGGCTGAAGAATGCGTCGGGCCTGTTCAACCTGACCCGCAACCTCGGCGGCGCCGTCGGCCTTGCGCTGATCAACACGGTGCTCATCGACCGCAACGCCTTCCACTATGCGCGGCTTTCCGAGCATGTGCAGTGGGGCAGCCAGGCCGCGCAGACCAAGCTGCAGAACATGACGCTGAGCTTCGAGCAGACCGCCGGCCTCGACGCGGGCAGCGCGGCGATGTCGAAACTGTCGGGCATGGTGCACCAGCAGGCGGCGCTCTTGTCCTTCATGGACGTGTTCATGATGCTGACCGTGCTGTTCGCCTCGCTCGGGTTCTTCGTGCTGTTCATCAACAAGCCGGCCCAGCAGGGCGGCGGTGGCGGCGGAGGCCATTGAGGAGCCGGAACCCCCGCCTGGTCTCCTCAACACGTGACCCCGGAAATCGGCGACGATTTCCGGGGTCATTCTTTTGAAATCCGCCCGCCGGGCAGAGAGCTGCGCCGCAGCCCGGCGGAAGCCGCGGCATCCACGTCGCGTATCGGCCAGACCAATTCCAGGAAAAGTGTGTACGACTAGGCTCGGCGACTTTGCCGCAGCCCCATCCGGAATTGCGCAACACCAAATACTGAGAGCGGTTCGGCGATTCCGCGAAAGGCTGAACCGCTCTAGAGTTCCGGCATGAACATCCTGATTCTCGGCGCGACCGGCTTCATCGGTTCGGCCGTTGCACGGAAACTCACCGAGGAAGGCCACCAGGTCACAGGGCTTGGGCGCGAGCCGGCGCGCGCGGCGCGGAAGATGCCGCAAGCTCGCTGGCTAAGGGCCAACCTGGCCGGGATGACGCGGCGCGAAGACTGGCAGGATGCGCTGGACGGGCAGCGGGTGGTCGTCAATTGCGCCGGCGCGCTGCAGGACGGCTACTCGGACGATGTCGGCGCCACTCAGGAACGGGCCATGCTAGCCCTCTATGAGGCGGCACGCGGACGGGATTTGCTGATCGTGCAGATATCGGCGGAAACGGAGGGGGCCGGCTCCGACCTGCCGTTTCTCGACACCAAGAGGCGCGCCGATGCGGCGCTCACGGCAAGCGGCGTGCGCTATGTCATCCTGCGCCCGGCGCTGGTCCTCGGCCGCAATGCGCATGGCGGTTCCGCCTTGCTGCGAGCGCTCGCCGCCTTTCCATTCGTCATCCCCCTGGCCTATGCCGAAAGCCCGGTCATGACGGTTGCGCTTGACGATGTCGCGAGCGCCGTCAGCGCCGCCATCCAAAGCACGCTGCCGCCGGGATCGGACATCGCGCTGGGCCGCGATGACGGGCTGAGACTGAAGGACATCGTCCTCCTGCACCGCAGCTGGCTCGGCCTGCCCCCCGCCCAGGTGCTTGCCGTCCCGTCGCCGGCCGCGAGGCCGGTGACATGGCTGGCCGATCTCGCCGGGCGGCTTGGCTGGCGCTCGCCGCTCCGCTCGGCGGCACTGGCGGTAATGTCGGGCGGTGTCCGCGTTCGGCAGCGGCCAGGCGCCGACCGGCGCCTTCTGTCGGCGGCAGAGACACTCGCCGCCGCCCCATCGGGCGTGCAGGATTTATGGTTTGCCCGCCTCTACCTTCTGAAGGCGCCCATCATCTTCACGCTCGCGCTGTTCTGGGTCGTCTCGGGTATCGCGCCGTTCCTGGGATTCGAGGCGGCACGCGGCCATTTCGCCACCTTCCTGCCCGATCTGCCGGCGAACGTCATGCTGGCGGCGACGTGTCTTGCCGATATCGCGCTGGGGCTTGCGGTGCTGTTCCGGCTCTGGGCGCGGCGCGCTCTGCTCGGCATGCTTCTGCTGACCCTGATATACCTGCTCGGCGCAACGTTGGCGGAACCAGCGCTCTGGCTCGACCCGCTCGGTCCGCTGATCAAGGTGGTGCCGTCGATGCTGCTGACGCTCACGGCCCTGGCCATACTGGACGAACGCTGATGCCGCTCGAGGACATTCTTCGGCTTGTCCATGTGCTCGGCGCGACGGTGCTGTTCGGCACCGGGATCGGCATCGCCTTCTTCATGGTCATGGCCGTCAGGACCCGCGACCCCCGCATCATCGCCCATGTCGCCGGCATCGTGGTGATTGCCGATACGGTCTTCACGGCCACCGCCGTGGTGCTGCAGCCGCTGACAGGCTACGGCCTGGCGCGCAGCATCGGCTGGCCGCTCAACGAGGGATGGATCCTGCTGGCGCTGGCCCTCTATGTCGTCGTTGGCCTGTTTTGGCTGCCGGTGGTATGGATCCAGATCCGGCTGCGCGATATGGCGCGGCAAGCGGTGGCGGACACGTCCGCGCTGCCGCCCGGGTTCGACCGGCTCTACCGCGTCTGGTTCGCCTTCGGCTTCCCCGCTTTCTTCTGCGTGGTCGCGATCTTCTGGCTGATGCTGACCAAGCCCAGCATCACCATGTTCGGCCTCGACTGAAGTCGGTCCGAGAAGGCGCCGCTCAAGCCGCGGCCGGCTTGAAGCTCAGCGCCACGCCGTTGATGCAGTGGCGCAGGCCGGTGGGCGGCGGGCCATCGTCGAAGACATGGCCGAGATGGCCGCCGCAGCGCCGGCAGTGAACCTCGGTGCGCGTCATGCCGAGCGACCGGTCCTCGGTCTTGCCGATGGCGTTGGCGATCTCCTGCCAGAAGCTCGGCCAGCCGGTGCCGGAATCGAATTTCGTCTCCGACGAATAGACTGGCAGGTCACAGCCGGCGCAGGCGAAGATACCCTTGCGGTGCTCGTTGAGCAGCGGGCTGGTGCCGGGATATTCCGTGCCCTGCTTGCGCAGCACGTCGAAAGCCTCGTCCGAAAGAATTGCATGCCATTCGGCGTCGGTCTTGGTGACCTCGAACGTTTCGGCGGCGAGAGCGGGCTTCGGTCCGCCGGCGCGCAGCATCGCCCCGGTTCCGACGATGAGAGCGGTGGCGGCAGCCCCGCTCCAGAGAAAATCGCGACGGTTCATGGCCGTTCCTCCTGACGCATTTTGCCAAGACAGAGCCCGGCCCGGAAATCAAAAGCCGGTGACGCCCCATCCGTTCGTCTTGGTGATGCTGATCCGCGCCGCCCTTGCGGGAAGGCGCGGAGCACACCCTTGCCGGCGGCGCGGATCTTGGATGTCGCGGCCGGCGCTCAGCCATGTCTTCGCCGGCCAGGCCCGCTTTGTTACATCTTGGGCAACAGAACCTTGTCGATGACGTGGATGACGCCGTTCGACTGGCGGACATCGGCGATGGTGACGTGGGCGACATTGCCGTTCTCGTCGGTGACGGTGACCTTGCCCTTTTCCGCCTTCAGCGTCAGCTCGCAGCCGCCGACCGTCTTGACCTGGTGTGCGCCGCCATCGGCCTTCGCCATCTTGGCGACATCTGCCGCCAGCGCCTTGGCGGCGACGACATGGCAGGTGAGCACCTTGGTCAGCTTGTCCTTATTCTCGGGCTTGAGCAGCGTGTCGACCGTGCCGGCGGGCAGTGCCGCGAACGCCTCGTTGGTCGGCGCAAAGACGGTGAACGGACCGGCGCCCTGCAGCGTGTCGACCAGGCCCGCGGCCTTGACGGCGGCGACCAGCGTGGTGTGGTCCTTCGAATTGACGGCGTTCTCGATGATGTTCTTCTTGGCATACATCGGCGCGCCGCCGACCACCGGATTGGCATAGGCAACGGCGCCGATCATGGAAAGGCCGAGCGTAGAGGCGAGCAAAAGGGTGGCGAGTTTACGCATTGTGTCAGTCTCCTCGGGTTGTTTTCCCGTCCTTGGGAACACGAGGAAATACGGGGCTGACGAAAAGCTAGTTTCACGACTGTTGCAAATTTTTTTCTCGGCGCGATTTATTCAAATGCTCCGGCCAACGACAACGGCAGAATTCTCCTGTCATCTGCTGACAGAAAATAGACTTCGCTTAGTCTTTGTGGGCGTGATTGTGCCGAAGCGGCGGTCAGATGCCCTTCAGGTCACCCGCGGCAACGACAGGGCCGGTCGGCTGGCCGGTCGGTGAACCGCCCGAAGGCTCGAGGCTGACGGCGAGCACGGCGCCTTGCGCCAGCTTCTGCTGGATGGCTGGTGCCACGGCGATGCGCGCGGTCTGGCCGGCCGGGATGACGCCCATCGACACCGGCGCATTCTTGCCTTCGATCATCCACAGCTCGAAGTCCTTGCCGGCGCCGTGATCGCCGGAGACCAGCGACAGGCCGACCTCATGGCGGGCGGCGTCATAGACGGCGAGGTATTTGACGGGGCTGTTGTCGGCGGCAAGCGAGGCGACCAGCCTGGTCCCGGGCTGCGTGGCCGGCGGGTTGACGTAAGGCAGGGCGACATAGACGGCCAGGGCGGCAATGGCCGCGGCGGCGAGGCCGCGCCAGAAGGTCAGGCTCGCCCACAGGCCGGCGTTGGGCGCCGGGGATGTGGAAGCAGTCGACGCGAAGAGGCGCCGGTCGATCGCCACCTTGACAGATGCCGGCGGCTCGACGGCTGCGTAAGCAGCGGCCATCGGCGCGAAATGGACCTCCCAGGCATCGACCAGGCGGGCGAACGCCGTCTCGGTGTCGATGCGGCGGGACGCGATCTGCCGTTCGTCGGCTGACAGAACGCCAAGAACGTATTCGGCGGCGAGCAGGTCGTCGCCTCCACGTTCCGGTCCGTTGTCTTCCGCCAGCGTCATCTTTCCAGGCATTCTCTCAGTTTAAGCAGGCTTCGCCGCAGCCAGGTCCGCATCGTGTTCAGCGGAACCTTGAAGCGCTCCGCCAGCTCGGCATAGCTTTCGCCGCTCAAATAGGCGCCCCGGACGGCCGCCGCCCGGTCTTGTTCAAGTTCGTCGAGGCAATGGTGGATACGTTCGGCCTCGCCGCCCGCCACAGCCATCGCCTCGGGCCCCGGCGCCGGATCGGCGACGTCGAGGGCCACATCGATGTTGGCGGAAGGACCGCGCCGCGCCCTGATGCGATCGATCGCATGGTTGCGCGCAATGGCCACCAGCCAGGAAATCGGGCTCAAATCGGAAACCGCGAAACGGTCCGCCTTCGTCCATATCTTGATGAAGACCTCCTGCAGCGCTTCTTCCGCATCTCCCCTGTCCTTCAAGACACGCAGGCAGACGCCGAAAAGTTTCGCGCTCGTCTGCTTGTAGAGCAGATCGAACGCGGCCCGGTCCTTCATCGAAGTCCGGACGATCAGCTTGCTGATGTCCTGCGGCGCCATGGCGGCAAATTAGAAGATTGCGATTTAATTGCAACGGGCGCGGAAGGCTTCGCCCGGCAAGGGCAACGGCACGCTCGCGCGAGTCGGCAGTGAGCCGCTGCCGAGCAAATTGGGTCCGCTAAAGCGTTTCGACGACCGCTCAGGCTGCCGGCTTAAATCGCATAGGATTGTCCCCCGTCTCCGTCCCGGCTTCGCGGACGGAGAGAGAGCTAGCGCTGCCATATTGGTTCCATGGCTAGACCGCTGGTGATTTCGTCATTGTGACCGCAAAGCCGTTTGCGGCCTGCGGCAATTCCCGCTAAGAGGCCGCCAATCAAGACTTGATGTTCGAGCATGTCTTCGTCCGGAAACCGGTTCCCACTTTCGGGCGACATGCTTCAGCTGGGATCGACAACGATGACGGACGTCGCCGCCAACGCCGAAATGCAGGCCGCGCTGCTCTCTCGCGCGCTGCCTTACATGCAGCGCTACGAGAACAAGACGGTGGTGGTGAAATATGGCGGCCATGCCATGGGCGACCATGAGCTCGGGAAGGCCTTCGCCCGCGACATCGCGCTGTTGAAACAGTCCGGCGTCAACCCGATCGTCGTGCATGGCGGCGGGCCGCAGATTGGCGCGATGCTGACCAAGATGGGCATTGAATCCAAGTTCGAGGGGGGCTTGCGCGTCACCGACCAGAAGACGGTCGAGATCGTCGAGATGGTGCTGGCGGGCTCGATCAACAAGGAGATCGTGGCGCTGATCAACGGCGAGGGTGAGTGGGCGATCGGACTCTGCGGCAAGGACGGCAACATGGTGTTCGCCGAAAAGGCGCGCAAGACCATGATCGACCCCGATTCCAACATCGAGCGGGTGCTGGATCTCGGCTTCGTCGGCGAGCCGGTCGAGGTCGACCGCACGCTGCTCGACCTGCTTGCCCGCTCGGAGATGATCCCGGTGCTGGCTCCGGTCGCGCCCGGCCGCGACGGCCACACCTACAACATCAATGCCGACACGTTTGCAGGCGCGATCGCAGGCGCCTGCCGCGCCTCGCGCCTCTTGTTCCTCACCGACGTGCCGGGCGTGCTTGACAAGAACAAGAAGCTGATCGACAAGCTGACGGTCGCCGAAGCCAAGGCGCTGATCAAGGACGGCACGGTGTCGGGCGGCATGATCCCGAAGGTCGAGACCTGCATCGAGGCGATCGAGCGCGGCGTCGAAGGCGTCGTCATCCTCAACGGCAAGACGCCGCATTCGGTGCTGCTGGAGCTCTTCACCGAGCACGGCGCCGGCACGCTGATCGTGCCGTAAGAAGAGCAATTCCAGGAAAAGTGTGTCGCGGTTTTCCGTTCGGAATTGCGTCAAGGAGACCGGCAAGTTCACCGTTTCGGTGAACTGCCTTAATCAGCCGGCTAATCTTCGTCCTTCCGGCAGAGTCTGGCTCTCGACGGCAGGTCTGCGGACCGGCCGCCTGACGATCATCGATTCCTCCTCGGCGTCCTGCGGCGCGCCCCAGAATTCGGCAAGCGTCGGCCCGTCCGTGACGCGGCGATCGCGGGCGAGAAATCCCCAGACCTCGCGGAACCAGACGCGGCGGCCCATCTTGGTGTACCAGCGCATCGAATGCCGCTGCTCGGGATCGGGGTGGAAGAGGATGCGCGCCAGCGCCTTCGGCCGCGACTGCACGGCGACCTCGATCAGCTTGACGGCGAAGAACAGCATCCACGGTTTCAGCCGGGTCATGTGCAGAACCTGATGCTTGTAATCCCAGAGGCGCACGTCCTTCTGGATCACCTTGCGATCGGCGGCGATGCGGAAGAACGGCGTCCAACGGTGCGGCGTGACATAGAGCGCCTGGATCTGGTCGGGATCATAGGCGATGAGCTGGCGGAAGCCGCGCCAGAGATCGCGAAGGCCCTCGTCCTCGAAACCGGCCACCCAGGTCGCCATCGACAATACCCCGTGCCGGCGAAGCAGCCGGATCGCCTCGCGGTCCGACTTGGTGCTGCCGCCCTTGCGGATCAACAACAGCGTCGCCTCGTCAGTGTTTTCCATGCCGAGCAGCCAGCGGATGACACCGGCCTTGCGATACAGATGCAGAATGTCGGCGTCGCGCACGATGTCGTCGGCGCGGGTCGAACCGACGATCAGCACCGGCACGTTCTCGGCGATCATGGCGTCGAGAAAGGCGCGCCAGGCCTTCTTCGAGGAGGTCGGATTCTCATCCGCCAGATTCACCAGCTCGACGCCATGCTCGCGGTGCAGCCAGGCGATCTCCCTGGCGAATTTGACCGGGTCGCGATGGCGCCAGCGGGTCCAGAAGCCGCGCTGGCCGCAATAGTTGCACAGATGCGGGCAGCCGCGCGAGAACTGCATGACCACCGCGCGCTTGCCGCCCCAATAGGAGTAGCGGCGATGATCGATCAGCTCCCAGCCGATGCGATAAGCCTCGAGGTCGGCGATCGTCATTGCCGCCTGCGTCGCGACCGGGCGGCCGAGATCGTCGCGATAGGCGATGCCTGCGACGCTTCCCACCGGCTGGCGCATCTCGATCGCCTCGACCAGCGCCGTCGCGGTCGCCTCGCCCTCGCCGCGCACGATGAAGTCGAAAACGTCGCTCGCGGCGAGGATGTCGCGCCAGTGATAGGTCGGAAACACGCCGCCATAGATGACGATGACGCGTGGTGCGCGGTTCTTGATGATTTCAGCGATCTTCAAGGCGGTCGGATGCGCCGAGGTCGAGCCGGAATGGCCGATCAGGATGAAATCCGGATCGCCGCGCAGAGCCTCGTCGACAAGCGTGCCAAGTGGCATCGGCCCGAGTTCGGCATCGACGAGGCGGACCTGATGGCCGGAATCGATCAGCGGGCCGCCGATCGCCAGCAGCCCGAGCGGCGGCAGATGATCGTCGGGCACGCGGCTGCCGATGGCCGTGTGCGGCGGATTGATCAGCACGATCTTCAAGGCGGACCTCCATGTTGGTCCGCTTGTGCTAGCCGCCGATGACGAAGCCGCCTTGGCGCGGTTCAGCAGTTTCCAAGCAGCTTTTCGCCAGATTTTACAGGGTCAGCGCCGCAAATGGCTGAGCGGCACGTGGCCGGGGCCCTTGATGTTCTGCAGCACCAGTTGCGTGTGGACGTCGCGCACGCCGGGCAGCCGCATCAGCCGGTGCATGACGAAGGCGTTCAGATCGTCCACCGATGGCACCATGACATGCAGCAGGAAATCGTGGTCGCCGGTCATCGTCCAGCAGGACGACACCTCGTCCATGCGCTGCACGGCGGCTATAAAACTTTCGGGCGAGCCGTCGCTGTGACTGACCAGCCGCACCTGGATGAACACCTCGACGGTCAGGCCTACGGCGCGGCGGCTGAGCACGGCGGCAAAGCCCTTGATGATGCCGGTTTCCTGCAAGGCCTCGAAGCGGCGCGCGCAAGGCGTTGTCGACAATCCGATCTCCTGCGCCAGCTCCGAGACGGGCTTGCGGCCGTCGCGCTGCAGGATGTCGAGCATCCTTATCTCAAATTCATCGAATTGAGGCATGTTTTCTCGATCTCTCGTTGATCTGAGTTATTTTACCTCAAAATCTCCCGGCGAGCTACAAACAAGGCTGATTTGCCTCATCAGCCGCCTCTAAACTCCGCTTCACGATCCACGGATCACGATCCTAGAGGAGGAAACGATGACGATCAGCGTTGCCGATTACGCCGCCGAATGCGCGGCGCAGGGCCTGCGCGGCGACTATTCGGTGTGCCGCAGCGATTTCACGGTGGCGCAAGGCTACGACTATTCCGCCGAGGAACAGGCGGTGTGGCGCACGCTGTGCGACCGCCAGACGAAGCTGACCCAGAAGCTCGCGCACCATTCCTATCTGGACGGCGTCGCGGCGCTTGGGCTGCTCGACCGGATTCCCGATTTCGACGCGGTGAGCGAAAAGCTCATTGAGCTGACCGGTTGGGAGATCGTCGCCGTGCCCGGCCTCATTCCGGCCGGCCCCTTCTTCGACCATCTCGCCAACCGGCGCTTCCCGGTCACCAACTGGCTGCGGACGAAGAAGGAGCTCGACTATATCGTCGAGCCGGACATGTTCCACGATTTCTTCGGTCATGTGCCGATCCTGACCCAACCGGTGTTCGCCGATTTCATGCAGATGTATGGCGAGAAGGCCGAGGACATGATCGCGCTGGGCGGCGACGAGATGATCACCAGGCTTTACTGGTACAGCGCCGAATACGGCCTCATCCAGGAACCCGGCCAACCCGTGAAGGCCTTCGGCGCCGGGCTGATGTCGTCCTTCACCGAGCTGCAATTCGCTGTCGAGAGCAAGGACGCCCACCATGTGCCCTTCGACCTCGAGACGGTGATGCGCACCGGCTATGAGATCGACAAGTTCCAGCGCGCCTATTTCGTGCTGCCGTCCTTCGATGCGCTGCGCGATGCCTTCGCCAATGGCGACCTTGCCGGCATCGTGGCGCGATTCAAGGGTCAGCCGGCGCTCGACCCGGCTACGGTCTGAGGTCGGTTTTCGCCCAGCCGACATTCAGGGCGGCTCAGTTGCTGGAAGGCAGCTGGGCCGCTTCGTCCCTTTTGCGATGCGTTTCCAGCACAGGGATTTTGATTGGTCGGCTATGTTTATGTTGGGTAGGTGGCATGCCTTGGAGATTGTCCGAAACGCCGACCCAGTCGTCATCTACGGGCGGAGCAAGGAGCGAAGCGACGCGCGCAGACCCGAGGATCCATTCCGTGTCGCATGAGTGCCGCCGCGGCGCAGAATTCTGCTCCGCTGCGTTCTTCGATAAAAGTCACGGAATGGATCCCAGGGTCTCCGCGACGCCGCTTCGCGGCTGCTCCGCCCAGGGATGACGAGGTTGGAAGGCTTCGGCCAACCCCGGCGTTTGCACTGATTTCACGGAAAGGAACGATGAAAATCGTGCCCGTCGACAAACGGCAACCTTTCAAGATCCTGCGCCGAACCCCTCGTTATGCCTTATCAGGCTCGGCCTTGATCCTGGCCAGCTGCTCGCTCTGCAGCTCCAGCGCGGCGTTGATGAAGCGCAGCACGGTCGCGAGCTCCGCATCGCTGAAGCTCGCCACCACCTTCTCGCCCTCCCGCCCGATTGTGCCGTAGTAGCGCTCCGACAATTCCCTGGTCAGTTCGGTCGCCTCGATCACCACCTTGCGCCTGTCCTCCAGGCTGCGGGTGCGGGTGACGTAGCCGCGCGCCTCGAGCCGGTCGATCAATGCAGTGACGGCGGCCGGCGTCAGTCCGGTTGCCGCCGCCACGGCGCCCGCCGATTGCGGACCGGCATAGAGCAGGCCAAGGCAATGCCGCTCGGCCGCGATCAGGCCTAGCCGTGCGCCCACCGCCTCGTCATAGGCCTGGGTGGCGTCCTGCCAGCGCATGACGGCAAGGCCTACCTCCCGGGTCATTTCATCGCGTTTCGTGCTTGACGATTTTGATTCGATCATCTAACTATCTATCTGTCTAACATTTAGACTCTCGTATCAATATGCGATGACACCCTTTGCGAGGCAAGGGCAAAATCGCCGACATGGAGTGAATAATGAGCTTGATCCAACAGCGCACCCCTCTCTCGAGCGAGGAGGAATACAAATACGCCAAGCTGGCGATGGAATGGTATGGCTGGGGCTCGCCCATCGGCCTCGGCATCCTGCTGGTGGCGCTGGCCGCCGCGGCCGTGCTGGTGCGCATTGCCGTCTACGGCCTTTGAACGCGGTCGCAATTTCGCCAAAAGCGCCCTGGCGGCGCCGGTTGCCCACTCCGGGCCCGGCGCCGCCTGCGTCTCGGAGATCAGACGGAGATCACCTTGCCGAGATGCTCGCCCAGCCGGCAGGCGAGCGCGGTGATGGTGGTGGTGGGGTTGCACTGGCCCGACGTGCAGAACACCGATGAGCCGCCGACATAGAGATTGTCCATGCCGTGCACCCTGCAATTGGCGTCGACGACACTCTTCAAGACATCGGTGCCCATGCGGGTGCCGCCCATATGGTGGTGGCCGGCGGTCTCCTCGTTGGTCGGATAGTCGCCGCCATTGCTGATCCAGTCGTCGATGCGGACGCGTCCGAGATTCTTCTGCGCCAGCGTCGTGCCGAAGAGCCTGAGGCCCTCGAGCAGCGTGCGGCGCTCGAGCGGCGACTTCTTCCAGTGCAGCTCGATGCGCGGAACGCCGGCGTGATCGACATCGGTCTTCGACAACTCGATCTGGTTCGAGGCGAGCGGCGCCTGCTCCCAGGCGACGTAGAGCTGGGCGGCGCAACGCAGCCGCTGGTCTAGCTGGGACGACATCCACTCCGCCATGTTCGGCGCGGTGCAGGCGAGGTCGGCGATCAGCTTCTTGACATTGGGATAGGGGCTCTCGATCAGGCGGATGCCGAAATTCATGATCTGCAGCCGCTCCATCGCGGCAAGCGTCGGCGAGAAGAAGGCTTCGTTTGAGGCGTCGACCTCGAACTCCGAATAGTTGGCGAGGATGGCGTTGCCGCCCTCGAAGGTCGGATGCTCCATCCAGTAGCGGCCGAGCGCCGCCGCGTTCGGCACCACGCCGCCATTCGAGCGCTCGTTCGACCACAACAGCAGCCGCGAATTCTCCAGCCCGCCGGTGCAGGTGACGAAATAGTCCGCGCTGAAAGTGCCGGCGTCCTGGCCGTTCGACCACAGCTTCGCGCCGGTGACGCGCTTGCCGTCGCCGATAAGCTCGGTCGCATAGGTGTTGAGCACGATGGCGATGTTCTTGCTCCGGTCGAGCTCGTCGGCGAATTTCTCGCCGAAGCGAACCGCGGGACTCTTGATCAATTGCACCCAACGTATGTCGTCCGAAACCGGCACGTCGGGCCGAAAGTCGGGAAGCTCGAGGATGTCGTGGACTTCCTTCAGATAAGGCTCGATATCGGCGCGGCTGATCGGCCAGCCGGTATCCGGCGCCCAGGCCTTGGGCTCGAAGTCTTGGCTGTCGAGCACGCGGCACCAGCCGGCCCAATGGTTGGACGAGCCGCCCATGAAGCGCAGCCTGGTGATGTCGAGGTCGAAGTAGAAATCGCCGACCGTCTTGCCGCGGTAGAAATCCTGCGACTCGTCGCTGAATTCGCGCGAGCCCGCCTCAAGGACGACGACAGGAATGCCGGCGGCGCCCAGTTTCCTGGCGATCGTCGTGCCGGCCGGGCCGGAGCCGAGGATGCAGACCTTGGGTTTGAAGTCAGCCTGCTTATAGGCTTCGTAACTGTCGAAGATCATGCGAGATCGCTCCGCCGCAGGATCCAGCCATTGATCTCGACGATTTCGTCGCGGTCGATCTCGTCAGGATTGGCAGGGGCCGGCTGGTTGCGAAACAGCGACAGCGCCGGCAACGCGATCAGCGCCTGCACGATCGCGCGGCGCGACATTTTTTTTATGAACCTGCTCATGACATGTCTCTCGATAGGCCTCGATCCACGCATGCCGTTCCTGAACGGCACACATGCCGCCGAGGGATGCCAATTCCGTGCCAAACCAGGGTGAAGACAGCGTTACACCTGGAAGTTTAGCGCGGTTGAATATTGACATGGTTAGCGCTTTCCTAGCGCCCGCGACGGGGCTAGGCCGCTTCGGGGAGCTCGCGGTCGAGAATCGAAAGATTGCGGCCGCGGTTCTTCGCCTCGTAGAGCCTGCGGTCGGCCGCGCGCATCAAATCGGAAACGGTCGCACTCTCGCCGCAGCTTATGCCGCCGATCGAGACCGTGAGCGGCACGGTGCGCTCGTCGTCAGGGCGGAAACGGATCAGCTCGACCTCGCGGCGGATGCGTTCGGCGACATGCTTGGCCTCACGCTCGCTGGCGCCGACCAGGAAAGCGGCGAACTCCTCGCCGCCGATGCGGCCGAGCACGTCGCCGCTGCGCACGCCGCGTTCGATGGCGCCAGCGATCAGAAGCAGCGCTTCGTCCCCGGTCAGATGACCGTAGCTGTCATTGATCCTCTTGAAGTGATCGGCGTCGATGATGAGCAGCGCGCCGCGATCGCTCTTGCGCCGCGATCCATCGAGCGCGGCAAAGAAGGTTTCGCGATTGAGCATGCCGGTCATGTCGTCGCGGCTTGCCTTTTCGGAGAGGCGCCTGTGCGCGGCGGCGAGTTGCGCGTGGGCGCGGGCAAGCTCCCGATGCGCGTTCTGCAACCGGTCGCTGTGCCAGAAGCTGCCGGCGCTGGCGGCCCAGGCGAGCACGAGCGGGCATAGCGTCGATGCCAGCCAGATGGTGCGGCTCATCGGAAAGCCCATTGCCGGAACCACAATCAGCGTCAACAACAGCGAGACGGCGACCGAAGCGAATGCTACGGTAGCGGCCTTTAGAAATATGCGGCTCATCACTTGCTCCCAAGGGATAGCCTCTGTGCCAGCAAGCGCTGAAGGCGACCTTTCCGGAACTTTTAAAATTTGAACCGAGACGCCATTTTCACATTTCGTGACGCGCATAAGTTGTGGATAACCTCGGCGCCGGCATGCCATAAGAAGCCATGACAATGACCCCCGATCCCGCCCGCTTTGCCCATGTCACGGACTGGGTGTTCGACCTCGACAACACGCTTTATCCGCATCACTCGAACCTGTTCGCGCAGATCGATGTGAAGATGACCGCCTATGTCGGCGAGCTGCTGACGCTTTCGCGCGACGACGCGCGCAAGCTGCAGAAGGAACTCTACCTGGAATATGGCACGACGCTGAACGGGCTGATGAAGCGGCACGGCATCGATCCCGACGATTTCCTCGAGAAGGTGCACGATATCGACTATTCGAGGCTGGTGCCGGATCCGGTGCTGGGCGCGGCGATCCGCCAGCTTCCCGGACGCAAATTCATCTTCACCAATGGCGACCGCAGGCATGCCGAGCGCACCGCGCGCCAGCTCGGCATATTGGAGCATTTCGACGCCATCTTCGACATCGTCGCGGCGGGGCTCAATCCCAAGCCGGAGCGCCAGACCTATGAACGCTTCGCCGAATTGCACTCGGTGACCGGGCACAATGCGGTGATGTTCGAGGACCTGGCGCGCAATCTGGCCGTGCCGAAATCGCTCGGCATGACGACCGTGCTGGTGGTGCCGCGCAATTTCGAACCGACCTTCTCGGAGATCTGGGAACGCGACCCGGCGAATGATGACGACGTCGATTTCGTCACCGATGATCTCGCCGGCTTCCTGACCGCGATAGTCGACGTCGCAGCCTGACCAACTCCGAATAGCCGTACGTCGCCCGTGCGGACGATGCCCTCTAATCGAAATCCGGAATCGTGCCGGGCGGTAGTCCCAGCCGGCCGTTCAGCTCCTTCAAGTACCGGCAGAGGTCCGGATTGCCGGCCGCTACCGTACCGTTGCCGTTGCCGTCGGACGCGTAGCCGTTGCCGTGGCCGTTGCCGCAATGGGCGTTGCCGTTGAAGCTGCCGCCATTGAAATTGCCGCTGAAGCTCCCGGCATTGCCGTTGCCGTTGAAATTGCCGCTGTTGCCGTTGCCGTTGAAGTTGCCGGCATTCCCATTGCCGTTGAAATTTCCGGTGCTGCCAAAGCCATTGAGATATCCGGTATTGCCAAGGCCGTTGGTGGCACCGGCGCCGATTGGGAGATCGGCAATTCTGACCAGGGTCGAGGCATCGGCGGCCAGCAACGCGGTAAGCAGGGTGCCGAGCGCGAGGCCGTTGCCATCAAGCAGCCTCGCCGCCACCCGGCGCTCGCGGGGCCGGGTGGGTCGGGATGACTTCAGGCCGGTCATTAGCGGTTCCCCCGGCCGTTGAAGTTGCCGTTGAAGGCGCCGGCATTGCCGTTGCCGTTGAACGACCCGCCGTTGAAGTTGCCATTGCCGGCGCCGATGTTGCTGTTGCCGTTATATTCGCCGGTGTTGCCGTTGCCGTTGAAGGCGCCGATGTTGCCGTTGCCGCTCGTCGCCGAGGTGTTGTTGTTGCCGTTGAACGCGCCGACATTGCCGGTACCGCTGTTGAAGGCGCCGACATTGCCGGTGCCGCTGTTCTTGTAGCCGAGATTGCCGCCGAAGTTGCCGAGCGGATTCATGCCCCTGACGTCCGAGCCGATGGCCTGGCCGTATTTGCCGACCGCCGCCTGGACAGCCGACATGCCGAAGGCCTGGCTGCCCGTCGTGGTGTCGGCCTTCGCCGCCGTTGCACTTAACAACCCCAGGCATAGCGCCGGTATGACGTAGCGTTTCATCTGCGAGCTCCTTCCATGGCTAAGCTTGAAATTGGGCTTTCGAAATTGGCCCCTGTTTCGAAAAGTATTGTTCGTCGAAAAGGACTGGGACCGCCGGCGACATGTCGCGATAGCCTTGCGCGGGGGACGGGCGCGTGGCTCGGCGGTCCCAGAGCCATCAGCGTCTTTCCAAACTGAAGCTTGGCGACGCTGGCGGTTGGACGGCGCTAATGATTGGCGTTGCCGTTTCCGTTGCCGTTGCCGGCGCCCCAGTTGCCGTTGCCGTTGGCATTGCCGTTTCCGAGGCCCCAGTTCCCGTTGCCGTTCACGTTGCCGTTGCCGAGGCCGAAATTGCCGTTGCCGTTGCCATTGCCGTTCGCGACGCCGGCATTCAGGTTGCCGTTATAGTTGCCGTTGAAGGCGCCCATATTGGCGTTGCCGTTCCCGTTGCCGTTGCCGAAGCCGAAATTGCCGTTGCCGTTGAAGTTGCCGTTGTAGGCACCGGTATTGGCGTTGCCGTTGCCGTTGCCGTTGCCGACGCCGACATTGCCATTGCCGTTGCCGTTGCCGCTGCCGATCGAAAGCGCGGATGCCGTACCGGTCAGAGCCGACAGTACGGCCGCGGCCAGGATGATCTTTCTCATGACGTTCTCCTTCGTTTGCGTTGAGCTTCCCGGGCAGTTCAAGATGACCGGGAGGACGCTTGAAGGATGCACGCAGAAATAGCGGCGATACATTCGGGCTGATCAGCGGAGGTTGTCGGTTTTTCTGCTGATCCCCATGTCGGGAAAAGTTGAAGCAATCAGGAAAAAACTGACAGGCATAAAGGCATCTGGCGGGTGTATACTGCGCAGACATTCATGCCTTTTCTCGCCGACCCGCGGGTGGCTTGCGACCGTCGCGACGGCAGTGGGAAGAGAAAGGTTGATGTGGGCGGGTATGACCACAGGCAAGGACGATAGGGCTCTGCGCCGTAGGCTTGCGCGGCGCTTGATCGCCGTGCAGGAAGAGCAGCGCCTGCGCCTGTCGCGGGAGCTGCATGACGACCTCGGCCAGATGCTGGCCAGCGTCGCGCTGGAGTTGCACAACGTCCGTGCCGGCACGCAAGAGATGGACGGCCGCCTCGAGCGCGCCGTGATGCTTGTCGATCAACTCAGCGCCAAGGTGCATGACGCTGCCTGGAACCTGCGGCCCGCCGACCTTAATCGTCTCGGCTTGCGGGCTTCGGTCGAGGATCTGGCGACAATGCTTTGCAGCCAGCTCGGCATTCCGTGCGAGATGGATCTCGACGCCCTTTCGAACGCCCTGCCCGCAGAGACCGCGCTCACGCTTTATCGTGTCGCGCAGGAGGCGCTTACCAATATCGGCAAGCATGCCCAGCCAAGCCGGGTAAGCTTGACGGCCCATATTCAGGACGATCGAATGCGCCTGACAATCGAGGATGATGGCCGCGGCTTTGACGGCCGCGCCGACCCCGGTCCGGGCCATCTGGGACTTGCCGGAATGCGGGAGCGGCTGGCGCTGGTCGGCGGTGAATTGACGGTCGAAAGCGCCGCGATGAAAGGAACCACCGTTTATGCGGATGTGCCGTTGGCACATTGAATAGCGGGGAAGGGCTGCGCCTTCCAAGGACAGTCCGATGGGTGGGGAAATGGTCGCTTCGGCTTCGGGCCTGTTCGTCGCGTTTTGCCAAGTATCTGGTTTTGCACAGATTCGGACAGCAAAACCGCGACGCTCCTTTCCTAAACTCGTCTACGTGAAGCGCCGCACATCCCGGACATTAGCTGCGGCTTACAATCCGCGCCGCATGGGTTAGGCGGGGGGATAGCTTTACCCGCTACGGCCGCCTCAGGGCTTGCCGATACAGACGGGCGTCCCGCGCCATGCGGGGCTGTTGCCTAGACCATCAAGGACAAGAGGCCTCTTCCGGAGGAAGGGCTCTTCACGACTGATGGAGGTTAAAGGTGCGCTGCAGGCGGATATTTCTGGTCGACGACCACCCGATCATGCTGTCGGGGGTCGGGGCGATGATCAACAGCCAGGACGATCTGACGGTCGTCGGCCTGGCCGGGAATGCCGAGGATGCCCTTGAAGGGATCGGCAAGACGCTGCCCGATATCGCCGTGGTCGATATATCGCTTCCCGGCGACAGCGGCGTCGTGCTGGTCGAAAGGCTCGGCGAGCGCTTTCCCGAGGTCAGCTGCATAGCATTGACGGCGCATGAGGACCCCGGCTGCCTGCGCCAGGTGCTTGCGGCCGGTGGCCGCGGCTTCGTGGTCAAGCGCTCGACCGCGACGGACCTGCTGCAGGCCATCCGATGCGTGCTGGCCGGTGACAATTATGTCGATCCCGCACTTGCGGCGCGCATCCTGAGCCCGCGCTGCGCCCCGCAGGGCGATCCGGGCAATCTGAGCCAACGGGAGCGGTCGGTCATCCAGCTGGTGGCACTCGGCTACAGCAACAAGGAAATCTCGTCCCGCCTCAACCTCAGCATCAAGACGATCGAAACCTATCGCACCAGGGCGTCCGACAAGCTCGAGCTCCGCTCGCGGGCGGCCATTGTGCGCTTCGCGCACTCGAATGGCTGGCTGGCCGAGTTGCCGGTGTGAGCAGGCATGGCCGGGATGCGGCCGGGAGTGGGGGAACTGACGAACTGAGGAATTGAGGAATTGAGGAATTGAGGAAAAAGACGTCCCGATCGTTCCTCATTTCCTCAGTTCTTCAGTTCTTCAATTCTTCAGTTCCTACTCCCCCAACTTGTAGAAGCGTCGGATGATGTCCCAGGCTTCCTCGGCGGTGTCGACGAAATCGATGATATCCTGATCGCCGGGCGAGATCGTGCCCTGCTCGGCGAGGAAATCGAGGTCGATCACCCTTCGCCAGAAGGCCTTGCCGAACAGGATCACCGGCACGCGCTCCATGCGTCCGGTCTGGATCAGGGTCAGGGTCTCGAAGAACTCATCCATCGTGCCGAAGCCGCCCGGGAACACGGCGACCGCCTTGGCGCGCATGACGAAATGCATCTTGCGGATGGCGAAATAGTGGAAGTTGAAGCAGAGCTCCGGCGTGACATAGGCGTTGGGCGCCTGCTCGTGCGGCAGCACGATGTTCAAGCCGATCGACGGAGCGCCGACATCGTCGGCGCCGCGGTTGCCCGCCTCCATGACGCCAGGCCCGCCACCGGTGACGACGACATATTCACGATAATAGGAGGTGGCCGATTGCTGCGAGCACAGACGGGCGAATTTGCGCGCTTCCTCGTAATATTTGCTGTTCGCCTCGAGGTTCTTCTTCTGCGTCTCGTTCTTCGCCGCCCAGGCTTCGCCGCCGGGCTCAGGCAGGCGGGCGCCGCCGAAGAGGATCACGGTCGAGCGGATGCCGCGTTCGGCCAGGATCATCTCCGGCTTCAAGAGCTCGAGCTGCAGCCGCACGGCCCGCAATTCGCGCCGCGTCATGAAGTCCGGGTCGTTCCAGGCCAGCCGGTAGGTTTCGGCACGAGTCTGCGGGGTGTCCGGCACGCTTTTCGCGCGCTCCAGGTCCTCGTCCGAATGCGGCAGCGGCGTCCACCCCGCCTTTTCCATGGGAGTCATCGAATCCACCCGTCCAATTCCCTTACTTGCGCCGTCCCGTGACGCTGGCGCGATTGACCCTCATTCAGCCTTAACATAGGGTCCGCGCGACTTTTAAACAGGTTAAGGCTGAGCCCCTTAACAGCTTGGTAATGGAGCGAAATCATGTCGAAGCCCGATCTGGCGAGCCTCGAAACGACCATCGAGAGGGCCTTCGAGGAGCGCGACGCGATTTCAACGGCGACGCGCGGCGAGACGCGCGAGGCCATCCAGGCGGCGCTCGATCTGCTCGACCGCGGTGTCGCCCGCGTCGCGGAGCGGCGGGACGACGGCAAGTGGCATGTCAACCAGTGGCTGAAGAAGGCGGTGCTGCTCTCCTTCCGGCTGAACCCGATGGAGATCATCAAGGGCGGCCCCGGCCAGGCGGTCTGGTGGGACAAGGTGCCGTCGAAGTTCGACGGCTGGAGCGCCGTCGATTTCGAGAAGGCCGGCTTCCGCGCCGTGCCGTCTTCCATCGTGCGCCG
Organism: Mesorhizobium sp. ORS 3359; assembly: GCA_000824845.1. Lineage (GTDB taxonomy): Bacteria > Pseudomonadota > Alphaproteobacteria > Rhizobiales > Rhizobiaceae > Mesorhizobium. The sequence continues at coordinate 26,555 of CCNC01000200.1, read as the reverse complement.
CTCGGCCTATGTCGCGCCGGGCGCCGTGCTGATGCCGTCTTTCGTCAATGTCGGCGCCTATGTCGATTCGGGCACCATGGTCGACACCTGGGCCTCGGTCGGCTCCTGCGCCCAGATCGGCAAGAACGTGCATCTTTCCGGCGGCGTCGGCATCGGCGGCGTGCTGGAGCCGATGCAGGCCGGACCGACCATCATCGAGGACAATTGCTTCATCGGCGCGCGCTCGGAAGTGGTGGAAGGCTGCATCGTGCGCGAAGGCTCGGTGCTCGGCATGGGCGTGTTCATCGGCCAGTCGACCAAGATCGTCGACCGCGCCACCGGCGAGGTATTCTACGGTGAGGTGCCGGCGAACTCGGTGGTGGTCGCCGGCTCGATGCCGGGCAAGAATTTCCCGAATAACGAGCCGGGTCCGAGCCTCTACTGCGCCGTCATCGTCAAGCGCGTCGACGCCAAGACCCGTTCCAAGACCTCGATCAACGAATTGCTGCGCGATTGATCCTGCCTAAAGCGCATCGCGATCTTTCAGATTCGCTCCCTGCGCTTTAGGTTTTTGATCTTGCGCATGTCTTTATCCCGAAACCGGTTCCCACTTTCGGGAGACATGCTTTGACGGAGCGGACGCGGTTGTCTGAAAGATCGCAATTCCTCTGGCTGTTCTTCAGCCTTTCGGGGCGGCTGAGCCCGGTCGCCTATGCGCTTGCCGGGGTTTTGCTGGTGCTCGTCCAGTTTTTCCCGTTCTACCAGTTCGCGCGGGTGGAGTTGAACACCGCCGCCAGCCAGAATTGGGCCATGATATGCTGGGGCGTGCTCCTGATCTCGGCCTGGGCCACCTTCGCGGTGACGGCAAAGCGCTTCCATGATTTCGGCAAGCCGACCTATTTTGCGCTGATCTCGCTCATCATCGGTCCCATCCTGCTCATCATCCTCTCCTGTTTCCGCAGCGATCCCGGACCGAACCGTTACGGCAGGCGCACCAACGCGCCGGCCGATTCGTGAGGCCGTCATGCGCTACCGCGCGCTCGATCCGCAACTGATCATCGAGACGGCCGAAAGGCTGGAGGAGCGGATCGGCGAGCGTTTTCCGGATGCCGGCCTGCGCGGCGTCGCCGCCGAGCTGGTGTCGCTGTCGCGGGATCTCGCCAAGGCGGCCAAGGAATTGGAGACGCCGATCTGGTGGCTGCGCGGCGTCATCGTCGCCGCCTTCATCGCCGGCGTGGCGGTGTTCCTGTTCGTCGGCACGATCCTGCCGCTCGACCGCATCTCGGGCGCCGATGACGCCGTGCAGTCGATGCAAGGCATCGAGGCGACGATCAACACCGTCATCCTGGCCGTGCTCGGCCTGCTGGCGCTGGTCCGCACCGAGGAGCGCATCAAGCGCAAGATGGTGTTCCGCCAGTTGCACGGGCTGCGCTCGCTGATCCATGTCATCGACATGCATCAGCTGACCAAGGACCCGGCGGCGCTGTCGGCCGAGTTCAAGCCGACCGCGCACTCGCCCGCCCGCATCACCAACGCCGCGGACCTTGCGCGCTATCTCGATTATTGCTCGGAGATGCTGTCGATCACCGGCAAGGTCGCGGCGCTGTTCGCGCAGTCGGTCAATGACGATGTCGTCATCGACGGGGTCAACGACATCGAGAACCTGAGCTCCAACCTGTCGCGCAAGATCTGGCAGAAGATCACGCTGATCGAAGGCCGCCGCTAGAGCGGTTCACCGTTTCACGGAAACGGCGAACCGCTCTATCCTTTTGTCTTTGCGCAATTCCGGACGGAAAACCGCTCACATTTTTCCTGGAATTGCGCTGACCGCTTCCGGCCTGAGGCCAGGGGGACCGCGCTTTTCCGTTTCGGCCTGACGCACCAGAGCTGCGACCCGTTCGTTCATCGGCGTCGGGATGCCGGCCTGCCTGGCCAGGCGAATGACCGCGCCCTGCAATTCATCGATCTCCGTCGGACGGCCACGCTTGAGATCATCCCACATCGACGAACGCGCCTGAGAGTCGATGGCCAGCATGCGGCGCGCCAGGAGGCCGAACAGCCAGTCGGGCAGCCGCAGCACTTTCGACAGCAGCGCCGGCGGCAGGCCGGTGATGCGCGCCGGCGCTATGCCCGCCGCCCTCATCGCGGCGAGCGCCTCGTCGATCTGGGCGGCCAGGATCACGCGCCAGCTCCGGTCGGCCAGTTGGCTTGCCAGCGGCAGGTCGGACAGCGCCACCAGGGCATTGTTGAGGTTCATCAGCAATTTGCTCCACTGCACCGCCTTCATGTCGGCGCGCGCCTCGACGGCAAGCCCGTCGATATCGAGCAGCTCGGCAAGGCCCTCGATGCCGTCGTCGATCATCACCTCGCCCTGGCTGGCGCGATGGACGCGCAACGGCAGCTCGCCGTCCGGCGACTGGACGACGTTGAACATCACCATGCCGGTCAGCACCTGCCGTCCGGGGAGCGCGTCGCGCAGCCGGTCGGCATTGTCGACGCCGTTCTGCAGGCTGACCACCACGGCATCCGGACGCCCATGGGCGGCGATCTGCCCGGCCATCTCCGCGGTCGCGCCGCTCTTCACCGTCACCAGGATGAGGTCAGCGTCGGACAGCGCGGTTGCCGGATCGTCGGTCGCCGAAATCGCCTGCGCCTCGATGCGGCGGTCGCGGCCGGCAAGATCGCTGACGCGCAACCCGCTTTCTCGCATGGCCTCGACGACGCGGCCGCGGCCCAGGAAGACCACCTTGCGCCCGGCGAGCGCCAGGCAGCCGCCGACATAGCAGCCGATGCTGCCGGCGCCGGCTATCGCGATGGTACTTGTTTCGCTGGCCATGCATTTGTCCTCATCTGGCTCGCAACATGCATTTATACGTGATGAAAACCATATTGTCGGCGGCATGACCGGCGATGATCTGCCACCGTGACACGACAAACGCTTTCGACTATCGCTTTGCCCATGACATTGCCGACCGATCCCGCCGCGAATCTTGCCGCCCTGATCCGCTGTCCGTCCGTGACACCCGCAGAAGGTGGGGCTCTTGCCGCGCTGGCGGACATGCTGAAGCCGCTCGGCTTTTCGGTCGAGCGTCCAGTCTTCTCGGAAGACGGCACGCCGGACATCGAAAACCTCTATGCGCGGCGCTCCGGCAACGGCCCGCATCTGATGTTTGCCGGCCATACCGATGTCGTGCCGGTGGGCGACGAATCGGCATGGACGCATCCGCCCTTCGCCGCCGAAATCGCCAAAGGCGAGATGTATGGCCGCGGCGCCGTCGACATGAAGGGCGGCATCGCCTGCTTCATCGCCGCGGTGGCTCGCCACGTGGAGAAAAACGGCGGCCCGAAAGGCTCGGTCTCGCTGCTCATCACCGGCGACGAGGAAGGGCCGGCGATCAACGGCACCACCAAGCTGCTCGACTGGGCGGCCGCCAAGGGCGAGAAGTGGGACGCCTCGATCGTCGGCGAGCCGACCAATCCGGATGCGCTGGGCGACATGATCAAGATCGGCCGCCGCGGCTCGCTGTCCGGCACCGTGACCGTCAATGGACGCCAGGGCCATGCCGCCTATCCGCAGCTTGCCGACAATCCGGTGCGCGGGCTGATGAGCCTGGTCGACGCGCTGCTCCATCCCGTATTCGACAAGGGAACCAAGGATTTCCAGCCGACCAATCTCGAAGTGACGTCGATCGACGTCGGCAATCCGGCCACCAACGTCATCCCTGCCAAGGCGACGGCGACGTTCAACATCCGCTTCAACGACACGTGGGACGCGGAAACGATCCAGGCCGAGATCCACAACCGGCTCGACCAGGCGGCCGGCCGCAAGAAATACCGGCCGGGCAAGAAGACGCCAGTCGACTACGAGCTTGTCTGGCGCGACCGGCCGAGCCATGTCTTCCTCACGCGCGACGACAGGCTGATCGATACGCTGAGCAGCTCCGTCAAGACGGTGGTCGGCAGGACGCCGGCACTCTCCACCTCCGGCGGCACGTCGGACGCGCGCTTCATCAAGGACTATTGCCCGGTGGTCGAGTTCGGCCTGGTCGGCAAGACCATGCATATGGTGGACGAGCGCGTCGCGCTTGCCGACCTCGAGACGCTGACGGAGATCTACGAACGCTTCATCGAAGACTGGTTCGCAAAAGGCCTTTCGTGACCATGCTATCGGCGGACGAAACCTATGCTTCGCTGGTCGGCGCCTGGCGGCTGATGTTCGGCAAGGCCGACGGGCTGCGCCTGCTCGACCTTTCAGCGGACGGTTTCTGGAATTCCTTCTACGCCATCGTCGTGGCGGCGCCAGCGCTGATCGTCGGCTGGGTCGGAATCGCCAACGAGATCGGCGATCCGGAGGCCTTCGCCGGGCGCCTCGGCATGCTGATCAGGCTGGCGACGGTGGATATCGGCTCCTGGGTGTTGCCGCTGGTGGCGCTGGCGCTGGTCGCGCCGCGCGCCGGCATCGGCGGCCGCTTCGTCCACTATGTCGTTGCCTCCAACTGGGCGTCGGCGATCATCGCCTGGTTGATGCTGCCCTCGGCGCTGCTCAGGCTGTTCCTGCCCTCAACCAGCGAGATCAGCAGCCTTGTCTCGCTGTTCCTGTTCGCGCTGTCGGCGCTTTTGACCTGGCGCATGACCAATGCGTCGATCGGCAAGGGCGCCGCCGTGGGCACCGCCGTCTTCATCGGCATGTTCATCGCGTCGCTGCTCGTCCTGTTCGGCCTGCAGGCGCTGCTCGGCATCGACATACCGGACAGCACGACGGGTTAAGTGTCGCCGTCCCCGGCGATGGTGAATTTGCCGGGCGCCTCCGGATAGTCGACGCCGACGAGAAAAAGCCCGTCGGGCGGCGCCACCTGGCCGCAGGCGGCGCGGTCGCGCGCTTCGAGCGCGGCCTTGAGATCGGCCGCGCGCCAGGAACCGTCGCCGACGCGCCGCAAGGAGCCCACCATCGAGCGAACCTGGTTGTGCAGGAAGGAGCGCGCCGAGCTGCGCAGCTCGATGAAGTCGCCATTGCGGCTGACGTCGAGGCGGTCAAGCGTGCGAACCGGGCTTTCGGCCTGGCACTGCGTGGAGCGGAAGGTGGTGAAGTCGTGCTTTCCAAGCAGCACTTTCGCCGCCTCATGCATGGCCTCGGCGTCGAGCCGCTTCGGCACCCACCAGACCTTGCCCTTTTCCAGCGCCGCCGGCGCCCGGCGGTTGAGGATGCGGTAGAGATAGTGGCGGCCGGTAGCGGAAAAGCGCGCGTCGAAATCGTCGGCGACGACCGCCGCCTTGAGGATGGCGATTCGCGCGCCGGCCGCCTGCAGATGGGCATTCACCGCATCGCGCACCTTGTCGCCCGGCCAAGCCTTGGCGAGATCGACATGCGCCACTTGGGCGGTGGCGTGCACACCGGCATCGGTACGGCCGGCGGCCCGTATTCGTAGGTCTTCGCCGCAGAACTTCTCGATCGCCTGCTCGATCGCCTGCTGCACCGAGGGCTGGTCGGCCTGATGCTGCCAGCCCGCGAACTGGCTGCCGTCATATTCGATATCGAGCCGAAAACGCGGCATGTCAGCTTGTGCTTTGCCTCAGCCTAGGCGGCCAAGGCGGTGAAGGCCGAAGCGTAGACCAGCTTGCCGGTCTCGGGCGCATCGCCCCAGGCCAGCGCCTGCAGCGCCTCGCCCTGATACTCGCTGTCGAACTTTGCGGCGCGGCCATGGGTGTAGCCGAAGCGGCCGTAATAGACCGGATCGCCCAGGACAACGGCCAGCGTCTCGCCGGCTTCCTTGAGGCGGATATGCGCCTCGCGGATCAGCGCACCGCCGATGCCGGTGCCGTGGAAGGAGGGCTCGACCGCCAGCGGCGCCAGCGCGACGGCGGCGAAACGCTTGCCGCCATTCTGCACGTAAAGCCTGGAAAACAGGATGTGGCCGACGACTTGGCCGTCTTCTTCCGCAACCAGCTCGACGACGGCGTCGCCGCCGGTGACCAGGGCATCGACCAGCCCGGCTTCCGCCTGCTGGCCAAAGGCATGTTCTTCGACGAGGCGGATCGCCTCGCGATCCCGCGGCGTCGCCGCGCGTATCGACATCATGCTCATGTCAGTTTCGTTCCTTTTTCGATCTTGGCTCCGCGCAAGAACTCCTGCGCGGCGGCAGGCCTTCCGCCCGCCCGTTGAACTTCGACCAGCCTGACCGCGCCCGATCCGCAGGCGACCGTCAGCCGGTCATCGAGAATTCCTCCCGACTCGCCGACGCCATCAGAGAGCGCCGAGCGAAGCAGTTTCAGCCGCTCCATGCGGCCGCCAATTTCGACCTCGCACCACGCGCCCGGAAAGGGCGAGAGGCCGCGAATGTGATTGTGGACTTCGCCAGAAGGCCGCGTCCAGTCTACGCGTGTCTCCGATTTATCGATCTTTCGGGCGTAGGTCACCCCTTCCGCCGCCTGCGGGGTAAATGTCAGACAATTTATCCCCAACTGCGCGAGCGCCTCGACCATCAGCGAAGCGCCCTGAACCATCAGGCGGTCATGCAATTCGCCGGCCGTCATATCGGGTGTAATGGCAGCTTTTTCAACCAAAGCCACCGGCCCGGTATCCAGACCCTCTTCCATCTTCATGACCATCATGCCGGTCCAGGCATCGCCCGCCATGATGGCGCGCTGGATCGGAGCAGCACCACGCCAGCGTGGCAAAAGCGAGGCATGGCCGTTGAGGCAGCCGAGCCGCGGCGCGTCCAGAATGGCTTTCGGCAGCAGCAATCCATAGGCGACGACCACGGCGACATCGGCCTGCAAGGCCGCGAATGACACCTGCTCGGCTTCGCCCTTCAGCGATGTCGGCGAGCGCACTTCGAGCCCCAGCCGCTCGGCCTCGCGCTGCACCGGCGACGGCGTCAGTTCCAGCCCGCGCCGGCCGGCGGCACGCGGCGGCTGCGTGTAGACGGCCGCGATCTCGTGACCGGCTTCGGCGATGGCGCGCAAGGTCGGCACGGAAAAGTCCGGCGTGCCCATGAAGATGACGCGAAGCGGCATGAGGTCCTGCGATCCTGTCTTGCGGTAGGCTCAGGTGCTCGCGCGGCCGAAACGGCCCTCAGCCCACCATCCTGCCCGGCGTCTTGTCCTTGGCGAGCTTCTTGAACTTGCGCACCACCATGTCGCGCTTCAGCTTCGAGATGTGGTCGATGAACAGCACGCCGTTGAGGTGGTCGATCTCATGCTGCAGGCAGGTGGCCATCAGGCCTTCCGCCTGTATCTCCTGCAATTTGCCGTCGCGGTCGAGATATTTCACCCGCACGGAAGCCGGGCGCTCGACCTCGGCATAATAATCGGGAATCGACAGGCAGCCTTCCTCATAGACGGAACGCTGGTCGGCACTCTCGAGCACTTCGGGATTGATGAAGACATGCGGTTGAGGCTCCTCGCCTTCCTTGGCGAGGTCGATGACCAGGAGCCGACGCGGCTCGCCGATCTGGATCGCCGCAAGGCCGATGCCCGGCGCGTCATACATGGTCTCCAGCATGTCGTCGGCGAGCTTGCGCAAATCGGCATCGACGCGCTCGACCGGCTTGGAAACCTGGCGCAGGACGGGATCGGGAAGAATGATGAGCGGCTTGATCGACATGGCGTCTCACCTAAGACTTCGCTGGAGAAGCGTCAACGGGGGCCGCTTTTCCCTGTTCACGTTTTGATCTGTGCCGGCGATGCGAATCGGTTATGCTGCGCACATGAACGACATGACCTCCATCCTTTCGCAACCGGTCGCGCGGCTCGGCGCCAGCACGGTCACGCTCGGCCAGGCGCTTGGTATCGTCGCTGTCCTGTTCGTCGTGCTGTTCGCCGCGCTCGTCATTGCCCTGTGGCGCGCCGCCAAGGCGCGCGCGGTCGCTGCGGCCGAAGCGGCCGACCATGCCCGTGACACCGAGGCGCGGATGGCCGACATCATGCAGGCGCAGGCCGAGATGCAGGGGCGCATGGGCGCGATCGCCGACGTCTTCGGCGCCAGGCAGGCGGAGCTTACGCAATCGCTCGGGCAGCGGCTCCACGCCATGACCGGCCGCATCGGCCAGACCATGGCCGAGCAGACTAAGTCGACGCATGAAAGCCTGGCCAAGCTGCAGGAGCGGCTGGCGGTGATCGACACCGCGCAGGGCAATATCCAGTCGCTCGCCGGTCAGGTCGTGCAGTTGCAGGCGATCCTCTCCAACAAGCAAACGCGCGGCGCTTTCGGCCAGTCGCGGATGGAAGCGATCGTCGCCGACGGGCTGCCGCACGGCGCCTATGAGTTCCAGGCCAGCCTCAGCAATGGCAGTCGGCCCGACTGCCTGGTGCGAATGCCCAACGGCGCGCCGATGCTGGCCATCGACGCCAAGTTCCCGCTGGAAGCGTGGAACGCCATCCGCGCCGCAGAGGGCGCCGACATGCAGAAGGTGGCGGCGCAGGCCTTTCGGCGCGACATCGAGGTGCATATCCGCGATATCGCGGAAAAATACCTGATCCAGGGCGAGACGCAGGACACCGCCTTCATGTTCGTGCCCTCGGAATCGGTGTTCGCGGAAATCCACGAGAATTTCGAAGCGGTGGTGCAGAAGGCGCACCGCGCCCGTGTCGTCATCGTCTCGCCGTCGCTATTGATGCTGTCGATCCAGGTTATCCAGGCGATCCTTAAAGACGCCCGCATGCGCGAGCAGGCGCATCTGATCCAGGGTGAGGTCATCCGGCTGATGGAGGATGTGGCCAGGGTCGACGAGCGGGTGCGGCGGCTGCAGACGCATTTCGGCCAAGCGGCCAAGGACATCGACGACATTCTGGTCTCGACGTCGAAGGTCACCAAACGCGGCCAGAAGATCGAGGCGCTGGAATTCGCCGAGGGCGAGACTGAAGCACCACGCCCGGCGAAGGCCGAAGGCGGCACGCGTGTGGCGGACTCCAAGACGGGCCAGTTGAGGCTCAGGGTCGTCGAGGACGGCGAATAGCCTACTGCTCTTCGAGAGTCGTCATGCCTTCGAATTCCGGCAGCCAGTGCAGCGCCGAGCGGTGCCAGACCTGTCTCCTCGGAACCAGCTCCTCGCGCTGGCGCGCTGTGCCTACCCTGATGCCGTAGATTTTGGGCCCGTCGCCGACTGACGTCGCATAGAGATGCGAGCCGCAGTCGCCGCAGAAGCCTTGTGCCCGCTTGGCGCCGCTCGATCCGGTCTTGATATAGACTTTGGGCGTGCCCTTGGTGATCCGGTAATTCTCCTCGGGTGCCCCCACAGTCACGCGAAAGGCTGTTCCCGTCAGCTGCTGGCAATCCGTGCAATGGCAGATTCCGGTCTTTTCCGGGTCGACCTCCGCCTCATAGGTGATCGCGCCGCAATGGCATCCGCCGTCGATCTTCATAGACTATGCTCCTCACAAACTTCGCTGCGCTCAACCTAACTTTCCTCCGAAGCCTCGGCCATGGCCTTGCGCCGCCGCTCCCATGTGCCAGTCGCCTGCGGCTTGACGAAGATCCTGGAGATGTGCGGCATTTCTTTCTTGAGCCTTGCCTCCAGGCGCTCGACGCAGGCTTCGATGTCGGGCGCGGTGAGGTCATCCTCGAATTCGATGCTCAAGCCGGCGACGATTTCCTCCGGACCGACATGGACGCTCAATATGCCGTTCGCCCGCTGCACCGCCGGATCCTCCTGGGCGATCGCCAGAACCTGGCGCTGCACTTCGGGAGAAGCGGGCTCGCCAATCAGCAATCCCTTGCTTTCGCGCGCCAGGAAAGCCGCCGTCGCCCCTAGAATTATTGAAATGCCGATCGAGCCGACGCCGTCGAGCTCCGGCCTTTCCAGGAGTTGCGCCGACAGGATGCCGGCGAAGGCGACGACGAGGCCAAGCAGCGCAGCGCTGTCCTCGAACAGCACGGTGTAGACGCTCGGATCCTTGCTCGACTGCACGGCCTCGAACCAGCCCTGCCTGCCCTTCTGCTGGCGGAACTCCTTCAGCGCCACCAGCCATGAACTGCCCTCGAACAGGAACGAAAGGCCGAGCACGATATAGTTGACCTTGGCGTTGACGACCGGTTCCGGCGCCATGATGTGGATGATGCCTTCATAGAAGGACACGCCGGAACCGAGCGCGAACACCAGAAGCGCGACGATGAAACTCCAGAAATAGAGCTCGCGCCCGTGACCGAGCGGATGGGTGCGATCGGGCGGCCGCGCGGCGCGATGCATGCCGTAGAGGAGCAGCGTGCCGTTACCGGTGTCGACCAGCGAATGCACGCCTTCCGACAGCATGGCGGACGAGCCGGTGAAGGCTGCCGCCGCGAATTTGGTGACCGCGATCGCCAGATTGCCGGCAAGCGCGGCGTAGATCACCCGTCTCGATCCGCTATGTCCTGCCATGCGATCCCGGCTTGCCCTACGCGAGCTTAGCGGCCCGCCCGGCAAAGCTCTACAGACAATGCGCCAGTCCATGCGAGGTTTCGAACTGGCGTCGCGGCCGCAAAATCGGTTGACAGCCGGCCGGCCGGCTTAGCAAAGCCGCACTGCCTCTTGCAGTCCGTCATTTCTCTTGTTTCACTCGGATTGCCTACAATCGGAGGAGCGAATCATGGCTAAAGGTGCGATGAAGGCGGGCAAGGAAGCCCGCAAGCCGAAGAAGGACGCCAAGAAGCCCGCCGCGGCCCCGGCTCCCAAGGCGCCGCCGGTCAAGGCGATGCGCATCAAGGAAAAGTAAGCGGCGCGATTCGGTCGGCCGACTTGATGCAGGCTTGAACCGGCGGCATCACAATGCTGCCGGTGTTTTGTTGATCGGAAAATAGGCCATCCTATATTCAAGGAGCGAGGACGACCTCGCTTCCCCGAAAAACCGGCCGGGACGACCCGCCACCAAGCATCTCAGGCGATGCTGGAATGACGGAGCGTTTTCGATGTCCTGGATCTTTCTTTTCTTCGCCGGCCTGTTCGAGATCGGCTGGGCGATCGGCCTCAAATACACCGACGGCTTCTCCAGGCCGCTGCCGACCCTTCTCACCATCACCTCGATGATCGTCAGCCTCGGCCTGCTCGGCCTGGCGCTGAAGACGCTGCCCGTCGGCACGGCCTATGCCGTATGGACCGGCATCGGCACCGTCGGCACGACGCTGCTCGGCATCTGGCTGCTCGGCGAGCCCGCGACCGTCGTCCGCCTGGCTTGCATCGGCCTGATCGTCTGCGGCATCGTCGGGCTGAAGCTGGTAGCCTAAATTTAGGGCTGACAGCACAAACGCGTTCAGGGCCGCTTTTAACGACCCTGACCGATCTTCCAAACAACCCGAACTTAGCGGGCGGAGAAGCCCGGAGGCGTCCTGCCGACGCGCGCCTTGCGGGCGGCGTAGCGTGCGTCACGCTTGGCCTTGCGCGCGGCCTCGTCGGCAAGTTCGAGCGCAATGCGCTCTGCTTCCTCGGCCTCGCGGATTTTAGCCTCGGCGGCAGCAGCCTCTTCGGCGGCGATACGCGCCGCTTCTGCGGCGGCTTCGCGCTCGGCCTTCTCGGCCGCTTCGCGAGCCAGCTTCTCCTGCTTCAGCCTTGCCTTCTCCGCTTCGCGGATGGCGCGGGCCTCGAGGATCGCCTTGCGTTCGGCCTGGCGCGCCAGCACAGCAGGATCATCCGCCGCCGGCTTTGCCTTGAAGCGCGCGAGCAGCGCCTTCTTTGCCTCGTTCGCGGCATTGCGCCGCTCGAAAATGTCTTTTTCCCTGTAGATAGCCAAGTGTACTTCCCTGCAGTCTATTCGCGACGCTTACATACGCGTGAAAGCGCCGAGTTCAAGCGTCAAAACGGTATGCCAGCCATGAAAAAACCGGGCTTGTTGCCGCAGGGATACGGCTTGGCGATGCGCGATGCACTGTTCACCGATCGCGCCTCTGGCGGGCGGCAAGGCATACGGCTACCTAGAGCGCCAACAGGCAAAAACCCCACATGAACAGGTTCAGGACGCAACCAGATGGAACTCGGTCTCTACACTTTCGCCGATGTCAGCCCGGAGCCGGGTCCCGGCGCCATCGGTGCGCATGAGCGGCTGCGCAATCTCATCGAGGAAATCGAGCTGGCCGACCAGGTCGGCCTCGACGTGTTCGGGCTCGGCGAGCATCACCGCCCCGACTATGCCGCCTCCGCGCCGGTCGTGGCGCTTGCCGCGGCGGCCGAGCGCACGAAGAAAATCCGCCTTACCAGCGCGGTCACCGTGCTCTCCTCCGACGATCCGGTGCGTGTCTTCCAGCAATTCGCCACGCTCGACCTTCTGTCCAACGGCCGCGCCGAGATCATGGCCGGGCGCGGCTCCTTCATCGAATCCTTCCCGCTGTTCGGCTACAATCTGGAAGACTATGACGAGCTTTTCGCCGAGAAGCTCGATCTGTTGCTCGCCATCCGCGACCAGGTGAAGGTGACGTGGCAGGGCAAGCTGCGCGCGCCGATCAACGGCCGCGGCGTCTACCCGCGTCCCTACCAGGACAAGCTGCCGATCTGGATCGCCATCGGCGGCACACCGCAATCCGCAGCCCGCGCCGGCGTGCTCGGCCTGCCGCTGGCTTTGGCCATCATCGGCGGCGAGCCGGCGCGTTTCGCGCCGCTGTTCGATATCTATCGCGAGGCGGCGCGCCGCGCCAACACCGATCCAGCTTCGCTTGCGACCAGCATCAACGTGCACGGCTTCATTGCCGAGACAACCGAACAGGCGGCCGACGACTTCTATGGACCGCAGGCGGAGGTGATGAACCGTATCGGGCGCGAGCGCGGCTGGGGTCCGACCTCGCGGGCGCATTTCGACCAGGCGCGGGGTCCCAATGGGGCGCTCTTCGTCGGTAACCCCGAGCAGGTGGCCGAAAAGATCGTCGCCCAGCACAGGATCTTCAACAACGACCGCTTCCTGCTGCAGATGGCGATCGGCACCATGCCGCACGCCAAGATCATGAAGGCGATCGAGCTCTACGGCACCAAGGTGGCGCCGATCGTGCGCAAGGAGACGGCCAAGACGGCGCCAGCGCCGGCTGCCTGACGAGCGGTCCGCCCTGAACCGGCCTCCGGATGCCCGGGAAGCCGGCTCTTGGAACTTGCCCGGAACTCCCGCGTTTCGGGCACAGGCCTGCCATGCATTGTCGGCTGGCGGCTTGCAAGGGAACCGATGAAAGCCGAACAGATCGCTTCGGGCGCAAGCGCTGCCGAAAGCCCTGACCCGCGTGCCGAGGCCAGGGCGGATATGCGCCTGATGCGGTCGCTGTTGATCGGGATCTTCATTCTGATGACCGCGGCGGCGCTATACTTCGCCCGCGCCTTCTTCATGCCGGTGATGCTTGCCTTCCTGCTGGCGCTGACGCTGACGCCGATTGTACGCTTTCTGAGAAAGCACGGGATCCCCGAAGTGATTTCGGCAACGCTGCTGGTGCTGCTGTCGATCTTCATCTTCGCGGCCGCCGGCTATCTGCTCAGCGGACCGGTCATCGAGCTCATCAACAACTCCTATTCGATCGGCCAGCAGCTGACCGAGCGGCTGGCGCCGTTCAAGCGGCCGCTCGAACGAATGATGGACCTCGCCCATCAACTGGAAGGGTTGACCGAGACCTCGCAGGAGCCCGGCCTGCAGCGGGTCGCGGTGGCGCCGTCCGGCATCCTCTCCACCGCGGCCAGCAACATCCTGGAAGCAGGCACCGCGATCACCATCGTCTTCGTGCTGTCGCTGTTCCTGCTCGCCTCCGGCACATTGTTCTACGAGAAGATCGTCCAATCCTTCGCCAGCATGACGCAGAAGAAGCGGGCGCTGCGCGTCGTCTATGACGTCGAGCGCGAGATTTCGCACTATCTGCTCACGGTCTCCATCATCAATGTCAGTCTCGGCACGGTGATCGGGCTGGGCCTCTGGGGGCTTGGCATGCCCAACCCGCTGGTCTGGGGGGCGATGGCGGCATTGCTCAATTTCCTGCCCTATGTGGGCGCGCTGATGACCGTCCTGATTGTCGCCGTCATTGCGCTGATCAGCTTCGACACGATCGCCTATGCGCTCTTGGCGCCGGGCTTCGTGGTGCTGTGCGACATTATCGAAGGCCAGTTCGTGACGCCGATGGTGGTCGGGCGACGCCTCGAGATCAACGCCGTGGCGATCTTCATCGCCATCGCCTTCTGGTCATGGCTGTGGGGCTTCGTCGGCGCGCTGATGGCGGTGCCGCTGCTGGTCGTCATCAAGGTGTTTTGCGATCATTTCGAAAGCCTGAGCCCGTTCGGCAATTTCCTGGCGGCGCAGCAAGCAACTGTCGTCGATGAAGAGCCGGCCGAGAACAACCACAACCAAGCAGCCTGAGGCTGGCCCAATCCCAAATCCCGGCCCTTGTTTGCGACACCGGTGACCAGTGCCTATATCGGACCGGTCAAGCCGGACCCGTCCCCGAATGAGCGACTTCGATCTCGATGGCTATTTCGCCCGCATCGGTTACGGCGGACCGGCCGAGGCTTCGCTCGCCACGCTGCGGGCGCTGCACGCCGCGCACCCTCGGGCTATCCCGTTCGAGAACATCGATGCCTTGATGGGCGTATCCGTCGGCCTCGACCTCGCTTCGTTGCAGGACAAGATTTTTGGCCAGGGCCGCGGCGGCTATTGCTTCGAGCACAATCTGATCTTCATGCACGCGCTCGACGCACTGGGCTTCACCGTCGGCGGGCTTGCCGCCCGCGTGCTGTGGGGCCAGCCGGATGACGCGGTCACCGCGCGCAGCCACATGCTGCTGCGCATCGAGCTTGGCGGCCGCACTTACATCGCCGATGTCGGCTTTGGCGGCCTGACGCTGACGGCGCCGCTGCTTTTAGAAGCCGGGCTGGAGCAGCAGACGCCGCACGAAACCTTCCGCCTCGTCGAGACCGGCGGACAATTCCGCCTGCAGGCCGATATCGGCGGTGATTGGCGCACGCTCTACCACTTCGACCTGAGCCAGGCCTATGAGGTCGACTACCGGGTCGCCAGCCATTTCCTGTCGACGCATCCGAGCTCGCATTTCCTGTCGACGCTGGTCGCCGCGCTAGCCCTGCCCGACCGGCGCTACGCGCTGCGCAACAACCGGCTGTCGACGCATCATGCCGGCGGCCGCAGCGAGCAGCGCGAGATCGCGACCGCCGCCGAGCTCGCCGACGTGCTGGAGAACCAGCTCGCCATCGTCATTCCCGACCGCGCCGCCTTCGAGGCGAGGCTCAGGGAAAAACGCCTTGTGGAGACCTGACCAATGACCGCCCTTTCGGTTCTCGACCTGTCGCCGATCACCCAAGGCAGCACCGCTTCGCAGTCGCTCGCCAATTCGCTCGACCTTGCCCGCCATGCCGAGCGCCTGGGCTACAAGCGCTACTGGCTGGCCGAGCACCACAACATGCCGGGCATCGCGAGCGCCGCGACCTCCGTCGTGATCGCGCATGTCGCCGGCGGCACCAAGTCGATCCGCGTCGGCGCCGGCGGCATCATGCTGCCCAACCATGCGCCGCTGGTGATCGCCGAGCAGTTCGGCACGCTGGCGGCGCTTTTTCCCGGCCGCATCGACCTTGGCCTCGGCCGCGCGCCGGGCACCGACATGCTGACCGCGCGGGCGCTGCGCCGCAACCTGGAGTCCGCCGACAACTTCCCGCAGGACGTGGTCGAGCTGATGGGCTATTTCCAGCCGGCCGCGGAAGGCCAGCGCATCCGAGCCGTGCCGGGCGAAGGCCAGACCGTGCCGGTCTGGATCCTCGGCTCCAGCCTCTATGGCGCGCAGCTCGCAGCGCTTCTCGGCCTGCCCTACGCCTTCGCCTCGCATTTCGCGCCGGCCGAGCTCGACCACGCGCTGGAGGTTTATCGCACGCGCTTCCAGCCCTCCGCGCAGCTCGGCAAGCCCTATGTCATGCTCGGCCTCAATGTCTCCGCCGCGCCGACGGATGCCGAGGCGAAGCTCTTGTTCAGCTCGCTGCAGCAGGCCTTCGTCAATCTGCGCAGCGGCCGTCCGGGGCAATTGCCGCCGCCGGTCGAGAATTACGACCGCGATCTCGACCCGATGGCGAAAACCATGCTTGCCCAGGCGCTGTCCTGCGCCGTCGTCGGTTCGCCGGAGACGGTGCGCCAGGGCATCGACGCCTTCGTCCGCCGCACGGGCGCCGACGAATTGATGGTGACGGCGCAGATCTTCGATCACGCGGCGCGTGTGCGCTCCTACGAGATTCTCGCCGACGTGCACAAATCGATGTCGAAGGCGGCGTGATCGCGCAGTCACTTTTGCCTGACACATTGGTCTGTTAAGGGCGCGCGCCGATGTCCCTCTCAGCCAAGAGTTTCCCGTGACCCATGACCTCGACGACCGCATGCATTTTGCCATCGACCTGGCGCGCCGCGCCGGCGAGCTGGGGCTGAAATATTTTCGCGACCTCGACAACCTGGCCGTCGAGAGCAAGGGTCACCAGGACCTGGTTTCAGAAGCCGACCGCGAGGTCGAGTTGTTCATCCGCGCGGCGATCGCCGAGGCCTATCCGCAAGACGGCATCGTCGGCGAGGAGCACGCGCCGGTGACCGGAACAACCGGCCATGTCTGGGTGATCGACCCGATCGACGGCACGGCCAATTTCGTGCGCGGCATTCCCACCTGGTGCGTGGTGATCGCCTGCGCAAGGGACGGCGAGACGGTGGTAGGGGTCATCCATGAGCCTTCGACCGACGAGACGTTTTACGGCCGCCTGGGCGGCGGCGCCTTTCTCAACGGCAAGCCGATCAAGGCAAGCAATGCCGCGTCGCTTTCCGAGGGCGCCGTCGGCACCGGGCTTTCCAACCGCGCCTCGACCAAGAATGTCGTCATTCTGATCAGCCTGATCATGGCCCAGGGCGGCGTCTTCTACCGCAATGCTTCCGGAGCGCTGATGCTTGCCTATGCGGCGTCCGGCCGGCTCCTCGGCTATGCCGAGGAGCACATGAACGCCTGGGACTGTCTCGCCGGCATGCTGCTGGTCGAGGAGGCTGGCGGCACGGTGCTCAAGGCCGACCCGAAGACGGTGGTCGGAGAGGGTACGCAAGTGATCGCCGGCGGCAGGCGCATCTTCCGCACGCTGCAGCTGCTCTGCCAGAGTTCCTTCTTGGCTACGCACTGACGCTCTGCGCGATCGCGCCCAGCGGCCGGCAGGAACTGCGGATCATGAGCCGGCCCTTCAGCACCAGCTTGCGCGGCGGCGCGTCGCGGTTGCCGGCCAGCCGGTCGAGCAGGAGGTTCGCCGCCTGCTCGCCGATCGCCTGCACCGGCTGCGCCACGGTGGTTAGCTGCGGCACGAACACGTCCGACCAGGGAAAGTCGTCGAAGCAGGCGACCGAAATGTCCTCGGGGCAAGAGAGGCCGATGTCGCGGATCGCCTTCATGGTGCCGATCACCATCGGGTTGTTGGCCGAGAAGATCGCGCTTGGCCGGTCGTGCAGCGACAAGAGCTGCATGGTGGCGTTGTAGCCGTCGATCTCGTGGAAATTGCCGGAGCGTATGAGCTCCTCCGCCACCGGCAGGCCGGCCGCCTGCAGCGCCTCGCGGTAGCCGATCATGCGGTCATGCATGGGGGATATGTCGGACGTGCCGGTGATGTAGCCGATGCGCCGGTGTCCGAGATGGATGAGATAGGTGACGGCGTCGAACACGGCGCGCTGGTTGTCCAGCACCACCGCGTCGGTGTCGACGCCCTCGCAGAGACGGTCGAGCAGCACCACCGGCACGTTGGTGTCCTCGACGATGCCCTTCAGAAGGCCGCCGTCGCCGACGCGCGCGACGATCAGCCCGTCGACCATGCGGTCGAGCAGCAGGCGGATCTGCTCGTCCTGCGTGTTCAGATCCTCGTCGGTGCAGCACAGCATGACGGCATAGCCGGCGCGGTCGAAGGCCTGCTGGATGACCGAGACGACATCGGTGAAGAACGGGTTGGTGATGTGCGGCACGGTGAGGCCGATGGTGCGCGTTGTGCCCATCTTCAGGCTGCGGGCGATGGCGTTGCGCTTGTAGCCGATGTCGCGGATCGCCTGCTCGATGCGTTGCGTAAGCTCGGGACTGACGGTGGCCGTGCCGTTCAGCAATGCCGACACTGTTGCCACCGACACACGCGCCGCCTCAGCCACATGCAGCATGGTCGGCGCCGTGGATTTCCGCTGTTTTTTCCGCCCTGACGCCATCATTTTCGAAACGTTTAGCCGCCCTTATCTGGCCAAACCTACGTAAAGCCGCCATTTTTCGCAAGAATTGAAATGCATCAATCCTCAGAGAACAGATAGGCGCTTGACACGTTCGAAACGTTTCGATTAGCGTTCAAGTCGCCGAAGACGACGGAGGGAGGCCGTCCTTTGTCATGCAGCGCGCTGGTTCCATCACGACGGAAGACGTGACGGCCGACGGTCCGACCGTCGTTCTGAGCGCGACCGGCATTTCCAAGCGATTTGGCGGCATCACCGCGCTGTCCGACGTCAGCCTGGACCTCAGGCCAGGCGAGGTGCATGCGCTGATGGGCGAGAACGGCGCCGGCAAGTCGACGCTGATGAAGATCCTCTCGGGCGTCTATACCGACTACGAAGGCACCGTCGCCATCGACGGCCAGGCGGTCCGTTTCGCCGGCGTTCGCGACGCCGAGGACGCCGGCATCGCCATCATCCACCAGGAGCTCAACCTCGTCCCCGAGCTCAGCGTCGCCGACAACATCTTCCTCGGCCGCGAGAAGCTGATCGCCGGGCTTGTGGTTGACCGCAAGGCGAGCAGCCGCGCGGCAAAAGCGCTGTTGCAGCGTCTCGGCATCGAGCTCGATCCGGAAGCGCGCGTCGGCCGGCTCAGGGTCGGCGAGCAGCAGCTGGTGGAGATCGCCAAGGCGCTGTCGAAATCGGCGCGCATCCTGATCATGGACGAACCCACCTCGGCGCTGTCACCGGCCGAGTGCGAGCGACTGTTCCGCATCATCCGTCAGCTCGCCGCAAGCGGCGTCGCCATCGTCTACATCTCGCACCGCATCGACGAGGTCATGCATCTGGCGAGCCGGGTGACGGTGCTGCGCGACGGGCGTCACGTGCTGACCAACGATATGGCGGCGCTGAACGAAGACGCCATCATCTCGGCCATGGTCGGCCGCGATCTTATGGCGTCCTCCGATCATCAGCGCGGTCCGGGCGGCAAGGCTGTGCTCGCGGTCAGGGACCTGTCGCTGTCGAAGCCCGACCGGCATGGCTGGCGCAGCGTGATCGAGGGCGTGAGCTTCGATCTTTCGGCGGGCGAAATCCTCGGCATAGGCGGGCTGCTGGGTTCCGGCCGCACCGAAATCCTGGAAGCGATCTTCGGCTCCAGCGACGGCCGCACGGGCGGCGAGATCAAGCTCGACGGCGCGCCGGTCGAGATCGGCTCGCCGCGCGAGGCACGCCGGCTGGGCATCGCCCTGGTCACCGAGGACCGCAAGACGCAAGGCCTGCATCTCACGGCCTCGATCACCGACAATGTCGCGCTGCCGCTGGTCGGCGCGCTGGCGCGCTTCGGCCTGCGCTCGCGCTCGGGCGAGCAAGGCCTGGCGCGCGAGGCGGTGAGCGCGCTCGGCATACGCTGCGAAAGCATCGAGCAGGCCGCCGGCACGCTGTCGGGCGGCAACCAGCAGAAGGTGGTGATCGGCAAGTGGCTGGCGACGCGGCCGCGCGTGCTGCTGCTCGACGAGCCGACTCGCGGCATCGATGTCGGCGCTAAGCGCGAGATCTACGACCTCATCTTCAAGCTCGCCGGCGACGGTCTGGCGATCGCCGTGATCAGCTCGGAACTCCCCGAGCTCCTGCATCTGGCCGACCGCATCCTGGTCATGGCGGAGGGCCGCCAGCGCGGGATCCTCGCCCGCGCTGAAGCCAGCGAGGAAGCGATCATGCGGCTTGCCGCGCCCAGGCTTGCGACACCAAGACGTACTACGAGACCTGCCGCATGAACCTCATCAGCCTTGTCTCCCGCACCAAGCTATACTGGGGGCTGATCGCGATCTTCCTGATCGGCGTGTTCGGCTCGCCGATCAGCTCCAAGCACAACAACATCTTCCTGTCCTACGGCAACCTGCTCGACGTGCTGCGCCAGGTGTCGACCACCGGCCTCATCGCCACGGGGATGACGGCGGTGATCCTGACCGGCGGCATCGATCTGTCCGTCGGCTCACTGATGGCGATCTGCTCGGTCGTCTGCGCCATGCTGCTCACCGTGCCGGGCGTCACGCCGTCCGCGGCGCTTGGCGTGCCGACAACCGCGCTGGCGGCTCTCTGCCTCGGCGCGCTGGTCACCCGCTTCATCCTGCTCAACATCCAGAAATCCCGCGCAGACAGGGACGCCGGCCGCGACGCGCGGCTGGACACGACGCGCGGGCTGGTCATCCCGGGCGTCGTCGGCGTGATCCTTTGCTGCCTCTCGCTGTGGTACCTGCTGCCGCAAGTCGAGACCAAGTTCGGCGTGCTCGGCGTACTTCTGGTGGCGCCTTGCGTCGGCTTGCTGTTCGGCACCATCAACGGCTTCATCATCGTCGCCGGCCGCCTGCAGCCCTTTATCGTGACGCTGGCGATGATGGTGACGGCGCTCGGCATCGCCAGGCTGACCGCCGGCCAGAACAATGCGGTGCTGCCGGTCTATA
Source organism: Mesorhizobium sp. ORS 3359 (assembly GCA_000824845.1). GTDB lineage: Bacteria > Pseudomonadota > Alphaproteobacteria > Rhizobiales > Rhizobiaceae > Mesorhizobium. The sequence continues at coordinate 5,994 of CCNC01000200.1, read as the reverse complement.
CCGGCTCCAACGCCACGGAAGAGTTCGAGATCCTGCGCTCGCTGGTGTTCGGCGTCGTGCCGATGCCAGGCCTATTCTTCCTCGGCGCGGTGGTGATCTATGGCGCGGTGCTGCGCTTCACGCCCTTCGGCCGCTATGTCTACGCCATCGGCGGCAATGAGGAGGCCGCGCGGCTTTCCGGCATCGCGGCGGGACGCGTCAAGATCGCCACCTATGCGGTGTCCGGCTTGCTCGCCGGCATCGCGGCGGTGCTCTACGTGGCGCAATACCGGCAAGGCAAGCCGGATGCCGGCGCAGGGCTGGAGCTCGACGCCATCGCCGCCGTGGTCATCGGCGGCACCAGCCTGATGGGCGGGCGAGGCAGCCTGATCGGCACCTTCTGCGGCGTGCTGATCTTCGGACTGCTGTCCAACATCCTGCAACTGCACAATATCAATTCGAACCTTCAGCTGGTGCTGAAAGGGGCGATCATCATCGGCACGGTGCTCGTTCAGGAGCGCAACGCCGGCGACATCTTAAGCTATCTGCGCCTGCCCGGCGGACGGGCGGCGCAAAAGGAAACGGCCGCGGCCAAGCGGCCGTCACAGGAGACCTCGTCTCTATAATCCGGAGGAAACAGGACCATGAAACGACGTGAAATGCTGAAGCTCGCCACTTTCGCGGCGGCACTTCTGACGACCACCGCTCTTCTGTCCGGCAACCATGCCTTTGCCCAGGACAAGAAGTGGAAGATCGGCTTCTCGCAGGTGACGACCATCGAGCCCTGGCGCGCCCAGTTCAACAAGGACATCATCGCCGAGGCCGCCAAGCATCCGGAAGTCGAGCTGATCATCACCGACGGCGAGGACAAGACCGAGAAGCAGGTCGCCGACGTCGAGAACCTGATCCGCCAGGAGGTCGACGCGCTGCTGGTGTCGCCAAAGGAATCGGCCGGCCTCACCGGCGTGGTGCAGCAGGCGATAGACGCCAAGATCCCGGTCTTCGTGCTCGACCGCAATGTCGACACCAAGGACTACACGCAGTTCGTCGGCGGCGACAACAAGCTGATCGGCCGGGCTGCCGGCGAATATGCCGTCGAGCTCCTGGGCGGCAAGGGCAAGGCCGCCGGCAACGTCGTCGAAATCTGGGGCGGCATGGGCACGCAGCCGGCGCATGACCGCCATGACGGCTTCCATGAATTCACCGACAAGGAGCCGGGCATCAAGTACCTGCTCGACCAGCAGTCGGGCGACTGGAAGCAGGACCAGGCCTACAACATCATGGCCAACGCGCTGAAGACCAACGAGAAGATCGACCTCGTCTACGGCCACAACGATCCGATGGCCTATGGCGCCTATCTCGCGGCCAAGGATGTCGGGCGCGAGAAGGATATCAAGTTCATCGGCATCGACGGCCTGCCCAACGAAGGCGTGCAGATGGTGAACAAGGGCGAGCTGACCGCGACCTTCACCTATGTCACGCCGGGCGCCGAGGGCCTGCGCCAGGCGATCAAGTTCCTGAATGGCGAGAAGGTCGAGAAGACCATCACGCTGCCGACGGAAAGGATCACCAAGGAGAACGCCGCCAAGATCCTCAAGGACAACGGGCTCTAAGTCCGGAACCCTGCCGGGCCACGCCCGGCAGGGTTTTGCCCGAGCGCTAGGCGCTCCCCTGACAAGCTTGCCGCCGGATGGGTGAAGCGTCGCCGAGACGCCGATTTTCCGGCCTTTCGCGACCGAAAGTCACGCCCGCCGAGGCGAGCGTTGCCCTCGCCGGATGGCGGCTCCAGGCGCCGCCAGCGGCGTCGCCTCCAAAAAAATCAGCCGGAACAATAGGATAGCGCGGGCTCGCGTCGAGCGCGCCGCAAAGCGCGGCGGATCTCTGCCAAAGCCTTGCCGAGACAATGAACAGCTTGCGCAGAATGCTTGCGCCCCGTATCGGCTGTTCTTATATACGCCCCAGCCGTCCCGGCCCCCGAAAACCGGTGACCATGACGGGATTTCTTGTGAACAGGGGCTTTCGTCGGAACGCCTTTTGAAGGGTCCTGAGAGCCTGCTTAGAGGAGAGACTAGAACAATGGCAAAAGTTATCGGTATCGATCTCGGCACCACCAATTCCTGCATCGCCATCATGGATGGCAAGGACCCCAAGGTGATCGAGAATGCTGAGGGCGCGCGCACGACGCCTTCCATCGTCGCCATCTCGAATGACGGCGAACGTCTCGTCGGCCAGCCGGCCAAGCGCCAGGCGGTCACCAATCCTGAAAACACCATCTTCGCGGTCAAGCGCCTGATCGGCCGCCGCTATGACGACCCGGTGACGGAGAAGGACAAGAAGCTTGTCCCCTACAAGATCGTCAAGGGCGACAATGGCGACGCCTGGGTCGAGGCCGGCGGCAAGAAGCAGTCGCCCAGCCAGATCTCGGCCATGATCCTGCAGAAGATGAAGGAGACGGCGGAAGCCTATCTCGGCGAGAAGGTCGAGAAGGCGGTCATCACCGTTCCGGCCTATTTCAACGACGCCCAGCGTCAGGCCACCAAGGACGCCGGCAGGATCGCCGGCCTCGAGGTGCTGCGCATCATCAACGAGCCGACGGCTGCCGCGCTTGCCTACGGCCTGGAAAAGAAGGACGGCAAGACCATCGCCGTCTATGACCTTGGCGGCGGCACCTTCGATATTTCCGTGCTCGAGATCGGCGACGGCGTGTTCGAGGTGAAGTCGACCAATGGCGACACCTTCCTCGGCGGCGAGGACTTCGACATGCGGCTCGTCGAATATCTGGCGGCCGAGTTCAAGAAGGAACAGGGCATCGACCTCAAGGCCGACAAGCTCGCGCTGCAGCGCCTGAAGGAAGCTGCCGAAAAGGCCAAGATCGAGCTGTCGTCGACGACGCAGACCGAGATCAACCTGCCCTTCATCACCGCCGACGCCACCGGCCCGAAGCACCTGACGATGAAGCTCACCCGGGCGAAGTTCGAAAGCCTGGTCGAGGATCTCGTGCAGCGCACGATCGAGCCCTGCAAGGCGGCGCTCAAGGATGCCGGCCTGAAGGCCGGCGAGATCGACGAAGTGGTGCTGGTCGGCGGCATGACCCGCATGCCCAAGATCCAGGAGATCGTAAAGCAGTTCTTCGGCAAGGAGCCGCACAAGGGCGTCAACCCGGATGAGGTCGTCGCGCTCGGCGCCGCCATCCAGGCCGGCGTGCTGCAGGGCGACGTCAAGGACGTGCTGTTGCTCGACGTGACGCCGCTGTCGCTGGGCATCGAGACGCTGGGTGGCGTGTTCACCCGACTGATCGAGCGCAACACGACGATCCCGACCAAGAAGAGCCAGACCTTCTCGACCGCCGAGGATTCGCAGTCGGCTGTGACGATCCGCGTCTTCCAGGGCGAGCGCGAAATGGCGGCGGACAACAAGCTGCTCGGCCAGTTCGACCTGGTCGGCATCCCGCCGGCGCCGCGCGGCGTGCCGCAGATCGAGGTCACCTTCGACATCGACGCCAACGGCATCGTCAACGTCTCGGCCAAGGACAAGGGCACCGGCAAGGAGCACCAGATCCGCATCCAGGCTTCGGGCGGTCTGTCCGACGCCGACATCGAGAAGATGGTGAAGGACGCCGAGGCCAATGCCGACGCCGACAAGAAGCGCCGTGCCCTCGTCGAGGCCCGCAACCAGGCCGAGGCGCTGGTGCACTCGTCCGAGAAGTCGCTGAAGGATTATGGCGACAAAGTCTCGGAGGCTGACCGCACCGCGATTACCGACGCCATCGCCGCGCTCAAGACCGCGGCCGAAGGCGACGATCCGGCCGATATCGAGGCCAAGTCGCAGTCGCTCGCCGAAGTGTCGATGAAGCTCGGCCAGGCCATGTACGAGGCCTCGCAGAAGGAAGCGGCCGAAGCCGACGCCAAGGCGGATGCCGCCAAGGATTCGGACGTGGTCGACGCCGACTTCGAGGAAATCAACGAAGACGACGACAAGAAGAAGTCGGCCTGAGCCGGCTGACGGCGAATAAGTGCAAAAGCCCGGCGCAAGGCCGGGCTTTTTTGCAACCCCAATCGAAAAAGTGACGGAAAAACCCGGAGCGACCCTGGCTTGGCACTAGCATCCGGGAAACATCGCTCCTAAATCCAAGACCATGCCGGCAAAAACTGCCAACAATGCTTGAAGACATTGAGCATCCGGACAGCGGGAAAAAATGAAAGCTGATTTCTACGAAACGCTGGGCGTGCAAAAAGGCGCCGACGAGAAGGAACTCAAGAGCGCTTTCCGTAAGCTCGCCATGCAGTTCCATCCCGACCGCAACCCTGGCGACCATGCCTGCGAGCACAAGTTCAAGGAAATCAACGAGGCGTACGAGACGCTGAAGGACCCGCAGAAGCGCGCCGCCTATGACCGCTTCGGCCACGCCGCCTTCGAGGGCGGCATGAACGGCGCCGCGCACGGCTTCGGCGCCGGCGGCTTCGCCGACATCTTCGAGGACATCTTCGGCGACATGATGGGTGGCCGCCAGCGCCGCTCGTCGGGCGGCCGCGAGCGCGGCGCCGACCTGCGCTACAACATGGAAATCACGCTGGAAGAGGCCTTTTCCGGCAAGACGGCGCAGATCCACGTGCCGGCTTCCATCTCCTGCTCGGAATGCTCCGGCAGCGGTGCCAAGCCCGGCACGCAGCCGGTGACCTGCTCGATGTGCCACGGCCACGGCAAGGTGCGCGCTACGCAAGGTTTCTTCTCGATCGAGCGCACCTGCCCGCAATGCCAGGGCCGCGGCCAGACGATCAAGGATCCCTGCCCGAAATGCGCTGGACAGGGCCGCGTCACCGAGGAGCGCTCGCTGTCGGTCAACATCCCGGCCGGCATCGAGGACGGCACCCGCATCCGGCTTGCCAATGAGGGCGAGGCTGGCCTGCGCGGCGGACCGTCCGGCGACCTTTACATCTTCCTGGCGGTGAAGCCGCACGAATTCTTCCAGCGCGACGGCGCCGACCTCTATTGCAAAGTGCCGATCTCGATGACGACGGCCGCGCTTGGCGGCTCCTTCGAAGTCACCACGCTGGACGGCACCCAGACCAAGGTGAAAGTGCCGGAAGGCACCCAGAACGGCCGCCAGTTTCGCCTCAAGGGCAAGGGCATGCCGGTGCTGCGCCAGCCCAATGTCGGCGACCTCTACATCCAGACGGCGGTCGAGACGCCGCAGAACCTGTCGCGCCGCCAGCGCGAATTGCTGGAAGAGTTCGAGCAGCTCTCCTCGAAGGACAACTCGCCTCAGTCGAGCGGCTTCTTTGCCCGCATGAAGGACTTCTTCGAGTCGTTCGGCGAAAACTGATCGTCACGCCCCGCATTGCGCACGGCATCGGAAGGGGCTTCCCAAGCGTCATCAACATCTTATGCCAGCTTGACGCCTTGCCTTGTCCCACCCACCTGCTAAGTAGCGGATCGGGGAGCGAGCATTGAGGAGAGCTCTGATGGCACGTAGTCCCGGGTTGCGCAAAGCGCTGGCGGAAAAATTCGACGACGAGCTGAAGTTCTTCAAAGGCTGGATCGACAAGCCGAAGACGGTCGGCTCGATCGTTCCGACCAGTTCCGTCACCGCCCGCAAGATGGCCTCGATCGTCAATCCGAGATCTGGCCTGCCCGTGCTTGAAGTGGGGCCCGGCACCGGCGTCATCACCCGCGCCATCCTCGCCCAGGGCGTGAAGCCGGAAAATCTCTACGCCGTCGAATATTCGACCGACTTCGTGCGCCATCTGCGCGGGCTCTATCCCGGGGTCAATGTGATCGAGGGCGACGCCTTCAATCTCGATGCGACGCTCGGCGACAAGAGCGACATGGTATTCGACTCGGTCGTCTCCGGCGTGCCGCTGCTCAATTTCCCCGTCCCCCAGCGCATCGCCTATATCGAAAGCCTGCTCGACCGCATTCCCGCCGGACGGCCGATCGTGCAGCTGACCTACGGCCCGCTGTCGCCGATCCCGGCCGGGCGCGGCGACTATACGGTGGAGCATTTCGATTTCATCT
>CCNC01000199.1 GCA_000824845.1 Mesorhizobium sp. ORS 3359 | reverse complement strand
CGCTCCGCTCCGGTTCTCGGAATCCACCATTTTCGACTCGGCCTGACCTGAATCTCGGCACACCCGGCAGGCGCAGGTCGCCGAATTCGGTTTTGATTTCTGCCACCACTCGTTGATTTGCGCTCCCCATGGCTGTACCTGTCCCCGAACAAGGGTGGCCAATGGCAGTGATTCCACGAATCCTCGTCTTCGCCGGCTCGGTCCGGACCGGCGCCTATAGCGGCCGGACCGCCGATATGGCGCAGAAGGAATTGGCCGTGCAGGGCGCGGAAGTGACGCGCATCTCGCTTGGCGACTATCCGCTGCCGATCATGGACGAGGATCTGGAAAAGGAAAAAGGCATCCCCGAGAACGCCGTCAAGCTCGGCCGCCAGATCGCGGCGCATGATGGACTTTTGATCGCGACGCCCGAATATAACGGCTCGATCCCGCCGCTGCTCAAGAACGCGATCGACTGGGTGAGCCGGATACGGCGCGATGGCGGGCGTACCTTCAGGCCCCTGGCCGGCAAGCCGGTCGCCCTCTGCTCGTCCTCCGAGGGCAAGTTCGCCGGCATACGCTGCATCAACCATTTGCGCGCGGTGCTGGTGCGCTGCCAGATGGAGGTGATCACGCCGGAATGCTCGGTCTCCGAGGCCGACGAAGCTTTCGCCGAGGACGGACAGTTCAGGGACGCCAGACTACACCAATCGATGGAGCGCCTATGCCGTACACTGATGGAAACCTCGCGCATGCGGTCGACCCGGATCGAGGCGTGATCAATTTCGCGGAGGCCAACACGATGCGAGACAGGCTGATCGTCGGGCTCGACCTGCCGACGCTGAGCGAGGCCGAGAAGGCGGTGCGCGAGCTCGAAGGCGCCGTTTCCTTCTACAAGATCGGCTACCAGCTGGCCTTTGCCGGCGGGCTCGACTTCGCGCGGGAGCTCGCCAGCGGCGGCACCAAAGTGTTCCTCGACATGAAGCTGCTCGACATCGACAACACGGTGGCCAAGGGCGTCGAGAACATCGTCAAGATGGGCATGACGATGCTGACGCTGCACGCCTATCCCAAAACCATGAGAGCGGCGGTCGAGGCGGCCAAGGGCAGCGATCTGTGCCTGCTCGGGGTGACGGTGCTGACCTCGATGGACGAGCAGGACATGATCGACGCCGGCTATGAATACGACCCGCACACGCTGGTGCTCCGGCGCTCCGAACAGGCGCTGCATGCCGGCATGGGCGGCATCGTCTGCTCGGCGGAAGAGGCTGAAGCGGTGCGCCGCATCGTCGGCCCGGACCTGGCAGTGGTGACGCCCGGCATCCGCCCGTCGGGCAGCGACCATGGCGACCAGAAACGCGTGGTCACGCCGGCGCGAGCGATCCGCAACGGCTCCAGCCATCTCGTGGTCGGCCGGCCGATCGTCAAGGCGCCGGACCGCCGCGCCGCGGCCGAGGCGATCCTCGCCGAGATGCAGTCGGCATAGAAAGTCCCGGGACGCCGCTGCCGAGAATCGCGCCGCCAGGCGGCCGCGGCCGTCGTGCCGATCGTGTGTTTTCCACTGTAACTTCGATGAGTTGCTGTTAGTTTCGCCCTGTAATAACAGTTTGCCGAGGGGTTCGAATTGGATCAGCCGAAACGACCTTCGCCAGCCATGATCCGGGCACAGCTTGCGCGACTTCGGCGAAGCCGCACCTTTGCGGATTCAGAGCGCCTGCTCGAATTCCTCGGTTTTGTCGTGACCGAGACCCTCAAGGGTGGCGGCGGCGCGCTCAAGGAGGTCGTGATCGGCAACAGTGTCTATGGTCGCGAGCCGCCCTATGACCCGCGCATCGACTCCACGGTGCGGGTGGAGGCCCGGCGTCTGCGCGCCAAGCTCAAGGAATATTACGCTGGCGAGGGGCAAATGGACCCGGTCAGGATCAGCCTTCCGACCGGCGGCTATGTGCCGGAGTTCACCTTGCAACCGGAGCCCGCGGAGGCGCGGGAGCCGCATCCTTCCGACGCCGAAGGCATTTTCCGCGACGGTATGGGCGCCGCCATCGCGATCATGCCTTTCCGTTCGCTGTCAGCGGAGACGGAGGATGAAAGCTTTGCCGACGGGCTGACCGACGAGCTGATCTTCAGGCTGCAGCTGGCGCAGGGACTGCGGGTGGTTTCGCGCAGCATCACGTTTCAGTTCAAGGACCAGGCCTATTCGCTTGCAGGCGCCGCGCGCGAGCTCGGCGTCGACGCCATCGTCCAGGGCACGGTGCGCCGGGAGGACGACATGCTCCGCGTCACGATCGAGGTGGCCGATCCGCAAGGCTTCGTCATATGGACGGATCGGTTCGACGCGCCGGCGTGCGAACGGCTGCGGCTGCAGGAACGCATCGCCATCACGGCGCTCAGCCGCGTTCGTTTCGACAGTTCGGCGATGCGCTCCTCGAAGATCGGACCCCGCCCATCCGCCTTGAAGGCGCTTGGCGCCGTCTATCGCGGCCGGCAACTGCTCGATGAGCAGACGCCCGGTTCCATCCGTGCCGCGTTGCAGGTTTTCGAGTACGTCGCCGCGAACGCTCCCGACTATGCGCGTGGTCATTCCGGCATCGCCGACTGCCATTGCGATCTCTATCGCCTGGGGCTTGTCGACCACGATACGGCCTTGCGGGAAGCCAGCGCCGCGGTGCGGGCCGCTCTCGCCGTCGACCCCGGATCGGTCGAGGCGCACACCGCGCGGGCCACGATCGCAGCCTGGCTGGAGTGGAACCGCGCGGCGGCGGACGAAGGCTTCCGCAAGGCGGTTGAGCTTGGCGAAAATGCGCGCGCGTCACGTCTCCATGGCGTCCTTTTGACCATCATGGCGCGCCACGAGGAAGCAGAGCGGCTGTTCCGCGAGGCCCGGACAATCGAGCCTTTTTCCATCCAGCAGGATATTGCCGAAACGATCAGCCGTTATCAGGCGCGCGACTTCAGTTCCTTGCGCGCGGCGTCGCTTGGTGCAGCGGGCCGAAGCGCTCCCGCCGAAGTCCTGGTCTATCGCGCGCTGGCGCATGTCTTCGACGGCAATGCCGAAGCCGTCCGTTCGCAGCTGGCCGAGATCGAGCATGTCACCGATAAATTCCCGGACATGATGCTGGCGGCGGCGGAACTGCAGGCTTTGCTGGGTGCTCCTGAACGAGGCATGCGCGTCCTCGATGGCGAGCTTGGCGCCTCGACGCATTTCGCGCGCGCCATGCTTGCCGCGGCGCTCGGGCGGGATCAGCTCTGCCTCGACATGCTGGAGAAGGCGATGGACCTGCGCGAGCTCTCGACGGTCTGGATACGAACCGACGCACGGCTCGACCGGCTTCGCCACATGCCGCGTTTCTCGGCCTTGATGGAACGGCTCAACGCCTTCGTGCCCACCGGCACGACCGGCCTTGCGGACCCGTTGGCGATCGTCCAGCCCTAGACCCTCAACGTCAGCTAACAGTTAGCCCGCCCGCGCCTAACTTCACGGGCAAGGGCGCAGCCCCATAGGCTCACCTCCATTTCGTGCTGTCCGCCAGCGGACAAGAGACGGGAGCAGGTGCATGCCGCAAAACAGCCAGTATCGCAAAGCCGAGGACATCGTCGCCAAGATCAAGCGCATCCTCGGCGACTTCCCGGGCTATCGCGCCTTGCATGCCGACGGCAGGCTCTACAAGGGCACCTTCCGCGCCAACGAGGCGGCCCGCCGCTACACACGGGCCGTTCATCTGCAGGGCGCGGAAATGCCCGTCACCGTCCGTTTCTCGAAGGGCGGCGGCGATCCTTACGCCCATTTCGGCTCGACGGTCGGCATGGCCACGCGCTTCTATCTCGACGACGGGCGCGTCACCAACCTCATCATGCTCAGCCAGAAGCTGTTCATCGCCAATTCCATCGACCAGTTCGTCGGACTTCTCGATGCCGGCCTGCCGGCCGAACCTGGCGGCCCTCCCAACCTTGCCGGCCTCAAGACCTTCCTGGCGGCGAATCCCAATTCGGCGCGGGTGTTCCAGATGCGCGCCGAAAGCCCGGCGCCGGTCAGCTTCGCACACACCGAGTTCAATTCGGTGCACTGCTTTCGCTGGGTCAGCGCCGAACATGTCGAGACGCTGGCGCGCTGTCACTGGGTGCCGGTGGCCGGCATCAAGGGCCAGCCGCCGGCTGACCTGAAGGAGGAGAATGTCGACATCCTCTACGCCGAGCTGGAGGAGAGGCTGGCGCGCGAGCCGGTGCTTTTCGACCTGGTGCTGGAGCTGGCCGAACCCGGCGATCCCGTCGACGACGCCACCGCCTTGTGGCCCGAGGACCGCCGCCGCGTGGTTATCGGCCGCATGACGCTGACAGCTCCGGCATCGGAAAAGGACACAGGCGATCCGGTCATGAACCACGACCCCACGGTGCTGACCGACGGCATCGAGCCGACCGACGATCCCATCCTGCAGATCAGGCGCGGCGTCTACGAGGTTTCGGCGGCGAGTCGTTCGGGCGGCTGGCGCGGCGGCTGTCCGTTCGGCGACGGGGAAAAGCGATGATGGCGATGCGCGGCACGCTCGAGCGGATGCGCGCGATCGACACTGCCTGGAACGCGCGTGACTGGGCGGCCTATGGCGACCTGCTGTCCGAGGGGCTGACCGCCTATGCAGGCGGCGAAGCCGAGCCGCACGGCAAGCAGGCCCATATCGAGAAGGCACGGAAGTTCTGCGCGATCGCGGCCGACGCCCATGTCTGGATCGAGCCTTATCTCGATCTCTTTGCCAGCCACGACGGCTCGAAGAGCTGCTCGGTCGCCCGCATCACCGGAACGGTGGACGGCGCGCCGGAGACGCTTCCCGGCATCGCGCTGCCGCCCGGCCGGCGCGCCTTCGACGTGACCTTCGCGGTCGTCTGCCGCTGGCAGGCCGGCCGTATCGTCGAGCAGCGGCAGCTCCTGGATACGGCGCTGATGCTGCGGCAATTGCAGGCGGATCCCCGATAGCCCGCAGCGCCCGCCGGCCGGTCCGGCCGACGCCATTGCCAGCTTTCAACACAAGGAGACGATCATGACCGACATACTGCCCCTGGAAGAGCGCCTGGCGATGGCGCAGACCATGACGGATCAGCCCGACGGCCCCGGCAAGCGGATCGGCAAGCGCGGCGAGCTGACAATGATCGGCAACGTGGTGCCGGGCGGCGCCGAGCTGTTCCGCAAGCGGCTGCCGCAATTCCAGGCCGAGGCCGCCTATTGGGAAGGCCGGGTGGGCACGGTCCAGAGCCTTCGCATCCTGCTGTTCGATAACGACACGCGCTTCGTGCTCTCGCTTCTCTATGACGGCGACTTCAAGCCTTATCTCGTCGACATCGCCACCCAGGCGGCTCCCTGGCTCGACGCCCTGGCGGACGGGGTGCTGGAAGGTTATCCCGGCATAACCAGCCCCAAGGCCGGCGAATGGGTCATCAGCCTGCTTCACCCGACCGAGTTCTTCTACACGGCGCATCCGGACGTGACGGTCCGCGACCTGACCAGGATGAAGAAGCTCTCCGCCGCCGTCAGCGACCTGCTCGACGCCGCCGGCTGATTGCCATCATGCCCGTTCAGCTCGAACTCGACGACATCCAGGGCACGGTGCTGCGCAACCGCCCCATGCCCTATTTCGGCGCCTATCTCCTGTTCCGCATCGACGACGCGGAGCAGGCGCGGATGCTGCTGCGCCGGCTGTTGCCCTATGTGACATCGGCGGCGGACTGGGACAGGCCGGTCGAGGATGCCTGGATCAACGTGGTGTTCAGCTTCGAAGGGCTCTGGCGTCTTCGGCTGAGCGAGGCTATCCTGGCGGAGTTCCCGGTGGAATTCCGCCAGGGGATGGCGGCGCGCAAGGTGTTCCTCGGCGATGTCGGCGCGAGCGACCCCGAGCACTGGGACATGCCGCATGGCGCAAACGGCTTCCATGTCGGGCTTCTGGTGATGGCCGCCAGCGATGAGCTGCGGCAACGAAAGCTCGCCGTCGGGCATGAAGCGTTGGCAGGGCTCGCGGGTGTCAAGCTGGTCGGGCGCGTCGATGTCGGGGTGCCGCCCAATTTGCGCGAGCATTTCGGCTTCGCCGACGGCATCAGCCGGCCCTATATCGAAGGCCAGGGCGGCGCGCCGCTGCCCGGCCAGGGCGAACCGGCCAAGGCGGGCGAGTTCGTGCTGGGTTACGTCAACGAGCTTGGCGTGGTCGCGACCGGTCCTGGTCCGGAAGCGTTGTGGCGCAATGGAACCTATCTGGCGATCCGCAAGATCCACCAGGACGTCGCCGCATTCCGCAAATATCTGCGCGACAATGCCGACAGCGCCGCGGGGCAGGAGTTCGTCGCCGCCAAGATGATGGGACGCTGGCGCAGCGGCTGCCCCCTCGCGCTGGCGCCGGAAGCCGACGATCCGGAACTCGGCCGCGACAACAGGCGCAACAACGACTTCGCCTACCATGACAAAGATCCGGATGGTCGCAGGACCCCGGTCGGCAGCCACATCAGGCGGGTCAACCCGCGTGACGCGCTGAAGGAGTCGCTGACCGACGCCCGCCTGCACCGGCTTTTGCGGCGCGGCTCATCCTATGGGCCGATGCTGCCCGAAGGCGTGCTCGAGGATGACGGTCAGGACCGGGGCATCATACTGGCGCTTGTCAACGCCAATCCCGGCCGACAGTTCGAATTTGTCCAGTCGCAATGGATCAATGATGGCGATTTCGTCTCCGAGGGTTCGCGCAGCGACCCGATCGCCGGCCGCCGCGACCACTCGGACGACTACGCCTTTCCGGCGAGGCCCGTGCGGCGGCGCTTGACCGGCCTGCTCGATTTCGCCCTCACGCGCGGCGGCGAGCATGTCTTCCTGCCGGGCATCGGCGGCCTGCGCTGGCTTGCCGGTCGAGGGTGATATCCAAACATCGGCAAGCCGATGTAAATATCGAAGGCGGGCTTCAACGGCATCCGGGCCGGTGACTGGCAAAAGGGCGCGGCGGGCTCGTCATCTCCGTCGGCTGGATCGTTGCTCATATAATAGGCCACCGTCCGGCCAGCGCTTGCTTTCCCTGGGTTCGGGTTGTGTGTTAAGGCGCGCCGCTCAACCAAGCCACAATGCCGCGGCATTGTGGCCGGCGGTCTGCAATGACCGAGCGCTCGCCCGAACATAAACAGGAGGAACGCATGCCTAAGGGATATTGGATAGCTCGCGTCGATGTGCGCGACGCCGAGGGATACAAGGATTATGTCGCCGCCGCGAAGCTCGCCTTCGATCGCTTCGGCGCGAAGTTCCTGGCGCGCGGCGGCGAGCATGAAAAGGCCGAAGGGCCGGGCCGCGCCCGCAACGTCATCATCGAGTTCGACTCGCTGGCCGTGGCGCATGACTGCTACCACTCGCCGGAATACCAGCGCGCCGCCGCCATCCGCCAGAAAGTGGCTGATGGCGAGATCGTGCTGGTCGAGGGCGTTTAGCTGTCTGTGCCGGGGTGGGTGGAGATTAGCCACCCGTCTCGGCGTCATCCACGGGCGAAGCAAGGAGCGAAGCGACGCACGCAGACACAAGGATCCATTCCGTGACTTCAACACGCCGCCACGGTCCGGAATTCTGCTCCGCTGCACTCCACGGCCAAAGTAACGGCATGAATTCCAGGGTCTGCGCGCGTCGCTACGCTCCTTGCTCCGCCCTGGAATGACGAAGTTCTTGGGTCTCAGCCAATCATGAGTGTCACGACCGCAACCGGCTCGCCGCCGTCTGCGCCATCGCGTCGGCCAGGTTCATGCCCCACTCCCTGCGGCAATAGTCGCGGAAATCGAAGCAGGGCAGGCCGGGGCAGACCTCGAACTCGATGAGATGGACGGTGTCGTCGGCCTCGACCCTGAAGTCGGCGGAAAAGACATCTTTCAGGCCGAGACCGCTTATCAGTTTTTGGGCGATGGCGCGGATTTTTCGATCCGCCTCCGGCTGGCTGGCGCCGACGGCCTCCAGCTCCGGCTCGACATAGGTCCCCGCATCCTTCGCGGCCTGACCGGTGTCGCCATAGAGCGCCATCGAGTCTGCCATGGTCTGAAAATCGCCGCCGGAATCGACGAAGAAGATGCCAAGCGCTTCGACGCCGGCTTCGGGCTTCAGCCCAAGGAAGCTCGCGCGCACGTTGCGGCCGGCGACATAGGGCTGGACGACGACGTCGTCGCGGTAATGGGAAAAGACGCGCCGGCTAAGCTCCAGCGCATGGCCGAGATCGGTGATGCGCGAATCCGCCCAGATGCCGATCTTGGCGCCGAGCCGGTTCGGCTTAACGAACCAGCCCTTGGACGAGGCCGGCGGCTCGACCAGCCATTCGCCGTTGCGCGCGAGGCCGGCTTGCGGCACCGGAAGGCCGAGCGCGCCAAGCACGGCGCCGCAGCGGAACTTGTCCTGGCAGAGCGCGAACAGCGAGTCGTCGGCGCCGATGGTGCGCAGGCCATTGAGGCGGGCGAGCGCCGGCGAAGCGCCCCCACGGAAATAAGCGATGCCGTCGGTCAGCGTCCAGACCAGCGTTGTCGCGGGATCGGCCTTTGCCAGAACCGGCGCCGCGTCGTCGAGCTCGACAGGCTTGAAAGCGAGACCGCGCTTCTCGCAGGCGGCGGCGAGCAGGTTGAATTCGGGCGCAAGGTCGGTCGACTGCGCCAGATAGGACGAAATTTCCAGGGCACGATCCGCCGGATAGCCGTCGGCGGACAGGCGGGCGAGACAGGCCTTTTCCGGCTCGTAGACGAGGATGAGGGTCGGCTGCAGCATCGAATGCTCCGGGCGAAATCAGGCGCTACCATCGCATGGCCGCAGCGGCCGGCTTGCGGGAAACCGACCGGCCTACGGCGATTGCCTGATAGTGTTCAACCGCCTTATGCGATCAGCACGCGCGGTTCGAAGCGGCCGTTCACCGGGATATCGAGCAGGAAGGTCATGCCGGCTTGCGGGTCGAGAGTGCGCTGTTTCTCGTCCTTGCCGCTCCAGGCCGAGGTCACGGCGAGGCGATCGGCTTTCGCGCCGACAAACGCGGGGCAGGAAGCCTGCGTCACCGGCATGGCGATCTCGCGCAGCAGGGTGCCGTCGGGCGCATAGGCCTTCACCGCGCTGCCGCCCCAGACGGCGTTCCACAGCACGCCGTCGCGGTCGACGACCGAGCCGTCGATATAGCCTTTCGAGGAGCGATGATCGACGAACACTTTCACTTCGCCGGCCGGCAGACCTGTCGCCAGATCGCAGGCGACGCGCATCAGCAGCCCGGTCGCGGTGTCGGTGTAGTAGGCGATCATGCCGTCCTGTGAAAAACAGATCGAGTTCGAGACTGTGATGCCGGAAAACAGCCGGCGCAATTCGCCCTTGAAGAACCAGTAGATCGAGCCCGCGCCCTTCTCCTCGCCCTTGCCCATCGTGCCTGTCCACAGCGCGCCGCAGGGATGGACGCGGGAATCGTTGGAGCGCGTCACCGAATTATCCGCCTCGATCGGCGTGTGCAGCGTCAGCCTGCCGGTTTTCACGTCCCGGACCTGCAGGCCGATCTCGGTGGCGATGAGCTGGCGGTCGGCGTCGATGACAGCGATGGCGCTGGCCATGACGCCGAGGTCATGCACCTTCAGCGCGCCGGCGAGCGGCTTTTCCAGAAGCTTGCCGTTGACGATGTCGAACCAGAACAGCGTGTCGGTCGCGGGATCGTAGCTCGGGCCTTCGCCGAGCTCGCAGATGTGGTCGGAAAAAACCGAAACGCCGTCCATTGTCATCCTCCGAAAGCTTCATCCCAGGCGGCGACCGCGGCGCTGGCGCGCTGCGCCACTTCCTCAACCGTCGCGCCCGGCTTGTAGAGATTGGACCCAAGGCCGAAGACGCTGACGCCGACCGCCTTGTAGCCGGCAAAGTCCTTATCCGAGACGCCGCCGACGGCGCCGATCACCGTCGTTGCCGGCAGCACGGCGCGGATCGCCGCGATGCCGCTCGCTCCAAGCACGCTTGCCGGGAAGAACTTCAGCGCTGAGGCGCCGAGCCGGATCGCCTGGAAGGCTTCCGTGGGCGTGAACACGCCAGGCATCGTCACCATGCCATGATGCATGGCGCGGCCCATGACCTCGGCATCGATGTTGGGGCTGACCAGCAGGCGACCGCCGGCCTTGTGCAAGGCGTCGACGTCCGCCGCCGTCAGCACAGTGCCGGCGCCGACCAGCGCGCTTTGCGGCAGCGCCTTGACCAGATCGGCAATGGAGACGAACGGGTCCGGCGAATTAAGCGGCACTTCGATCGCCTCGATGCCGGCGTCGTGGATCGCCTTGCCGATCGCCACCGCCTCGGACGGCCTCAAGCCGCGCAGGATGGCGACAAGGCCGCGCCTGAGCTTCGGGAAAGATGCGGTCTGGCCCATCAAGCGCCTCCAATCATGCCGTTCTCGCGCGCGGCCTCGACAAGGCCGGCACGCACCGCTTCATCAGCGTCCACGCTGCGGAAGGCAAGGCCGGCAAAGCCGAGCGCCGTGCCATAAAGCGTGGCCAGCGCGCCCGAGGCGACCAGCACGACCGGCGCATCGCTTGCGCCATAGCGGCGTCTTGCCGAGGCGATCTCGCCGCCGATCAGCAGTCCGGACAGGCATGCCGCCGCGTCGGCGGGCTGCAGGTCCTGCAGAAGCCCGGCGGCGCGGATGGCGAACAGCTTCGAGGTCACGTCGCCATCCTCGGCCAAGGCGCGCTCGCACCATTGCCGGAAGAACGGGTTGCCTGCTGCGACCGGCGCAGGATGCTCGCCCAGCGAATGTTTCAGGATCGAGTGCGTGGCCAGGACGGAGAACAATTCGCCGGTCGGCCAGGTGCCGAAGCCCGCGACAGCACCGTCCTCGACCGAAACCCATTTCGAATGGGTGCCCGGCATACAGACGAGATGGCGCCCCTTTGCCGGCAAACCGGCGCCGGCAAGCTGGGTCTCCTCGCCGCGCATGACATCCGGCGCGTCGGCCAGCCGCTGCGCGAGGCCGGGCACGATGCGGATGTCGCGGCGCGAGCCCTCGATGCGGGCGGCGCCGCGCAGAATCGCGCCGATCGGCGCCGGCACGGTGACATAGGGCGCCTCGATCCAACCCTGCCGGGAACCGGCCATGCCGCAGATGATGACGGGCAGCGCCTCCGGCGCGCCCATGGCGTTGAGATGGCCTTCCAGCACCCTGGCAAAACCTTTTTCGCGGGCGGTGATCAGCCCGTCGTCACCGCGCCGCTCGGCAAGCACCTTGCCAGAGCCGTCAAGCAGCCAGGCGCGCAGCCTGGTCGTGCCCCAGTCGAGCGCTGCAACCGCCGGTGCCGAACTCACAGGAAGCCTCCGTCGACGATCAGCATCTGGGCGGTCAGCATGCGCGAGGCGTCGGATGCCAGGAACAGCACCGTGCCCACCATGTCGTCGGGCTGCATCACGTCCTTGATGCACTGCTTGGCGATATGGGCGGCGAGGCCCGCGTCGGTGACCCAGAGCTCGCGCTGGCGCTCGGTGATGACCCAGCCCGGCGCCACCGCGTTGACGCGGATGCGGTCGGCGCCGAGCTTGCCGGCGAGGCCTTTCGTCAGGCCGAGTATGCCCGCCTTGGCCGCTGTGTAGGCCGGCATGTCGGGATGGTTGATCAGATAGGAGGTGGAGGTGAAGTTGATGATCGAGCCGCCGCCGGCGCGTTTCATGCCGGGCGCCACGGCCTGCGCAGTGAAGAAATGCGGCCGCAGATTGATGGCGAGATTGTTGTCCCAGAACTCGACGGTGACGTCTTCCACGGCGTGGCGGTCGTCGAGCGCGGCGTTGTTGACCAAAACGGTGACATCGCCATGCGCTTCGGCCGCCTTGGCCGCGGCGGCGCGCAGCGCCTCGATGTCGCGCAGGTCGGCCTTGAGATAGAGCGGGCGGCGGCCGAGCTCCTTCTCCAGGCGGTCGGTCAGGGCCGTGCTTGGCCTCTCGGCGATGTCGATGAACGCAACCTTGGCGCCCTGCCGCATGAAACCTTCGGTCAGCGCCGCGCCGATGCCGGAGCCGCCGCCGGTGATCAGCACCGAGGCGCCGTCGAGGTCGGCAAAGCGCGCCGATGGCATCATGATTTCTTCTCCCTTTGGCCGGCGCGCATCCTAGCCACGCCGGGCCCGGGGGCAAGGGCGAAAAGGCGGATTCGGCAGCTTATGTCCGACAAATGAGACACTCCCCCTCACCCCCAGCCTCCGCTTCGCTCGGCTGACCGTTCCGGGGCGAGCCACCGGTCTCGCCCGACCCCCGAGGGGAGAGGAGATTGCCGGCGCCGGCGCCAGTCTCTTCTCCCCAGCGGGGAGAAGGTGGCCGCGAAGCGGCCGGATGAGGGGGCTAGCGCCGCCCTATGCGATTCCCAAAGCTGTTGTCAGATTGCCTTGGCATGCAGCGCGCCGCGATAGGAATCGCGCAGATAGCCGAGCGTGGCGTCGGCATCGGCCGGCCTGCCGAACAGATAGCCCTGGCCGCCGGCGCAGCCGAACTGGACGAGGCGATCGGCCTGCGCCTCGTCCTCGATGCCTTCGGCGACGACATCCATGCCGAGCCCCTCGCACATGGCCAGGATCGCTCGGATGATGTGCTCCGAGGGCCGGTCGTCGAGAATGGAGGAGACGAAGGCGCGGTCGATCTTGAGCTTGTCGAAATGGAACTCGCGCAGGCGGCCGAGCGAGGACTGGCCGGTGCCGAAGTCGTCGAGCGAGACGCGGATGCCGACGCGGCGCAGGTCCTCGACGATCTTCTCGGCCGAGGCCGGATCGTTCATCAGGCCGGTCTCGGTGATCTCGATCTCCAGGCGGCGCGGGTCGAAGCCGGTGCGCTCGAGGATGGCCAGGATATGCAGGCCGGTGTTCTGGTCGACGAGCTGCGAGGGCGACAGGTTGAAGGACAGGAACAGATCCTTGGGCCAGCTGCGAGCCGCTTCCGTCGCCTTGCGCAGCACCAGCTGCGACAGCGGACCGATGATGCCGCGTTCCTCGGCGATCGGGATGAAGACGGATGGCGGCACGACGCCAAGGTCGCGGTCGGTCCAGCGCGCCAGCGTCTCGAAGCCGATGGTGCGGCGGCTGTTCAAATCGACGATCGGCTGGAAATGCGGCTCCACCTCGCCGGCCGAGACGGCGCGGCGCAGCGCCTGCTCGATGCGGGTGACGCGCTTGGCCGCCTCCTCCATCTCGCGCGTGTAGACGACGACCCGGCCGCGGCCCGAGCGCTTGGCGTGATAAAGCGCCGTCTCGGCCTTGTTGACGAGGATCTCGGTGGTCTCGTCGCCGGAATAGAACAGCGAGCAGCCGACCGAGGCCGAGAGCCTCGCGGTGCGCTCGCCGACATCATAGGGCGCGGACAGGATTTCTATCAGCATGCGCGACTTCTCGGCCGCCTGCTCCTCGGAGAACACCATGGGGTAGAGATAGGCAAACTCATCGGCGCCGATGCGGCAGACGGTGGAATAGCCGTCCATCGAGGCGCGCAGGCGCATCGCCACCTGGATCAGGATGTCGTCGCCGGCCTTGTGGCCGAACAGGTCGTTGATCGGCTTGAAGCCGTCGAGGTCGAGGATGCCGACGGTGAAGGGCGCGGGATCGTCGGCGCGGTCGCTGATCAGCCGATCGACCTTATCGAAGAAGCGACGATGGTTGCCGAGCCCGGTCAACGAATCCGTGAGGGCCAGATCCGTGTTTTCCCTGCCTGGCTGACCGGTGCCAAACGCCGTTTGCATCATGCCTCTGTTCTTATGTCAGTATTTTCAGTCACACTGGCAGCAAAGCGTTTAGGAAAAGTATCGGAAAATCGATTTTCTCTCGCCCGAGAGTTACAGGAGTCGCCGGCGCTTGTTCAGCTTTGCGCAGCGAAGGCTAGCCCAGCCCAAATATTCGTTTATGCGTAACTTCTAATGTAAATATCGAACGATCTTTTTCAGGTGCGCAGCTGCCGTTCGAGCAACTGCCGAGGAAAAGCCGTTTCGCACTTTTCGGGAGATTGCGTCAGCCCGCTTGCCTGACGCGATAGATCTCGATCGGGCCGTCCTTGGTTCCGCTGACCGGCTCGAGCCAGTCCGGCACGCTGCCGCGCAGCAGCCCGGCCAGGAAGCCCTGCGGCGCCTTTTGGGTCAGGGTCCGGCTCTCGCCATTGCCGGGGCAGATGGCGACGAGGCCGACACGATGCGCCTCGACGATCCGCCGCGCGTCATCGGCGGAGCCGAGAAAGGCATCCAGCGCCAGGAGGTTTCCGGCGACGTTGCGATGATAGGGGCCAGCGAAGACCTTGTGGCCGCTATAGACGAGGATCGGCGCGCCGAGATTGGAGATCGCAAGCACGGTGGTGCCGGTCATGGCGCCAAGCGGGGCGAAGGTGGCCTTCTTCTCGCAGGCCTTGTCCGTCGTGCCGCGGTCGGCGACAGCCGGGCCTTTTTCGAACGCCACCGAGGCGGCGGCGGCAACGCCTGTCCAGACCGGGTTGATCGAGACCAGCCAGACGGCCGCGAGGCGCAGCGCCACGCCGGGCGAAGAGCCGGCTTCGGCCCGCGCCCGCCATTTGGCGATCCAGGCCGACAGCGGAATGACCGCGAAGGCGATCGAAAAGGTGGTGCCACGCAGCTGCCAGGCGCCGACCACAAAGGAGACGGCGAGCAGCGCCGCGACAAGGCCGTCCTGCCGCCGCCAGCCGCCGCGCCGCAAACGCAGCGCCATCAGGATGATCGCGAGCAGCGGCGTCGCATAACGCGCCGCAACGCGCGCCGGATCGTGGGCGAGCAGCGTGAACAGCGACTGGGCCTCGTCGATATGGTCGAGCCACAGTTCCTTCAGGCGCGGGTCGAGATTGGCATAGGGGGCCGAGATGCATTGCGGGAACAGCGCCGCCACGACCACGCCGAGGACGAGGCCCAGCACGGCCAGCGACGCCAACCTGCGCTGCCAGCTGCCAGTCGCCGACTCGATGGAGGCGATCGCCGCCAGCCCGACGCCGGCGATGGTTGCGACGACGAACTGCGCGACGGAGAAGGCATCGCACTCAGCCACGCCCCAGGCGGAGGGCGGGATGGTGGCGACGAAGACAAGCGCCGAGACGCCGGCGAAGCCGAGGCCGAAATCGCGGGCGATTGTCCGTTCGGCGCTCGGATCGGCGACGAACAGCAGCGACACGCAGACGCCGATGGTGGCGACGTAAGGCACGGTTTCCATGCCGACGGCGAGCGTCAGCGCCGCGCAGAGGCCGGACAACAATGCGGCCCAGCGCCGGGCAGGCGCTTCGAGCAGCAAAGCCAGGCTCGCCATGGTGAGCATCAGCTGGACGTTATGGTGATCGAGCGCGCCGGGGTCGTAGATCCCCAGGAAATAGTAGCCGGCGCCGCCGACCAGGATGGCGGGCAGCACCGCGCCGGCGCCGCCGAAGCTGCGCGCGGCGCGAGCGGTGAAGAACAGGGTCGACCAGAAGAGCAGCGCCGGCCACAGCACCTGCGCCACGTCCTCGGCAAGCGGCCTGCTGCCGGTGAGCGCCGAGGCGGCAAGCACGATCGCGGCGATCGGCGCATCCACCAGCCTGGACCAGTGCATGACGAAGCCGCCTTCCAACCCCATGCGATACTGGTGCAGGTCGAACCAGCCCTGACCGGCGAGCAGGTCGCGGACCTCGACGAGGCGCAGCAGATTGTCGTTGTCGCCGCCGGCATCGGTCAGCTGGCCAAAGCCGGTCCACGCGTCGACGGCGAGCGCGAGCAAGGCGGCAAGCAGCGCCAGCACGAGGTCGGATTTCCACGCGGCGGCGCCGTTCTCGGCTGTGCCCATTGCCGTGACCTTTGACGGGAGAGGATCGGTTTAAACCTAGCCTTAACGGCTTCAATAAATAGTAAAACGGCTCGACGGGACCGGCATCAGGCCGGCCGGAGGCTGGTCGGGCGTCCGGAGACAGACATGCCGCATGCAGTCCGCCACGAGCCGGCCATCGCCGTGCTCCTGCCTTGCTACAACGAAGAGCTCACGATCGGCGAGGTCGTGCGGCGCTTCCGCGAGACCCTGCCGTCGGCCGCGATCTATGTCTACGACAACAATTCCAAGGACCTCACGGCGCTGAAGGCCCGCGCCGCCGGCGCGATCGTCGTGCGCGAGCCGCGCCAGGGCAAGGGCAATGTGGTGCGGCGCATGTTCGCCGACATCGATGCCGACATCTATGTGATGGCCGACGGCGACGGCACCTATGCACCGGAGGACGCGCCGCAGCTGATAAACGTGCTGCAGACCGAGCGCTCGGACATGGTGGTGGGCACCAGGCGCGGCGTGACCGACGACGCCGGCCGCAACGGCCACGCCTTCGGCAACCGCATCTTCAACCGGCTCTACAAGGGCCTGTTCGGGACCGATTTCACCGACATCTTCTCCGGCTACCGGGTGTTTTCGCGCCGCTTCGTCAAGAGCTTCCCGGCCGTCTCCGGCGGCTTTGAGATCGAGACCGAGATGTCGGTGCATGCCTCGCAGCTCAAGCTGCCGGTGAGCGAGATGGCGCTCGACTACGGCCGCCGCCCGGAGGGCTCCTCGTCGAAACTGTCGACCTTCCGCGACGGCGCCAGGATCCTGTGGATGTTCGCCATGCTGGTGAAGGAGACGCAGCCGCTGCGCTTCTTCGGCACCTTCGCGCTGTTCTTCCTGGCGGCGAGCCTCGGCCTGATGATCCCGGTGCTCATCGAATTCGCCGAGACGGGGCTCGTGCCGCGTATGCCGACATGGGTGCTGTCGATCGGCATGCTGCTTCTGGCCATGCTCTCGATGATGACCGGGCTGATCCTCGATTCGGTGTCGCGCGGCAGGGCCGAGCAGAAGCGCATCTTCTATCTGTCGATCTCCTCCGGCCGTGCAGAACGCGGGACGCCGGCGCAGGCATTGCCCAAGGGCGAAGCTGGCAAGGCTTCGCGGGCAGCCTAGTGGGCGGCATAGTGGGCCGCCTCATCCGCTTCGGTCTTGCCGGCGGAATCGGCTTCGCCGCAGATGCGGCGGTGCTCTGGCTGCTGCTTGCCGTCACGCCGCTCGGGGCGCTTTCGGCGCGCGTGCTGTCGATCGGCTTCGCGCTCTGCGTCACCTGGCAAATCAATCGCCATATGACCTTCGCGCCGTCGAGCCGGAGCATGGCTGAGGAAGGCGCCCGCTATGGCGGCGTCGGCATCGCCACCAGCATCGTCAACTACCTGGTCTACTGCGCCGTCCTGATCGCGCTGCCGGCCCTGCCGCCGCTGGCCGCGCTCGCCATCGCTTCGATCGTCGCCATGACGCTGTCCTTCCTGGGCTATTCCAGGCTGGTCTTTGACCGGTAAGCGTCTGCACCAAGCGAGCACGATTGGCAGGAGCCGCCGATTTCCCTATATCGACGGCTGAGTTTCCCCGGAGAGGAAAAATGCCGCTCAAGATCGCCGTCCAGATGGACCATGTCTCCACCGTGTCGATCGCCGGCGACACCAGCTTCGCGTTGTCGCTGGAGGCGCAGCGGCGCGGCCACAAGCTCTTCCATTACACGCCCGACCGGCTGTCGATGCAGGACGGCAAGGTGTTCGCTCGCATCGAGGAGATGCAGGTGCGCGACGAGAAGGGCAACCACTACTCGCTGGGCGAGAAGGCGCGTACCGATCTCTCCGAGATGGACGTGGTGTTGCTCCGTCAGGATCCGCCCTTCGACATGAACTACATCACCACCACGCATATATTGGAGCGCATCCATCCGAAGACGCTGGTGGTCAACGACCCGGCCTGGGTACGCAACAGCCCGGAAAAGATCTTCGTCACCGAATTCCCGGACCTGATGCCGGAAACGCTGATCACCAAGGATCCCCAGGAGGTGGCGGCCTTCCGCAAGCAATTCGGCGACATCATCGTCAAGCCGCTCTACGGCAATGGCGGCGCCGGCATCTTCCACCTGCACGAGGCCGACCGCAATCTTGCCTCGCTGCTCGAGATGTTCGGTCAGCTGTTCCGCGAGCCCTATATCGTGCAGCGTTACCTCAAGGACGTGCGAAAGGGCGACAAGCGCATCATCCTGATCGACGGCGAGCCGGTCGGCGCCATCAACCGCGTGCCGGCCGAGCACGATTCCCGCTCCAACATGCATGTAGGCGGCCGCGCCGAAAAGACGGAGCTGACGGAGCGCGAGCGCGAGATCTGCGCCCGCATCGGGCCTTCCCTGAAAGAACGCGGCTTCATCCTGGTCGGCATCGACGTGATCGGCGACTACATGACCGAGATCAACGTTACCTCGCCGACGGGCATCCGCGAGGTCAAACGCTTTGGCGGGGCGGATATCGCCGGACTGTTCTGGGATTGCGTGGAGGGGAAGCGGGGGTAATTCTCTTCACGATGCAGGCGGCGCTCCATCGGGCCCGTCATGTCGCCGAATAAGGTAACGGGGCTTCCGCCTGCAGTGGACGACGAACTATTTTGGGGGGCGAGATGCCAATGTGCTGCCTATGACCGGAAATGCTCCCGCGCTCTACCCACAGCCGGGCCTGACTCCCCGTTTTCCAAGGCTCGCAATTTCATGGTAATTGTCACCGCAAGCGACAATAACTTTGTGCCCGGGCTTCTTCTATTCATCTTTTCTGCCTGGATTCATAATCGCGAGGCGAAATTCGTCGTCATCGATGCAGGAATAGAGCCTGCGAGCGTGATGGAGCTTCGCCGTTTTTGCGAACGAAACGGAATTGACTGTCAGCTGGTCCAAGCGGACGGCAAGCGGATCTCCGATCTGCCGACAAGAGGCAAGCTGCTGACGACGGCCGCATACGCCCGAATACTCATTCCCGAGATATTGCCTGATTGCGACAAGGCCATCTATTTGGATGCGGATACGCTGGTGGTGTCCGATCTCGGTGCCCTCTGGTTGGCGGACCTGGGCGACAATTTGGTCGCCGGCGTGGTTGACGGCTTCGTCGAGCAGGAGGAACTCGACGACATCGAAATGTCCCGGAATGAATATATCAATTCCGGCGTTCTGGTGATGAATCTCGTCGCCTGGCGCAGGGAAGGCATTGCGGACAGGGTCTTTGCAACGGTTCGTGAAACCGCCAAGTCGCGATACCTCGACCAGACAGCCTTGAACACGGTGGTGCGCGGACGAGTTCTCTTCCTCGGCAGGGAATGGAATTTCTTTTCAGAGCGCTATGTGGAAATCGAACGGCGACTTCCAAAGGTGATCCACTATGCAGGGTCGGCCAAGCCCTGGCGCTACAGGCGCGTGCCTTTTGCCGATGTTTTCAATTCCTACAGAACCCTGTCGGGTTTGGATATCCCGGAGGGGACGCTGCTTTTGAAATCCGCCCGTAGGCGCAAGATGATCCTTGGTCTTATCGGGCTGCGCAGAAAATACTGGTCCTCCGCCCTGGCGACCTACTACTACCGCCGTCGATTTACCATGCCGCATCTGCGAAGTCTGGGTAAGATGTTCTCGAAGGTTCCGTTGCCGCCGCAGCATTCGACCGCCGCGCGGGAACGAGACGCGCAGTTACCGACGTTCTCGTAATGTTCTTGCCCAAAGCGAAAATCTGTGGTTGTCTAGCCTGATTTCACTCGCGGCCTGATCGCAAGGTCATGCGAGCTGGTATCCGGGGGCTTAAAATGGTGGCGCGGGTTCGCACGGTGGCTTTCCAGGGCATCGAGGCCTTGCCGGTCGATGTCCAGGTCATGGTCGGGCCGGGCAAGGTCGGCATGCAGATCGTCGGCCTGCCGGACAAGGCGGTGGCCGAGAGCCGCGAGCGCGTGCAGGCAGCGCTGCATGCATCCGGCCTGTCGATGCCGTCGAAGAAGGTGACGGTGAACCTCGCGCCGGCGGACCTGCCCAAGGAAGGCAGCCATTACGACCTGCCGATCGCGCTCGGGCTGATGGCGGCGCTGGGCGCTATCCCTGGCGACATGCTCACCGGCTATGTGGTGCTGGGCGAATTGTCGCTCGACGGCACGATCGCCGGCGTGGCCGGCGCGCTGCCGGCGGCGATCGGTGCCAATGCCGAAGGCAAGGGCCTGATCTGCCCCTTCGCCTGCGGACCGGAGGCGGCCTGGGCCGGCAAGGATTTCGATATCCTCGCGCCGCGCAGCCTGATCGCGGTCGCCAACCATTTTCGCGGCACGCAGGTGCTGTCGCGACCCGAAGCCGGCATCCAGCTTGCGGCGCGCGACCTGCCAGACCTCGCCGACATCAAGGGCCAAGAGAGCGCCAAACGGGCGGTCGAGGTGGCTGCCGCCGGCGGGCACAACCTCCTGATGGTCGGGCCGCCCGGCTCAGGCAAGTCGATGCTGGCGCAAAGGCTGCCCTCGATCCTGCCGCCGCTGGCGCCGAAGGAGCTGCTCGAAGTCTCGATGATCGCTTCCGTCGCCGGCGAGCTCGGCGAGGGCAAGCTCACCGACCGGCGGCCGTTCCGCGCGCCGCATCACTCCGCCTCGATGGCGGCGATGGTGGGCGGGGGCTTGCGCGCGCGTCCGGGCGAGGTGTCGCTCGCCCATCACGGCGTGCTGTTCCTCGACGAGCTGCCGGAGTTCACGCCGCAGACGCTGGATGCGCTGCGCCAGCCGCTGGAAACCGGCGACTGCATGATCGCGCGCGCCAACCACCGTGTCACCTATCCGGCGCGCATCCAGCTGGTGGCGGCGATGAATCCGTGCCGCTGCGGCATGTCGGGGGAGCCCGGCTATCGCTGTCTGCGCGGCGACCGCTGCCGCACCGAATACCAGGCGCGCATTTCCGGCCCGCTGCTCGACCGCATCGACCTTCGGATCGAAGTGCCGGCGGTGTCGGCGAGCGACCTGATCCGGCCGGACAAGGCCGAGACAAGCGCTGCGGTGGCGCAGCGCGTGGCGCGTGCGCGGGCCATGCAGCGCGAACGGCTGGAAAGGCTGGGCGCCGGCGCCACCACCAACGCGCACTGCCCGCCTTCGATCATCGAGGAGATCGCCAAGCCCGATGCCGCCGGACTGACGCTGCTCAAGGACGCCAGCGAGAAGCTCGGCTTTTCGGCGCGGGCCTATCACCGCGTGCTCAAGGTGGCGCGCACGCTGGCCGACCTCGACGCCAGCGAGACGGTCGGCCGTATCCATCTCGCCGAAGCGATTTCCTATCGCATGAGCGCCGAGCGGATGGCGCAGGCGGCGTAGTCAAGGAACTCCCAAGGAGGACGAGTCGGTTTCTTCGCTCCTGAGTTCCTCTTCAATCGGCCTCGGGGATCAGCTTCTGCAGCGTCGGCGCCAGGATCATGCTGAAGGTCAGGACATCGCCATAGGCACGGGCGGAAAGCATCGCTCCGTGCACGGTCGCCATGAAGGCCTCTGCCTCGACGCGAGGCGCGGCGGCGATCGTCAATGTGCCTTGCCCGGCGCCGCGCTCGATCACGCCTGTCAGCCAGCCTGACAGGAACTGAAAATACGCACGGACTTCCACAGCAACCTCCGGCGGCAGGACGGGAAGCTCGCTGGCGAGCAGCGCGCAGACGCAAAACGGCCTGCTCGCGTCCTCGATGCACTGGGCCCAGAAGCCGGCATAGGTTCGCAGCAGCTCGGGCGGCTCAGGCACGTTGCGCTCAAGCTCCGTCATGCCCGTCACGGCATCCTCAAGGTAGCGCCTGACCAGGGTCTGCACGAGGTCGACCTTGCTCGGGAAATGATGATGGATGCTCGCCTTGCGGATACCGACCACCTCGGCGATATCGGCGTAGCTGAAGCCGTTATAGCCGCCGGCGACGATGAAGCGTCGCGCGGCGGCCAGGATGTCATCGGCGGTGTTCGAGGGCTTATCCATGGACATGCCTAGAGCGTTTCACCGTTTCACGGAACGGTGAAACGCTCTATCTCCTTGTTTTGACGCGATTCCTGCTGGAAGGCTACGGCGAAGATGCCGAGCCTAACCGCGCACACTTTGTCCTGGAATTGCTCTAATCTCCAGCGGAGGAAATCTCAACGCGCGGCCTGCGGCGACCTGCGAAGCATCTCGCTCACCGAAAGCCACACGGCGGACACCAGGAAATAGAAGGCGCCGAAAGCAGCGTAGGGCGCGACATTGGCGATGCCGATGGCCTCCGTGCCGCCCGCCATCTTGACGAAGAAGAGACCAGCCAGCGCCGACTGGGCGCCGCTCAGGATCATGGCCCACTGGGCGCCGTTGGTCTTCCAGCGACGCAGCGCGGTGAGAAGCTGAAACGCGCCGGAGAAGGCGGCCCAGACACCATAGACCGCGAGCACCGCGTTCATGCTGTAGCCAAGCGCGATGGCGACCGCGATCGCGGTGACGATGCTCGCCACGAAGTTGAGCAGTTGCGACCTGTTGCGGCCGAGGCCGCCGCTGCGCTGCGCATCGAGGTAGTTCGCAAGCGCGTCCCATAGGGGATAGGCCACCAGCATGACGGCGGCGAGCGGCGGGCTGTTTTTCGCGACGGTGAAGGCCGCCGCGACCCAGGCGGCCGATACGGCGAACCGCAGATAGTAGTAGGTTTTGAGCCAGGCGTTCGAAGAGTGGGCCGGGCTTTGATGCATTTGTGCAGACATGGCGATACCTCTTATCAAGACTATTAGCTACCAACTAGTAGGTAGGCAGCGTGTCGTCAATGCCTTTCGGGTTAGTTTCCGATCACCTCGGTATCTCGTTTGTGTGATCGGCGGCTGCTTGCGCCCGTCGGGTCGCCGACGGCGTTAAGCGGCCAAGTCTGTCATCAGCGATCGTTTGCAGAACGGCCCGAACTGCGGCCGATAGCGGTTGCTTGTGAGCCTCGGATTCTTAGTGCGTTTCACCGTTTCATGAACCGGCGAAACGCCCTATCTCTTTGTTTTTACGCAATTCCGGACGGAAAACCGCCCACACTGGAATTGCTTTAGAAGCGGACCCTTGAGCCCCCTGCTGCGTCGACGTGATTTGACCAATTGGCGACGGACGAGGTCGTAGGGCGAATGCGACAGGAGGGACCGCATCGGAGCGCGAACGTCGGCCGAGGCGCCGAACGGGCATTGATGGCGCAACTGCGTCCCCCGGCCCGGGGCAATGTCTGCTTTCAGGCGGCGGCAGTGCCCACATCAACGCACGAAATTGTGCGCAAAGCAGCCATGCCGGCGTCACGTTGCGAGACTCTGCGTCTGGTAACAAGCAAACAGCAGCGCCCTACGACTCGTCTCTCTCATCGCGCAAATTAGATACAACGCGGCGATTCTGCGACCTGCAGGCGGCGTCGGGGCAGTCGCGGACGAGCCTGTCCTTGCCGTAACCCTTGGCCCACATGCGGTTGCGGTCTATGCCGCCGGCGGCGAGGTAGTTCATCACCGCATCGGCGCGCTGCTGCGACAGCGCTGTTTCGCTGGCGCCGGGATCGTCGGCGAAACCCTGCAGCTTGAGCAGCCAGCGCGGATACTTTGACAACCAGGCGATCTGGGTGTCCAGGGTAGTCTTGGCGACAGAATCGAGCGCGGCCGAACCTTTCGTGAAATAGGTGCGGCGGCCGACATTGAGGATAAAATCCTCCTCGCTGCCCGGCTGCACGTTCTGGAAGCCGGCAATCTGGGTGTTGGTGACGTCGGGCGTCATGGAAGGGGCCAGCGTTTCGCTGGTCGAGCAGGATGCGGTCAGCACCAGCAGGCTGGCGGCGAGCAGCCGGCGCGTGTTTTCAATCATTCGGTCCATGATGCGCCAATCATTCGACAGTGGTGGAAGCGGGCGCCTGGTCGGCGATGTGCGGCAGGACCTCCACCGCGGTCCCGATAGGGCACCGCTGGTAGAGGTCGATGATATCTTCCGGGAACATGCGGATGCAGCCGCTGGAAGCGTCGGTGCCGATGCTCCATGGCTCCAGCGTGCCATGCAGACGGTAGCCGATGTCGGCGCCGTCGCGGTACAGATAGAGCGCGCGCGGCCCTAGCGGGTTGTTGGGTGCGCCGCCTTCGATCATGGCCGGCAGCTCCGGCCTGCGCTTACGCATTTCGGCGGGCGGCACCCATTGCGGCCACAGCGCGCGGCGGTCGATAGTCGCGCGGCCGTACCATTTGAAGCCTTCCTTGCCGACGCCGACGCCGTAGCGGATGGCGGTCTTGTTTTCCATGATGAGGTAGAGGAAGTGGTGGCGGGTATCGACCACGACAGTGCCGACCGGCTCGCTGCTGAAATACTTGACGATCTGGCGATGCCATCTCTTGTCGATCTTGGCGAAGTTGGTCTTGCGATAGACAAAATTGTTGTCGATGGCGGTACCGGCGAAAAAGGATTTTGCCGCCGCGGCTTGAACAACAGTGCCGGTTGCACCGACCGCGACCAGCGCCACGCCGCCGAGCACGACATCCCTGCGGGATAAAACCATCGGCAATCCCCCATGCCTTAGCTTGGCGGACCATAGTAGAGAATTATTTCGCCTCAAAGTGGAAAATGCTGCGTGGGCCGCTTCCGAACCGGCAGCTTTGTAGAACACACTCGACTGAAGTGGCCATTTTCCCCGCCACGATTAGCCGGCCATTCTCTCGGGAAGATCCAGGCCCGGCAGGGAACGAGGGGGCGGCGCCGACCGATGAGAATGATCGCGCCGGTTTAACGCGCCCCTTCTTCCAGTGTTCCGTTCAGTCGCGTGCCTTCAGCTCCAGCCGCCGCGCATGCAGCACCGGCTCGGTATAACCGTTGGGCTGGCTCGTGCCCTTGAACACCAGGTCGCAGGCGGCCTGGAAGGCGATGGAATTGTCGAAGTCGGGTGCCATCGGGCGGTAGAGCGGGTCGCCGACATTCTGGCGGTCGACGATCGCCGCCATGCGCTGCAGCGAGTCCCTGACCTGGATTTCCGAGCAGACCTTGTGGCGCAGCCAGTTGGCGATGTGCTGCGAGGAGATGCGCAGCGTGGCGCGATCCTCCATCAGGCCGACATCGTTGATATCGGGCACTTTCGAGCAGCCGACGCCCTGGTCGATCCAGCGCACGACGTAGCCCAGGATGCCTTGCGCGTTGTTGTCGAGCTCGCGCTGAATCTCGTCCGGCGTCCAGTTCGGCCGCACCGCCACCGGAACCGACAGGATGTCGTCGAGCTTGGCCTTCGGACGGCTCTTCAGCGCCGCCTGCACGGCGTGCACATCGACCTTGTGATAATGCGTGGCATGCAGGGTCGCGGCCGTCGGCGAGGGCACCCAGGCGGTGTTGGCGCCGGCCCTGGGATGCGCGATCTTCTCAACCAGCATCGCCGCCATCAGGTCCGGCATCGCCCACATGCCCTTGCCGATCTGGGCGTGGCCGGCGAGCCCGCATTCGAGCCCCATGTCGACGTTCCAGGCCTCATAGGCGGAGATCCAGGCGGCCTGCTTCATGTCGCCCTTGCGGATCATCGGACCGGCTTCCATCGAGGTGTGGATCTCGTCGCCTGTCCTGTCGAGGAAGCCGGTGTTGATGAACACCACGCGCTCCTTCGCCGCGCGGATCGCCTCCTTGAGGTTGACGGTGGTGCGCCGCTCCTCGTCCATGATGCCCATCTTGATGGTGTTCTTCGCCATGCCGAGCAGGGCCTCGACGCGATCGAAGATCTCGACGGCGAAGGCGACCTCTTCCGGCCCGTGCATCTTGGGCTTCACCACATACATCGAGCCGGCGCGGGAATTGGCGCGGCGGCCGTTCTCGCCGACATCATGCAGCGCGATCAGCGCGGTGATGGCGGCGTCCATGATGCCTTCCGGCACCGCGTTTCCATCGCGGTCGGTGATCGCCGGATTGGTCATCAGGTGGCCGACATTGCGCACCAGCATCAGCGAGCGTCCAGGCAAAAGCAGCTGGCCGCCATTGGGCGCCGTATAGCGGCGGTCGGGATTGAGCTTGCGGACAAAGCTCTTGCCGCCCTTGGTGATCTCTTCCGCGAGGTCGCCCTTCATGAGGCCGAGCCAGTTGCGGTAGACCACGACCTTGTCCTCGGCATCGACAGCCGCGACCGAATCCTCGCAATCCTGGATGGTCGTGAGAGCCGATTCCAGGATGACGTCGGCAATGCCGGCCGGATCGGTCTTGCCGATCTGGTTGGCGCGGTCGATCACGATCTCGATGTGCAGGCCGTTCTTGACCAGCAGCACGGCTTCGGGATTCTCGGCATCGCCGCGATAGCCGGCGAACTGCTTTGGATCGGCAAGCGTCGTGGCGCCGGCGCCCTCGCCCGCCTTCAGCGCGCCATTCGCCACCGACAGCCCGTTGACGCCGGCCCATTTGCCCATGGTCAGCGGCACGGACTGGTCGAGGAAATCCTTCGCCCAAGTGATGACTTTCGCGCCACGCGCGGGATTGAAACCCTTGCCCTTCTCGGCGCCGCCGGTCTCGGGAATGGCGTCGGTGCCGTAGAGCGCGTCATAGAGCGAGCCCCAACGCGCATTGGCCGCATTGAGCGCATAGCGCGCATTCATCACCGGCACGACCAGCTGCGGCCCGGCGACGACGGCGATCTCGGGGTCGACATGCTCCGTCGAAACGCTGAACGCCGGGCCTTCCGGCACCAGATAGCCGATCTCCTTCAGGAAGGCCTTGTAAGCTTCCATGTCGATCGGCGCGCCGTTTTCGCGGTACCAGCCGTCGAGCTTCTCCTGCATGGCGTCGCGCTTGGCCAGCAGCGCCCGGTTCTTCGGCGCGAGATCGTGGACGATGGCGGAAAAGCCTTCCCAGAATTTTTCCGGATCGATGCCGGTGCCGGGCGTAGCCTCCTCCGCCACGAAGTCATGGAGCTCCCGGGCAATCCGCAACCCGGCGATCTCGATGCGGTCGGTCATCAGCACGTCTCCAGATAGGTAGCTTGCCGGGGCCTTTGGCATGTTTGGGGTTGCGGGGTCAATTCGGCTTAGGGTGAAGGGCGGGGCGGTTTCTCCTTCTCCCCTTGTGGGAGAAGGTGGATCGGCGCGCAGCGCCGAGACGGATGAGGGGTGTTCCAGCGGAGTGAGACGCCGGCTTTCCCTGGAGCACCCCCCCCCCCCCCCCCCCCCCCGCCCCCCCCCCCCCCCCCGGGGGGGGGGGGGGGGCGGCCCCCCCCCCCCCCCCCCCCCCCC
>CCNC01000198.1 GCA_000824845.1 Mesorhizobium sp. ORS 3359 | reverse complement strand
GCGCGACGGTCGCCGCGCCGTCCAGCCCGTCCTCGGCGAAGGCGGTTTCGAGGATGTATTCGGCCGACCAGCGGGTGAGCGTCGTCAGCACGCGCTCGGCCAGGGCTTCCGGCGTCGCGGCGATCGCCTGGCCGCGGCCGTCGCGGCGGC
>CCNC01000197.1 GCA_000824845.1 Mesorhizobium sp. ORS 3359 | reverse complement strand
TGGTCGCGGCCGGCTGGCTGGCGGCGACAGCCGCGGGCGCCGTAGCCGGGGCGATTGTGGGCGGCGCGGCCGGCGGCATCATCGGCAGCCTGACCGACGCCGGCGTGCCGGAGCAGGACGCG
The DNA here is from genome assembly GCA_000824845.1 of Mesorhizobium sp. ORS 3359. Lineage (GTDB taxonomy): Bacteria > Pseudomonadota > Alphaproteobacteria > Rhizobiales > Rhizobiaceae > Mesorhizobium. The sequence continues at coordinate 90,039 of CCNC01000197.1, read as the reverse complement.
CATGTCTATGCCGAAGGCGTCCGCCGGGGCGGCACGCTGGTGACGGCTCGCGTCGAGGACGACCTCGCATCGGAAGCCCGTGAAATTCTCCGCAGCTCCGCATCGGTCGACATCGCCGACCGCCGCAGTGAATACAAAGCGGACGGATGGACAGCATTCGACCCGGCCGCCGGCGATTATTCGGCTGACGATGTCGAGCGCGAGGCGGCGCGACGGCGGGGAGCCTGAGCCAGACACCCAGACACTCGGATCGGGTTTCCCTCGCCCATGAAGGAATCGGCATGAGACGTGTTGTTTTGCCGCTCATACTGACCTTGGTCGTGCTGCTGGCATGTTACTGGGTCTTCATTCGTGTCGACAGCGGCTCATCTTCGGCGCCATGGAAGCGCACGCCCGAACAAAACCAGGGCGGGAATGCGCCGCAGGATAGCTCGCCAGCCGCCGGGATCACGAAGAATCCACAGGACGCCAGCAAGATGCCGGGGGCTCAGTGACAGTCGAAATCGTGCTCCCGAATGGCTACTCGCGCGGCACGAACTTGTTGAAGCGGCTGGTGCTGCCTTCAGCGGTCATGTCCTGGTGAACGAACGCCAGGTTGCTGTCGTCCAGCACCTTGAAGAAATCCTCCCATTCGATCGGCCTCAGATCTTCGTCGCCGGCGCCGAAATCGACCCGCAGCGTCGCAGCCTTCCCCGGGGTCGCCACAACGGCAGGCCGGCCTTCGCGCGCCTCGATCCAAGCTCGGATCACTTCGTGATTTGAGGTAGTCATGGCCTCGCTCATTGCGACCTCCTGCTGAGAGTTCCCCTCTCTCGAAAGCAACCCCGCAGGCATCCGCTTGTTCCCGTCGGGCCCGGTTTTGTAGGCTCGAAGCAACCGAATATCGGCAGATAGAGAAGGCCCGCTGCCTGCATGCGGCAACGGGCCTTGTCAGGTCTTGATGGGACCCTGGATCGCTGGAGGGAGGGCGATCTTCTTTCGAACCGACGGGCGCTCGAAATGTTCCCGCGAAAATCAGAGTTTGACGGCACCTTCCCTCGCCCAAAGCCGCAGCTTGCGGCAAGCCTCGACGAACGAGCGCACGGAATCGACGCCCGTGAGCTCGATGAGCCCCTCATCCGCATCGGCCGCTACCCCGGCGCTTGCCAGCAGAGGTCCGGCACCCGCGACGAAGCCGATGAACTTCAGATGCGCAAAGGCGTCTGACACGAAGTCCTTTGCCGCAGTATCCCTGGACAGCATCTCGGCGCCTTCCTCGGAAACGAGCAGCACGACCGCATCGAAGAGAACGGAAGGACCGCCGTCGATCATGTGATTGGCTTCGATCCAGCTGCCATCGCCTGCCTCGACACCGCCCACCCGGCGCGCCACGATTTCCACCTTGGCGCCTTCGGCTTGCGCCGCATCCCGCACCGCTTGCAGCAGGCCGGAATCGATGCCGTCGCTAACGAGCACGCCGATCTTGCGGCCCTTGAAACTGTCCGGCCCGTTGTTGATGATGCTGAGGGCGGGCGACGGCTCGAGGTCATCGCGTGTCGGCACGGCGGCGTCGGCAGGGGCCGGCATGGTCTTGATGCCGAGCTTGTCGGCGACCGTGGTCGCCAGCGTCTCGTCGATGTTGAGCAGATGGGAGATCATCCGCTCGCGGATGACCGGCGTCTCGACCTTGCTCAGTTCGAACGTCAAAGCCATTGCGATATGACGCTGCTCAGGCTCGGTCTGGCTGATGAAGAATTGCCAGGCCTGACTGTAGTGATCGGCGAAGCTCTCCGCCCGCAGCCGGACCTTCTGCCCCTCCTCCGCATCGGCAAAGGAGCGGAAGCCCCGCCGGGGTGACTCACGCGGCCCCTCGCCCCAGGAATTCGGCTGATAGTTGGCGCGGCCGGCGGGGTTGCGCATCGCCATGTGGCCGTCCTGCTGGAAATGATGGAAGGGGCATTTCGGCGCGTTGATGGGAAGGTGGGTGAAGTTGGGGCTGCCCAGGCGTTTGAGCTGCGTGTCGAGATAGGAGAAGTTGCGTCCCTGCAGCAGGGGATCGTTGGAAAAGTCGATGCCTGGCGGCACGTTCTGCGTCATGAAGGCAACCTGTTCGGTCTCTGCGAAGAAGTTCTCAGGCATGCGATCGAGGACAAGCCGCCCGACCGGGATCGGCTCGATGATCTCCTCGGGAATGATCTTGGTCGGATCGAGGATGTCGAAGTCGAAACTATCGGCGAAATCCTGGTCGAAGAGCTGGACGCAGAGCTCCCACTCCGGAAAATCGCCGGACTGGATGGCGTTCCAGAGATCGCGGCGGTGGAAATCGGGATCCGCGCCGTTGATCTTCACAGCCTCATTCCAGACCACCGACTGCATGCCCAGCTTCGGCTTCCAGATGAATTTCACAAAGGTCGATTCATCCTTGGCGTTGACGAGACGGAAGGTGTGCACGCCAAAGCCCTGCATGAAGCGGAACGACCGGGGAATGGCGCGATCGGACATGATCCACATGATCATGTGCATCGATTCCGGCGTGAGCGAGATAAAATCCCAGAAATTGTCATGCGCGGATTGGGCCTGCGGGAACGCCCTGTCCGGTTCCTCTTTCACGGCATGGACCATATCCGGAAACCTGATCGCATCCTGGATGAAGAAGACCGGGATGTTGTTGCCGACGAGGTCCCAATTCCCCTCCTTGGTATAGAGCTTCACGGCGAAGCCCCGCACATCCCGCGCCAAGTCGAAGGACCCCTTGCTGCCGGCGACGGTCGAGAAACGAACGAAGGCGGGTGTCTTCTCGCCGGGCCGCTGGAAGATATCGGCCTTGGTGTATTTGGCGAGCGACTCATACGTCTCGAAGAAGCCATGGGCGCCGTAGCCGCGCGCGTGGACTACGCGCTCGGGGATGCGCTCATGATCGAAATGGAAGATCTTTTCGCGGAAATGAAAATCCTCGATCAACGTGGGGCCGCGTTCGCCGATCTTCAGCGTGTTGTGGTCATCAGCGATCGGCGCGCCAAGCGCCGTCGTCTGCACCTCGACCTTGCCTTCGGCCACCTGATGCAGCTCGCCGCCATTGCCGCGGACAAGTTTCTGGTCATGAATCTCAGCCACGACTGTAGCGTCGGCCGGGGAAGCTTTCTTCGGCATTGTCGGTGTCCCTTTTGCTCGGTGGAATATGCTCGCTGAATGATGTTGCCGAACGAGCAATCAGGACGAATGTTCCAGCCGCTGGAGCGGGCATGCCCAGCTCGAACTATCGTTGAACGTCGTCCGATCCCTCCCCTGCCCGGCTTGCCTGGGAACGGTCCGGCGTTACCCGTGAGGATGCACACGCGGGCATCTCTCGCGGCGCAGGGAAGCGAGATTTTCGGCGCCACCAGCGCGGCAGGAACTCGGCCATGAGGCTTTGAATCAGGCTCTTCATCGGACTGCCCATCGAGGGTTTCACAGGCGAACAGATGCCGGCCCTGATTGTTCCGGGTCGGCGCGATCAGAGCGCCGTCAGTTGAAAATCAATTGGGACGGGCCTTGCGCGCACGCAGCGCGATCGCGGCGTCCAGCTTTCGCGCCAATTCCAGCATCCGGGAAGGCGCTTCCTTGGATCCCAGCGCCTCCAACGCGACGGTCGTCTCGCGTTCCGGCGTTGTCGTCTCGGACAGCTCCTGTTCCGGTCTCAGTGCTTCACGAACCTTCCGTGCCACGGCCGCGCCCTAACATGGGTTAATGCCTGCCCACTAATCCACTGGCCGAAAAAAGGTTCCTGCTTCGCTCCTCCGCTGGACCGACGAACGTCCTTTCAATGCAGCTCTCCCGAACGCGGAAGTCGACGTCGCCTATTGCCTGCCGAAGCCGACCAGGAATCTCTCCAGCCTCTCCCGGACCTGAGCAGGAGCTTCCCGAGTTGGGAAATGACCAGCGCCCGGCAGGAGCGCACGCTCATAACCAGCGGTAAAATACGGTTCCTTGCCTTCGGAGGAATCCGGCAGAACGACGCGATCGTCGTCGCCATGAAGGACCAATGTCGGTACCGAGATGACCTCCGCCTCAATTTGCTTGCGCGCAAGTTCAGCATAGCGCGGGTCGGGATCCGCCTCGCCCCAGCGCACGCGATAGGAATGCAGCGTGACATCCGCCCAGTCGGGATTTTCGAAGGACGTCGCCACCCGTTCGAACAGCGCGTCGTCGAACCAGCCTGGGGGGCTCCAACTGTCCCACTGGAAACGCGCGAAGGAGCGACCGTGCTGCCGCACGAACTCTTCGCCGCGCCCGGTCGCCATGAACCACTGATACCAGAAGGCTTTCGTCTGCTCCAAGGGCGGCGTCGGAGGCGGCCCGGGCAGCCACCCCAGCGAAAGCGCCGCGCAGCATGTTATGCGCTGCGGAAAGACGGAGGCGAGCAGATAGGCGATACGCGCGCCCCAGTCATGGCCGACAACCGCGAACCGTTCGAGGCCGATGGCGTCGGCAAAGTCGAGCGCGTCCTGCGCCATGGCGGCGATCTCCCCTGAGCGCATCGTTTGATCGGAGTGGAACGAGGTCTTCCCAAATCCGCGCAGCCATGGCGCGAAGGTTCGGAAGCCCGCGGCCTGAAGCGATGGCGCCACATCCGCAAAGGTCGTCGCATCATCCGGCCAGCCATGGAGGAGCAGCACAGGCGGTCCATCCTCGGATCCACCGCTCAGATAGGCGACCCGCAAAAGCGGAGTGTCGCACAAAACAGATTCCATGGACGCCTCCTCAGGGCCGTCACACTGCAGTGGCGGCCCAACCCTGCGCAATGGGGTTCGTTCCTTTTGGCCAGAGCCGCCTCGATCCGGCGAGGGAACCAACCGCAGCCTCGCTGGTTCGGAAAGCCAACAGCGGAGCCTCGCCATGCCCAATGCAGCCGAAATTCTCGTCGACACGTTGATTGCCTGGAACGTTGAAGTCGTGTTCGGGTTGCCTGGCGACGGCATAAACGGCGTCATGGAAGCGCTGCGCAAGAATCAGGACAGGATATCCTTCGTCCAGGTGCGGCACGAGGAATCGGCCGCGTTCATGGCTTGCGCCTACGCCAAATGGACAGGCAGGCTCGGGGTGTGCCTCGCAACATCCGGACCCGGCGGCACGCATCTTCTCACCGGCCTCTACGATGCCAAGCTCGACCAGGCGCCGGTGCTGGCAATCACCGGCATGCAGTTTCATGACCTGATCGAGACGTTCACGCAGCAGGATGTCGATCTTACCCGGGTCTTCAACGACGTCAGCGTCTACAATGTCCAGGTCTCGGACGCGGCGCATATGGAAAACGTGGCAAGCCTCGCCTGCCGCACGGCGCTCGCCCGCAAGGGCGTCGCGCATCTTTCGATCGCCAGCGATATCCAGGAACAGCCCGCCGACGCGGCCAAGCGATCCAAGCGCAACCGCCCGGCGCACACGCCGCAGGACATGTTCGCCCCCCACTGCCTAGCCCAGGATGCGGAGCTGGACAAAGCGGCAGCAATCCTCAACGACGCGCGGCGCGTGGCGATCCTTGCGGGGCGCGGAGCGATCGGCGCGGCGGCCGAGCTCGAGGAAACGGCGCGGCTGTTGCAGGCGCCGATCGTCAAGGCCTTGCTTGGCAAGGCGGTGCTGCCGGACGACCATCCCTACACCACGGGCGGCATCGGCATTCTGGGCACCTTGCCGTCGCAGGAGGCGATGGAGACGTGCGACGCCGTCCTCATCGTCGGCTCGACCTTCCCCTATATCGAGTACTATCCGCAGCCTGGCAAAGCGCGTGGCGTCCAGATCGATTGCGACGCGCAGCGCATCGGCCTGCGCTTCCCGGTCGAGGCCGGTCTGGTCGGCGATGCGGCGGAGACCTTGCGCGCCCTCAACAAGCGGCTGACGCAGAAGGGCGACGGCGCATTCCTGGCGGCCGCGCAGAGCTCGATGCAGAAATGGCGCGAGATGATGCGCCAGTCCGAAGACGGCTTGGCCCATCCGCTCAAGCCGCAACGCGTCGCGCGCGCCTTCGGCGAGCGCCTTGCCGAGAATACGGTGCTGGCGACCGATTCCGGCCAGAACACGGAACTTGCCGCGCGCCATGTCGATCTCCGCGCTGGACAGGCTTTCGGCGTTTCGGGCGCGCTCGCCTCCATGTCCTGCGGTTTGAGCTATGCGATCGCGGCCGGCATTGCCTTTCCGGGCCGGCCGGTCGCGGCGATCGTCGGCGATGGCGGTCTCGCCATGCAGCTCGGCGAGTTTTCCACGGCGGTGCGCTACGGCATTCCGCTGAAAGTCCTGGTCATCAAGAACAACATGCTGAACCAGATCGCCTGGGAGCAGATGATGTTCCTCGGCAACCCGCAATTCGGCTGCGAATTGCAGCCGATCGATTTCGCCAAGGCCGCCGAAGCGATGGGCGGAAAAGGCTTCAGCATCGAGCGGGCGGAGGAGGTCGAGCGCGTGCTCGACCAGGCTTTCGCCACCAGCGGGCCGGTGATCATAGAGGCGCTGGTCGACGCCTACGAGCCGATGATGCCGCCGAAAATGCCACCCGATTACGCCAAGAACTTCCGCAAGGCGCTGCCGCAGACTCCGGGCCACGACGAGATCGAGGAAAACGTCTCCCGAGAGCCTGCCAGGACGATGATGGAGGCGGGTGAATAGAAGGGGCGAATAGAAGGGGATTGCGATGCTTGATCTTTCTCGTGAGCGTCGACGGATGGTCGATGTTCATCTCGGCCGGCGCGGCATCCATGATCGGGAAATCCTGGCGGCGATGCGGGAGGTTCCACGCGAAGTCTTCGTGGACCCGGGCTACGAGGAATTCGCCTATGAGGACGGACCGCTGCCGATCGCGCAAGGACAGACGATATCGCAGCCTTACATCGTCGCCTTCATGCTGGAGATGGCGGAAATCGGCCCAGGCGACCAGGTGCTCGAGGTCGGCACGGGATCAGGCTACGCCGCCGCCGTCATGAGCCGCGTCGTCGACCATGTCTATACGATCGAACGCCACGCGCCACTGGCCGAGGACGCACGGCGACGCTTTCAAAGACTAGGCTACGGCAACATCGAAGTGCGAATCGGCGACGGCACCAGAGGCTGGCCCGAAGCAGCACCCTTCGACGCCATCGTGGTGGCGGCGAGCGGACCGGGCGCACCGCTGGCCTTGCAGCAGCAGCTCGACGTCGGCGGCAGGCTGGTCATTCCGGTGGGCGACGATCCCGACGAACAGCGCCTGCTCAAGGTGACACGCACCGGCGCATCGACCTACAGCGAGGAAGATTTGGGCGGCGTGCGCTTCGTCCCGTTGATCGGCGAACAAGGCTGGCGGAAGGAAAGCCGCCCGGCGACTGTCCCCACGACGCCACTGGCGCGCAAACGCAGCCTGCCGGAGATGATCGCCGCGGTCGCCGAGCCGCTTTCCGACTTCGACGACCCTGCGTTTGCCGAACCATTCGACCGTTTCGCGGACCGGCGGATCGTCCTGCTCGGCGAATCCAGCCACGGCACCTCTGAATTCTACCGGGCGCGCGCGGCGATCACCAAAAGGCTGATCGAGAGGCACGGCTTCACCATCGTCGCGGTCGAGGCCGACTGGCCCGATGCAGCGGCCATCGACCGCTATGTCCGCGGTCGAGGCACCTCGCCCGGCGCCGATCAGCCGTTCCAGCGCTTTCCAAGCTGGATGTGGCGCAACACCGATGTCGCGGCATTCGTGGAATGGCTGCGCAAGCACAATGACAAGGTCAAGGGGCTGCAGCCGCAAGCAGGTTTCTACGGCCTCGACATCTACAACATGCGCGGTTCGATCGCCGCCGTCCTGGAGTATCTCGACCGCGTCGACCCGGAAGCGGCAAGAGTTGCGCGGGAACGCTATGGCTGCCTGACGCCATGGCAGACCGAGCCGTCGACCTACGGCCGCGCAGCGCTGACCAAGGGCTACCGCGAATGCGAGGAAGCGGTCCTCGAGCAGTGCCGCGACATGCTGGCGAGACAACTCGATCATGCCGGCCGGGACGGCGAGGAACTGTTCGACGCCGCGCAGAATGCCCGGCTCGTCGCGTCCGCCGAGCAGTATTACCGCATCATGTATTACGGCGGACCGCAATCCTGGAATCTGCGCGACACGCATATGTTCGAAACGCTGGGTCATGTGCTTGATGCACGGGGTCCCAACGCGAGGGCCGTCGTGTGGGCGCACAATTCCCACATAGGCGATGCCCGCTACACCGAAATGGGAATCTCGCGCGAGGAGGTGAATATCGGCCAGCTCTGCCGGCAGCGCTTCGGCGATGCCGCAGCTCTCATCGGTTTCGGCACGCATACGGGCACGGTCGCCGCGGCGACCGACTGGGACGGCGAGATGGAAATCAAGTCGGTGAGCCCATCGCGCGAGGACAGCTACGAGCGGCTCTGCCACGACGCCGGCATCGAGCGGTTCCTCCTCGACCTGGGACGCGACCCGAAGCTGCGCGACCGGCTGACCGAGCGCCGCCTGGAACGGTTTATCGGCGTGATCTATCGGCCGGAAACCGAACTGCACAGCCACTATGCCGACGCTTCTCTGGCGCGGCAATTCGATGCCTTCGTCTGGTTCGACGAAACCAGCGCGGTCACGCCGCTCGGACCCGAACACGCCGCTGAAGGCATGCCGGAAACCTATCCGTTCGGCGTCTGACGCCGGAACATTCTGCGCCGCTTCCGGTTCGAAAGACATAACGAGGAACGACTATGAGCGGAAACCAGCACCCGAAATCGAAAAAACCGAGCGATGCCGATCTGGGCAATGATCCCGGCATTGGAACTTCCAAGGGCACCATCAAGGAAGGCGACGAGCTGGAGCACGGCGAGAACACAGTCGAAGGTGATGTCGAGAACGACACCACCGACTCGGGTGGCATCAACCCGCGCCAGAAGGTTCGCACGAACAAGTAAATCCGGAAATAACAACGATCCGTATAGCATGATTCTTAATTCTGTCAGCATACATCAATATTGATGAACAAAATTTCCACCACCCGAACAGCGATCTTTGGAACAACTGGAAGAATTTGTTGTTGATTCATATCGCAATCAGGCGATCAACAGGAGATCCTTCCATGATCAAACTTCTTTCCGCATCGGTTCTTGCAATTGTCCTGACGACTTCCGCGATGGCACAAACGAGCGGCTCGGGCACCGGGGACGGCACCAACGGCACCGGCGGTACCACAGGCACCACTGGCACCGGGGCCGCAACCGGTACCGGCAGCAACAACGGCAACGGCACGATAGATCCAAACGCCACCAACAGCACGAACAGCACCAAGTCCAACGGCGCAAACGACCGCTGCAAGGACGCGGCCGGCAACGACACGGACAACAATACCGCCACCGGCAACACCACATCCAATATCCAGAACTGCAACAAGTAAGCCTGGGGCCCGTTCACGCCGAAGGGCCCGCCTTTCTCAGAAGCGGGCCCATCTTTCTTGGGCGATCGCGTGGCTGGAGCGTTCCCGCTACATGCCGCGGTCGGGGACGTAGAGGCAGAAGGAGTGCTGCGACTTGATATCGCCGCCTGGCTTGCATTCGTGGAAGTTTTCGTCGCGTGATCGCTTTATGCGGTGGTCGCTGTAGGGGATCAGCTCGCCGGTCGAAAGCTGGTAGCCATACTTCGTTTCCTTCACGTCCGAAGGCGGCGCCTGGTAGCAATCCACCCCAGAGCAACAGGAAGGGTCATACTGCCAGCCCGCCGGCGCCTGATGCGCCGATGCCGGGACGCAAAGGAGGCTCGCCAGGACGCTTGCCGTCAGAGGAAGCCATGCCCGCCGACGGAGTGGACGTAGCCCAACCGCCGCTGCCCGTGCCTGCAGATGTTCGCTTGACGCTGTTGTGTTCATAGCCGATCCGCCGTGGTTGCGGCAGCTCCGGACGAGTCCAGAGCCTCACGATCCGCCGCCGGATCGTCGGCGGCGGCTATCCCCGAACTTAGAAGTCATAGCTATGTTCCATCGCGTCTGCGGCGCCGTTCATTCCTTCACATAGGCGCCGGGCTGACGGCCGCTGCGGGGCGCCTTGGCGTCTTTGGAATGCTCCGCGACTGCCGGGCCGGCGCCTGAACTCTTTTCGGTCGCCGGGCTCGGCGTCGGTTGCCGCGGCGGATTGCGGCCTTCCGATTGGTGGGTCTTGTCCTCGACCTCGCCCTGTTTGCGGCTAAGGCCTGGATCGACGTGAGGTCTTTCGTTGCCGGCGGCGTCCTGGGAAAATTCGTCGCTCGGATCCGGATCGGTATTCGCCGGATATTTCCTGGCGCCCGTTTCACGACGGTTCTGGATGTTGTTCATGACTGATCTCCGGTTGATGGAAGAAAACACCGGCGCGAGGACGGAGTTCCCAACTCCCGGTCAGCCGAAACAAAGTCCTCGGTGGAACAAACCTCCCCCCTCCCGATTAGGCGCGGGCGGTGGAGTTCAGCCGCGAGAGGAGCCGGGCATGGACAGGGAAGAACGGATCAGGCAGCGCGCCCACGAGATATGGGAACGCGAAGGCAGACCCGAGGGACGCCAGCAGGAACACTGGGATCAAGCCGTCCAGGAGATCGAGTCGGAAGGTTCGGAGGCCGAGCGCGGTCCGGTTGCGCCCGATCCCGCGGTTGGTATCGGGTCGGACCCGGCCGCCAACCGGCCAGGGGGCTGAAGCCGCCGATGCCCCGTATCATGTTCGCAGTTGGCCTTCTGGTGATCGTTCTGGTCGCCCTCTGGCTGTGGGCTGGCCAGAATGGCGGGCGTCCGGCCGGCGGTGCCCAGCAGCCCTCGCCTCATGCTATCGACCAGAATGGCTGAGACGATGAGGCGCTTCATCGCGCGGCGGTGTCGCCGGCCTTGTGCCGCTTTGCCTTGGCTGGAACGAGCCGGCCCGCGTTGGCGCGCAGGCCTCTGAAGAACTCCTCTACATAGGGCAGCAGTTCGAACAGCACGATAATGATCATCACGGCGGCAATATATGTCACCGGCAGTTGCTGATGTTTCCAGGTCAGGTCGAAGCGAGCTTCTTCCGTTCCGGCGCCAAACAGCGCCAGGAATTGCCCCCAATGCAGCGCCACCACGATGACCAGGCCCATCAGCGGGATCATCTCCAGGAAGCTGTGCACATGCTGCTCGATCGGGCTCACCGTGCGCGCCGTGGTCGCGTAGCGCACGTCCCACATCGCTGTCGCTTCATGGACAAAGAAGGTGACGATCATCACGGCGATGACCAGGGCGTTCACCTCGAGGAACATTGCCGCAAGCAGCGGGATCCCGACCTCCGCGAACATCAGGAGATGGATGAGCGATTCCTTCGCGCCGGTCGTGGATTCTATGTGGGTCGCGCGGTGGCAGAGCCAATCGGCAAAACCCGCGATCAGCCAGACCGGCAAGACGAAATACATCAGGATGAGGACCATCGGATCGTCAAGCACGGCTGCCCCCTATCTATCGCCCTTGTCCGCGTCCCGCTTCAGCATTGCCGCCTCGCGATCGAGCACCTCCGGATCGTTTCCGTATTTCAGGATCAGCGCCAGCGCCAACCCGCTTGGAATTCCCGCTCTTTCCGCCAGGGCGCGGACACGTTCGGCATTCTCACGCTCGTTGTCGTCCTTGGAGGCTTCGTCGTGCGATGTCATGGTCTTGGTTCCCGGCCAAATTCCGCTCGTGCCGAACCCCAGGCCGGCGCAATGGTTCCATGCTGCCGGATCGGATCGAAGCGCATGCAGCGAACGGCCGGAACGGTTCACCCGTCGCTGCGTTCTAACATCTGGCTTCCCTGCTGCCTCATTGTCATGCGCGCCGATGTCGGCGCCTTGCTTTACGGTTGCGGTATGCGAACTGAAGGAGCTCGTGTGCGAAACCTCAGGGGACTTCACCTCTTGATTGCGGAGGACGAGTGGCTGCTCGCCAGCGATTTGGCCACCTTCTTCGCTGACATGGGCGCGATCATCCTGGGACCGGTGGCGACGCTGGAACAGGCCGGACGACATGCCAAAGCAGCCGAGGCCGCGATCCTGGACATCGACCTGCATGGCCGCAAGGTTTTCCCGATTGCCGACGAACTGATGCTGCGCAACGTGCCCTTCGTGTTCTTCAGCGGATATGACGACATCGCCATCCCCGAGCATTTGCGTTTCGCGAGCAGCCTGAGCAAGTCCTCGAGCCGCGTCACCCTGGTCGATGCGCTGTTCCCGCCGGAGCCCTCTGCAGAGCCGGGGACCGTCGCGCAACCGGTGTCTGCGGGGGAGGATGTCGTCGCGCTGCTGCCCAAGCTCCGGCTTACCGCACGTCTGCTGCTGGACGACGCCGGAGCCTCCGACCGCCTTGTCGAGCACACCCTGGAAAAGGCGCTTGAGGATATCGACAATAGGCCCGCGGACTCGTCCATTGCCGACTGGCTGAACGCCATCATGCGCAGGATAGCGCAGTTGCGCGGAGCTTCTCTTCTGCACTGATATCGGGTCGCCGGCGACCTGCGCTCGCCGGCGGACCAGCACGCCTCAATGCGTAAATCGGCTTCTGAGCCAGGCGAGGATCCGGCTGCCTCCTACGATCCGGCGCACCCGCGCGGCGGCCCAGCTCGCCTGCATCGTCGCGCCGGTGTGGCAGCTGCAGACCACGTCATGCAATTGCCAGTCGGACAGTTCGAAAAAGCGCTTCGCCTCGCCATAGGTGTCCGATTGCAACCCGGCCGCGCGCAGCAGTGGATCATCGAAGGCAACCGCGAGCGCCGAGCCATCCGCCCGCACCCGTTCACGGACGCCGGGATCGACATATTCGGTGCCCGTCAGCGCCGAGAGGCAGCGCTGGGGATTGCGGTCGAGCAGTTCCGCCCACCGCTCGATCCGCTGCCTTCTCGTCGCAAGGGGAATCAAGCCGAGCCGGTCGACGATTGCCACCGATTGAAGTTCGTATGAGGTCTGATGCTTCATTGCTGTCTCCTGTGGTTGTGGCGGCGACATCTGCACGGCGGCGCGGCAGGTTCTGCCGGGGCCCGAAGCCCACGCCTGAGAGGACAGGCGCAGACCGACCAGGTGTTGCCCACCCGTCTTCGACAGACGCCTCTTGGAGTAGCGTCTGAGGCGAACCCGAACTGCCAGCGATCTCCTATGTTCCAGCCATCCTTTGGGACGGCAGGCAGGCGCTTGAACCGGCAGCGATGGAACATCGCGCGGATTGCATTGTTAAACATCTGAACGGTCGCTGAACCGCGATGGCGCCATCACCGCAACGGAACGGTTCTTACAGCCCAATCTGGAGGCTCGTCGCGGAATGGCCCGTTCCAAAGGCCCAACGAACAACCACAACATCATCGTCATCGGCGCTTCGGCCGGCGGGATCGAGCCTCTGAAGCGGATCGTCGCCGATCTGCCCGCCGATCTGCCGGCGGCCGTGTTCGTCGTGGTGCATGTCGGTCAGGTCAGCTATCTGCCGGAGATCCTCGATCGTGCCGGCCCGCTCGGCGCCGTGCCGGCCAGGAACGGCGTGGCGTTCAGGATCGGTTGCATCTATGTGGCGCCGCCCGGTTTCCATCTTCTTCTTCACGACGGCCATATGATGCTGCGGCGCGGCCCGCGCGAAAACCTCGCCCGGCCGGCCATCGACCCCTTGTTCCGTTCGGCGGCGCTGAGCTACGGCGCCAGCGTCATCGGCGTGCTGCTGTCGGGCTCGCTTTCCGACGGCAGCGCCGGGTTGAGGGCCGTCAAGGCCGTCGGCGGGCTGGCGGTCGTCCAGCATCCCAAAGACACGCTGGTGCCTTCCATGGTGGAGAGCGCGCTGCATTATGTCGAGGTCGACCACTGCCTGCCCGCCGCGAAGCTCGGCGCCTTGCTGGCAAAGCTCGCGGATGAGCCCACCGGCGAAACTTTCGCAGCCCCACCGGCAGTCAGACTGGAGGCGGCCATCGCCGCGCAGGAGCATTCGACCATGAAAGACGCGGATCGACTTGGCGAGTTGTCGGTGTTTACATGCCCGGAATGCCACGGACCACTGTGGGAGATCGAAGACGGTGACATGTTGCGCTATCGGTGCCATACCGGGCATGCCTTCACCGCCGACGCGGTGATGGAGGCTCAGGCGCTCGAGGCGGACGAAATCCTGTGGGGTCTACTTCGCTCGCATCAGCAGCGGGCGGCGTTTGCCCGGCGCATGGCCGAGCGGGAAAAGACACGGCGTCGCTCCGAACTGGCAAATCAGTTCGGCCAGCGGGCGCAGGAATACGAAGCGGATGCCGCCGTCATCGAGCGCATCCTTGAGAGCAGGCGAGCACGGTTAGGCGGCAATGGCGCGGGCGGCGAGGAAGACAGGCACGACAAGAGCTAAGGCTAGTGACGCGCGCGAGGCCACAACGGAGGGGGCACCTTTCCCGATTATCGGCATCGGCGCGTCGGCCGGCGGCATCGCGGCCCTGCAACGGTTCTTTCCCGAGGCGCCGGCCGAAAGCGGCTTTGCCTATGTGGTCATTCAACATCTCGATGCCGAGCACGAAAGCGTTCTCGCCAGCATCATCCAGCGGTCGACCTCGATCGAGACCCTGACGGCGGCCGAAGACATGGAGATCGAGCCCGACAAAATCTACGTCACGCCGCCCGGTGTATCGGTGACGGTGCGTGGCCAGCATTTCCATATGGCCAAAATGGCCACGACGCGCGCCAGGCGGACGCCGATCGACGATTTCTTCACCTCGCTGGCGCAGGAGCAGTCGGAGAATGCGGCGGGAGTGATCCTGTCCGGCACTGGCAGCGACGGCACCATCGGGCTGAGAGCCATCAAGGAACGCGGCGGCCTGACCTTGGCGCAGGAAAGCGCCGAGTATGATGGCATGATGCGCAGCGCCGTCCAGAGCGGCTTGGTCGACATGGTGCTTCCGGCCGAGGAAATGGCGGGCAAGCTCACCAGCTATTTCCGCCACGCCAACCACACCGATGGCGAGCGCGACCGCCGCAAGCGCGATGTCGCCGAGCAGCTTTCGCGCATCGCGGCGCTGCTTCGCGTGCGCACCGGCCATGATTTCAGCGGCTATAAGGACAACACGATCCTGCGCCGCATCCAGCGCCGGATGCAGGTGCTGCAGATCGACGACCCGGTCGCCTTTTACGAGCGGCTGCGCGACGAGCCGCAGCAGGTCGATCTGCTCTTCCAGGACCTGCTGATCGGCGTCACCAGCTTCTTTCGCGACGAGCACGCCTTCGATGTGCTGGAAAGGCTGGTCATTCCCCGGCTGTTCGAGAACCGAAAGCCCGACGAGACGATCCGTGTATGGGTGCCCGGCTGTGCGACGGGCGAAGAGGCCTATTCGATCGCCATGCTGTTGAAGGAGAGCGCTCCGCGGGGCGCCGCCTCGCCCAATCTGCAGATTTTCGCCACCGATATCGACGAGCGCGCGCTGGAGGTGGCCCGCGCCGGGCGCTACCCCGCAACGATCGCCACGGACATAACGCCGAAGCGGCTCAAGGAGTTTTTCTCGCGCGAGGACGGCACTTACCGCGTTTCGGCGGACCTGCGAGAGACCTGCCTGTTCTCGTCGCACAATCTCCTGCGCGACCCGCCCTTCTCCAAGCTCGACCTGATCACCTGCCGGAACCTCCTGATCTATATGGGCCCGGAACTGCAGGAAAAAATCATTCCGATCTTCCACTACGCTCTGCGCAACAACGGCTATCTCTTTCTCGGATCCTCGGAGAACGTCACGCGGCACGCCCGCCTGTTCGCCACCGTGGACAAGGCGAGCCGCATCTTCCAGAAGCGCGGCGGGATCACCCCGCAGCGGTTGCCGGAATTCCCGCTCGCCGCCGCCGCCAGGCACACCGTGCCGAATACACGCCAGCGGGCGACGAACGGAACCTTGCAGGAGGTGGCGGAGCGTCTTCTCGTCGAGCGATTTGCGCCGGCCTATGTGGTGGTCAACGCCGGCGGCGAATTGATGCATAGTTCGGGAGGCACCGGCAAATATCTCGAGCTCGCCGCGGGCGCCCCCGACCACAACGTCTTTTCCATGGCAAGGCGGGGCCTTCGCATGGACCTGCGCGCGGCGCTCCACAAGGCGGCCAGCACCGGGCAGGTGGCGATCCAGAACAAGATCACCGTCGGCACCAATGGTGGCCGGCAGACGATCAGCCTTGCCGTGCAGCCACTGCCCTCCGACGGCTCGTCGGACCCGCTCTATATGCTGGTCTTCCGCGACATCGGCGGCATCAAGGCGGAATCGGAGGACGAGCCCGTCCACACGACCGACGACGTGGAAAGCGCCAATGTCAGCCAGCTCGAAAGGGAGCTGAGGGAAACCAAGGAGCGGCTGCAAATCACTACGGAGGAGCTCGAATCCTCCAATGAGGAGCTGAAATCCTCCAATGAGGAACTGTCGTCGATCAACGAGGAGTTGCAGTCGTCCAACGAGGAACTGGAAACCTCGAAGGAGGAGCTGCAGTCGATCAATGAGGAACTGCAGACGGTCAATGCCGAGCTCAACATCCGCGTCGACGAGCTCAGCCGCGCCAACAACGATATGGCCAACCTGCTCGAAAGCACGCAGATCGCAACCGTGTTTCTCGACCGCGACCTCTGCATCAAGAGCTTCACGCCGACCGCCCGCGACCTTTTCCGCCTGGTCGAGAGCGATGTCGGCCGGCCGCTGGCGCATGTGCGCCCGCGCTTCCCTGCCGACGGTCTGCAGGCCGACATGGAGCAGGTGCTGCTGAGGCTTGGTACGATCGAGCGGCAGGTCGAGGGTACCGACAACGGCCGGCGCTACATCATGCGCGTGCTGCCCTATCGCACCGTGGACAACGTGATTGCCGGCGTCGTCGTCACCTTTGTCGATGTCACGCAGATCGCGCGGGCCGAGGAGAAGATCGGCGTGCTCTCGCATGATTTGCGCAACCGCGTGGAAAGCCTTGAAACCCTGCTCGACCTGGTGCCGGTCGGCATCTTCATCGCCGAAGACGGCGACGGCGTGGAGATCCGCGCCAACCGGCGCGCGGTGGAACTCATGGGGCAGCGCTCCACCGGCGACAAGCTCATTTCCGTTCCCGCCATCCTGCCGCTGACGATCAACGGCGTTCAGGTTGACGCTGAAGACCAGCCTCTGCGAAAGGCAATTCGTACCGGAAAGCCTATCCCCGGCTACGAAGCGCAAATCCTGCACGAGAATGGCTCGAGCGTCGACGTGATGATGTCGGCCAACCCGCTTTTCGACGATAACGGCAAGGTGCGCGGCGCAATCGCGACCCTTGTCGACATATCGAGCCACAAGGAGGCAGAGCGCAGCCAGGAAAGGCTGCTGCATGAACTGCAGCACCGCGTGAAGAACATTCTCGCCACCGTCACCGCGCTGGCTTCACGCATGGTTGGCACATCGAGCTCAATGGGTGATTTCTTTTCCTCGTTCCAGCAGCGGCTGCAGGCAATGGGTCGGACGCACGAAGTGCTGTCTTCCTACAACTGGCGCGATGCCGATCTCGAGCAGCTGCTGCGCGCGGTTCTGTCACCCTACGCCAGCAAATCGCGAAGCAATATCGTCATTCGTGGAAAGCCTTTGCAGCTCGGCGCAAGCATGGCTGCGACACTTGGCATGGTGTTCTTCGAGCTCGCCAGCAATGCGGCGAAATATGGCGCGTTGTCGACCGAGGAGGGTCGGGTCGAGGTGGCGTGGAACACCGACAAAGCCGGCGTGCTGGCAATCCACTGGCGGGAAGCCGAAGGTCCTGCCGTCAAGGAGCCGCCGCAGCGGAATTTCGGAACAAGCTTCATCCAGCAAAGTTTAGAATATGAGCTGGGAGGCAAGGTCGGACTGAGATTTGAACCCTCGGGACTGGAGTGCGACATAGAAATTCCGCTGGCGGCAGGCGCTGGCGGATAGCATTCTCGCTGCGTGCTAGGAGTGAACACAAATACACCCTTGTCGGGCCTGAATGTCCTCGTGGTCGAGGATGTGTTCATGCTTGCGCAGGACTTAGCCGACCAGTTGACCGGTGCCGGATGCACCGTGGTGGGACCGGCGCCGACGGTTCAACAAGCGCTGGATCAAATCGACGGCATCGCCCTGGATGGTGCCGTGCTGGATGTGAATCTTCGCGGTGAGCGAAGCTTTCCTTTGGCCGAGCATCTGGCGCACGATGGCGTGCCTTTCATTTTCCTCACCGGCTATGACAGCGTCACCGTTTTTCCGGAAAGGTTTCGGGACTCGCCGAAGCTGACCAAACCGGTCGACTACAGTGTGCTGATCGAGGCGGTGTCGCGGTTCCGCAAAGGCGACGCAGCGCAAGGTTGAAATGGCCTTGATCAGGCTCGGCTACCGTCT
Organism: Mesorhizobium sp. ORS 3359; assembly: GCA_000824845.1. GTDB lineage: Bacteria > Pseudomonadota > Alphaproteobacteria > Rhizobiales > Rhizobiaceae > Mesorhizobium. Next base: position 71,778 of record CCNC01000197.1, on the reverse strand, counting down.
GTCACGGTCCGCTACCAGTTGGCTCGCCAGTTCGACCAGATGCCGGATCGGTGCCGGCTTGGGCACATAAGGCGCGCCGTGGAAGATCGGCGACTGGAACTCCGGATCATAGCCCGAATGGACGAGAAACGGCACGCCCGCTTCCTTGAGGCGGGCGGCGGCGACGCCGCGCTGGCCATCGAGCAGTTGGATATCGATGATGGCAAGGTCCGGCTTGTGATCGTCCAGCCAAGCCGCGGCTGCCCGCTCGGACGCCACGCAAGCCGCGTCGAAACCTCGCTCCTTCAGGCCGTTCGCCACGTCCGATGCGATCAGATATTCGTCTTCAATGATCAGTGCCAAGGGCGCTGCCATGGCGACCTCCTCTGACGGGCGTATCTGTTCCGGACGCACGACTGATCGTACTCCGCCGGCCAGGGAAACGCACCACGCTTTGCTTCGGAGCTGTTTCGAGATCCCCGACAGGATTTGGGCCGGCCTGGTTCAACCCCGTCTCCTGGTGAAGTTCAATCACGTCGGGCTGGGACAAGGCCGCGCGGGCATCAAGCAGGCGAAGGAACTCAGGTCTCAGCCCGTCGCCTCGTGAACTTGCAAGCGCATGCAGTGACATGAGGGAACGCATCATATTACCTTTCACAGATACCGCCTCCCTCACAACGCGGCGGTTGCCCTTTCCTGCCTTGCTTCCTCGAAATCGACGGACACGACGACAGCGCCGTCGCCGCTACGAACCCGAACCGCCCAGCCGTCCTGACGGGGTGCGGCCGCATCGTCGAGCAGATCGATCGCCGAGCGCAGCGCTTCGTGACGAACAGCTTCGAGGTCGGGCAATTCGACGCCCTCAAGCCGCCTCACACTGCCGCCCTCGCGATATTCGAATGTGTACGGACCCTGGTTCGTTTCGCTTGGCCGCTCGGTGCCGGGCCGTACGCCATCTGCGTCGCCCTGCGGGCGGTCTTGTACAGGCAGGCCGCCGAATGCCGCGCATTGAACCATCAACTCTTTGGCGCGATCAACAAGGGCGCCGTGGTCAAGCAACGGGTTGGAGACGATCATCGTGACAGCGATGTTTTCGCCGCCCTCGCCGATAAATTCGACCGTAACGGTTCCGGGGCTCGCATGTATCGCCGTGTCGAGAACTTGCATTCCTGCCTCTTTCTCTCGGTGTCGAGAATACAAAGCTGCCCTGGTCCGGAAGGTTCCCTCCGAGTTTCAACAAGGCCCAGTTGGAACAGCGGGGCCGGATGAAGGTTTGGGAACAAAGGAGGCGCCGAATGTCACCCAACCCACTCACACCGGCCGAGGCGCGCGGCGAAATCCAGGCCGGCAGGACGCAGGACAAGACACCCGGATTCGACCCGGCGGCGGCACCGCAGGAAGCAGACGCGGAAGCCGGTGCTGTCTCGACGTCCGCCGCGCCGGCCGAGCCGCGCAAACCGAACTTCACCAATCAGGCGAGCTTTGCCAACGCGATGCGACCGCCGGAGAACGCGCCAGACCTCGAACCGCGCAGGAACGGGCCGGTCCTGGTCATCGTGGCGCTGGTTGTCCTGGCCGGGGTCGCCTTCCTATTCGCCGCGGCCCTCCGCTAGGAAGGGAAGGAACATCATTCGCCGTCCCAGGTTTGATAGCGCAAGGAGGTTATTGCGATGCCGAGCTTGAGAAGTTTGTTTCGCCATCTGTGGCGCTGGAAAGCACAGCCTGCAACCGACCCCTCTCCAGTGGATGCCATTGTGCGGCTGCTGCGCGACGCCGAGAAGCAGCGCCGGTCCCGCCGTTCGGAATGACGCAGCATCCTGACGGTTATGTCTCCGGTGGATCGAGCGATCGCCGGAGTCACTCCTCGTCAAAGATATGCTCGTGGACGATGTCGAGGATTTGCAGCTTCACCGTTTCCCGCGCTTCAGGCTTCACAAAGGGCATCAGCAGATCGACCGTCTCCTCCACCCGCCGCGGCAGGTCGGCGCTCGGATCGCTCAGATAGCTGCCATGGGCATAGAGGTTTTCGGTCAGCTTCTTGTCCAGGTCGGAAAAGAGTCCCATGACGATTGCTCCTTGCCGATCCAACAGCCGGAGCGCCCACGCGGTTCCCTCGGCCGAAGGCATTGCGGTTTCGGCGTGCTGGAATCCTCCGATCCCAAGGAACATTCGGTGCAACCGGATGTTCGGCCGAACCACTCAGGAGGATCGAATGGGAAACGGGAAACTGGCGGTCGTCACCGGTGCCTCGAGCGGCATCGGCAAGGAGCTCGCAAAACTCTGCGCCAAGGACGGATACGATCTGGTCATCGCCGCCGATGAGCCGGCCATCGAGCAGGCTGCGGAGGCGCTCCGATCGCATGGCGTCTCGGTCGACGCGGTGGAGGCCGACCTCGCAAGCGAGAACGGCGCCGACAAATTGATCGCCGAGATCGGCGACCGCGACATCGATCTTCTGCTCCTCAATGCGGGGCGCGGCCTGGGCCGGGGCTTTGTCGACCAGGATTGGGCCGAGGCGCGCCGCGTCATCGACACCAACATCACCGGCACGGTCTATCTGGCCCATCGGCTCGGCCGCAAGATGGTCGGACGCGGTCGCGGCCGGATCCTGTTCACAGGCTCGATCGCCGGCTTCACGCCGGGCACATTCCAGGCGGTCTACAACGGCACCAAGGCCTTCATCGATTCCTTCGCCATCGCGCTGCGGCACGAGCTGAAGGACAGCGGCGTGAGCGTCACCGTGCTGATGCCGGGCGCCACGCAGACGCGCTTCTTCGAGCGCGCCGACATGATGGACACCGAGATCGGGGTACAAGAAAAGGACAATCCCGCCGATGTGGCCAAGGACGGCTACGACGCCTTGATGGCCGGCGAGGAGCAAGTGATCAGCGGCTGGAAGAACAAGATGCAGGTCGCCGCCGCCCATGTCACACCGGCCGGCACGCTGGCTGAACAGCACCGCAACATGGCCGAACCGGGTTCGGCGAAGAATGGCTGAAAACGCGGACTCTGATCCGGGAACATTCCCGCCCAGCGCCAGTTCGGCCCGTAACCCGCTAAGCATCGACAACCAAAAGGAACAAATCCGATGAAAGCCCTGACCTGGCATGGCAAAGGCGACATTCGTTGCGACCAGGTCGCCGACCCGGCGATCGAGAACGATCGCGACATCATCATCAAGGTCACGTGCTGCGCCATCTGCGGCTCGGACCTGCATCTGATGGACGGCTATATGCCGACGATGAAATCGGGCGACGTGCTGGGCCACGAGACCATGGGGGAAGTGGTGGAGGTCGGCCGCGCTCACACGAAGTTCAAGAAGGGCGATCGCGTCGTGGTCCCCTTCAACATCTCGTGCGGCGAGTGCTGGTTCTGCCAGAACGGCCTGTTCTCGCTCTGCGACCGCTCGAACCCCAACGCCGAGCAGGCCGCCAAGGTGATGGGCCAGTCGCCCGCGGGCCTGTTCGGCTATTCGCATCTGGTCGGCGGCTACTGGGGAGGACAGGCCGAGTATCTGCGCGTGCCCTTTGCCGATGTCGGCCCGATCAAGGTGCCGGACGGCATGGATGACGAGCAGGTGCTGTTCCTGTCCGATATCTTTCCCACCGGCTACATGGCGGCCGAGAACGCCGGCATCCAGGAAGGCGACACTGTCGCCATCTGGGGCTGCGGGCCGGTCGGCCAGTTCGCCATCCAGAGCGCCTGGATGCTCGGCGCCGGCCGCGTCATCGCCATAGACAAAGTGCCGGAACGGCTCGCCATGGCGCGCGACTACGGCAAGGCGGAGACCCTCGATTTCAGCAATTCCGATATCTACGATGCCCTCATGGCCATGACCGACGGTCGCGGCCCTGACAGTTGCATCGACTGCGTAGGCACCGAGGCCGATGCCACCGCAACGTCCGATTCGATGCTCGATAAGGCCAAGGCCACCGTCTATCTCGGCACCGACCGGCCGCATGTGCTGCGCGGGGCGATCTATTGCTGCCGCAAGGGCGGCACGATCTCGGTGCCCGGCGTCTATATCGGCCTCGTGGATCACATTCCGTTCGGCGCGGCGATGAACAAGGGGCTGACTTTCCGCATGGGCCAGACCCATACCCACCGCTATCTCGAGCCGCTGTTGCGTAAGGTCGAGAGCGGCGAGATCGACCCTTCCTTCGTCATCACCCATCGCGCCGGTCTGGAGGAAGGACCGGATCTCTACAAGACTTTCCGCGACAAGCAGGACGGCTGCATCAAGGTGGTGATGCGCCCGCACGGCTGATCGCGCGGATAGCGAACGGCTGAACGAGGAAGGTTCGAAAATGGCTGAACCGAAAGACACGTCCAAGCCCGCGGTGAAGTCGCCCGATCCCGGGGGGCTTCCGCATCCCCATCGCGATGCGCAGGACAGCGATGCGGGCGCGGCGCCGACGGCCCCGAAGACCTCAGGCGCACGGGAGCCCTCGACCTCGCCGCTCGACAATCCTGTAGCAAACCGCAACGCCGGCCGGCGGCGCCAGACCGGGGCGACACCCAGGCCGACGGACAAGCCGCTCGATTGAGCGGCACGAACAAATGCGGCAGCCTGACCGCCTGCCGCGGCGCCGTTGCAGGGCCTCCTCCCCCTCCAACGGCGCCATGACGCGAGCTTCTCGACCCACTAGAGCGGTTCAGCGTTTCACGGAATCGCCGAACCGCTCTAAGTGGTTGTTTTTACGCAATTCCGGACGGAAAGCCGCTCGACACTTTTCCTGGAATTGCTCTAGTCCTTCTGGCTGCGCTCGACGAATTTGTTGAAGCGGCTCGTTCCGCCGCCGCCTGCTTCATCCTGATGCAGGAAGGCGAGGTCGTTCTCGTCGAAAATGCGGAAGAATTCGTCCCACTCGATCGGTTCCAGCGTGTCTTCGGGCTCGCCGAAATCGATGCGCAGAATGCCGCCCTTGCCTTTCGTGCGAACGACGGCCGGCTGGCCATCGCGTTCTTCCACCCATTTCCGGATCTCGTCGTGATTGGTGGTGGTCTTGGCCTCGGACATGGATTTCCCTTTCTCGCAGCGGGGATTGGTGAGCGGTCCTAACAGCAGCCAACAGGCAATGTTCCCGCAGGTTGCACAGTCCTTGTCCGAGCTGCGTGAGTTCCCGCGGCGGGAACTTTGTTGATGCAGGGAACAAACCTTTTAGCGCGCAGTTCGGGGCGCCGAAGCAAAATCCGCAAGGGAGTCATCGTGAAACGAGTATTGGTTACGGGAGGTTGCGGCTTCATTGGCCGCCACGTCGCCCAGGAGCTCGCCGACCATGGTTATCGCGTGCGCCTGCTCGATGCACTTGTCGACCAGGTACACGGCGCCGAAGCCATCAACCTTCCCACCGGAGCCGAGCTGATCAAAGGCGACGTGCGCGATCGCGATGCGGTCGCCGAGGCGGTTGCTGATGTCGACGCGGTCATCCACCTGGCGGCCGAGGTCGGCGTCGGCCAATCCATGTACGAGATCGCCCGCTATGTCGGCACCAACGACCTCGGCACGGCGGTGCTGCTCGAGGCACTCATCAAGAAGCCGGTCGAACGGATCGTCGTGGCATCCTCCATGAGCATCTATGGCGAAGGCCTTTACCGAACTGCGGAAGGCGAGCGGATCGATAATGCCCGACGCAAGCCCGCTGACATCAAGGACGGCCTGTGGGATCTCCGATCGGCATCGGGCGAAGCCCTGTCGCCGATTCCCACCGACGAGGAGAAGCGGCCGGATCTCGCCTCTATCTACGCGCTGACGAAATACGCGCAGGAGCGCGCCGTGCTGATCTTCGGCCAGGCCTATGGCATCGATGCGGTGGCGTTGCGCCTCTTCAACGTCTTCGGCGCCGGACAGGCGCTTTCCAATCCCTATACCGGCGTTCTCGCCAACTTCGCCTCGCGTCTCGCCAACGGCAAGCGGCCGACGATCTTCGAGGACGGCGAGCAGAAGCGCGACTTCGTGCATGTGCGCGACGTCGCCACCGCGTTCCGGCTGGCGTTGGAACAGCGCCAGGCCGCCGGCCATGCCATCAACATCGGCAGTGGCCACGCCTATTCGATCAGCGACGTGGCCCGCCTGCTTGCCAAGGCGATGGGCATTCCCAAGCGCCCGCCCGAAATCCTCGGCAAGGCGCGCTCTGGCGACATCCGCAATTGCTTCGCCGACATTGCCAAGGCGCGCGAGCTGCTCGGCTTCGAGCCCAAGCATCGACTGGAAAATTCGCTCGGCGAATTCGCCGCCTGGGTTCGCAACAGCGTCGTCATCGACCGCGGCGCCGACATGCGGCGCGAGCTGGAAGAGCGAGGATTGGTCTCATGACCAGAACGCACCGCCAAGCCCGAGAGGCGCCCGTGGCCGTTATCGGCGGCAGCGGCTTCATCGGCTCCAATCTCGCCGACAGCCTGCTCTCCGACGGGGAAACAGTGCTGGTCGTCGACAATCTCAGCCGTGCAGGCGTCGAGCAGAATCTCGATTGGCTGGCGCAAAAGCATGGCGAACGGCTGATCGTCGAAATCGTCGACATTCGCGATCTGAGCGCGTTGGCCACCGCACTGGCGCCGGCCAAAGCGATTTTCCATCTGGCCGCTCAGACAGCGGTGACGACCAGCCTGACCGATCCTGCGCAAGATTTCGACATCAACCTCAAAGGGACGTTCAACGTTCTGGAAGTAGCCCGCGGCGCCGGAGCTCCCGTGATCTTCGCCAGTACCAACAAGGTCTATGGCAGCCTGCCCCAGATCGCGGTGCGGCAAGCCGACGATCACTATGAACCGTTCGACGAGGAGGTGCGTACGAGCGGCGTCGCTGAGAAGGTCGGCCTTGATTTCTGCACGCCCTATGGCTGCTCGAAGGGCGCGGCGGATCAGTATGTGCTCGACTACTGCAAGTCCTATGGCTTGCCGACGGCGGTGCTGCGTATGAGCTGCATCTACGGGCCGCGCCAATTCGGCACCGAGGACCAGGGCTGGGTCGCGCATTTCCTTCTCAGCGCCTTGTCCGGCCGGCCGATCACCATTTACGGCGACGGCCGGCAGGTGCGTGACATCCTGCATGTGTCCGATGCGGTTGCCGCCTATCGCGGCCTGTTGGCCAGGATCGAGGAGCTCAAGGGCCAGGCGTTCAATCTGGGCGGCGGCCCGCGCAATGCGGTCAGCCTGCGCGTGCTGCTGGCGGAGATCGCCGACATGACCGGCAGCAACATCACGATCCGCCACGACCACGAGCGCACCGGCGATCAGCCCTTCTTCGTCGCCGACACGCGCAAGCTGCAAGCCGCGATCGGCTGGCAGGCGCATGTCCCATGGCGCGAAGGCGTCTGCGATCTCGCCAGCTGGCTGCTGCGGCATCGGCTCCAATCGCGCCCCGAAGCCACGAGGTACGTCGCATGAAAGTCGCCTTGGTCAATCCGTTCTGGACGTATGAGCACAGCATCTATTTCGGCTGCCGCCAGCCGCATCTGCCGCTGGAGCTCGGCTATTCGAAGGCAATGCTGGACGCCGATGGGCACGACGTCCTGATGCTGGACGGCTTGCTGCAAGGGCTCGACAACGCGGCCCTTGCCGAGCAGGTGGCGGCATTCGCGCCGGACATGACCGTCGTGACCACCGCGCCGACCTATCTGTTCTGGCGCTGCGCGCCGCCGGAACTGCGTGTTCCCGGAGAATTCCTCAACTATCTCGCCGGACGCGGCGGCCGCACGGTGGCGGTCGGACCGCACGGCTCGGCGACGCCTGCGCCGACCCTGCGCAAGCTCGGCGTCGATGTCGTAGTGCGCGGCGAATGCGAGGAGGTCGTGGCGGAGCTCGCGCGGCAACGCGACTGGAGCAAGGTCGCGCACACGGCCCGCCTCCAAGGCGAGGGTCTGGCCTGCAACGGCGGCGTGCATGCCAGTCCGTTCGTCGATCATCCGGCGCTCGCCTGGCCATCCGACTGGATCGCGGAGCATGGCCACCACCACCATAGGTTCGGTACCGTCCAGAAGGGCGCCGGCGCCGAGGTGGAGGCCTCGCGCGGCTGTCCCTACAATTGCAGCTTCTGCGCCAAGATCGATTTTCGCGATGCCTATCGGCGCAGGAAGCACGATGCGATCGTGGCCGAGATCGACGGGCTGATCGCGCAAGGCGTCGGCTACATCTATTTCATCGACGAGATCTTCCTGCCGCAGAAAGCGCTGCTGGAGGCGCTGGTCGATCGCGACGTCCAGTTCGGCGTCCAGACACGCATCGATCTGTGGAAGCCGGAACTGCTCGAGCTGCTCGGCGCGGCTGGCTGCGTCTCGATTGAGGCAGGCCTTGAAAGCCTGACCGTCGAGGGTCGCGCGATGCTTGCCAAGCGCTGCCGCCTGGACACTGAGGGTCTCGCAGCGCTTCTCATCGACGCCCGCCGCAACGTGCCTTTCGTCCAGGCCAATCTGATCGGCGTGGTCGAGGACGATCCGGCGCTGGTGGACTATTGGCGCAAGCACCTCATCGATCACGGCGTCTGGGCGAACGAGCCCGTGCCGCTCTACCCCTATCCGAGCTCGCCCAGCTATCGCGAACTCTGGGGCGAACCCGACGACCTCGCCTGGGAGCGCGCGCATGAGCACTACCTCGCCTCCTTCCGCTCCTTCAGCGACATCCAGGACCAGCGCCCGCATGCGCTGGCTGAGTTGGAGTCCTCATGCTGCAATCACTGATCCATCGTCCGCGGCGCATCCTGATGACGACCGACGCCGTCGGCGGGGTGTGGCGCTACTCGCTCGACCTGGCTCGCGAGCTGGCGGCCGGCGGCGACAGCATCGTGCTTGCCGGGCTGGGGCCGGAGCCTTCTCCGGAACAGGCGCGTGAGGCGCAGTCTTTCGCCACGCTGGTTTGGCTGAAAAGCCCGCCGGACTGGATGACGCGCGATGAAAAAGATCTCGACCGCTTGCCGGGCGAATTGCGAAGCCTTGCCAAGACCTATGCGACCGATCTCGTCCATCTCAATGCGCCGGCGCAAGCCGCCGGACTTGATCTGACATGTCCCATCGTCGCAGTCTCGCATTCATGCGTGGCCACCTGGCTGCACGCGGTGCGTGGGCAGGCGCCGGCGGACGCCTGGTCCTGGCAGCGAGATCGCAACAGGGCCGGGTTCGATCGCGCCGACACCATTGTCGCTCCGAGCCGAAGCCATGCCGAGATGCTCCAAGCCTGCTACGGCGCGATCGCAGGCTTGGGCGTCGTCCATAATGGCGCCCTGCCCGGTCCGAGGCCAGGACGCCGCGAACCTTTCGTGTTCGCCGCCGCGCGCTGGTGGGACGAGGGCAAGGATGCGGCATCGCTCGACGCCGCCGCCGCGCTTTGCGACTGGCCCGTTCAGGCCGCCGGTCCGCTCGCCGGTCCCGACGGACAGCGCGCCCGTTTCGACCACTGCGTCTCTCTCGGTTCAATCGACCACCGCGAGGTTCGGCGCCGCATGAGGCGGGCCGGCATCTTCGTGTCAACTTCCATCTACGAGCCTTTCGGGCTGGCCGCGTTGGAAGCCGCGCTCTCGGCCACGCCGCTGGTGCTCGCCAATATCGCGACCTACCGCGAGATCTGGGACGGCGCGGCGATGTTCTTCAACCCGCACGATCCACATGCGCTGGCCGGCTGCATCGAGAGCCTGTCCCGTGACGAAAGCTTGCGGCGCAAGCTCGGCCGGCGCGCCGCGCGGCAGGCACGCAAATTCTCGCTGGGCAAGCAGGTGAGGATGATGCGCGACATCTACAATCGGGCGGCGCTGACCGCAGCGGGGCGTTGACCATGCGTTTTCTGTTCTACACCCATTCGGCGGTTTCCGACTGGAACCACGGCAACGCGCACTTCCAGCGCGGCATCATGCGCGAGCTTGTGGCGCGCGGCCATGAGGTGATCGCGCTGGAGCCCGCCGACGGCTGGAGCCGATCGAACCTGCTCGCCGAGCAAGGCCCCTTCGCCGTCGAGCGCTTCCGCAAGGATTTTCCGGAATTGATGGCGGTGACCTACGATGCGGGTTTCCAGCATGAGTCCTGGCTCGCCGGCGCAGATATCGTCATCGTTCATGAATGGACCGACCCTGAGCTCGTTGCTCGCATCGGCCGCATCCGGGGCCGGGGTGGCGATTTCACGCTCCTGTTCCATGACACCCATCACCGCGCCGTATCGGCGACGCAGGCGATCGCGGCGCTTCAGCTCGAGCATTTTGACGGGGTTCTGGTCTTCGGCGAAGTGCTGCGGGAGAGCTATCTTCGCGCCGGCTGGGGCAGACGGGTCTTCACCTGGCATGAGGCGGCGGACGACCGGCTGTTCAAACCGCTGCCCGAGATCGACCGTGATTCCGATGTCGTCTGGATCGGCAATTGGGGCGACGACGAACGCAGCGCCGAGATCGCCGAGTTCCTGATCGAGCCGGCGCACGCCCTCGCGTTGTCGGGAACCGTGCACGGCGTGCGCTATCCGCCGGATGCGCTGACGGCCCTCGCGGATACTGGCCTGCGCTACGAAGGCTGGATCGCCAATGCCGACGTGCCGAAGGCCTTCGCCCGCCATCGCGTCACCATGCACATCCCACGCCGGCCCTACCGGGAGAGCCTGCCGGGCATTCCCACCATTCGCATGTTCGAGGCGCTGGCCTGCGGCATTCCGCTTGTGTCTGCGCCATGGTCGGATGTCGAAGGCCTGTTCCGCTCCGGAACGGATTTCCTCTTTGCCCGAAACGGCGCCGAGATGCGCAACCACCTCCGCGACGTGCTGAACGATCGCCAGCTAGCGGAAGCGCTGGCCGCTTCGGGCCTGGAGACCATCCTTGCGCGGCACACATGCCGGCATCGCGCCGACGAGCTATTCGACATCCTCGCCGCATGCGGCAATCGCGCGGCGGCTGAAATCAAGCCTGCAAGGGAGGCGGCCGCATGAAAATTGCCTTTTACGGATCGAGCCTTCTGTCGTCCTACTGGAACGGCGCGGCCACCTATTACCGCGGCCTGCTCAAGGCACTGTCGCAGCGCGGCTATGACATCGTCTTCTATGAGCCCGACGTCTATGACCGGCAGAAGCATCGCGACATCGAGGCTCCGGACTGGTGCAGCGTCGTGGTCTACGAGCCGACTCCGCATGCGCTGATGCAAGTTGCATCTCGCGCCGCGCAGGCGGACGTCGTCGTCAAGGCAAGCGGCGTCGGCTTCGAAGACGATGCGCTGCTGCGGGCAGTCCTCGACAATGCCCGCCCGGACGCGCTGACCGTGTTCTGGGATGTCGACGCGCCGGCGACCCTGAGCGAGCTGCGCAACGATGCCGAACACCCATTGCATGAAGCGTTGAAGCGGATCGGCATCGTGCTGACTTACGGCGGCGGCGATCCGGTCGTCTGGGATTATCGTGCACTCCGCGCCGCGGAATGCGTACCGATCTACAACGCGCTCGACTCTGAGACGCATCATCCCGTCGCCGCAAATCCGCGCTTTGCCTGCGACCTGGCCTTCCTCGGCAATCGGCTGCCCGACCGTGAAGCGCGCGTCGACGCCTTCTTCCTCGACCCGGCCCGCAGGCTCGGCGGCCAGCGCTTCCTGCTTGGCGGCTCCGGCTGGGACGACAAGTCCCTGCCCCCGAATGTCTCATGGCTGGGGCATGTCGGCACCAGCGATCACAACGCCTTCAACGTCACGCCGAAGGCCGTGCTCAACATCAGCCGCGACAGCATGGCGGCCAACGGGTTTTCGCCCGCGACCCGTGTCTTCGAAGCGGCGGGGGCCGGCGCGTGCCTTCTCACCGACGCCTGGCTTGGCATCGAGTTGTTCCTGACCCCCGGCGAAGAGATTCTGGTCGCCCGCGACGGCGCCGATGTCGCCGAGATCATGCGCACGCTGACGCCGCAGCGGGCGAAGGCGATCGGCGCGGCAGCGCTGCGGCGCGTTCGGGCCGAGCATACCTACACGCTGAGGGCTCGGCTGGTGGACGACATCTTCAAGGCGCATTTCGAGCGCCGCGCAATGGAGGCTGCGGAATGACGAAACCGCTCGACATCGTTTTCCTTGGGCTCTCCCTGTCTTCGTCCTGGGGCAACGGCCATGCGACGACTTTCCGCGGATTGCTGCGTGCGCTCAACGATCTCGGCCATCGCGTCACCTTCCTCGAACGCGATGTCTCCTGGTACGCGCATCATCGGGACCTGCGCGATCCCGATTTCTGCGACTTGCGCTACTACGAGACAGTCTCGGAGCTGCGCCGAAACCACCGGCAGGAGCTGCAGCGCGCCGATGCAGTGGTGATAGGCTCCTTCGTGCCGGAAGGCAGGGTGATCATCGACGATCTTGCGTCGCTCTGCACGGGGCAGTTCTGCTTTTACGACATCGACACGCCGGTGACGCTGGCGCGCATTGCCGATGACGATTGCGACTATCTTGCCCGCAGGCAGATTCCCTATTTCGACGTCTACTTCTCCTTCACCGGCGGACCGACGCTGGAGCGGCTGGAGTCCGAGTTCGGCGCGCGCCGGGCGGAGGCGCTCTACTGCTCCGTCGATCCAACGCGGCATCGTCGCACCAGACACGCCATCGAATGGGACCTTGGCTATCTTGGCACTTATAGCGCCGATCGGCAGCCCTCATTGGAGGCGCTGCTTTTGGAGCCTGCGCGACGCCTGCCCGACCGCCGCTTCGTCGTCGCCGGCTCGCAATATCCCTCCGACATCGCCTGGCCGGACAATGTCGAGCGGATCGAGCACCTGCCGCCTTCTGGACATGCCGCCTTCTACAGCCGCCAGCGCTATACGCTGAACCTTACGCGGGCGTCGATGATCGCGGCTGGATGGTCGCCCAGCGTGCGGCTTTTCGAGGCCGCTGCCTGCGGCACGCCCATCATAAGCGACCGCTGGCCCGGGCTCGACGATTTCTTCTCGGGACCGGCGATCGAGACGGCGGCCAATGCCGCAGATGTCGAGGAAATCCTCAGCGCCAAATCCGAGCGGGCAAGGCTCGACATGGCCAGGCTGGCGCGCGAGGCGGTGCTTTCAAGACATACCGCCATGGCAAGGGCACGTGAATTCGTCTCGGCGCTGACGCCATCTGTCGGAATGCGTCCGGCGGTCGATCTAGACGTCGAAAGTGCGGCATGAGCGACAGACAGGAGAGCATCGAGATGCGGCGATCAAAAAGAGCTGAACAAAGAAGGACCGCGCTTGTTGCCGGCGGTGCAGGTTTCCTCGGTTCGCATTTATGCGAGGGGCTGCTGCATGACGGCTATCGCGTGATCTGCGTCGACAATTTCCTCACCGGCAGAATGGAGAATATCGGTTCGCTGGTTGGCCAGGCGCGCTTTCGGCTGATAGAGCAGGACGTTTGCACCCCGCTGGAACTCGGTGAACCTGTCGATCGCGTTTTCAACCTGGCCTGCGCGGCATCGCCGCCTCGCTATCAGGCTGACCCGATCCACACGACGCGGACCTGTGTGATCGGGACTCTCAACCTTTTGGAGCTCGCCGCCAGCAACGGTGCCCGCTTCCTGCAAGCATCGACCAGCGAAGTCTATGGCGATCCGGAACAGCATCCGCAGCGCGAGGACTATGTCGGTCACGTCAACTGCACCGGGCCGCGAGCCTGCTACGACGAGGGCAAGCGCGCCGCCGAAACACTCTGCTTCGATTATCTGCGCGCCGAGATGGCGGATATTCGCGTCGCGCGCATCTTCAACACCTATGGGCCGAGGATGGACCCCGCCGACGGCCGTATCGTCTCCAACCTGGTCATGCAGGCGATCGAGAAGCGGCCGCTGACGATCTTCGGCGACGGCCGGCAGACCCGCTCCTTCTGCTATGTCACCGATATGGTCGAGGGTTTGCGCCGGCTGATGGATATCGATCCCAATCCGCGCCAGCCGGTCAATCTCGGCAATCCCGGGGAGTTCTCGATCCTCGATCTGGCAAGACTGGTGCGCGAGCTGACCGGCACCAGATCGCCCGTGAAATTCCTGCCTCTGCCTGAGGACGACCCGCGCCGGCGGCGGCCCGACATAGGCCGCGCAAAGGCGCTTCTCGGCTGGTCACCCGAGGTGCCTCTCAGGCAAGGCCTGCTTCAGACGATCGTCTACTTTTCAGGTATGGACGATCTGGCGATCGCGCCCGTCGCTGCAATCGACAGAGCGGGTGGGGGAAAGCTGCAGAACCTGCAGCTCTGAAGCAGCGGCATCTTTTCACCTGTGCGGAACAACCACCCGACATTGCGGTTGGGCATGACAACCGCGACGGAGGAAGAACTGTGCAGCCGAAGCGACCAGTCAAGGACATCGAGCAGATGGCAGCGGCGGAAACCGCCGCGTTCCTGCGAAGAGCTTCCATCACCTATCTTGAGTGTTGCGTCAGCCTGATGATGACGCATCTGCGACGGGAGGAAGTGGCAAGCATCCTGGAGCAGGAAGCCGACATGCTGCGCAGGCTGGACTGACCCTGCGGGCTTGGCTTTCAACAGCCCAGAAGCCGGACAAGTCCGGCTTTGTAACGTTCGACTGCGCGCTTCGCACGCATTCGGTCTTGGTCGTCGGCCGAATGCCCCGCGATCGTCCAGAGGCCAAGCTGAAACGCGAGATAGCAAGGCTCGAAATAGTCGACGAGGTCCCTGTCGATCGATGTTGCCTTCTCGATGCAGACCACCAGCGTCGAAAGCTCGGCGGCGGACAGGTCATGTTCGACCCTTGCCCCGGCGATGTCCCATTCTATGCCCTGGCAGCCGATAAGATCGTGCGAGCGGCAATGATCGACGGTGTCCGTCTTGAGCAGGCCGTGCGGGCGGACCAGAAATTCCCAAGCATGCAGCCGTCCGTCGATCTCGACCCGGCGCGTTGGACCTGGTGACGGTTGGCAGGCAAACCAGTTCTGCAAGGCGTGCGCGAACCTCTCCCCCAGCGCTTCCTCGCAATTTTGCACCGCCATGCATACGAGTTGGTCCAGCGACGCGCCGGTCTCATCGGTCCGCAGCCTGGCGGCGCGCCAGCCGAGGTAACGCCCAAGCCATTCGATCAGCAGATCCCTTGCCGGCCCTTCCCGGTCCAACCTGTCGGCATCGATCCAGCGCTCGACCAGGAAACCGTGGCAGAGTCCGGCAGGCAGGGCGCCGAAGCCCGCTTCGTGCAGTGCCTTGGACGTACGCAGCTTGCGCCGTCCGGTCTCGCCGAAACCTGCGAACTTGGTCAGCCAACGCTCGCCGTCGGCCGAAGCCATGAATTTGCGCCGCTCGAATGCCGGGAATGCAGGCGGCCAAGCGCCGGTCGGCACAGAAAGATAATCGCGCCATGCGCCGCCGGAGATTTCCTGAAGCTCAACATCGGCCTTGCCGAGCAGATGTCCTATCCAGTCCCGCAGCCCGGGGGCAACCGCGCCGTCAAAGACATCTTCAAAGCCCGCGACATGGCTTTGGCACTGCGACAAGGCAGCGACGGTCTCGGCATCAGCCTTGGCGCCGGGCCCGCCGCGATGGCTCGGAAACAGATGAATGCGCTCCTGGTCGATGCCCTGCCGGCGCAGCCAGACAATGACAGCATTAAAGGAGCTGCCGGAGAGGCCCGGGCCTTCATCGACGATGGCAAATTCGGCTTGCGGTCTGTCGCGCCAAGAGCCCAGGAGTTCTGGCGCCGCGCTTATGTGCCGGCAAAACGGATGACCGATCGGCCGCACGCTGATTGGCGGCGGCGCATGCAGCGCGGCGGCGACCATCGCTGCGAGGCCGAGACCGATGCTGCGTATCCCAATGACGCAGGTGTTTGCGTCGAGGCCGGACTGCAGCGCCGCAAGCAGATAGGTTTCCGGATAGAGGGCGTACAGCGCATAGCCTTCGGCCGGACCGATGGTTATTGCGCTGCCGCAGTCGATGGCGGCAAGCTTTGCAAGCAGCGATGCATCGAGCGATCCTTTTCGGGCAAATCCCTGCTGCCAGGACCGCAGCACTTCCCGCGACAGCTCGACGAGGATTTCCGACCCCAGCTTCTGCCTCGACGAACTGGTGTCGACACCTGTGATGTCGAATTCCGCATCGGCAAGGCCCTGGAAGAGTTCAGAGGCGGTAACGAAAAGATCGATCAGAGCGGCGTGGCGCTCGCTGCCGGCAGGCAGATCGCCAATCGCTTCAGTCTCGGCCAGGACAGCTTCCCTGAGCTGTTCTGCACCATGCGTTCGCTTGTGGTCGCCGAAGACGATCATACGGCTCCTGCCTGCTGTCTGGTCGCCAACGCGAAGCGGCGCCTGTTTGATCCGCAATCGGGCTCAGCAATTTTTCGCGGCGCGAAGGAACATTCGTGGCCGATCCCGGTTCGGCGGCGAGGAACTTACCTCCAACCAAAGAGGCCCTGGTTTCGTGACATCGAAGAAAGTTCGTATCGGCATCGTTGGCGTAGGCAATTGCGCATCATCCCTTGTGCAAGGTCTCTCCTACTATCGCCACGCCAACGGCAATGAGCCGATCCCCGGACTGATGCATGCCGATCTCGGCGGCTACCATGTCGACGATATCGAGGTGGTCTGCGCCTTCGATGTTGCGGAAAACAAGGTTGGGCGCGATGTGGCAGAAGCGATCTACACCGCGCCCAACAACACCTTCCGTTTCGCCGATGTTGCTCCGACCGGGGTTCGTGTCGATCGCGGCCCGACGCTCGACGGCATCGGCAAATACCTGCGCGATGAGATCGAAGAGTCAGATGAACCGGTCGCAGACGTAACCGCACGGCTGAAGGAAAGCGCGACCGAGGTGCTCATATGCTATCTTCCGGTGGGCTCCGAAGCCGCTGCACATTTCTACGCAGAATGTGCGCTCGATGCTGGTTGCGCCTTCGTCAATTGCATCCCTGTCTTCATCGCTTCGCGGCCGGAATGGCGCCAACGCTTCGAGGAGCGCGGCCTTCCCTTGGTCGGCGACGACATCAAGAGCCAGGTCGGCGCAACCATCGTGCACCGGCTGCTCGCCAATCTGTTCCGCGAGCGCGGCGTGCGCATCGATCGCACCTATCAGCTCAACTTCGGCGGCAACACCGACTTCCTCAACATGCTCGAGCGCGAGCGGCTGGAATCGAAGAAGATTTCGAAGACGCAGTCCGTCACCAGCCAGATCGACGTTCCGCTCGAAGCCGGCAACATCCATGTCGGACCCAGCGACCATGTCCCGTGGCTGACCGATCGCAAATGGGCCTATATCCGCGTCGAAGGCACCACTTTCGGCGGCGTGCCGCTCAATGCCGAGCTCAAGCTGGAGGTTTGGGATTCGCCCAATTCGGCAGGCGTCGTCATCGACGCCGTCCGCTGCGCGAAGCTTGCGCTTGACCGCGGTATTGCCGGCGCGCTCACCGGCCCCAGCAGCTACTTCATGAAGTCGCCCCCAGAGCAGTTCACCGACGCAGAGGCGCGCCTGCGCACGCTCGCCTTCATCGCCGGCAATGACGAGCCGATGCTGGACGCCGCCGAATGACCACCACCTTCTTTCTCATCCGCCACGCGGCGCATGATCATGTCGGCTCGTACCTGGCCGGGCGGCTCGAAGGCGTTCGCCTGGGCGAAGCCGGCCAGGCGCAGGCATTGCATCTCGCACGGCGGATGGCGCGGGAGCCGCTCGCCGCGATCTTGAGCAGTCCGCGCGAACGCACGCTGGAAACAGCGAAGCCGATCGCCATCGCTTGCGAGATCGAGAAGATCGCGATCTGCAAGGAACTCGACGAGATCGACTTCGGCGAATGGTCCGGCAAGACCTTCGAAGAACTGAACGGCGACGCAAGCTGGCGGCTTTGGAACGACCAGCGCCAGAGCGCCCGCACGCCGAGCGGCGAGACCATGCTGGACGTCCAGCACAGGATGGTCGGCCTGATGGACGCGCTGCGCGAGAATGGACAAGGTCAGTCCTTCGCGCTTGTCAGCCATGCCGATGTCATCAAGGCGGCTGTCTGCGCGATCCTCGGCCTGCCGCTCGGCGATTGCTTCCGCTTCGACATCGCGCCGGCCTCCATCACAACGGTCGTCCACGGCGACTGGGGGTCCAAGCTGGTCCGTTTGAATGAAATCGCCTGACGGGAGCGGCAACCGATGCGCATGGTTATTTTCGGCCTCACCGTCACATCGTCGTGGGGCAACGGACACGCCACGCTCTGGCGCGGGCTGATTGGCGCTCTGGCGCCACTTGGCTGGTCGATCAGCTTCTTCGAGCGCGATACGCCCTACTATGCCGGCGCCAGGGACATCGACCGGCTCAATGGCGGGAATATCGTTCTCTACGCAGACTGGGAGAACATCCGCCAAGAAGCCGAGACTGCGATACGGGAAGCCGACGTCGTCATCGTCACCTCCTATTGTCCCGATGCCGTCGAGGCTTCGCGGATCGCGAATGACAGCTGCCGCGGCCTGAGGGTGTTTTACGATCTCGATACACCGGTGACGCTGTCGAGCATCGAGCGAGGTGATTACCCGGCCTATTTCGAGCCGAAGGGATTGCGCGATTTCGATCTGGTCCTGAGTTATACCGGAGGGCCGGCGATCGACACGCTGAAGAGCATCCTTGGCGCGCGTCATGTCCTGCCGCTCTACGGCCATGTCGACCCCAACCGGCACCGGCCGGCGCAGCCAAGGTCCGAGTTCGCCGGCGACCTGTCCTATCTCGGCACCTATGCCGAGGACCGGCAGGCGGCCGTGGAAAGGCTGCTCGTCGCTCCAGCGGCCCGACTGCCGAACCGCCGTTTCGTTATAGGCGGGGCGCAGTACCCGCAGGACTTCCCCTGGAGCAGCAACATCTTTTTCGTCAGGCACCTGCCGCCCGCCGACCACCCGGCCTTCTTTTCCTCCTCGCGCCTGACGCTGAACGTCACCCGCGAGGCAATGGCGCGACAGGGCTGGTGCCCGTCAGGCCGTTTGTTCGAGGCGGCGGCGTGCGGCGCCGCGATCATCTCCGACGACTGGGCCGGCCTCGACAGCTTCTTCACGCCCGGCAGCGAGATTCTGTTGGCGCACAGCACCGGCGACGTCGTTGCCGCGCTTGACCTGTCGGAGAACGAGATCGCGACTCTCGGCCGCCGCGCCCGGGAGCGCGTGCTCGACGAGCATACGTCCGCGCATCGCGCCGCCGAACTCGACCGCATCCTGAACGACGCTTTTTCGTCCATGTCGAGGGGCACAATGGAGGAAGCTGTCTGATGTTGGGCATCGTGCCTGCCGCCGGTCGCGGCAGCCGCATTCAGCCGCTGGGTTTTTCCAAGGAGCTGCTGCCGGTCGGCAGCCGCCTGGACGGCCAGATCGAACGCCCTTGCGCGGTGAGCGAATATCTGGTGCGGCGCATGGTGCGCAACGGCGTCGACCGCATCTGCTTCATCATCGGTTCCGGCAAGTCGGACATCCTCGAATATTACGCCGCCGGCTATGGCGATGCCGCAGCGATCTTCGTGGCGCAGCCGTCTCCGGTTGGCCTTTGCGACGCGATCTTCCGCGCCGCGCCGCTCGTGACGCCGGACGAAACGGTCCTGATCGGCCTGCCGGACACGATCTGGTTCCCTGAAGACGGCTTCTGCCGTCTGGCCGACGACCGGCTGTCCTTCCTGATGTTTCCGGTCGATCGTCCGGAACTGTTCGACGCCGTCGTCCTCGATGGGAACGGGCGGGTCGAGCAGATCCAGGTCAAGCAAGCTGACGCCGCGACAAACTGGGTCTGGGGCGCCTTCAAGATGCCGGGCCGCGTCTTCCATCAACTGGCGGCCCTGTGGCGCCAGCGCGACGGCGTCGACGAGTATTTCGGCACGCTGGTCAACGCCTATCTCGCCGGCGGAGGCGAAGCTTACGGCGTCAAGGCGGGGACGGCCTATGTCGATGTCGGTACTTTCAACGGCTATCGCACGGCGCTCAGGCTGCTCGAAAGCAACGACGCCATCGATGACGGGACCCTGCCGACATTCGCATCGTTGGATCGTCCGGCAGTGCCAACCGTTCCAGGCGAAGGAGCTTAGCCATGTTGCATTCCAGCACGGAAATACGCCGCCGCATCGACGCATTGGGGCCGTGGTTCCACAATATGGAGCTCGCGGGCGTCGAGACCGCTCCAGATCATTTCCTCGGCAACTACCCGCTGATCAAATGGCGCAAATTCGCGGATGCCATTCCGACCGATCTTTCGGGCAAGTCGGTGCTCGATATCGGCTGCAACGCAGGCTTCTACTCGATCGAAATGAAGAAACGCGGCGCCGATCGCGTGCTTGGGATAGACTTCGACCAAGCCTATCTCGCCCAAGCGCGTTTCGCCGCCGAGATCGCCGACTGCGAGATCGAGTTCAGGGAACTGTCGGTCTACGACGTCGCCGCGCTCGGCGAGCGCTTCGACATCGTGCTGTTCATGGGCGTGCTTTACCACCTGCGCCACCCGTTGCTGGCGCTCGACCTGATCCGCGCGCATGTCGCGAACGACCTGATGATCTTCCAGTCTATGCAGCGGGGCAGCAACGAGGTCCTGCCGCTCGAACAGAACTACCATTTCTGGACACGCGACCTCTTCGATCGGCCCGAGTTTCCGAAGCTGCATTTCATCGAGCATCGCTATGCGGACGACCCGACCAACTGGTGGATTCCGAACCGCGCCTGCACCGAAGCGATGCTGCGCAGCGCCGGCTTCGAGATCCTGCTCCACCCGGAAGACGAGGTCTATTTCTGTCGCGCGTCCAGCGAACCGGCCGGCAGCGCCGCCGTCTATCCTTCGAAAGGAGAGACCCATGATTGAAGCCGCCATGATCTGGAACGAGCCAAACAACAAATCGCACTGGGACCCGGAGCTCGACCCCGACTGGAGCCGTTTTGCCACAATGGCGACCCTGGCGGCCGATGCGATCGGCCGGGAAAATCCTGCCATCACAAAGGTGCTGGGCGGCATTTCGCCGATCGATGCCGGGTTCATGACGCGCATGAAGGAGTTCGGCGTGCTCGACCATGTCGACGCGGTCGCCGTGCATGGCTTTCCGCTCGACTGGAACCTCTGGCAAATCCACGAGTGGCCGCACAAGCTCGGTGAGATCGCGACGGTCGCCGACATTCCGGTGTGGGTCAGCGAGGTCGGTGTGTCGACCTTCGGCGCCGAGGAGGTGCAAGTCTGGGGCTTGCGCCGGACCGCGGAGCTTTTGCTCGGACTTGCGCCGCGCGTGCAGTGGTACAGCCTCTATGATCTGCCGCGCTCCTGGGAGGCGACGACGCGCCATCGGGAGGCGGAGGGCTCGTCCTATTACAGGCACTTCTACATGGGTCTGCTTCGCGAGGACGGCACGCCCAAGCCGGCGCTCGAGGAATTCGTGCGCCACACCCCGCAAATGGGCCTGGTGCAGTGGTTCCATTACGAGGACCCTCGGCTGGACGATGCTGTTGCCTGGATGGAGCGTCTGGGTGTCACCCACCTGCGCACCGGCCTTTCCTGGGCCGACAGTTTTCGGCCGAATGCGCTGGACTGGTTCGACCGCCAGATGGAAGCGCTGGCCGACTTCAACGTCACCGTCACCTTCTGCTTCACGCCGGAGCATCGCGGTCTTCAACCTCACCACACAAGCCCACCCCAGATACCTGAGGAATTCGCCGAGTTCTGCGCGGCGATGATCCGACGCTACGCTCCGGCGATCGGCGACAACATGGCGACGACGCAGCGCGTGTCGGCGGCATGGTGAAGCCCCAGATCAACGATGACACTGACTGTCCTCAACGTCGCCTACCCTCTCGCGCCCGTCGGGCCGGATGCGGTCGGCGGGGCCGAGCAGGTGCTTTCGGCGCTGGATCGTGCGCTGGTCGAGAAAGGCCACCGTTCGGTTGTCGTCGCCTGCCAAGGGTCAAGCACGGCCGGCGTCCTGGTGGAAACACCAGCCGAGGCGGGTGTGCTCGATGAGGCGGCGAAGGACCGTGCTCATCAAGCGCATCGCGACGCGATAGCAGCCGCCCGCGCGTGCTGGCCGATCGACGTCGTTCACCTCCACGGGATTGACTTCGACGCCTATCTGCCTTCCGACGGCCCAACCCTGGTGACGTTGCACCTGCCGCTCGGCTGGTACCCGCCCGAGGTGCTGGCACCGTCACGCGAGGACCTGTGGCTGCATGCGGTCTCGCAGGCGCAGCACAGGACGGCGCCGGCGGGATCGAGACTTGCGAAGCCTATTCCAAACGGTGTTGATATCGAAGCGCTGAACGAGCCCCGGTCGCGGCGCAATTTCGCGCTGGTGCTCAGCCGCATCTGTCCCGAAAAGGGCATCCATCTCGCGCTGGAGGCAGCCAAGCGCGCTGGCATGCCTCTGGCGATTGCCGGCCAGGTCTATCCCTATGAGACCCATCTGCGCTATTTCGCCGACGAGGTTCGCCCCCGGCTCGACCGCCAGCGGCGCTTCCTCGGGCCACTCGGCTTCTGTGCCAAGCGGCGGCTGCTCAACACCGCACGCTGCCTGGTCATTCCCAGCCTTGCCCCCGAAACAAGCTCGCTTGTCGCGATGGAGGCGCTCGCCTGCGGCACGCCGGTCGTCGCATTCCCGAACGGCGCCCTTCCCGATGTCGTCCAGCACGGCAGGACCGGTTTCCTTGTCAAAGACGTCGAGGAGATGGCGAAGGCCATTGTCGCTTCCGGAGCCCTGGACCACGAGGCATGCCGTGCCGAGGCGCGTCGCCGCTTCTCGCTCGAGCGCATGATCCCGTCCTACATAGATGCTTACGAAGGGCTGGCGAAGCTTGGCACCCGTCGCGCCTTGCTGGGAACCGGCTGATGGGCGGTCTGCGCACCGAGATCATTCGTGACGCGAGAGCATTCGAGGACCTGGAGCCGCATTGGTGGCGGCTCTGGCGGCGGAGCATCTCGGCCACGCCGTTCCAGTCTCCTGCCTGGCTCATTCCGTGGTGGCGGACATTCGCGCCCGGCGACCTTGCGGCCATTGCAGTGTGGAGTGGAGACGCCCTCGCCGGCCTGGCGCCGCTCTATGTCGAAAGGCATGATCGCGGTCAGCGCCTGCTGCCCATCGGCATTTCTCTAAGCGACTACCTCGACATCTTGTGCGTGCCGGAACTGGAGGCGGAGGCTGGCGCCGCCATTGCCGGCGCGGTGCTCTCGCTCGAATGGTCGCAATGGATCCTGCCCGACCTCCCGGCTGATGCCATGTCGCTGAGCCTTGAGCTGCCGAATGCACACGAGTGCCGGTCGATGGCGCACGCCGCCTGTCCCGTGCTGCCGCTCGATGGCGATCGAACCCTGGCCTACTCGGTTCCGGCGAGGCGAAGGCGTCAGTTGCGCCGCGCCGAGCGAGCTGCCCGGCGAAGGGGAGCCGTTGTCGTCAGCCGCGGCGAGTCCGATCCGCAGATATTTCTCGACAGGCTGATCCGGCTGCATGGCGCGCGCTGGGCCGGTCATGGCGGGGGCGTGCTATCCGCCGCGGCTGTGGAATTCCACCGCAGGGCCCTGCCGCGGCTTGCCGATAACGGCCTGGCGCGATGCCTGACGATCGAGATCGGCGACGCCGTCGTCGGCGCCTATTACGGATTTCATCACCGCGGCCGGGCCTATGCCTATCTCGGCGGTTTCGATCCAGCCTATGCCGAGGAAAGCCCCGGCGCGATCCTGATCGGCCATGCCATCGCGGAAGCCGCCAACGAAGGCGCGCGCGAGTTCGATTTCCTGCGCGGCCGTGAAGGCTACAAATATGGCTGGGGCGCGAACGACCGCTGGACAGCGCAAAAGGTGTGGACGCGGGGCGCGCCGCCGTGACCCCGCGAGGCAAACCGGCGCGATCGCCAGGCGCCTGCTGGAGGACTACATGGCGGACGGCCTGTCGGTCGACAACGCGCTGGCCAGACTGGCCGTCTGTATCGACAAGACGACCAGCGCGGCGCAACTGGCAGATGTCGCCCTGGACATGCGCCCGAGCCATGTCCCCCGGCGATGCTGGCTGGAAGGAATCGCCACGATGCTGCGTGACAAGGCCGACGCCTTCGACGCCGTCCGCAGGGTCGCTGCCTGCGTGTCGCATGACCCTGCCAACGGCGAAACGGCCGCCATGACCGTCGAGCGGCTGGCCGGCGGATTCGATCTGGCGGCCGCCATATCTCCGGCCGCCAGCGTGCAGCTGTCGTCGCTGGGCAACGAGGACAGGCTCTCGGCCACAACCGGCGAGATTGCCTTGTGGCTGGAACGGCAAGGCATGCTCGGCACCCGCAACCGCATATTGGACATTGGCTGCGGCATCGGGCGCCTCGAGCATGCGCTTGGCGCCATGGCGGGACGTATCGTCGGCATCGATATCTCGCCCCGGATGATCGCCATCGCTCGCCAGCGATGCGCCGGTGTCGCCAATGTGGAATTCCGCCTGACCTCGGGCCTCGATCTCGGTGACTTTGCCGATCAAAGCTTCGACGGAGTGCTGGCTCTCGACAGTTTTCCGTACCTGGTCCTTGCCGGTGTTGCCGAGCGGCATTTCGGCGAGATCGCGCGCGTGCTGCGGCCAGGAGGGATGGCGGCAATCCTCAACTATTCGTATCGGGCGTCGCCGGACATCGATTCCCGCGATATCAACCGTCTTGCCCGTGCATTTGGCATGGACGTCTTGGTCGATGGCGAAATGCCTTTCGGCAGTTGGGACGGCACGGTCTTCCTTATCCGCTGTGGCGGCGGAACATAACGCGCGGGCGGCAGTTCGGTCGCCGAACAGTTTCACGCGGGCAGCCCAGGAGAAGAACAATGGCAACCGGCGGTAAGAAGCATATGGGCCGCGGCAGCCAGGGCAAGGGCTCCGGAACCGGAGCGAAGACGACGCTCGCAAAGGACATGGTCGGCGAGAACGAGGTCCTGTCCAACCGGGACAAGAAGCAGCATACGGAGCAACGCGGCCTCGACGGCAACCGGATCAAATCCGATCAGTACCAGGACCACGCGGCGAACCGTCTGCCTAAGGAATGAGTGCATGCTCGCGGATCGCCTTTTGCCCCGAAATCCGATGACTGCGATCCGGAAATCCCACAGCTTGCGCTGAGCGCCTTGCAAAGGCCGGTCGGGTATGCCTCAGTGAGATCTGAAGGGGCCTCTATTGTTAAGAGAATGCGATGTCTCGCCGGAGCCAGCGCGATCTATGCGCCCAGGCAATCCAGAGCCTGGACCAGGAGATCGCGTCCCTGTTGACCGCCATCGAGCGGGAGAAGGTCCCTGACCGGCTGACCAGGCTTGCACTCGAATTGCAGAACGCGCTGATCGAAAAGCGCAAAGGCGATATGACGGCTGAGCGCGGTTGAAGACGTCGCGGCAAGGATGCGGCATTCCTCCGAGACCGGGCCGAGGGGCATTGGCAGTGCTTTTGTCGTCGTGCGAGCATTATCGGTGGAACATTAACATAAGTGAATCGTTGTTGCCGGTTAGGAGTCATCCCGATGGCGCAGGATGGCAGAACTCCGGAAGTGGACGAACTCGTTCGGCGGCTGGTCGCAACGACGGGCATCACCGAAACGCAGGCGCTTGAACTTGTTTCCCTGCTCGGTCTGAATTGGGCCTCGCTGATGAGAGAGGCGAAAGTCCTGAAAGCAACTCAGCGCCGGTAGGCTGCTTTAGCGTCTTGCGCCTTCAGTATCCCAATGGTCGTCCGAAAATTGACGTCGTCGCTCGATCAGCGCCTGCGGCGAGCTTTCCCCGAGGAACTCCAGAACACCGGCACGGGCGCGATTGAGACGGCTTTTGACGGTGCCGACAGCGCAACCGCATATCTCAGCGGTTTCTTCGTAGCTTACGCCCAGCACGCCGATCAGCACCAGCACCTCACGCTGATGCGACGGCAGTTTCTGGATGGCTCGATGCACCTCCTTGCTTTGGACCGACCAATCCTGCGACGGCTCCGAGATCGGCCGGCTGGAGGCGCAGTCAAGCAGCCCGGGCGCCTCCCTGGCCGCTGCCTTGACACGCGTGTAATGCGTGTTGCGCATGATCGTGAAGAGCCAGGACTTCAGCCGCGTGCCCGGCTCGAACTTGTCCAGGTTGGCGAGCCCCTTGGTCAGTGTCTCCTGCACGAGATCGTCGGCGTCGTCGGGGACCCGACAGAACGTTCGCGCAAAAGCCCGCAAGGCAGGAATAAGATCGACGACGGAGACCTCACCGGCGTCAGGGTTCGACAAATTATGCTCTCTGGGTGACAATTTTCCGGGCCCAGCAAACAGGAGTGGATGAGATACAGACTAGGGAGAATGCCTGAGGAAAAGGAACGTTCCTGTTTTCCGTCGCTCGGCCGAAAACTTTTGGCCAAGGGCCCCACCCGCTCGCCCTTCCAGACGGTAAAGCTACAGCGTGCAGGGGTGCACCAAAGCGACTGGATGCGCACAGCGGTCGTGAATCGAAGCGATCCACATATCTGATGAGCGGGATCGCTAAATCGCTCGGCCCAATCCAGAGGTCCCCCAAAATCTGGAGGATATTGGACGGATATGGATCCGATAAGCGATCCGAAGCTGTCAGGCGTCTTGAGTCAAATCGGACGGCGCCAGCGGATTCATGCGTTCGAGCGTCCGGTCCTTCAAGGCGAACTGATGCCAGATCGCGATCAGAGCATGCAGGCCCGCCAGCCACAGAATCAGCGTTCCGCCGGTTTCGTGCAAATCGGCAATCTCGCCTGGCGCGCCTTGCACCGATGCCGCCAGGCTCGGCAGGCTGATGCCAAGGAAGGAGACCGGAACGCCCAGCCTGGAGGCGGCATACCAGCCGGTCAACGGCAGTGCGACGAGGAGAAGGTAAAGGACGGCGTGCCCTGAACGCGCCGCGAGATCGAGCCAGCGTCTTTGAGGGTCTTCGACGCGCCGCGCGGCGCCGGCCCATCGGGCGAGCAGACGAGGAACCACCAGCAGCAGAACGGCGAACCCCACTGTGAAATGAACGTAGGAGGGATCGGTCCGCGCGTCAGGACCGCTCACGGCCGTGAACCACGCGACGATCACGAGCACTGCCGTCAGCCAATGAATTGCGATCGTGATCTGCGAGTAACGATGCATGATGTTGCCTTGATTTCCTTTCGCGCCGCACTCGCGCGAGCGCTTATATGTTGCCGGAACCGGTACCGCGGCGTCGCTCCAAAAGTAGCTCTGGCTGGCAAGCCCCTTGTGGGTCCAATCTGGCCTTTCGGCGAATGCGCCTTCAGCGCGCCATAAGAACCGCCAACCCTGGGTCCTCGATCATGGACTTGGTCACGCCGCCGAAAATCCGCTCGCGCAGCCGGGAGTGGCCGTAAGCCCCCATGACCACGAGCTCGGCGCCAGTGTCGGTGGCATGCTGGCGAAGAACGTCGGCGACGGAATGGCCCGAACTCGGCAGGCGATCGACCGCGACCTTCGCGCCATGTCGGGAGAGATAGGCCGCCAGATCCGCTCCCGGCTCCGCGCCATGATGCCGTTCGTCTTCGATCGGATCGATCATGGCGATGCGGACCTCATCGGCGGACGACAGGATGTCGAGCGCCTCCCGCACGGCGCGCGACGCTTCCAGGCTGGCGTCCCAGGCGACAAGGACGCGTTTCGGTTTCAATGTCGCGCGCGCTCCCTGAGGGACCAGCAGGATAGGCTTCCCGGACGAGAACAGGCTGCCCGCAAGGACCTTATCCTTAAGCAAGCCGCTTGCGAGCATCTCCGGTCCGACGATGGTCAGGTCGGCATAGCGGGCCCGCCGGCCGATGATCTCATCCGTCCAGGACTGCTCCGGGTATTCGCTGCCGAGGTCGGCCGATACGGGGCCTTCCGACAGCATCCTGGATACCGCCGAGCTGCGCTTCTCCAGGGTTTCCATTTCGGCTTCGCGCTCCGCGAGCCAGGCCGGCGAGACCACCGCTGCGTATTCTCCGCCAGACGGAGGCGCCGCAATGACCACGACGAGCACGGAAAGATGCGCGTCGATTTCCTCGCACAGACCGGCGGCGAGCCTCAGATCACCGTCTCCATGATCAGGCCCTGTAACCGTGAGCAATGTCTTGAATGGCATGGGGACCGCTCCTTGTTCGAGAACACGGAATGCAGCCTTAGCGAGCCGGTCGGGATCTTCCTTGCGCTGAATCAAATCACCCCTCGCAAGATTGATCCCGGTCAACGTCCGTGTGCGTCGCATGGCTTAGCCTGACACCGATGGTTGGAGGCAGATCAATGAGATTCCGGACTACGATTGGTCTTTTCGCGCTGACGCTGAGCGCCGCGGCGGCGCAGCAGATGAGCAATGGACAGCAGGAATATCTGAATTCCTGCGCGGTCTGCCACGGCGTGGAAGGCAAGGGCGACGGGCCAATGGCCGATGAACTGCGCAAGCGCCCCGCCGATCTGACGACGCTGACGAAGCGCAATGGCGGGGAATTTCCCTACTGGCGGGTCTACGCCACGATCGACGGTCGCAGTCTCGTCCCGGCGCATGGTGAGCGCGACATGCCGGTGTGGGGCAACCAGTTCCTGCCTGACGACGTGAAGAAGTACGGTCCCTATGGCGGGGAGGCCGTGACCACGGAACGCATCCATAACCTCGCCGGTTACGTCCAGACGCTTCAGCGTTAGCGACTCCCGCGAAACTTCGGCTGGCGAGGCCGAATGAGGATGCAACCAAAGGGCAAGGACATACCCCAATGATCACCGAGAACCAGGATGTCGTGGTCGAGATGCTGAAGAACCCTGCCAGCCATGGGGAGGTTGGTCCGGTCGAGACGATCGAAACGCATATTTCCCGGATCTTCCTCGTCGGGCGGCGCGCGTTCAAGATGAAGCGGGCGGTCAAGCTGCCCTATGTCGATTTTTCGACGCCGACGTTGCGGCTCGCCGCGTGTGAGAAGGAAGTGGAGCTGAACTCCATAACAGCGCCCGGCCTCTATCTCGATGTCCACCGCGTCACGCGCGCGGGCGGCCGGCTTGCCCTGGACGAGCCGGGAGAACTGGTCGACGCTGTCATCGAGATGGTCCGCTTCGACCAGTCCAAGCTCCTGGATCGCATGGCCGCGGCGGGGGAGTTGACACCCGCGCTGATGACAGGCGTGGCCCGCATGATCGCGCACTATCACCGCGGCGCCGAAGTGATCCATGCCGGCAGCGGGTCGGAGAATATCGGCGGCGTCCTCGAAATCAATGCGGCCGGATTTGCGACAAGCCATGTGTTCGACCGAAAGGAGATCGAAACGCTCAGCGCCGCGTTTCGCGACGCCCTTTCCCGCCATGCCGGCCTGCTCGACCGGCGCGAGGCGGCCGGTCGGATTCGCCGCTGCCATGGCGACATGCATCTGCGCAACATCTGCGTCTTCGATGGCGAGCCTCGCCTGTTCGACTGCATCGAGTTCAATGATCAGATCGCCACCGTCGATGTCCTCTACGATCTCGCATTCCTGCTGATGGATCTGTGGCATCGCGGTTTTCCGCAATTCGCCAATCTGGTGATGAACCGCTATCTCGACGACGCCGATGACGAAGACGGGTTCGTTCTCCTGCCTTTCCTCATGGCGGTACGGGCGGCAGTGCGCGCGCACGTGACCGCGACACAGGTCGAGGAAGACAGCCAGGACTCCGCAAGGTTGGTTGCCGAAGCGCGATCCTATTTCCAACTCGCGCGATTCCTGCTTGCCGAAACGCCGCCTCGGCTCGTCGCAATCGGGGGCTTGAGCGGCTCGGGCAAGACGACGGTCGCCGAGGCGCTCGCCGCTCGGATTGGCGCGCCGCCCGGCGCCCGTATCGTCGAGAGCGACCGCATCCGCAAGGCCATGCATGGCGTGGCGGCCGAAACGAGGCTGCCGGCCAAGGCCTACCGGCCCGGCGTATCGGAACGCGTCTACCGCCAGATAGCCTGGCTGGCGGAGCTTATCCTTGCCGAAGGCGGCTGCGTCGTCGCCGACGCGGTCTTCGACAGGCCGGAGGATCGCGACAGGATCGAGCGCGCAGCGACTGGCACAAACGTCCCGTTTGCGGGATTTTGGCTGGCGGCAGATCCGTCGGTGCTTTGGCGCCGGGTCAGCGAGCGCAAGGGCAGCCCCTCCGATGCCACGATCGACATCCTTTCGCGGCAATTGCAGCGCGATGCCGGTCCGATGACCTGGCGCAAGATCGAGGCCGACCGCAAAGTGGCCGAAATCACGGCCGAGATGGTGGCCTCGGTCGAGGGCGCCGTTTCATCCGCGGCCGGCTTCAGGAAGACCGGATCATAAAGCTGACCGGCGCTTAACTGAGCTCAAGGGTCGCCATGGATAGGCCCGCCTCGCTGGGGTGGTGGGCTATCGAGAAGCCGAACTCCCGGCACATTGTGAGCATCTTGCGGTTTTCGTTGAGGATCGTGCCTTCGATGCGGCCGATGCGTTCGGCCTTCGCATAGTCGATGACCTGTTTCAGCAGATCCCATCCCAGGCCATGGCCTTGCAGGTCCGACCGCACGAGCAGCGCATATTCACCGCTCCTGTGATCGGGGTCGCAGGAAAGCCGGCCGATTCCCGCCAGCGCCCCCGTGTCCTTTTCAAGCGCGACGAAGGCGATGTCGCGGTCGTAGTCGAGCTGTGTGAGCCGCTTGAGCATCTGGTCCGGGAAGTTCTTCCGCAGCGACAGGAAGCGCAGCCTGAGGTCGTCGGGAGAAATCTTCGCCAGGAACGCGGGATAAAGCGCAACGTCCGCCGGCATGATTGGCCGGATGTGAAAGGTCATGCCGTCCGACTGGAAATCACGGCTCCATCCCGACGGATAGGGCCTTATGGCAAGCGCCGGGTTCGGCGCCGACTCATCCACCCGTCGCGGGTCGATCTCGATACGCGCATCGAGCGCAACCACGCCTTCGGCATCGGCCAGCAGCGGGTTGATGTCGAGGGAGACCAGGCAGGGGAAGTCGACGATCATTTGCGAAAGGCCGTTCAGCGCGGCGATGATCGCGCCTCGGTTGGCCGGCTTGCGATCGCGATAGCCGGCAAGCAGGCGGCCTATCCTAGTCGCGTCGATCGCGTCTGCGGCCAGCACGTCGTCAAGCGGCGGCAGGGCGATCGCGGTATCGTTCACGACCTCGACCGCCGTGCCGCCGGCGCCGAACAGAATGACCGGGCCGAACATCGGGTCGAGGTTCATGCCCAGTATGAGTTCCTGAGCATGCTTGCGCGCGACCATGGCTTGCACCGTGTAGCCGTCCGCCTTCACCTGCGGCGACCGCGCGCGCAGGCGCGTCTCGATTGACCGGGCGGCCTCCGCGGCCTTCTCCGCGGTGGCGATGTCGAGGACCACGCCGCCGACATCCGACTTGTGCGAGACCACCTTCGACAGCAATTTGACGACCACTGCTTCAGAGCTTTCGAGAAGCTCGCCGGCGGCCTGCGCCACTTCCGCGACGGATCCGGCGACGATGGTCCGCGGCACGGGGATTCCATAGGCCTCTATCGCCGCTTTTGCTTCCGGCTCCGTCAGCATGCGCCGTCCTTCGGCGGCCACTTGCCGGAAGATGGCCTGCGCCGATGCCTTGCCATCGGCCTGGTTGCCATCCCGGCTCGGGGGAGTCCGCAGCAGCGCCCGCTGGGCGCGCGACCATTCGCCGAGATAGGACGCCGCGATCGCCGCATCCTCCGGCGTCTCGAAGCTCGCGATGCCGGCTTCCGTCAGGACGCGCCGGCCTTCGCGCGCGGTATGCTCGCCGAGCCAGCACGCGAGAAGCGGTTTTCCGCCGATCTCGCCGTCGTCGCCAAGCTCGGCGACCTTCCTGGCC
This sequence comes from Mesorhizobium sp. ORS 3359, assembly GCA_000824845.1. GTDB lineage: Bacteria > Pseudomonadota > Alphaproteobacteria > Rhizobiales > Rhizobiaceae > Mesorhizobium. The sequence goes on along the minus strand of CCNC01000197.1, from coordinate 40,162 downwards.
GCGTCCGGCGAGGAACCGAGCCCGGTGGGGCAATTCATGACCAGGATAACGTCCGTCCCCGGATCCGCCGCCAGGGCTTCGAGCGCCGCCTCGTAGCGCTCCGGCGCCGCGTCACCGACGATGTCGATCGGATTCGCATGCGACCAGGTTGGCGGCAGCGCACGCTCGAGCCGCTCGATCGTCGAGGGCGCAAGTTCGGCCAGCTCGCCTCCACGATCGACGATCTTGTCGACGGCAAGCACGCCGGCCCCGCCGCCATTGGTGACGATGCCGACCCGCGCCCGCTCGAGGGGAGCGTGACGGGCGACAGTCTCGGCGGCATCGAGCAACTCGGCGAGATCATCCACACGCAGCACGCCTGCCCTGCGCAAGGCGGCGTCCACTACCCTGTCGGTGCCCGAAAGCGCGCCGGTATGCGTCGCGGCCGCCCTGGCCGCCTGCTCGTGCCGCCCGGGCTTGATCGCGATAACCGGCTTTAGGCGCGCCGCCGCCCGCGCGGCCGACATGAATTTGCGCGGATTGGGTATGGTTTCGAGATACATCACGATAGCGCGCGTGTGGAAATCCCCCGCCAGCATGTCGAGGCAGTCACCGACATCGACATCCGCCATGTCGCCGAGCGAGATGATCCGGGAAAAGCCGACATTGTTCTCGGCCGCCCAGTCGATCAGCGACGTGGCGATGGCGCCGGATTGCGAGATCAGCGCAATGTTCCCGGGGCGGGCCGCCATATGGGCGAAACTGGCGTTGAACTTCGCCGGGGGGACCATCAACCCGACAGTGTTCGGGCCAATAATGCGCATGAGCGATGGCTTGGCCGCATCGAGCATCGCCTGGCGCAGACCGTTGGCGTGATTGAGCCCCGCGGTGATGACGACGGCGGCTCGCGTCCCCTTCTCGCCCAGTTCCCGCACGATATCGGGCACAGTCTCGGGAGGGGTCACGATCACGGCCAGATCGGGAACCCCCGGCAGATCGGCGACCCTGCGGTAGCAGCGGCGGCCGGCCACCTGCGCATGTTTGGGATTGACCGGCCAGATCTCCCCCTCGAAGCCGCCGCCGACGATGTTGTCGAAGACAACGCGGCCGACCGAGCCAACGCGCTCGGTCGCGCCGACGACAACGACGGATTTCGGTGAGACCGCGTATTCAAGATTTCGGATTGTCATCCTGGAGAACTCCTTGCCGCCACATTCACCGAAGGCGGCTGGCATTCATTGCGCTGGATCAAAGCGCCATCCGAGCCCCGCGGCTAGCTACTGCCCTCAAGCTGTCCCTGCTGGCGACAATCGCCATGGAAGGAGGATTCGATGAGCTATTATTTCAGCAAGAGCCTCGACATGCCGTTCGCGCCGGCGATCGAACACGTCACAAAAAAGCTTGCCGGCAAGGGCTTCGGCATCCTGACGAGGATCGATGTCCAGCACACGATGAAGGTCAAGCTGGGCGTCGACTTCAAGCCATATATGATCCTCGGTGCCTGCAATCCCCATTTCGCATGGCGCGCGCTGCAGGCCGAGGACAAGATCGGCGCGATGCTGCCATGCAACGTGATCGTGACCGAGACCGCCCCCGGCAAGACCGAGGTGGCGGCGGTCGATCCGATGGTGGCGATGGGAGCGATCGACAACCCGCAACTTGCCGCGACGGCAAAGGATGTCCGGCTTTTGCTGCGGGAAATGATCGACGAGCTTTGACGGCCGTCATGAAAGAATCCGTGCTGCGGCGCGCGCTGCTGATCATAGCCGTTCTCGGCCTGGCGCTCGGACTGGGCGTCTGGCGAAACGGTATCGACATCGCCTCGCCCGATATGATCTGGACAGCGGCAACGCTGCCCGTCGTGGCGGCGCTTGCCATCTCGATCCTGCGGGATTTCTGGATCGGCCGGGTCGGCGTCGATGCGATCGCGCTGGTTTCGATGTCGGCGGCGCTGCTGCTTGGGCAGGCCTTGGCGGCGGTGGTCGTCGCCATCATGTATGCCGGCGGCACCGTGCTCGAAGATCTGGCGCGCGGCCGGGCGGAGCGGAATCTCAGGGCTCTGACCGACAGGGCGCCGCGTGTGGCGCACCGGAAATCCGCACATGGCACCGAAACCGTCGCGATCGCCCAGGTGGCGGTCGGCGACGAGCTTCTGGTGCGCGCCGGCGAATTGCTGCCCGTGGACGGCATCCTGATCGACGCCTCGGCCCAGGTCGATGAGTCGACGGTCACCGGAGAGCCCCTGCCGGAGCGGCGCGGCGCCGGCGACGCATTGCGCAGCGGCACCGTCAATGTCGGCGAGGCCTTTGTCATGCGGGCCTCGGCCATCGCCGACAAAAGCACCTACGCCGCGATCGTGCGCATGGTCGCCGCCGCGCAAACCGCCAAGGCGCCGTTCATACGCATTGCCGACCGTTTTGCCCTGCTCTTGCTTCCGGCCACGCTGTTGATCGCCGCCATCGCCTGGTATCTTTCCGGTGATCCGATCCGCGCTCTCGCCGTTCTGGTGGTCGCGACGCCCTGCCCGCTGATCCTCGCGGCGCCCGTCGCATTCATCGGCGGCGTGTCGCGTGCCGCCCGCGCCGGCATCCTCATGAAGGGCAGCGCGGCGCTGGAGGCGCTCGCCCAGATACGCACCGCGATCTTCGACAAGACAGGGACCCTGACGCTCGGCGGCGCCGAGCTGATCGAGAGCGACGTCGCTCCAGGCCAGGGAACCGATGAACCGCTGCGGCTGCTCGCCTCGCTTGAACAGGCTTCGCACCACGTCCTTGCGGATTCGATTGTCCGCATTGCCCGCCACGGGAACCTTTTGCTTTCCCAACCCAGTGATGTCCGCGAGCATCGGGGAGAAGGCCTTGAAGGTCAGGTGGATGGGATATCGGTCGTGGCCGGGTCGAGGCCGCTTGTTCTTGGAAACGGACCATTGCCCAACTGGGCGGAGAGCGGAGAGCGCCGGTATCGCGACACGCAGGTGCTCAGGGTGTTTCTGGCCATCGATGGCCGGCTTGCCGCTGTTTTCACCTTCGGAGACGCCATACGCGAAGATGCTCCCGGCACTGTCGAGGCTTTGCGCTCGGCAGGCGTCACCCGGATAGTCATGCTGACTGGCGATGACGGCGCTGCGGCTGAAAAGGTCTCCGCTTCCCTCGATCTCGATGCGGTCTTCGCCAACGCCACGCCGGCCGACAAGGTTGGAACAGTGGAGGCCGAAAAGGCTGCGGCGCCGACGATGATGGTTGGCGACGGCATCAACGATGCTCCCGCCCTTGCCGCGGCGACCGTAGGCATTGCCATGGGAGCCCGCGGCGGGACAGCTTCGTCGGAGGCGGCGGACGTGGTCGTGCTGACCGACAGGCTGGAACCTGTCGCGGAAGCATTGCGTATCGCCAGGCGGACGCGCCGGATCGCCCTGCAGAGCATCGTCGTCGGGCTGGGGCTCTCGGGCGCGGCGATGATCGCGGCCGCCATGGGGCATATAACCCCGGTGGCGGGAGCACTGCTGCAAGAGGGCATAGACGTCGCCGTCATCCTTAATGCGCTGCGGGCCCTTGGCGATGGGCGTCTCGAACGCGATCGGAATGGGAGAAGGTCATGACCCAGGAGAATCTGGTGGTTTGCACCAAATGCGGCGTGGTCAACCGCCTGCCGCCGAACCGAAACAGCGCCGAAGCGCAATGCGGAAAGTGTGGAGCCCGGCTGTTTTCGGGAGTTCCGCAGGACATCGACGCTGCGAATTTCGACCGTCAGATCGGCCGCGGCAGCCTGCCCGTCCTTGTCGACGTCTGGGCTCCCTGGTGCGGTCCCTGCAAGATGATGGCGCCGGCCTATGAGGCCGCCGCCAAGGCGCTGGAGCCTCACATCCGGCTGGTCAAGCTGAATTCCGACAAGGAGCAGGCCATCGCGGCGAGGCTGGGCATTCGCGGCATCCCCACCATGATCCTATTTCACCGCCAGCGGGAAATCGCGCGCGTATCGGGGGCGATGAGCGCCGGCCAGATCGTCAACTGGGTTTGCGGCCATGTGCCGACAGGCTCCAGTTGAGCCCGCGGTAAGCCGATGCCCGTTTGACCTTGATCAAGGTCGCCTCCGATCGCCGCGATAGGAATGGCCTCGAAGGAGTTTGCCATGACCAGCTTGCACGACCTCACCCCGAAATTCAGGAACATCCGCCTGCTTCTCGCACGCGAAAAAGGTCATCCGGAAGGAGACCGCGAGGAAGGCTACGATGTGCTCGCACCGCTCACCAACGAGGGACGGCTGGACGCGGAGGAGTGGAAATCGCACAAGGGCTTCTGCCGCGTCCGCCGCTTCCGCACCGGCGAGGACGATCTTGTCGGCCGCCTGCGGCGCAAGCCGGGCGGCCAATGGTATTTCGACTACGCCGAGGGCGATCGTGACGACGAGGTCGGCTTTCATCTCGGCGAGGAGCGCTTCGTCACCGGCGAGTACGTCTCGATCAAGCGCAACGGGGCCATGCACACCTACAAGGTGGCCCGGGTCGAGCAGCCATAGCGCAACTCGGCAAGCCGTCCGGGAGAAGAATGTCGCGCTGCGTGCCTGTTCTCATCGGCCGCCCCGACCCGCCCTGACCGACTCTGCCGGCCAGGGACGAACCGGCCAAAGCAGATAAGACGGCCGTGCGAACGCGCGCTCCACGACCGTCACGGCTTAAGGACGGCGGCGCCACTCAGCCGGCCCATGCGCAAATCATCCAGCGCCTGGTTCGCCCGCTCCAGCGGATAGACCTTTGTGTGCGTGCGGACCCGGGCGTCCCTCGCGATTGGAAAGAACTCCTCGGCGTCCCGGCGGGTCAGGTTGGCGACCGACACCAATTCCCGTTCTTCCCACAGAAGCCTGTAGGGCATCGATGGAATGTCGCTCATGTGGATGCCGCCGCAGACCACCCGGCCGCCTTTGCGGACAGCCCGCAACGCCGCCGGCACCAGGTCGCCGATCGGTGCGAAAATGATCGCGGCGTCAAGTTCGGCGGGGGGCAGTTCATCGGAGGCCCCTGCCCAGGCAACGCCCAATGAGCGCGCGAATTCCTGTGCCTGGATGTCACCAGGCCGCGTGAAGGCAAAGATCGCACGTCCCTGCCAGATTGCGACCTGCGTGATGATATGCGCGGCGGCGCCGAAGCCAAAGATGCCCAGGCGCCGGCCATCGCCGGCCTTCTTGAGACAGCGCCAGCCGATCAGACCAGCGCACAGGAGCGGCGCCAGCGACACCGGATCGGCGGCGGCATCGAGCTCGAAGGCGAAATGCTCGTCGGCAACGACATGACTGGCGAAGCCGCCGTCGCGCGTGTAGCCGGTGAAGAGCGGCTGGTCGCAGAGATTTTCGGCGCCGGCGTTGCAATAGGGACAATGTCCGCAAGTGTGCCCCAGCCATGGAACGCCTACCCTCTGCCCAAGCCGGGATCGTGACACGCCTTCACCGACAAGATCGACGATGCCGACGATTTCGTGACCCGGCACGAGCGGCAGCTTTGGCGATGGCAAGTCACCGTCCACGACGTGCAGGTCGGTGCGGCATACCGCGCATGCCTCCACCTTGAGCCTGATCTCGCCCGCCCCCGGCAAGGGCTCCGGACCGTCGACGAGATTGAGAAGCGTACCGGGCTTTTCCAGCACCATTGCCTTCATCACGCTTCCCCGTTTCTCGGAAGACAGACTGGAACGGACCGGCTTTCCCTCGGCACGAAAGAATGAAACCGCGCTGGTCCGGCGTCATTTCCTATCGCGAGCGCCTTATCCTCACCGGCCGGGCATGACCACGTCTTGCTGGGACATCCTTCCTGGCACGGAGCATTTCGGAATAAAGGCCTGCGGCGACAAGATAGGCAAGGCCGAGTATCCCGGTCCAGATTTCAATCATATCGGAGGTCATGGTCGGTTTCCCCTGGTTGCTCCGGCCAGACAATGCCGGGTCAAATCATGCCGGCCTTGATCGCGGTCAATCGCTTACCCGGTTGGCGCATGGACCCAGTTGGCGAACGGGCCAGGCGGCCTGCTCGACATATTTGGCTCGGCAGGGTGATCTCGGGTTGCACTAAGTAGTTTCCCGTAGGGACATAACCGAATTTCGGCATGGCCGGATTTGGGCGATTGCTGTTGTCACAAATTCACTGGGACCACAGCCATGTACGCTCAATCCTCCGCCAAGATTGCACTGCCGTCCTATCTTCCCCATCAGAGCCCCGCGCCTGTCTTCGAAGGGCAGGCAACTCCGGTCAGCTTCTTCACGGCAGGCGCCGAAATCTATGCCCAGGGCGAGAAGGCCGGCGCCCTCTATCAGGTCGAATTCGGCGCGGTCCGCATCTACCGCCTGCTCGCCGACGGTCGCAGGCAGATCAGCGCGTTCCACTTGGCGGGAGAGACCTTCGGTTTCGAGGCCGACGCCACCCACCACTTCTTCGCCGAGGCGATCAACGCAACCGGTGTCCGGGTCTTCCGCGCTCCGTCAGGCACGGACATGTCGCGTCAGCTCCTGCCTCTGGCGCTCAAAGGCCTGACCCGGGCGCAGGAGCATCTCCTGGTGCTCGGCCGCCAGAACGCCATCGAGCGCGTCGCCGCGTTCCTCATCGAAATGTCGGAGCGTCAGGGCGGGCTGCGGCAGGTGGAACTGCCTATGTCGCGCAACGACATCGGCGACTATCTCGGCCTCACCATCGAAACCGTGTCGCGGGTCTTCACCCGCCTGAAAGAGAAGGGCGTGATCCGCCTGCTCAGCCTGCGCAGCATCGAAATCCTGAAACGCGACACGCTGCTGGCAATGGGTGAATGAGGCCATTGCGCCAATCCCGCGCATCAATCCTGAAAAAGGGCTGAAAATGAAGACAATGCTTACGACCCACACCGGATTTCGCTTCGAGGTGCGCCGCGCGCGTCCCGACGATGAGCCGATCGTCGCCGAGTTCTTCACCCATGTGACACCGGAGGATCTGCGCTTCCGCTTCCTCGGGGCGGTGAAGGAGGTTTCGCATGAGCGGCTGGTGGCGATGACCCGCTCCGACGATCCGCACGTCCATAATTTTCTCGCTTTCTCCACCGACGGAATGCTGATTGCGGTCGCGACCCTCGCCGCGGACCCTGCCGATCGGCGTGGCGAAGTCGCCATCTGCATCCGCGAGGATCGCAAGCATCTCGGCGTCAGCTGGGAATTTCTCGGCTATGTCGCGCGTTATGCCGACGATCATGGCATCGAGACGATTGAATCGATCGAGAGTCGCGAAAACCGCGCAGCGATCGAACTTGAGCGCGAGATGGGCTTCATCGTCACGACGGATCCCGACGACCCGACGCTCGTCCTGGTTCAGCGGAAGCTCGGCGCCTCTTTGCCGGGCTAAGGCGGGTCGGATTGTTTTGATGATATCGCCCGCAAGCGCCGCGCGCTTGCGGGCGATATCACTTAGTCTTTGCCTTCGAAGCCGAGCAACTCAGCGGCCACCGCTCGTTCCTCGTCGGCGGGAATGACAAGCACGTCGACCAGGGAATCCGGGGCGCTGATCAGTTCCTCGCCCTGCGCGTTCAACGCCTCGTCGAGCGCGACGCCCAGCCATCCCGCGGCTTCGCAGATGCTCCGCCGGATCGCGGGCGCATGCTCGCCGATGCCCGCCGTGAACACGAGGGTGTCGAGCCCGCCTATCGCCGCGGCAAGCGATCCGATCTCGCGCCCGACACGATAGACGAAAAGGTCGACGGCGCGCATCGCCGCCGGGTCTTTCGATGCAAGCAGCGTCTGCATGTTTCCCGAGATGCCGGATACCCCGAGCAGACCGGATCGCTGATAGAGCAGTTCGGCAAGTTCCTCCGAGGACAGCTTCCGGTCCTGCAGAAGGTGCAGGAGGATGCCGGGATCGATGGCGCCGCAACGCGTGCTCATGACGAGGCCGTCAAGCGTCGAGAAGCCCATGGTGGTGGCGTGGCTTACGCCTGCCTTCATCGCGCACAGGCTCGCACCGCTGCCAAGATGGGCAACGATCGTCCGGCCGCCGGCGGCGGCGCCGTAACGGTTGTTGAGCTCGCTGGCGATATGGCTGTAGGAGAGCCCATGGAAGCCGTAGGAGACGATGCCTTGCTCCGCCATCTCGTGCGGCAGGCCATAAAGCCTTGCGTGCTCGGGCTGCACCGCGTGGAAGGCCGTATCGAAGCAGCCGACCTGCATGGTGCCGGGCAGGAGGCGGCTGGCCAAGTCGACGAGCTCCAGGTTGATCGCCTGATGAATCGGGGCGAGCGGCTCGAGCCTGCGCAAGGCACCGAGCGTGCGCTCGTCGAGCAGCGTTGCACGGACAAACTCCCGGCCGCCATGCACGATGCGATGCCCGACCCCGCGCACCCGGCGCAGGAGGCCGCGGTCCGCAAGATAGGACGCAACGGCTTCGAACGCCGTGCCGATGGAGATCGGTTGTTCGCCAAGGCTCCTGTCGAACGGCGGCGTCATTGCCGTGGGCGCGACGTGGAGCCGGGGCCGCTCGCCGATCGACGAGACGCTGCCACGCACCAGCAGATGGAGCTCGTCGCGCCATTGAAAGACGGCGAACTTCAGGCTCGATGAGCCGCCATTGAGGACGAGAATTGCATCGGTCATGGCCGGCCGGTCCCCGCCGCTTTTGCAAGGCCGATCCTCTCAGCCCGGCGCCTCGTCATCGATTACCGCTCCCACTTCCAGCCGAGGATCTCGGGCATGTCCTGGCCGTGCTTGCGGATATAGGCTGCGTGCTCGATCAGCTTGCCTTCCATGGCCTGCCTCAGTTGGATGTGCGCGCCGGCCGGCTCTTGAATGCGGTCGAGCGCGCCGAGCACGAGATGATAGCGGTCGAGCCCATTCAGAACGGTCATGTCGAACGGCGTCGTCGTCGTCCCTTCCTCATTGTAGCCGCGCACATGGATGTTGTCGTGATTGGTCCGCCGGTAGGTCAGGCGGTGGATCGTCCACGGATAGCCGTGATAGGCGAAGATGACAGGCTTGTCCCTGGTGAACAACGCGTCGAACTCGTGGTCCGACAGCCCGTGCGGATGATGTTCCTTCGGTTGCAGCGTCATCAGATCGACAATGTTCACCACACGGACCTTGAGGTCGGGAATGTGGCGCCTCAGGATTTGAACGGCGGCCAGCGTCTCGAGCGTCGGCACGTCGCCGGCGCAGGCCATCACCACATCCGGCTCGGCCCCGCCGTCGGTCGATGCCCACCCCCATATGCCGATGCCGGCGCCGCAGTGGACTTTCGCCTCGTCGATCGACAGCCACTGCCAGGAATTGGCCTTGCCGGCGACGATGACGTTGATGCGGTTCCACGTCTTAAGCACATGATCGGTCACGCAAAGCAGGCTGTTAGCGTCCGCCGGCAGGTAGACACGCACGACGTCCGCCTTCTTGTTCAGCGCAACGTCGATGAAGCCTGGATCCTGATGGCTGAAGCCATTGTGCTCCTGCTGCCAGACATGGCTGGACAACAGATAGTTCAGCGAGGCGATCGGCCGCCGCCAGGCGAGCTTGCGGCAGGCATCCAGCCATTTCGCATGCTGGTTGAACATGGAATCCACGATGTGCGTGAAGGCCTCGTAGCAGGAGAAGAAGCCATGGCGCCCGGTAAGCAGGTAACCTTCCAGCCAACCCTGGCACGTATGCTCGGATAGAATTTCCAGAACCCTGCCTTCCCGCGCCAGGTGGACATCCTCGGGAAGGATCTCTTCCATCCAGGCGCGCTCAGTCACCTCGAAGACATCCTGCCATCGGTTCGAGGCCGTCTCGTCGGGGCCGACGATGCGGAAGTTCCTGGCAGCCCGGTTCAATGTCATGACGTCGCGCAGGAAACCGCCCATGACACGGGTCGACTCCGCCTTGACGCCGCCGGGCCGCTCGACCGGGACGGCATGCTCATCCAGGCCCGGCAGTTCGAGAGACCGGCGCAGCAGGCCGCCATTGGCATGCGGATTGGCGCTCATGCGCCTGTCGCCTTGCGGCGCGGTGGCGCGGATCGCGGCCAGGGGCGCGCCGGCGGCATCGAAAAGCTCTTCGGGCCGGTAGCTTCTCATCCACGCCTCAAGCATCCTCAGATGCTCGGGGTTCTCAGCCAGGCCTGAAAGCGGGACCTGATGGGCGCGCCAGAATCCCTCGGTCTTCATTCCGTCGACCTCCTTCGGGCCAGTCCAGCCCTTCGGGCTTCGCAGCACGATCATCGGCCATTTCGGCCGCGGCTGCGCGGTTTTCGCGCCGGTGCGGGCCGCATCCTGGATCGCCTTGATGCGGTCGAGCGCATCGTCGAGCACGACCGCCATCCGCTCATGCATCAACGCCGGATCGTCACCTTCGACGAACAGCGGCTCGTAACCGTAGCCGATGAACAGCGCACGCAGCTCTTCCTCGGGGATACGGGCCAGAATGGTGGGATTGGCGATCTTGTAGCCGTTGAGGTGGAGGATCGGCAGCACCGCGCCGTCAAGCGCCGGGTTGAGGAACTTGTTCGAATGCCAGGAGGTGGCGAGCGGCCCGGTTTCCGCCTCGCCGTCGCCGACGACGCAGGCGACGACAAGGTCCGGGTTGTCGAAGGCCGCTCCATAAGCGTGCGAGAGCGCGTAGCCAAGCTCGCCGCCTTCATGGATCGAGCCGGGCACATCAGGCGCCGCATGGCTCGGGATGCCGCCAGGAAATGAGAACTGGCGGAAGAGCTTCTTCATTCCGGCCTCGCCCAGCGCAATGTCCGGATTGGTCTCGCTGTAGGTGCCCTCGAGATAGGTGTTGGCCACCATCGCCGGCCCGCCATGGCCGGGACCGCAGACATAGATGACATTGGCGTCGCGCTGCCTGATGGCGCGGTTGAGATGCGCATAGATGAAGCTGAGACCAGGCGAGGTCCCCCAGTGGCCGAGCAGCCTCGGCTTGACATGCTCCAGCCGAAGGGGTTCGCGAAGCAGCGGATTGTCGAGCAGATAGATCTGCCCGATGGTCAGGTAGTTGGCGGCACGCCAGTAGGCATCGATGTCTCGCAGTTCCTGCGCGGACAGACGATTGGCGCTGGGATGCTCGGTCATTTCCGACTCCTTCGCTGGGTTGAACCGATGCGGACAAAGCACAACGCATCAACGCTGCCACCGGTTCATGACCGGTCCATTTCAGGACCGGGCGCGCCTTGGATCTATCCGGCGGGGAGCCAGCGGGCTTTGATCCATCGCAAAATGCCGAGGCAGGATGAGGGAAACTCTGGAACAAGGCTGAGCTGCGGCTTCAGCCATCCCTCGGAAATGGGCAGGCCGGCAATCGACGGTCGATCAAGACCTGCCAACGGCCTTCCTGACTTCAAAAGCGCAGCGCGCCCATGTCCCGACCGGACTTAGTCCCAGAGGGATTTGGCGCCGATGATTGAAGTAATCCGCATCATTCGGGTTCACCGTCCATCAGCGGATCTTTTCCTCCTGCATTTGCGCCAGCGCAAATCGCCACGTTCTCCGACGATTTAAAAGCGCGCGACGGTAGATGCCGTGGTGAAACAAGAAAGGAACTTTCCAATGAAATTGCCCCTCATTGCCGCGGCGGTCGCGTTGCTCTCGATGGCCGGCGCCGCGAATGCCGAGGAACATGTCGTCCAGATGCTGAACAAGGGTGAAAAGGGCGCGATGGTTTTCCAGCCCAACTTCGTGCGGGCGGCGCCAGGCGACACGATCAAGTTCGTGCCGACCGACAAGACCCACAATGCCGAGATCATCAATGGAATGCTCCCGGACGGCGCCGAGCCCTTCAAGGGCAAGGCCAGCGAGGAGATCACGGTCACCCTCACCAAGGAAGGTGTCTATGGCGTGAAATGCGCTCCCCACTACGGCATGGGCATGGTGGCGCTGATCGTCGTCGGCAAGCCGGTCAACCTGGAGGCGGCGGAAGCCGTCAAGCAGATCGGCAAGGCAAAGCCCGTCTTTGCCGAGCTGTTCGCCGAGGCGACCAAAGCCGCTTCGAACTGATCCGACAGCATGGGGGGCTGCCTCCGGCAATGGCGGGCCGGAAGCACGGGCCGGGCGGACCTTGGGAGAGGTCCTGCCCGGCCATTTCGTCTTGAGATCGAGCACGTCGCCACGAGCCCGCGGGCGGCCAGTAAGCGTCTAACGGTCGGCCGGATCGGGAGGTTTGATCTGGCGCAAGGAACCGGGTGCTTCGGGCCGTAGTGTCTTCGAATGATCCTCAATCTTTTCGTCGGCACGATCGTCATCAGCCTGACGGTCCTGATCCACACTTTCGGCCTTATCGCCGTCACTCACGTGATGGCACGGCTTGTGGCGTTCTTTCGCATGCACGGGCGGCGCAGCCGGGTCCTGGCCATGATCACCGTGGTCATGGGGCTCTTCGCTGTCATGACGGCGGAAGTCTGGCTTTGGGCCGGGATCTACCGGCTGCTCGGAATCCTGAGCGATTTCGAGACGGCGCTTTACTTCTCGACCATAACCTTCTCGACCGTCGGCTATGGAGATGTCGTGCCCGCCCATGGCTGGCGCGTGCTGGCCGCCCTGGAGGGTGTCAATGGGTTTCTGCTGATCGGCTGGTCGACCGCTTACCTTGTCGCGGCCGGCACTCGTGTCGGTCCCTTCAGGATCGGCGAGCATTTCTGACCCGCTGACTGAAGCCTATTCAAACCGCCACCGAATGCCTGCCGGTTCCGTTGCTGAGGTATTTGTCGAATTTCGCCGCCACCGTGCGGACAAGCGGACGGCTTGCCGCCGGCACGACGAAGTTCTCGCCTTCCAGCCGAAGAAGCTGGCCCGCCCCGCTGATGGCCAGTCGGCTCGCTTCGCAAAGCAGCCTTTGGCCGACATTTCCAAAGCGGTCGACAAGCTCCACCGCCGAGAAGGCGAAGTTGCACATCAGGCGCTCGATGACCCAGCCACGCGCCTCATCTTCGACGCTGAATTCTATGCCGCGCGCTATCGCCAGCTCTCCCGAATCCACGGCTTTCTGGTATTCGCCCGTCGCAACGATGTTTTGTGCATGGCCCTGGCGATACCGGCTGATCGAGGAGGGGCCGAGACCGATCAGGGTTTCGCACTGGTCCTCGGTGTAGCCCTGGAAATTGCGGCGGATCTTGCCGGCGCGGGCGGCAACCGCCAGCGTGTCCCCGGGCTTCGCGAAATGGTCCAATCCCAATGCCTCGTAGCCGGCATCGACAATCAGCTGCGCGGCAAGCTGTGACTGCGCCAGGCGCGCGACGGAGTCGGGCAGCCAGGCTTCATCAATCATCGTCTGATGCTTCTTGAACCACGGCACATGTGCGTAGCCGAACAGGGCAAGCCTGTCCGGCGCCAAGGTCAGCGCCTGGGCAACGGTCGCCGCGACGCTCTTGCCGGTCTGATGCGGCAGCCCGTAGAGCAGATCCAGGTTGACGGACGTGACGCCCCTCGCCCGCACCGCATCGACAATGCTCTTGGTCAGCGCGAAACTCTGCTCGCGATTGATCGCCTTCTGCACCTTGGGATCGAAATCCTGGACACCCAGGCTCGCCCTTGTCATGCCGATCGCGGCAAACGCGTCCAGCCGACCCTCATCCATGTCGTTGGGGTCGATCTCGACGCTGAGGCTGGCATCATCGAGGAAGTCGAATTGATCCCGCAACGCCTTTCCGAGCATGAGGATGTCGTCGGGCTTCAGCATTGTCGGGGAGCCGCCCCCGAAATGAACGGCGCGGACCCGGCCGCGGCCGCTGACGAGACCGCCGACCGTTTCGATCTCCTTGTGGAGCGAGCGAAGGAAAGTAGCCACGGGCGCATAGTGACGTGTCTGCTTGGTATGGCAGGCACAGAACCAACATAAGCGGTCGCAATACGGGATGTGCAGATAAAGCGATATCTCGTCATCGCCTTCGAGCGCGTCCATCCACCCGCGAACCGTGACCGCGTCGACGCCCGGATGAAAATGCGGCGCGGTCGGATAGCTCGTGTAACGCGGCACGTTGTCGCCAGGGCTCACGGTCGGAGCTGGGCGCGGCGGATCGATGGAGGCGGCGGGCGGGGTCATGACGGTCAAGCTGCCCGAACGACGCCGGCAAAACCTTGATCTCGATCAAGGCGACTCAGGTCAAAACCCGGGCAGATTGCCGCTCCTATTTGACCACGGGCGTCGCAATGACCGCCAGACGGGATATTCAAAAAGCCGACGTCCCCGCAATTTGCAAATCCTGCGAAGCGCGGCAGGATGGATTATGCCGCGCCTTCAACGCCCGCCAACTTGCCGAATTGGCCAAAGCCTCATCCAGGCATCAGGTTCCGGCAGGCACGGAACTGCCCGACGACGGAACCTACTCCAACCTTCTGTCCGGCGTGGTCAAGCTCACCAGAAATCTCTCGGATGGTCGTCAGCAGATTGTCGGGTTCCATTTCGCTCCCGATTTCCTGGGCAGGCCGTTCGAGGCGAAGAAGCCGATCAGGGCCGAAGCCTTGACGAATGTGGCGCTCTGCTCGTTTCCAAAGGCGATCATCGACCGGATGGCAAACGAGATGCCGGAGCTTGGACGTCTGCTGCTGAAGCATACGCTGGCCGAGCTCGACGAAGCACGCGACTGGATGGCGGCGCTCGGGCGCAAGACCGCGTCCGAGAAGGTCGCAAGCTTCCTCCTCATGGTCGCCAGAAACACCGATCCCGCGCACCATCCGGCGAGCCCGATAAGCTTCGACCTGCCGCTGACGCGCACCGATATCGCCGATTTTCTTGGGCTGACCATCGAGACGGTCAGCCGGGAATTGTCCAGGTTGCGGTCCGACGGCACGATCCGGATCGTCAACAAGCGGCAGATCAGCCTCGCAAGCATGGCTCAGCTCGAGGAACGCTGCGGCGACTGAGCGCCGACGATCCTCCTGCGCCCTCCCCTGGCTTGATCTCACTACGGTCCCAAGGTTCGGCCTTGCAGGTCGTTTCGCCGGCGTCCTTGGCTGAAGGCGATCAGTTTCCGATGCCCTCCAAGACTGCCTCCAAATAAAAGCAGTGCGCGTTTGACCTGGATCAAGGCCGGGGGGCCGGGAAATCTCGAAAAGGTGCCTCGGGCGGGTATTTCCGCCGGAACTTTCGAGACGAGATCGGGGACTTGCGATGAAATTTGGCACGGAGATCGTCCTTCTAAGCCTGTTCGCCTTTGGCGCCCTCGTAGCCGCTGGCTTCGGGTTGGATGAACCTTTTCGCCAGCACATGTGGGTTTTGTTCTTCGCCGTGGCTGGCTTCACCGCGGTCCTGCTGCGCACGACGGATTTCAAGCCTGCGGCGCCGATCGACCCATCCGCCTACATGGATGGCCCGATCCGCTACGGGGCCATCGCAACGGTGTTCTGGGGGGTCGTCGGCATGCTCGTCGGCGTGCTCATCGCGCTGGAGCTTGCATACCCTCAGCTTAACATCGGGCCCTGGTTCAATTTCGGGCGGCTGCGGCCGCTTCATACCTCCGGTGTGATCTTCGCCTTTGGCGGCAACGCCCTTCTGTGCACATCCATGTATGTCGTGCAGCGCACGTCCCGCGCGAGGCTGTTCGGCGGCAATCTCGCCTGGTTCGTCTTCTGGGGCTACCAGCTGTTCATCGTCATGGCCGCGACCGGCTATCTGCTGGGCATCACCGAAGGCCGCGAATATGCCGAGCCGGAATGGTATGTCGACCTCTGGCTGACGATCGTCTGGGTCGCGTATCTGATCCTTTTCCTCGGCACCATTCTGAAGCGCAAGGAACCGCACATCTACGTCGCCAACTGGTTCTACCTGTCTTTCATCGTCACCATCGCGATGCTGCATGTCGTCAACAACCTGACGATGCCGGTCTCGTTCCTCGGCTCGAAGAGCTACTCGGCATTCTCGGGTGTTCAGGACGCGCTGACGCAGTGGTGGTACGGCCATAATGCGGTCGGGTTCTTCCTGACGGCGGGCTTCCTCGGCATGATGTACTACTTCGTGCCCAAGCAGGTGAACCGCCCGGTCTATTCCTACCGGCTGTCGATCATCCACTTCTGGGCGCTGATCTTCCTCTATATCTGGGCCGGGCCGCATCACCTCCACTACACCGCCCTGCCCGACTGGGCGCAGACGCTCGGCATGGTGTTCTCGATCATGCTGTGGATGCCCTCCTGGGGCGGCATGATCAACGGCCTCATGACCCTCTCCGGCGCCTGGGACAAGATCCGCACCGACCCGATCGTCCGCATGATGGTGGCCGCGATCGCCTTCTACGGCATGTCGACCTTCGAAGGGCCGATGATGTCGATCAAGACGGTCAACTCGCTGTCGCACTACACGGACTGGACAATCGGCCATGTCCATTCGGGCGCGCTCGGCTGGGTCGGCCTGATCAGCTTCGGCGCGATCTACTACATGGTGCCCAAGCTCTGGAACCGCGAGCGGCTCTATTCGATGCGCCTCGTCACCTGGCACTTCTGGCTGGCGACGCTCGGCATCGTTGTCTACGCGGCGGTGATGTGGGTCTCGGGCATCATGCAGGGGCTGATGTGGCGCGAATACGACGAGCAGGGTTTCCTCGTCTATTCCTTTGCCGAGACGGTCGCCGCGATGCACCCCTACTACGTCATGCGCGCCGCGGGCGGCGCCATGTACCTGGCCGGCGTGCTGATCATGGCCTGGAACGTCACCATGACCATCCGTGGCTACCAGCGCAAAGAGCAGCCTTTGCCGGGTTCCGCCCCCGCCCTCCAGCCTGCCGAATAAGGAGCCAGACATGGGCCTGATAGACAAACACGCGCTGATCGAGAAGAACGCGACGCTTCTTCTCGTCGGATCCCTGCTGGTCGTGACCGTTGGCGGCATCGTCGAGATCGCGCCGCTCTTCTATCTCGACAACACGATCGAGAAGGTCGAGGGCATGCGGCCCTACACCCCGCTGGAGCTTGCCGGACGCAACATCTATGTGCGCGAGGGATGCTATCTCTGCCACAGCCAGATGATCCGGCCGTTCCGCGACGAGGTGGAACGCTACGGCCATTACAGCCTGGCGGCCGAGTCGATGTACGACCACCCCTTCCAGTGGGGATCCAAGCGAACCGGACCGGATCTTGCTCGCGTCGGCGACCGCTACTCCAACAGCTGGCAAGTTCAGCATCTTGCCGACCCGCGCTCCGTGGTGCCGGAATCGGTCATGCCGAAATATGCGTTCTTGAAAGACACGCCGATCGAGGTGAAGGATTTCTCGACGCACCTGGTTGCGAACAGGCGCGTCGGGGTGCCCTACTCCGACGACATGGTCGCCAACGCGAACGCCGACCTGACGGCGCAGGCCGATCCCAATGCCGACACGGCCGGCCTGGAGAAACGCTACCCCAAGGCCAAGATCGGCGACTTCGACGGCAACCCGCAACAGGTCACCGAGATGGATGCTCTCGTAGCCTATCTCCAGATGCTCGGCACCCTGGTCGATTTCAAGAACTACGACGAAGCAGCCGGCTACCGCTGAGGAGGGCAACCGATGGAATACAACTTGATGCGGGAGTTCGCCGACAGTTGGGGCCTGCTTGCCATGGCTTTGTTCTTTGTCGGTTGCATTGTCTTCGCGCTGCGTCCGGGTGGCAGAAAGCATGCCGACGACGCCGCTAAAATTCCTCTCCAGGACGATTGATCATGAGCAACGAGCATATCGACGAAATCTCGGGCATCACGACGACCGGCCATGAATGGGACGGTATCAAGGAGCTTAACAATCCTCTGCCGCGCTGGTGGGTGATCACCTTCTACATCACCGTGGCCTGGGCGCTCGCTTACACGATTGCCTATCCCGCCTGGCCGATGCTGAGTTCCGCCACCAGGGGCGTCCTGGGCTTCTCCAGCCGCAACGACGTCAAGAACGAGATGGCCGCGGCTGACGCCGCCAAGGCCAAATACGTCACGGCGATACAGTCCAAGACGGTTTCGGAAATCGCCGCTGACGACACGTTGCGCGAGTTCGCCGTCGCCGCCGGCGGCGCGGCATTCAAGGTGAATTGCGTGCAGTGCCACGGCTCAGGCGCGCAAGGATCGACAGGGTTTCCGAACCTCAACGATGACGATTGGCTCTGGGGCGGCAAGGCGGAGGAGATCCAGCAGACGATAACGCACGGCATCCGCTTCGCAGCGGACCCCGACACCCGTCAGTCCGAGATGACCCCTTTTGCCGACGTGCTCAAGCCGGAACAGATCGCCCAGGTCAGCGCCTATGTGGCGAGCCTTTCCGGACCGGTGCAGGACAAGAGCCTGATCGAGCCCGGCGCCATGGTTTTCGCGGACAATTGCGCCGCCTGCCATGGCGAGAACGGAAAGGGCAACCGCGACCTCGGAGCACCTAATCTGACGGATGCCATCTGGCTCCACGGCTCCGGCGAGGCCGCGATTGCTGCCCAGGTGCGAGCCCCGAAGAACGGGGTGATGCCTGCTTGGGTCGGCCGTCTCGGCGAGACGACGGTCAAGGAGCTGGCGGTCTATGTCCATTCGCTTGGCGGCGGAGAATAGGAGCGGGGCCTATTCTCAGCCCTCAGCCGTTCAAGCGACGAGGCCCGGCCATGCCGGGCCTCGATTTGTTTTTGATGGCTCAATTTGACCTGCATCAACGCGACGCGCCCGCGCGATTGCGAGATTGCCGGAAAGAAGGCGGGCATCATTTCGCCGTGATTGGAGATCGTCGTGCTGGATCAGTCGCAGGTAGAACGGCTCGAGGCCGAAGCGGTCAACTCCGCGAAGACGCGACAGCCGCTCTACGCCGCGCGCAAGAAAATCTTTCCGAAGCGCGCCTCCGGCCGTTTCCGCCAGTTCAAATGGCTGGTGATGGCGATCACGCTCGGCATCTATTACCTGACCCCCTGGCTACGCTGGGATCGGGGGCCTTTCGCTCCCGACCAGGCTGTTCTCGTCGACCTGGCGAACCGCCGTTTCTACTTCTTCTTCATCGAGATTTGGCCGCAGGAATTCTACTACGTCGCCGGCCTTCTGATGATGGCGGGCGTCGGTCTTTTCCTCATCACATCGACGGTCGGGCGAGCCTGGTGCGGCTATACCTGCCCGCAGACCGTCTGGGTCGACCTGTTTCTTGTCGTCGAACGCGCAATTGAAGGCGATCGCAATGCCCGCATGAAGCTGGATGCCGCTCCCTGGAGCGCCCGCAAGCTCTTCCTGCGCGTCTCCAAGCACGCCATCTGGCTTGTCATCGCTGTGGCCACGGGCGGCGCCTGGATCTTTTACTTCGCCGATGCGCCGAAGCTGCTCGGCGAAGTCATCACCGGCACGGCGGCGCCCATCGCCTATGCCACGATCGCGGTGCTCACCGGCACCACCTATGTGTTGGGCGGGCTGATGCGCGAGCAGGTCTGCACCTATATGTGCCCGTGGCCGCGCATCCAGGCCGCCATGCTCGACGAAAACTCGCTGACGGTGACGTATAACGACTGGCGCGGCGAGCCGCGCTCGCGCCACGCCAAGAAGGCCTCGACCGCGGGGCAATCGGTCGGCGACTGCGTCGACTGCAACGCCTGTGTCGCCGTCTGCCCCATGGGAATCGACATCCGCGACGGCCAGCAGCTGGAATGCATCACCTGCGCGCTGTGCATCGACGCCTGCGACAGCGTCATGGACAAGCTCGGCCGGGAACGCGGGCTGATCTCCTATGCGACGCTGGCTGACTACAACGCCAACATGGCGTTGGCCACATCCGGAGGCACCGGCCCGGTCAATCCGGCGCTGGTGAGGACGCCGAGCGGCAGCTTCGCCGACGGCCTGGCACATTTCCACCTGGGCAAGATCTTCCGGTTGCGCACCTACATCTATCTCGGCGTGTGGTCGGCGATCGGCCTGGTGCTCGTCTATTCGCTGCTGACGCGCGAACGGCTGGAGCTGAACGTCCTGCATGATCGCAATCCGCAGTTCGTGACGCTCTCGGACGGCTCGATCCGGAACGGCTATACGGTCAAGCTGCTCAACATGATACCCGAGCCGAGGACGGTCGAGATCACACTGCACGGCCTCGACGGCGGTGAGATGAGCATCGTCGGCATCGACCAGCCCGCAAGCCGCTCCTTCTCCATCCCGGTCGAGCCCGACCGGCTGAAGACGCTGAAGGTCTTCGTGCGGCAACCGGCCGATCAGATCAGGAAGCCGGCGCAGAGTTTCGAATTCCGCATCGACGACACGGCAGGTTCCGAAACCGCCGAATACACCGCAACCTTCAATGCCCCGGAGAACAGCAGATGAGCGCCGAAATGCCGAAGCCGCGCGAGTTCACCGGCAAGCATATGTTGGTCTCCATCCTGGCGTTCTTCGCGGTGGTGATCGGGGTCAATGTCACCATGGCCACGCTTGCCCAGAAAAGCTGGACCGGCCTCGTCGTCGAGAACACCTATGTCGCAAGCCAGCAGTTCAACGAAGAAGCCAGGAAAGGCAGGGCGCAGGCGGCGCTGGGCTGGACGGGCAAGCTGACCGTCGCTTCCGGCGAGGTCCGTTACAGCCTTGTCGACAGCCAGGGCAAACCGGTGCCGCTGCGCGGCGTCAAGGTGCTGTTCCGCCACCCGGCCTACGAGGCCGAGGACGAAGCCCTGACACTTGCCGCGGTGGCCGGGAGCGCCGGGAGCGCGGAGGCATTTGCTGTCCGGCACACGCCCAGGAACGGCGTCTGGATCGTGGAGATCGATGCGGATGCCGGGCTGGCGTCGCCGTTCCGCGATGTCCGCC
The DNA here is from genome assembly GCA_000824845.1 of Mesorhizobium sp. ORS 3359. GTDB lineage: Bacteria > Pseudomonadota > Alphaproteobacteria > Rhizobiales > Rhizobiaceae > Mesorhizobium. The sequence goes on along the minus strand of CCNC01000197.1, from coordinate 19,528 downwards.
GTGTCATGATCTCGAATGGAGCCCTGCAATGAGCTGCTGCGCGCCTGGGGCTGAAATGGCGTTGGAGGTCGCCGGCGCGACATCCGCATCGCCGTCGAGCGAGGAGATCAAGTTGGCCAGCCGCTCCCTGGGCGGCGACATCCACCAGACCGACCTGTCGGTGCCGACGGTTCACTGCGGAGCTTGCATCCAGGCGATCGAGGCGGCGCTCGGCTCGGTCGAGAATGTCGCGTCCGCTCGCGTCAACCTGTCGACGAAGCGTGTGTCGGTCCGCTGGCGCGGCGACATCGTCCCGCCATTCTTCGCCGTGCTCGGCCGGCTCGGCTATCAGGCGCACCTGTTCGACCCGGAAATTCACGAGAAGGACAGGACGCTCTCGGAGCTGATCCGCGCTGTCGCCGTGGCGGGCTTCGCAGCCGGCAATATCATGCTGCTCTCGGTATCGGTCTGGTCCGGCGCGGAAGGCCCGACTCGCGATCTGTTCCATTGGCTGTCGGCGCTGATCGCCATCCCGGCGCTCGCCTTCGCCGGCGGGATCTACTTCCGCTCGGCTGCGAACGCGCTGCGCCATGGCCGCATGAACATGGACGTGCCGATCGCGGTGGGCGTCTCGCTCGCGTACGCGATGAGCCTCTACGAGACCATCAATCACGGCGAGCACGCCTATTTCGACGCCTCGGTGTCGCTGCTCTTCTTCCTGCTGATCGGGCGCACGCTGGATCACGTGATGCGCGAGCGGGCGCGAACAGCGGTCAATGGCCTGTCGCGGCTTGCCGCGCGAGGGGCAGTGGTCCTGCGGGACGACGGAATACGCGAATACGTGCCCGTCGCCGAGCTCGCGCCGGGAATGCGCCTGCTCATTGCGGCCGGCGAGCGGATCCCGGTCGACGGCGATATCGTCAGCGGGAATTCCGACCTCGATTGCTCGATCGTCTCCGGCGAGAGCGCGCCGAAAGCCGTGAGCGCCGGCACGCACGTCCAGGCCGGCACGCTGAATTTGACGGGTCCGCTGACGATGCAGGCGACCGCCGCGGCGAAGGATTCCTTCCTGGCGGAAATGGTCCGGCTGATGGAAGCCGCCGAGGGTGGCCGCTCGCGCTACAGGCGGATCGCCGACCGGGTATCGGCACTCTACGCGCCCGTGGTCCATCTGGCGGCCTTCCTAACCTTCCTCGGCTGGATGGTTGCGTCCGGCGATTGGCACCGCGCCATGACCATCGCCATCGCCGTGCTCATCATCACCTGCCCGTGCGCGCTCGGCCTCGCGGTTCCGATCGTCCAGGTGGTGGCGGCCCGGCGACTGTTCGAGGCCGGCGTCATGGTCAAGGACGGTTCGGCGATGGAGCGTCTCGCGGCGATCGACGCGGCTGTGTTCGACAAGACCGGAACGCTCACTCTGGGGCTGCCCAGGCTCGTCAACGCGGCGTCGATCGATCCGGCCATGCTGGCGATCGCGGCCGACCTGGCAGCGCATTCGCGGCACCCCTTCTCGAAGGCGCTGGCGGCCTATGGCAGCGTTCGCGATCGAACCCAATTCGACCGCGTGCAGGAGGAGCCGGGCTTCGGCATCGAAGCTTCCTCCGGCGGCGACATCTGGCGCCTTGGCCGGCGCGGCTGGGCCGGATGGAAGGCCCGCACCGGCGGTGAAGGGCGATATGGCGGCCTTGGCGGCACGGTTCTCGCGAAGAATGGCAGCATCGTCGCATGCTTCGCCTTCGAAGATGCCACGCGGGCCGATGCAAAGGCGGCGGTGGAAAGGCTGACGGACGCCGGCATCTCGGTCGAGATGCTTTCCGGCGACACCGCGAGAGCTTGCGGCGAGGCAGCGGGATCCTTGGGCATCGAGAATTTCGTGCCGGCCCTGCTGCCCTCGGGCAAGGTCGAGAGGATCGAGGCGTTGGCCCGGGCCGGTCACAAGGTGCTGATGGTGGGCGACGGCCTCAACGACACGCCGGCGCTCGGCGCCGCGCATGTCTCGATGGCTCCGGCGACCGCAGCCGACATCGGCCGCCAGGCCGCGGACTTCGTCTTCCTGCGCGAGAGCCTGCTGGCGGTGCCGCTCGCCCTGGATGTCTCGCGCAAGGCCGGCCGGCTCATCCGCCAGAACATCGCAATCGCGATCGTCTACAACGCATTCGCCGTGCCGATCGCCATCCTCGGACATGTGACGCCGCTGATCGCGGCGATCGCGATGAGCGCTTCCTCGCTGATCGTGATCGCAAATGCGATGCGGCTTCAAGCAACGGCGAAAGCGGCTCCTGAAGCCGCTCCCGCCAGGCGCCGCACCGACGTCATCGAAGCGGCCCACCCATGACCACGCTCGTCTATCTCATTCCGGTGGCCCTGTTCCTTGGCGCGCTCGGTCTGTCCGGCTTCCTGTGGGCTTTGCGCAGCGGCCAGTACGAGGATCTCGACGGAGCCGCCGAGCGGATACTGATCGAAGCCGATGCGCGAGACAAGGAAGGTCCGCGATCAAACTGATATGGATCAAGGCAGCGTTGCTGCCGACGTCAGAGAGTAAGGCTGACGAAAGCGAGAGACTTCGATGCAGGCCCAGGACATCATGACGACGCCGGTGGTCACAATCGCCGCCTCTGCCTCGGTCGCCGAAGCGGCCGATCTGATGCTGACCAGGAACATCCGCTGCCTGCCGGTCGTGGGAGACGATGGATCGCTGGCTGGCATCATCACCGAAGGCGATTTTCTGCGCCGGGGCGAACTTGGCACCAGGCGGGCGCGGCCTCGCTGGCTGGAGTTTCTTGTCGGTCCAGGCAAGCTCGCCGATGAGTATGTCCGTTCGAGCGGCCGCCGGGTGGCCGAGGTCATGACCGCCAGCGTCGTTTCCGCTGCGCCAGGCGCTTCGCTTGCCGAGGTCGTCGAGCTCATGGCGACCCACGACATCAAGAATGTGCCTATCCTTGATGCGGACAAGATCGTCGGCATCGTCAGCCGCTCCGATCTGATGCGCATCCTGCTCCGCACTCTGCCCAAATCAGGTTCTGCGACTGTCGACGACGAGATCATCCGCAGGAACATTCTTGCCGAGCTGCGGGGGCAGTCCTGGAGCGTCGGCGGCGACCTTATCGGCGTCACCGTCGACAAGGGAGACGTTGAGCTGAGCGGCGCCATCTTCGACGAACGTCAGCGACAAGCTGCCGTGGTTGCGGCCGAGAACGTTGCCGGTGTCAAGAAGGTCACGGACAAGCTCTTTTGCGCCGGGCCATTCTCGGTGGTGCTTGTCTCTTGAAGCGCGTCGCGCTTCCGGCGCACGCACTCAGATCGCGGACAAGGGCATCAGGGGGCGAACCAGCAGCAGCGCAAAGACAATCAGCGCCGCGCCGGCGATTGCGTCCGCCATCGTCTTGCCGCCGCTCAACCGCCCGCCCAGCAGCAGCCACATCGATCCGGTCACTGCCGTGATCACGAGCAGCGCCATCCAGGCGATGCCAAGCGCCGCCGCCTCGATGTCCATCGGCACGATGGCCACGCAATAGATGAACGCCTTCGGGTTGAGGGCGGTGGTTGCCAGGATGGAGGTGCCGCCGCCGTTTTCCGTTGCCTCGGCGCGCTTGGCCGCCAACAGGCGAAAGCCAAGGATCACCAGCCACGCGGCGGCAACCAGCTGAACCATCTGAACAGTGGCAGGCGGCACCAGGGAACGCAGCGAAAGCCAGAAGGCTGCCGCGATCCCGTATCCGCATGCCTGCGCGGCAAGCAGCGTGGTGGCGTTCTGCCGCTTGACGGCGCCTGCCGCAAGAAGAGCATTGGTTGGCCCCGGCGCAGCAAAAAGCAGAAATGCTTCCAGAAGATGCAGATTGTCCAAACTGCCTGCCTCGTGCACGTCCCTGTCGACTGCAGAAGTCCCACCGGCGCCGACGGCCGCCAACGCTACCTGTATTCGTCATACGGGCGAAGCCGCCTGTTCTCGGCCGGGTAGCCCGGGAGGCTCACCGCGGCACCCATCAAGGCCGCGGCGTCGGCGCTCGATCAACGGATAGACTGCAAACGCGCAATCAAGTCGCCATTGCGGCAATAGGCCGGCGGATGATCCGCATGCTCGGTTTCGTCGAGCCAGGCCGCGCATTCATCCTGGTGGCCGCAGGAGCGGCACCGGTCCACGGCGCGATTGGTGACGGCGACGTGATCGGCCACGACCCGCAGCTGCCGGTCGACGCCCATTTTCTGCATCATGCGTCCCATCAAGGCGGTTCTGGCGTCAACGCCCATCAGATAATCGAGAAAGCTCATGCCGGCACACTCCTCAGGCGACAATCATTGCCATCTTGGCGGCGCGCGGCATTGATCTCGATCAACCCGGTGAACCCGCCGGCCTAAATTAGCCCGTCGTACCGAACATCGCGCCAATGCCGGCCGTCAGGGCCATCGCCAGCGCTCCCCAAAAGGTGACGCGAGCTGTCGCCTTCCACATATTGGCGCCGCCGGCCCTCGCGCCGATTGCGCCCAGCACCGCCAGGAACAGCAACGATGCAATCAAGACAACGGCAATAAGTCTCGAGGGCGGCGAAATCAGCACCATCGCCAGAGGCATGACCGCACCGATTGAAAACGCCGCCGCGGAAGCCAGCGCGGCCAGGATGGGTCGTGCGGCGGTTGCCTCCGAAATGCCAAGCTCGTCACGGGCATGGGCGCTGAGAGCGTCCTTGGCCATCAACTGGTCGGCCACCTGCAACGCCAGGCGAGGCTCCACGCCCCGATCGATATAGATCTGCGCAAGCTCCTGTCTCTCGAATTCCGGCTGGGTGGCCAGTTCCTCCCGCTCACGGGCGAGATCCGCCTTCTCGGTGTCGGCCTGGGAACTGACGGATACATATTCGCCCGCGGCCATCGACATGGCGCCGGCCACAAGGCCGGCGACACCCGCCACGAGGACACTGGCCGTGGTGGCGTTGGCGGCTGCAACCCCGATGATCAGGCTGGCCGTCGAAACGATGCCGTCATTGGCGCCGAGCACGGCGGCCCGCAGCCAGCCTATGCGCGACACAAGGTGATTTTCAGCGTGAAGGCGGCTCATGATCGCGGCGATGAACAGTTGAATATTGCCATTGTATTGCCTCCATCTCGAAAAGCGCAGGAATGCAGCTTCATTGCTTGGTGATCGGAGCAAATGCCCTGATCCAAGTCAAACGGCTGCACGGATTTGCCGGCGCGACATTTTCCGCGGGCCAAGGCGCGCTGACAGCCAGCTGTCAGCTAACTCGTGAGATAGTGCGGTGAGAAGGCATGCGACGGTCCGGCCGTTGCGCGCCTTGAAGCCGGGATGCAATGCTTATGAAACAGATCGCCCTATCGCTCTTCGTGATCGCCTCGTCGGGCGCCTATGTCTGGGATCAGGCAGGCACACCGCCGGCCAACGACCTGGTCGATATGGATGGCACCGCCGATGCCGCGACGCAGGGCACTTCGCAGTCGTTCGCTCCACCCGCGTCGGCAGATCCGGTCATGGCGCCGGCGAAGTCCCAGCGCAAGATTTCCCAGGATGCGCCGCGGGAGCCGGCCCCACTGAAGCCGGTCGACGTCAAAGCGGACACAACGGCGTCGATCGCTATCGCTCCAAAGCCGGCGCCGGTCATCGTCAGTCCGCCGCAGGTCGCGAAGCCGGTAGCTCCACCACCGAAACAAGATCCTGCGCCGGCAGCCGCGAGCGCGCCCACGCCGGATGCACCGACATTCGCGGTTACCCCTGCGGTGTATATCCCGATCCCGCAGCCGCGACCCACATATCCGCAGGCCGCGCGCGTCATTCATACCGGCATGAAGCTCGCGGTTCATGGCTACGCCGACGGGGTCTACACCGGCCCCGCGGCCGACGCCTATTATGGCATCATCCAGATCCAGGCGCTCGTGCAGGGCGGCCACCTGACGGCGCTCAAGGTCCTGAAATATCCCAATGACCGCCGCACTTCGGTCAGCATCAACCGGCAGGCGTTGCCCATGCTGCGCGACGAGGCGATCAGCGCGCAAAGCGCCGATGTCGACATCATCTCGGGCGCCACGCTGACCAGCAAGGCCTTTATCCAATCCTTGGGCGGCGCCCTGAAGAAGGCGTCATCGTAATCCCATGCGCGAGAGGCGGATCATGATGGGCATGCCCATCACCGTCGACCTTGGCGGCGCGGCCGGCGACCTCGTCGCGAGGGTCTTCGACTATTTCGACGATGTCGACCGGCGTTTCAGCACCTACCGCTCGGACAGCGAGATCTCAGCCATAAACCGCGGCGACATTCCGGTCCGCGACTGGAGCGGCCAGATGATCGACGTGATGCGCATCGCCGAGCAGACCAGAAGGGAAACCGCCGGCTATTTCGATATCCACAGGCCCGACGGCGCGCTCGACCCTTCCGGCATCGTCAAGGGCTGGGCTGTCCGCAACGCGGCCGAGATCGTCCGCCAGGCGGACGTCGGGGACTTCTTCATCGAGGCGGGCGGCGACATCCAATCCTGCGGCAGGAATGCTTCCGGCCGAGACTGGAGCGTCGGCATCCGCAGTCCCTTCCACACGGACGAGATCGTCAAGGTGGTCTATCCTCATGGACATGGCGTGGCCACTTCCGGCACATATGCGCGTGGGCAACACATCTATAATCCCCACGCGGCTCATGAGCTTATCAGCGACATCGTCAGCCTAACCGTCATCGGCTCCGATGTGCTCGAGGCGGACCGCTTCGCCACCGCCGCCTTTGCAATGGGCCGGGACGGCATCCTCTTTATCGAGCAGACGCCGGGGCTCGAGGGATATCTCATCGACAGCAACCGCCGCGCCACGCCGACAAGCGGCTTCGGAGCCTTCTGCCAGTCATGATCAAGACCCTCGACCGTCTTCTCGACCACCTTACAATGTACCGGCTGGTGCTCTATTACCTGGCGGCCCTGCTGATCGCCGCCTTCCTCTTCAGCTTCCTGAAGCTTGTACCGCATGATCCAACAGCGGTGGCCTTCACGACCGCACTGGTGCTGGCCACGTGCTGGATCACCAACAAGGTTTTTGCGCGCATCTTCGGGGTTCCGGCCAACGGCGAGTCCGTCTATATCACCGCGTTGATCCTGGTGCTCATTCTCGATCCGATTGCCCCCACCGAAGCCAAGGCCATCGGCGCCGTGGCGTTCGCGTCGGTCTGGGCGATCTCGTCGAAATACATCCTGGCCGTCGGGGGGAAGCACCTGTTCAATCCGGCCGCCCTTGGCGTCGCGCTGACAGCGCTCCTGCTCGATCATCCCGCCACATGGTGGGTGGGCGGCAACATCTGGCTCTTCCCCCTGGTGCTTGCGGGCGGCGCTCTTGTGGTGCGCAAGCTGCGCCGGCTCGATCTCGTGGCCACGTTCCTCGCAGTGGCGCTGGCGACGATACTGGCGACCAGCGACCCATCCCAATATGGCACCGCTCTCGCGGAGACCTTCAGTTCGTCGCCGCTGCTGTTCTTCGCCTTCGTGATGTTGACCGAGCCGCTGACGGCTCCGACGACACGCTGGCCGCGCATCGCCTTTGCCGCCATCGTCGGCTTTCTGTTCGCACCCAACATTCATATCGGCTCGTTCTATTTCGCACCCGAGCTCGCTCTCCTGGCGGGTAACCTCTTCGCCTACGCCGTGAGCCCGAAGGGCCGGTTCTTGCTGACTTTGGAACGCATCGAGCAAACTGCCGTCGACAGCTACGACTTCATCTTCAAGTCGCAGCGAAAGCTCGCCTTCCAGGCGGGCCAGTACCTTGAATGGACACTTGGCCTCGAGCGCTCCGACAATCGCGGCAACCGCCGCTACTTCACGGTCGCCTCATCGCCTACCGAGCAATCGGTGCGGCTGGGCGTCAAGTTCTATCCGCAGTCGAGCGCTTTCAAGCAGGCGCTGGGCGGCATGAAACCCGGCGCCACGATCCACGCGTCGCAACTGGCCGGCGATTTCACGCTTCCAGCCGATCCGGACACCAAGATCGCTTTCCTGGCCGGCGGCATCGGCATCACGCCGTTCCGTTCGATGCTGCAATATCTCGTCGATCGCAAGGAGATGCGCCCCATCGTCGTTCTTTACGGCACAGAGGGACAAGACGACATCGCCTATCGAGACGTGCTTGGCCAGGCGAGACGCGAACTGGGAATAAAGACGTTTCATGCGGTAGCCAAGGGTGCTGAGCGCGGGCAGTACCCGGGCTATATCGACGCTCGCCTGGTACGCCTCACCATGCCCGACTACCTCGAACGCACCTTCTACATCTCTGGGCCGCAGACCATGGTCAAGGCGCTGCGCGGGAAGCTGCTGGCCATGGGGGTTCGCCGTTCCAGAATCAAAGTCGACTATTTCCCCGGATTCGCCTGAACGCTCAACCATGCCGTGGCAGGTGGATGGTCACCGCCAGACCGGAGTTGGCATTGGCCATTTCGAGACGGCCGCCATAGGCTTCGACGATATCCGAAACGATCGCCAGGCCGAGGCCGTTGCCGCCGCCCTTGCTGTCGAGCTGAACGCCACGCACCAGAGCGGCGTGCAGGGCGGCCTCGGGAATGCCCGGCCCATCATCGACGACCTTGATGATCACCTCGCCAGCGCCTGCCGATGCGCTCACACGAACCACGGAGCTCGCGAAACGCGTCGCGTTCTCCACCAGATTGCCGAGAATCTCGGATAGGTCCCCCTCGTCGACCGGCACAATAAAATCCTCGGCGGCATCGATGACGAATGAGAGCTGCTTGCCCCTCGGCGTGCGCTTGACGACCGCGACCACGCCGCTCGCCACCTCCCGGACAAGGCAAGCGGCATCGCCGGAAACGCCGGGCGCCAGACGAGCGCGTGCCAACTCCCGCTCGACATGACGGCGAATCGCGCTCGCGCTTTTCTCGATTTCGTCGGCAAGCTCGCTCTCGCCTTTCTTGCGCAGGGTCCGGATGTCGGCGGACAGAACCTGCAGCGGCGTCTTGAGGCCGTGCGCAAGGTCGGTGGCGCGCGAGCGCGCCCGAGAGAGGGCTTTCTCCTGGGCGTCGAGCAGACGGTTGATCTCGTCGGCGAGTGGCTGCACTTCGCTCGGCGCGGCCACGTCCAACCGTGCCGTCCGCTGCGCGATCACGTTCTTGACGGCGATCCTCAGGCTTTCCAGCGGCGCCAGGCCGACGGTGATCTGGATGAAGAAAGCTCCCATCAGGGCGGAGGCCAGCACAATGAGGGCCGGCGCAAGGTCACGGACATACTCGCCGACGGAAACTTCCACATTGCGATGATCTTCCGCCACCACCGCGCGAAATGCCCTCCCGTCGGCGTCGGTGATCGTGCGAATGACGGCGACGGTGAGTTCGCCGCCCGGTCCCTTGAGTTCTTCCTTCCGCAGTTCGCCATTCCCTGCCTGTTTGGGCAGGGCCAGCGTCGCATCCCACAGTGAGCGCGATCGAACGAGGTTGTGGGTGGCCAGGTCTTCCACTTGCCAGTAGTGGCCGGACAGCGGATTGGAGAAGCGTTGGTCGGCCAGCGTGGACGCCACTAACAGACGGCCATCGGCCGTGAAGCTCGTCGCGGCGATCAGTTCGTTGAGATCGTCCGTCAGTTCACTGACAACACGCCTCTCGACGTTCAGTTCGAACAGATAGCGAAGACCGACACCGGCGATGGCAAGGGCGATGACGATCGATATCGCCGCAGCCGACCAGAGCCTGAAACGGATCGAATTGCGCATCAATCCGGCCCGTCGGGGACAAAGTAACCGAAACCGCGACGCGTCTCGATGATCTTGCTGCCAAGCTTGCGCCGCAGACGCGCGACGATGACCTCGATCGTGTTGGGATCGCGTTCGTTGTCGGAACTGTACAGATGCTCGGCAAGCTCGGTTGACGCGACCACACGGCCGGCATGATGCATCAGGAACGCGAGAAGCCGATATTCGAGCGGCGAAAGCGCCACCGGAACGCCGCGAAGCGAGATGCGCATCTGGCGCGTGTCGAGCAGCAAAGGGCCTGATTTCAGCACTGGTGCGGCCTGCCCGCTTGAGCGGCGCAGGATGGCTCGCAGCCGCGCCAGCAGTTCCTCCATTTCAAAAGGCTTCGGGAGATAGTCGTCGGCGCCGGCGTTGATGCCTTCGACGCGCTCCGTCCACAGCCCCCTCGCCGTCAGGATGAGGACGGGAAAGCGGCGGCCATTGGCGCGCCAGCGCTTCAGCACCGTGAGGCCATCGAGCTTCGGCAGTCCGAGGTCGAGAATCGCCGCGTCGTAGTTCTCGACATCGCCCGCAAACCAGGCCGCTTCACCATTGTCCACGATGTCGACGGCCATGCCCGAAGCCTTCAGGACCGCCGCGATGTCGGCCGCGATGCGCGGTTCGTCTTCAGCCACGAGGATCTTCATCTGTGGCCGCCTTCATCACCCAAGACACCACCCGCGCCGGCATCGACGTCAACGATCCGGCGCCTGCCGTCGGCGGCGACCACCTGGAACCGGTAGATCCATTTGCCTTCGGCGCGAATGAGATCGACCGAAACAATCTCGCCGGGAGCCTTGGCGCGCACGATGGCCATGATGTCGGCAAGACCCTCGATTTCGCCCCGCTCATGGAGATCGCGCGCCCGATCATGATCATCGTCGTCATCCTGTGCCCTGGCGGCCGACGGCAAGGCCATCACAAGCGCGGCCACGCCCAGAGCTGCCAGGCTCATCGATACGGTTTTCATGGAAGGGAGCTGTCGCATGCGGAAGCTGTCAAACCGCTGTCAATCATCGTCAGCCGGCGGCAAGGGCCACATCTCTATCAAGGGCCATCGCGCCCGATGACGGGTGCGCGGAAAAGGATACGAAACCATGCGCAACTTTCCTGTCTTGCTTGTCGCCCTTGGCGGCCTGGCCGCTTTTGTCATACCCGCCACCGCGGAATCCGACCATGGATCATGCGCGGCCGCACCCGCCGCTTCTTCCGCAACAATCGACCTCGAGTCCATCCCCATGATGAGTGTCATCGGTCCCAAGTCGGTCAAAGGTGTCGGAGACGACGAATGCGGCGACGGCAAGACTGTATCCGGCGCGCGCAGTGATCGGGAAGACGAGGAAATCGGCGACAGCGACGACTGACGGCCGATCGAGCGGCCAACGACCATCACCCCCAATCCTCCTGGAGAATCTCCGCAATGCCCGAAATTCAGCATATCCACCCCATGCTCGTTCATTTCCCCATCGTGCTCATGTACGCGCTCGTGATCATCGACCTTGCCGCGCTCACCCACCGCAACGCCGTGACGACGCGCTCGGGCATAGGGACGATTTCCACCTTTGCCGCCGTCGGCGCAGGGCTGTTTGCCGTCTGCACCTGGTACTTCGGCGGCATGGCCCTCGACCACGCGGAGGCCGCCGGCTTCAGCAGCGAGATAGCGGAAATCCACGAAGGCCTGGGTGGGGTCAGCGCCCTGACCTTTCTGGGCTGGGGGCTGCTCCGGCTTGTCCTGTGGGTGCGAAATCGTGAGCTGGGCACGCTGGCTCCGGCCATTCCCGCGATTGAGATAGCCGGCGCGGCGCTGGTCACCGTAACGGGTTATTATGGCGGGCAACTGGTCTACGACCTTGGCGTGAACGTCACCAAGGCCGCGGTCGGGGGGTGACTTTTCGATGCTCGACCTCGATCCGCCGCGATACAGGAAGCGCGCTCTTCCACTTCTAGACCGGTGCGAGTGGCGCCCAGCGGCGGTCATCGAGCTGTCTCCCCCAGCTTAACCCGCGGCGCGGCCCGGTCTGGTAGTGGCTCGATCCAGATGTGGACCAACCGCTTTTCGTCTGCGCTTGCCGCGGCTGCCATGGGCGAAGAGCCAGCTTTTGGTGACCTCCGACACAAGCACGTACAGCGCGGTGATCGCGAGCAACCCGGCCAGAACCGGTCCCGGCAGAGGCACAAATCCGAACCAGTTGGCGAACGGGGCAAAGGGGATGGCGATGGAGATGATGCCGACGCCGAGGGTCAGGCCCGCGAGCAAATAGCTGGGACGGCTGCGCCACGGCCTTTTGTGGGTCCGCACGACGAGGACGATGGCAAGTTCGGTGAGCACGGATTCCACGAACCATGCGGTCTGAAACGTGGCCGCCGTCGCGTGAATGGCCAGAAGAAGGAACGCGAAGGTCGCAAAGTCGAACAGGGAGCTCACCAGCCCGAAGCTCACCATGAAACGCCTGACGAAACGGATGTCCCAGTGACGCGGCCTGCGCGCCTGTTCGGCATCGACATTGTCACCCGCGATCGCCAGAGCCGGGATGTCGGAGAGGAAATTGTTCAGCAGGATCTGCTTTGCCAGCAGCGGCAGGAACGGCAGGTAAAGCGAGGCCGCCGCCATGCTGATCATGTTGCCGAAATTGGCGCTGGTCGTGATGGAGATGTATTTCATCGTGTTGGCGAAGGTCTTTCGGCCGTCATCGACACCCCGCACCAGCACGCCTAGGTCGCGCTTCAGCAAGATGATGTCCGCAGCCTCGCGCGCGACATCCACGGCGGTATCGACCGAGATGCCGATATCTGCTTCGTGAAGCGCCGGCGCGTCGTTGATGCCGTCGCCAAGATAGCCGACGACGTGACCGCTCCGGCGCAACGCCTCGACAATCCGCTCCTTCTGGTTCGGATCGATCTCCACGAAGAGATCGGTATGGCGCACACTGGCGAGAAGCCCATTCTTCGTCAGTTTCGACAGGTCTTCGCCGGTCATGATCCTAGCGGACCGGAGGCCCACAGCCTCGGCCAGGTGCGCGGCGACATAGCGGTTGTCGCCGGAAATCACCTTTACGCCAATGCCGCGGTCGGTAAGCGCCGACAGCGTTTTGCGCACCCCCTCTTTCGGGGGATCGAGAAAGAGCAGGAAGCCCGCGAATACCATTCCGGTTTCGTCGTCACGGCTGAAGCCAGCCTTGTCCTGAAATCTCCTGATCGCTAGGCCGAGAACGCGATATCCTTGCGCGCTCCAGCGCCTGAACTTCTCGTCGATCGCCTGGCGCTCCGCCGCGCCAAGGGGTGTCAAGCCGTGCGGACCTTGAACGAAGCCACACGCCTCGACGACGTTCTGGACGGCTCCCTTGGTGATGAGGATCTGTTCGCGCGAGCTGTCCTGCGTGGCGACGGACAACCGCTTGCGGACAAAATCGTAGGGGATCTCGTCGATCTTGGTGAAACCGGACAGATCCTCGTGGTCATGCAGCGCACTCGCAATTGCCTCGTCCAGGGGATTCTTCAGCCCTGTCTGCAACGTCGCGTTCAGCAGCGCCCAAAGCAGGACGGCCTTCGAAGCGGTGCCCTCGACGTCGAACGATCCATCGAGGTGAATGACGCCCTCCGTCAGCGTTCCTGTCTTGTCCGTGCAGAGCAGGTCCATGCTGCCGAGATTCTCGATCGCGTCGAGGCGACGCACGATGACGCCGCTGGCGGCCATCGTGCGCGCGCCTTTGGCCAGGGTGACGCTGATGATCGCGGGAAGCAGTTCAGGCGTCAGGCCGACAGCGAGGGCAAGCGAAAACAAAAGGGATTCGATCAGTGGCCGGTTGAGCATCACATTGGCGAAGAACACCACGATGACGATCGCAAGCATGATCTCGGTCATCAGATATCCGAACATTCTGATGCCTCGGGCGAACTCGGTTTCCGGGATCCTCCGCTCCAAGGCTTCGGCGATCGACGCGAACTCGGTCCGCGCTCCCGTGGCGACGGCAAGCACCTTCGCCGTTCCGCTGCGAACCGAGGTGCCGGTGAACACAGCGTTGGTCCGTTGCGCGATGCCGGCTTCGGGCGCGGAGCGGCCGGCGGATTTCACGACGGGGAAGGTTTCGCCGGTCAGGACGGATTCGCTGACGTTGAAATCCCGCGACTCCAGGACGACACCATCGACGGGGATGAGATTTCCCGCCGACAAGCAGATGACGTCGCCAGGAACGATGTTCTCGACATCGACAGTCCGTTCGAAGCTGTCCCGAAGCACGGTGGCCTTGCGGGAGATGCGCTGCTGCAGCGCCTCCATGGCACGAGAGGCGCCATATTCCTGGGTGAAGCTGAGGATACAGCTGGCAAGCACAATCGCGCCGATGATCGCTGCCTCATGACCTTCGCCGACGAACACCGACACGGCGGCGGCGAAGACCAGGATCAGGACCAGCGGGCTGCGAAACTGGCGCGCGAGCACAGACAACGCCGATCGGTTCGACCGAGGCACCAGGGCGTTTCGTCCGAATTTGGCAAGCCGGGCCGCCGCATCCGCGCTCAGCAATCCGGAAGTGGAGGTCTCCAGTTGTCCGACCAGCCGATCTGCTTCAAGCGACCAGTAGGGTTGCTTGGCGATGTCGGGCGCGCGGCCGGTCGACTGCGGTTCGGTGGTCCGGACCGCCGCCCGTTCCGTCGGATCGGCTCCACCGGTCGCCATGGCCGACGATCAGTTCGACAACAGGCGATTGATATTGCTCTCGCCGATGAGCGTGCGTGTGACGCCGCCGAAGGCCCATTCCCGCAGCCGGCTGTGACCATAGGCGCCGGAGACGATCAGATCGGCGTGGATTGAGCGCGCGAACGCTACCAGCCTGTCGCCATCCGCTTCGCCGGCGATCACTTCGGTTCGCGCCATGACGCCATGCTGCTCCAGAAAGACCGCGACGTCGGCGAGGCTGTTTCGCACATCTTCTCCGGACTCGGTTTCCATCGTGGCCACGACCACTTCATTGGCTTTCGCCAGAAACGGCAAGGAATCGGACAAGGCCCTTCGCGCTTCCCGGCTGTCCTTCCAGGCGACAAGGACGGTCTTGCCCAGGAGATGCTCGGCATTGCCCGCCGTGACCAGCACGGGGCGACCGGCGCCAAGCACGAGGCTACCGACATCGACGGCACGGAAGACATCCTCGCCTCCCTCGGCGGTCACGATGAGATCGGCCGAGCGGGCCGCAAGGCCGAGGGCGCGGGTCGGTCCGCAAATGTATTGCGTCCATTCGCTGCTGACCGAGCCAGGGACGAGCTTCTCGAAGATGTCGCGCAATTCGGCAAGGCGCTTCTCGATCTCGGTGCGCTGGACCTGCATGACCTCTCCTTCGTAGACCAGGCCCTCGCCCGTGGACACCAAAGGCGGGACGTCCGCGGCGGCAAGGCCGACGAGGTGGGCATCGAAGCGCTGGGCCAGTTCCACCGCCAGCTTCACGACCGGAGCGGGGTTTGCATCAACGGCCAGATTGACGATTATCGTTTTATAGGACATGGCAGGCACCTCGCTCGGAACGCGGAATGCCTTGTCATCTGCATTGTGCGAGACTGAGGCGCCTTGATACAGATCAAATCGTCACAGCGGCTCGGCTGTTTGGCGGGCGGAATGATGCGTGCTAAATCGTCAGCCGCCGCTGTTTCTCGATCCGGAGACCGCTCGTGAGCAAGACGGAACAAGGCCGGCCAGAAGCAGCCAAGCCATCGCCGCTGGCCGCCCTCGATATCTTGCCGGAACACGATCTTCTCGCCCTGATGTTCGACCAGGCTCCAGGCTTCATAGCCTTGCTCAGCGAGCCGGACCACGTCTTTCAACTGACCAATGCCGCGTTTCAGCACTTGATCGGCCAGCGGCAGGTTATCGGCAGGTCGGCTCACGAGGCCTTGCCCGAGCTGGAGGGCCAGGGATTCTTCGAATTGCTCGATCGCGTCTGCGAAACCGGCGAGCCTTATGTCGGGCGCAACGCCAAGATCGTCCTGCGCAACGATGAAACCGGCCTTGCGGAGGAGCGCATCCTCGATTTCGTCTACCAGCCCGTCAGGGCGAGGGATGGCCGGATCACCGCAATCTTCATTCAGGGCACCGACGTCAGTGATCTGTCATTCGCCAATGCCGCGCTGCAGCTTCGCGAGGATCACCTGCGTTCGATCCTGGCGACAGTACCCGATGCGATGATCGTCATCGACGAAGGCGCCAACATCCAATCCTTCAGCACGGCGGCCGAGATATTGTTCGGCTACAAGGCCGGCGAGGTCATCGGACGAAACGTCAAGATGCTGATGCCCTCGCCGTACCGGGAGGAGCATGACACATACCTGCAGCGTTACCTGACAACGGGAGAACGCCGTATTATCGGGCTGGGCCGAACGGTAACCGGGATGCGCAAGGACGGATCAACCTTTCCGATGGAGCTCTCCGTCGGCGAAATGCATCCGGGAACGGGCCGTTTCTTCACCGGCTTCTGCCGCGACCTGACGGAGCGCCACACCACTGAAGCCAGGATGCAGGAGCAGCAGCAGGAACTGCTGCACATGGCCCGTTTCACCGCGCTCGGCGAAATGGCCTCCACATTGGCGCATGAGATCAACCAGCCCCTGACGGCGATCACGAACTATCTCAAAGGCAGCCGCCGTCTCCTCGAAAAGAGCAAGGACGAGAATGCCGCAATGTTGCGGGAAGCCGTCGAGAGGGCCGCCGAACAGGCGTTGCGCGCCGGCGACGTCATCCGCCGTCTCAGGGATTTTGTCGCCAGGGGCGAAAGCGAGCGTCAGGTGGAACGACTGTCGGGGCTCATCGAGGATGCTTCATCGCTGGCCCTTGTCGGCGCCAGGGAAGCGGACGTACGCGTCAGTTACGATCTCGATCCGACGGCCGAACTGGTCTTGACCGACCGGATTCAGATCGAGCAGGTATTGCTGAACCTGATGAGAAACGCCGTGGAGGCCATGCAAGGCGCGCCACGGCGCGAATTACACGTCATCACCAAGGCGCGCCAAGACGCGATGGTGGAGATCGGCGTGATCGACACCGGCCCGGGGCTGGCGCCGGAGGTTTCTGCCCAGCTTTTCCAGCCTTTCGTCACCACCAAGAAGCAGGGAATGGGGGTGGGTCTGTCCATTTGTCGCACTATCGTCGAGTCGCATGGTGGTCATATTTGGGCCGAGTCGATGCCCGGCGGAGGAACGGCATTTCGGTTCACCTTGCGTGCCGTAGAAAAGGACGAGGTTGCCCGTGGCCAATGATGTCGTTCATGTCGTCGATGACGACGTCGATGTTCGCAAGTCGCTGGGTTTTCTTCTTGCGACAGCCGATTTTGCCGTGCGCCTGCATGAGTCGGCGACCGCATTCCTGGCACCGGAACCGAAGGAGATCGACGGCTGCATCGTCACCGATGTGCGTATGCCCGGCATTGACGGCATCGAGTTCCTGCGGCAGCTCAAGGCACGCGGCCTGAATGCGCCGGTGATCGTGATGACAGGTCATGCCGACGTTGCGCTCGCCGTGCAGGCGATGAAGGAGGGCGCTGCCGATTTCATCGAGAAGCCATTCGACGATCAGGTGCTTATCGATGCCATTCGCTCCGCCCTGGATCACCGAAGCCAGCCCGTTGCGGCACACCCGCAGTCAGCCGAGATTCGAAAGAACCTTGCGACGCTTTCGGAGCGGGAGCGCCAAGTGCTCGACGGGCTTGTTTCGGGACTGCCGAACAAGACGATTGCCTATGATCTAGGGATCAGTCCGCGGACCGTTGAAATCCATCGCGCCAATGTCATGAGCAAGATGAGCGCCAGCAGCCTCTCGCATCTGGTGCGCATGGTCTTGATCGCCGATCCGAAGAGCTGAAGCGGATTGAAGCGAAGCGGTTCAACTCCCTGTTTCCGCTGCATGCCGCCCTGAAAAGCTACACGCCAGAGGGCGCGCATCAGTGCGGATTCTGCAGGAAGCCAAGCGGGTGCTCCTCTGGATTCCAGACACGCCAGTGGGTCGGACGGATGTCGACCCGAGCCCCGGTCGCGACATTCTTCCAGCCCACCGGCGCCTTCTCGCAAGGGAACACGAGCGCGTGCACGCCATCGTCATCGATGACGGCCAGTTCGAGGTTGCGGCCGGGTGGCGCGCTTGCGATCGGATTCCACATTCGGCCAGTGTGATCGAAGATTCGCCTCGCGCTTTGATTTGAGTCAGATTTTCCGGCCAGGAGGCCGCTTGGCGCGAACCGGGGTACATTGAACGAGCGTGGTTCAGGCTCTTTGACCCCAATCGTTCCTTCTTGCGGCTTGTTTGACGCGGATCAACGATGGCTGCTCATACCGGTGCTTTGATGCCGGCCTCGACAGGTCACGCATGAATTGCAATGCGGTCGCGGTCGACCGTGTCAAACGCGGGACGTCGCGAAGCGGATGGGTCAGTTCAGCGAGAATGCCTGTCGAGCAGGTCCGCCGACCTCTCTCTGGTGCCAGGAAACCTGCGGTGAAAGAGCGGAGGCGGCGGCACTTGTTGCCCAATCGACCTTTAAGGAGAAAAGCCATGGCTGAAGCCGCTACCAAACTGCCCGTGAGAACAGAGAAGAACGTTCCCGCCCGATCGGATAACTGGGTGGGACCTTTCGAGAGCCTGCGTCGCGAAATCGACCGGCTTTTCGATGACTTTCATCCCTTCGATTTCCATCTGCCCGCCACCCGTTCGCTCTTCGGCAGGGAATTCCCCGCGAAGTTGCGCGGTGAGTGGCAGGTGGCGCCGGCGATGGACCTGGTGGAAAAGATGAACGAGTACGAGATCACGGCGGAACTGCCGGGCATCGACGAAAAGAACGTCGACATCAAGCTCGCCAACAACGTTCTGACGATCAAGGGCGAGAAGAAGGAAGAAAAAGAGGAAAAGGAGAAGGACTACTATATCTCGGAGCGCCGCTACGGCTCCTTCCAGCGCTCGTTCCGGCTGCCCGAAGGTGTAAACGCCGACAAGATCGACGCCAGTTTCACCAAAGGCATTCTGACTGTGAAGCTGCCCAAGACGGCCGAAGCGCAGAAGGCCGAGAAGAAGATCACCGTCAAGGCTGCCTGAAGCCACGAATTGGTCATTTCCTCAGTGCATCGGGCCGGTGCACTGAGGAGCCTTCCCCGCAACCAGGCCTCATTTCTTTGGATCCGAAGGTTTACCTGCGGCCTCGGCTTGATGCTCCGCGATTTCGAGCTTCTGCCTCTCGCGTGCAAGCAGGTTCTCGATCACCCGCCGCTTCTGCGGGTCGGTTTCTGAGGCAAGCAAGTCTTCGAAATGGGCAATATTAGCCCGTGCAATGAACCGGTCCACGACTACCCTCAATGCAGGCTGTTCATCATTCCTACTCCAAATATCGCTGTCATCCACTTTTTTGTGAAACACAAGCCTGCGGGCTGAAGCCACCTCCAGTCACATTGTCTCGGCCGCCGGAGGCATCCCGGAATTGACATAGCTCAAAGTGAGGTCCTCGCATGCCTCGTATGGTGTCGGCCAGGTAGGTCAACGCGCTACCCAAAACGGATTTCGGCTGCACAGGAGCTCGACATGAATTACCAGCGGTTTTTCGAGGAGGCGATCGACCAGCTCCACGCGGAGCGGCGCTACCGCGTCTTCGCCGACCTCGAGCGCATGGTGGGCAAGTTCCCGCGCGCCATCTGGCGTTCCAACGGCCGCGCCCAGGAAATCACTGTATGGTGCTCCAACGACTATCTCGGCATGGGCCAGAACGAGGATGTGATTGCCGCCTTCCAGACCGCGGCCGGCAAGATGGGCTCGGGCGCCGGCGGCACCCGCAACATCTCCGGCACCTCCAACCCGCTGGTCGAGCTGGAGCAGGAGCT
>CCNC01000196.1 GCA_000824845.1 Mesorhizobium sp. ORS 3359 | reverse complement strand
CTGATCGTGTTCGAGAGCGTCTATTCGATGGACGGCGACATCGCGCCGATCAGAGAGATCGTCGAGCTGGCCGAGCGCTACAACGCCATGACCTATATCGACGAGGTGCATGCGGTGGGCATGTACGGACCGCGCGGCGGCGGCATCACCGAGCGCGAAGGCCTGGCCGACCGCATCGACATCATCGAGGGGACGCTCGCCAAGGCCTTCGGCACGCTGGGCGGCTACATCACCGGCACAAGTGCTGTGATCGACGCGGTGCGCTCCTATGCGCCGGGCTTCATCTTCACCACCGCGCTGCCGCCGGCGATCGCG
>CCNC01000195.1 GCA_000824845.1 Mesorhizobium sp. ORS 3359 | reverse complement strand
CAGGAAAAGTGTGAGCGGTTTTTCCGACCGGAATTGCGCCAAACAAAGAGATAGAGCGGCTCCCCGTTTTCCGTGAAACGGTGAAACGCTCTAGAAGCAAAGCCGCTTAACATTTCTGCGCCCTGGCCCTTGCGGCGGCGGCCCATGCCGGGCAGAGGGAATTGTGTTTCGATCCAGTTCGTTAACCGGCCTATGAAGCTGCCCGTATGAAGTTGCTTGCCATCGACTGCGCCGCCAGTCTCTGCGCCGCCTGCGTCTACGACGCGGACGCGGATGCGGAGCTTGGCCGCGAGCTGCGCGATCTCGGCAAGGGGCATGCCGAGCATCTGATGGCCGTCATCGAGACCGCCCTGCATGCCGGCAGCGTCGGCTACCCTGACCTCGATGCAGTTGCCGTCTCGATCGGCCCCGGTTCCTTCACCGGCCTGCGCGTCGGCGTCTCGACCGCGCGCGGCCTGGCGTTGGCGCTGAAAATCCCGGCGATCGGTGTGACGACGCTGAAAGCCTTGGCTGCCGAGGGCGCCAACACCTTTCCCGGGCGCGCGGTGCTTGCCGCGCTCGACGCCGGCCGCGAGGAAATCCACGCGGCGCTCTACGATAAAGCGTTAGTCGAGACTTACGGACCGTCCGTAGCGACGCTTGCCGAGGCAGTGGCCATGGCCGTCGATGCCGACGCCGTCATTGTCGGCACCGCCGCGCCGCGGATTGCCCAAGCGGCTGGGCGTCCTTTCGACACCGGTCCGGTTGCCGCCACCGCCGATATTGCGACCTATGCCAGGCTGGCCGCCGCCAAGGGACCCGGCGAGAAGCCGAAACCGCTCTATCTGCGCGGCGCGGACGCCAAGCCGCAAGCGGGTTTCATTCTGCCAAGGCAAGACAAGGGAACCGAGCCCTGATGCGCATTCCGTTCCTTCAGCCGCGCCGCAGGGATTATGCGCTGGAACCGCTGACGGTCGCCGACAGCGCCGCTGTCTCGGTACTGCATCGCGAGGATTTCGTGCGGCCCTGGACCGATGGCGAGTTTGCGGCGCTCCTCGAACAGGACACGGTCTTCGGCTATGCGGCGCGGGAAACAGGCCAAGGCTCCAAGCCGCCGGTCGGCTTCGTGCTGGCGCGGCTCGCGGCCGGCGAGGGCGAGATTCTGACCGTGGCCGTCGCCCGCAGCCATCGCCGTCAGGGCCTTGGCTGGCAATTGATGGACGCCGTGCTGCGCGAGCTTCACGCGCAGCGTGCCGAAGCGCTCTTCCTCGAGGTCGACGAGACCAATGCGCCCGCGATCGGGCTTTACCGCAGGCTCGGCTTCATCCAGGTCGGCCATCGCCCGAA
The DNA here is from genome assembly GCA_000824845.1 of Mesorhizobium sp. ORS 3359. Lineage (GTDB taxonomy): Bacteria > Pseudomonadota > Alphaproteobacteria > Rhizobiales > Rhizobiaceae > Mesorhizobium. The sequence continues at coordinate 51,027 of CCNC01000195.1, read as the reverse complement.
CTATTACCGTTCGACCGAGCACGGCCCGACCGGCGCGCTTGTCATGCGCCGCGATCTTCGCTAGCCAATCCGCGCGATAGGGCGGGAGCGAATGATCAAGAAATCACGGATTTTCCTGGCGCTCTTCTATGTCGTCGTCTGTTCTCTGGTGCTAGTGCCGCTGCAGATCCTGTCGATGAAGACGGGGCTGTGGCCCGAAACTGTCATCCTGAAGATCTGGCACAGCATGATCCTGCGGGCGCTGGGTATGCGGGTGCATGTGACGGGCAGCTTGGCCAAGGACCGCCCTCTGCTGGTGGCGGCCAACCACATTTCCTGGACCGACATCATGGTGCTCGGCTCCTTCGTCGATGTGAAGTTCATCGCCAGGGCTGACATGGAGGGCTGGCCGCTGATCGGCATGCTGTCCAAGCTGCAGCGCACCGTCTTCATCGAGCGCGAGCGCAAGCGCACCTCTGGCGACCAGGCCAGCGAGATCGCCAAGAGGATGGCAAAAGGCGACGCCATGGTGCTGTTCGCCGAAGGCTCGACCGGCGACGGCAACCTCGTGCTACCGTTCAAGAGCACCTTGTTCGGCGCGGCCTCGATGGCAATCTCGGAGGGCGCTGCGGAACAGGTCTTCATCCAGCCCGTGGCGATCGCCTACACGCGCCTGCACGGCATGCCGATGGGGCGCCACCATCGGCCGATCACCGCCTGGATCGGCGACCAGGATCTGATGCCGCATCTCAAAACCCTGCTTGCCGAAGGCGCGATCGATGCCGAGGTGCATTTCGGCCAGCCGGTGCCGTTCTCCAAGGGTTCGAACCGCAAGGAAACGGCGAGGCTGATGGAAGCCAAGGTGCGCGAGATGATGCAAGGCATCCTCGCCGACCCGGCCAAGAGCCGGTGAAGTCGAGGCGCACGACGGGCCACAAGGCAGAATCGTCTGTTTTTTGTCACGGAAAGGCGCTAGAAGCCGCCCGATGGAACTGAACACGATTGAAAGCCATGGCATCGGCGCTGCCGCCGAGCGCTCGGCCGCCACTGACCGCACGGCGAAAAAGGTCTTCGTCAAGACCTATGGCTGCCAGATGAACGTCTACGATTCCCAGCGCATGACCGATGCGCTGGCCGCCGACGGCTATGTCGCCACCGACGCGGTCGAGGACGCCGATCTGGTGCTGCTCAACACCTGCCATATCCGCGAGAAGGCGGCGGAAAAGGTCTATTCCGAGCTTGGCCGCATCCGCGACATGAAGGCCGAGCGCGCAGAGGCCGGCCGTGAATTGCTGATCGGTGTCGCCGGCTGCGTGGCGCAGGCCGAAGGTGCGGAAATCATCCGCCGCGCTCCGGCGGTGGACCTGGTCATCGGCCCGCAGACCTATCACCGGCTGCCCGATGTGCTGGCGCGGGTTCGCGGCGGCGAGAAGATCGTCGAGACCGAATACGCCATCGAGGACAAGTTCGAGCATCTGCCGCAACCGAAGCGCGCCGAATTGGCAAAGCGCGGCGTCACCGCTTTCCTCACGGTGCAGGAAGGCTGCGACAAGTTCTGCACTTTTTGCGTGGTGCCCTATACGCGCGGCTCCGAGGTCTCGCGCCCGGTGGCGCAGATCGTCGCCGAGGCCGAGCGGCTGGCCGAAGCAGGCGTGCGCGAGGTGACCCTACTCGGCCAGAACGTCAATGCCTGGCATGGCGTGGGCGAAAACGGCGAGGAATGGGGGCTGGGCCGCCTGCTGTTCCGGCTTGCGGAAATCCCCGGACTGGCGCGGCTGCGATACACAACCAGCCATCCGCGCGACATGGACGACGAATTGATCGCCGCGCATCGTGACCTGCCCGCCTTGATGCCCTATCTGCATTTACCGGTGCAGTCGGGCTCCGACCGGATTTTGAAGGCAATGAACCGCAGGCACACGGCACGTGACTATCTGACGTTGATCGAGCGCATTCGCGCCGCCCGTCCCGACATCGCCATGTCGGGCGATTTCATTGTCGGCTTCCCCGGCGAGACGGACGAGGATTTCGAAGCGACGCTGAAACTGGTGCGCGAGGTGGGCTACGCCTCGGCCTTCACCTTCAAATATTCGCCACGTCCTGGCACGCCGGGCGCCGAGATGCACGGCCATCTTTCCGAAACCGTGAAGGACGAACGGCTGCAGCGCCTGCAGGCGCTGATCAACGATCAGCAGCAGAATTTCATAGCCAGCGTGGTCGGCCGCACCGTCAGCACGCTGATCGAGAAGCCAGGGCGCCGCCCCGGTCAGATTCTTGGCCGCTCGCCATGGCTGAACCCGGTGATTGTTGACGACAAGGCCGGTGGAATCGGTGACATTATCGATGTGCGAATCACGAAGACAGGCCCCAACAGCCTGTTCGCCGAGTTGGCCTAGCCACAAGCCTCGGCAGATGAGGAGAGACGGTTGAGCGCTGCCGAACTGAAGAATCCGCCCCAGAACCAGGCGTCCGGGGCTTCCGACATGGCGCACATCGTACTGACCTTCGACAACAACAAGCTTGCCAGCGCCCTCTATGGCCAGTTCGACGAGAACCTGGCGCGGCTCGAGCAGAAGCTCGGCGTGGATATCCGCTCACGCGGCAACCAGCTTGCGATCAAGGGCTCGGCTTCGGCCGCCGAACAGGCGCGCCGCGCGCTGGACACGCTCTACGGCATCCTGCAGAAGGGCGTTGACATCGGCCAGTCGGATGTCGATGGCGCGGTGCGCATGGCGATTGCCGCCGACGACCAGCTGACGCTGCCGACCATGGAGCGTAAGGGCAAGGTTTCGGCCGCCCAGATATCGACGCGCAAGAAGACGATCTACGCCCGTTCGCTGACGCAGGACGCCTATATGCGGGCGCTGGAGCGCTCCGAAATGGTCTTCGGCATCGGCCCGGCAGGCACCGGCAAGACCTATCTGGCGGTGGCGCATGCGGCGATGCTGCTCGAACGCGGCATGGTCGAGCGCATCGTGCTGTCGCGCCCCGCGGTCGAGGCCGGCGAGCGGCTGGGCTTCCTGCCCGGCGACATGAAGGAGAAGGTGGATCCTTATCTGCGGCCGCTCTACGACGCGCTCTACGACATGATGCCGGCCGACAAGGTCGAGCGGGCGATCGCGGCCGAGGTGATCGAGATCGCGCCTCTGGCCTTCATGCGTGGCCGCACGCTGGCGCATGCGGCGGTGATCCTCGACGAGGCGCAGAACACCACGCAGATGCAGATGAAGATGTTCTTGACCCGTCTCGGCGAGAACTCGCGCATGATCGTCACCGGCGATCCGACCCAGATCGACCTGCCGCCCAACACCAAGTCGGGGCTGGTCGAGGCGCTGCGCATCCTCGACGGCGTGCCTGGCATCGTCACCGTCCGCTTCAATGAGGGCGACGTGGTGCGCCACCCGCTGGTGGCTGAGATCGTCAAGGCCTATGACCGCGACGGCAAGCTGGCGCGGGGCCTCGGCGCCGAAAGCTGATCAAAAGGCTATATGGCTGACAATCCAGCATCCAGCGGCGAGACGCCGATCGATATCGATATTTTCGTCGAGGCCGGCAATTGGCCTGCCGAAGCCGAGCTGACGCGCCTGGTCGATCGCGCCGTTGCGGCCGCCTTCGCCCAGACGGGCACGAGTGGCGCCTCCGAGCTCAGCGTCGTCTTTTCCGACGATGCCCACATCCGGACGCTCAACGCCGAATGGCGCGGCAAGGACAAGCCCACCAATGTCTTGTCTTTTCCGGCTTTTCCGTTTCCGAAAGGCGGCAAGCTGCCGCCGCTGCTGGGCGACATCGTGCTGGCTTCCGAGACGGTGGCGAGCGAGGCCGCACTGGAAGACAAGCCGCTTGACAACCATATCACTCATCTCGTCATCCATGGCCTGTTGCACTTGCTGGGTCATGATCACGAGACCGACGCCGAGGCCGAGGAGATGGAAGCGATCGAGCGCGCCGCGCTTGCGAGGCTTGCCATTCCCGATCCCTACGCGTAACAAAAAAGCTCAATTGACCTGATGGCGATGAACGACACACCAGAAACTGCCGTCCGCCCGGACGCCGGCAGTGCTGCCAAGCCTTCCGAAAAAACGGAAGAGGGCTCGAGTCCGAGTATTCCCACCGGCAGCGCGGCCGCTGAGCCGACGCATGCCGGTCCTTCGCTCTTCGACCGCGTGCTCGGCCTGTTCCGGCACCGCAACGGCACCAGCCTGCGCGAGGAGATCGCCGGCGCGCTCGCCGAAACGACGACCGATGCGGAATCCTTCTCGCCCGGCGAACGCGCCATGCTCAACAACATCCTGCGCCTGCGCGAAGTGCGGGTCGAGGACGTCATGGTGCCGCGCGCCGATATCGAGGCGGTCGAGATCAACACCACGCTTGGCGACCTGCTCGGCCTATTCGAGCAGTCCGGCCATTCGCGCATGCCGGTCTATTCCGAGACGTTGGACGATCCGCGCGGCATGGTCCACATTCGCGATGTGCTCGCCCACATCACCAAGGTCGCCCGCGTCAAGAAGGGCCGCACCAGGGCGAAGGCGCCGGTGACGACGGCGCTCGACCTTGCGCAGGTCGATCTCGCGCGCACCATCGGCGAGCTCAATCTGATCCGCCAGGTGCTGTTCGTGCCGCCTTCGATGCTGGCCTCCGACCTCATGGGCCGCATGCAGACGACGCGCACGCAAATGGCCCTGGTCATCGACGAATATGGCGGCACCGACGGCCTCGCCTCGCTGGAAGATATCGTCGAGATGGTGGTCGGCGACATCGAGGACGAGCATGACGACGACGAGCCGATGATCACGCAGACCGGCGATGGCGTCTTCGTCGTCGACGGCAAGGCCGAGATCGACGAGGTCGCCAAGATGATCGGCGAGGATTTCGCCGCCGGCGAGCATGGCGAATATGTCGACACGATCGGCGGCATGATCTTCAACACGCTTGGCCGGGTCCCGGCCAGGGGCGAAGTCGTGCAGGCCATTCCTGGCTTCGAGTTCCACGTGCTCGACGCCGACCCGCGGCGCGTCAAGCGCGTGCGTATCGTGCAGAGCCCGAAGGGCGAGCGGCAGCGCCGCCGCGCCGCCCGCACCGAACAGGCCTGACGTCGTCTCGGAATGCCGACCGACGATCCATTCAAGCATGCGGTCTTGGGCTCAGGCGTCTTCTACAGCGATCCGCGCGCGGCTTTGTCCTTTCTGCAGGCGGCCTTTGGTTTTGAGCCGAGCATGCTGGTGAGCGATCCCGACGGTCGGCTCGTGCATGCCGAAATGCGCTTCGGCGACGGCTATATCATCGTCGATTCCGAATGGGATGAGCGTATCGCCAGTCCCGCCTCCGTCGGCGGCAAGAACACACAGACCGTCTATGTCCGTCTGCAGCAGGATATCGACGCTCATTGCGAGAAAGCGCGCGCGGCAGGCGCGGAGATCGTCGAGGAGCCTGCGGATCATTTCTACGGCGAGCGCCAATATCGCGCCCGCGATCCCGAAGGCCATGTCTGGACATTCACCCGAACCGTACGCGTCGTGTCGAAGGACGAGGCCGAGCGACTGAGCGGCCTGCGGATCGAGGGCTGGCACAGATAGCGCTACGGTGTATCAGGCGGCGCTTATCTGGGTTTGGATCGCGCGGCGCGGCCTGTTAAACCTCTAACTCCCTGATTCGCGCGACTTGGGAAGCTGGATGCAGCGCTTTGCCGGCCGGATAATTCTGCTGTGGGGGTGGCGGCGGGCGCTGGTGGCCTTTGCCGCCGGAGCGCTGGCGGTGCTTGCCCAGGCGCCTTACGATTTCTTCGCCGTCTGCTTCGTTTCGTTCCCGGTTCTGGTTTGGCTGCTCGACGGCGCCACCGGCGAGGCTTCCGATGGCTGGTTCCGGCGCCTGCGGCCGGCTTTCGCCACCGGCTGGTGGTTCGGCTTCGGCTACTTCCTCGCCGGCCTGTGGTGGATCGGCCAGGCCTTGCTGGTCGAGGCGGACAGCTTCGCCTGGGCCTTGCCGTTCGCCGTTGTCGGCATCCCCTTTGCGCTTGCCTTCTTCTATGGCTTCGCCGCCGTGATGGCGCGGCTGTTCTGGAGCAGCGACATCGGCCGCATCGCCGCCCTTGCCTTCGGCTTCAGTCTTGCCGAATGGCTGCGCGACTTCCTCTTCACCGGCTTTCCCTGGAACGCCGTCGGCTATGCGGCTATGCCGGTGCCGCTGCTGATGCAGAGCGTGTCGGTGACCGGCATGATCGGCATGAACGCGCTCGCGGCTTTCGTGTTTTCGCTGCCCGCGCTGGTCGCGGCGCGCCGGCATCTGAGGCTGGGCCTTGCCCTGTTCGTCATCCTCGTCGCCGGCCATGTCGGCTTCGGCTATGCCCGGCTCGCGGCCCCGGTCGAGCCGGCCCGCTCGATCGACGTTCGCATCGTCCAGCCGTCGGTCGATCTCAGCGAAAAGTGGGACGCCTCGGTGCGCGACCGCATCTTCGCGACTTTGCTGGGCATATCGGGGAAAGCGCCGGAAGAAGGCCATGCCAAGCCGCAGCTTATTTTGTGGCCGGAAACATCGGTGCCCTTCCTGTTCACCGAGCGTCCGGACGCGCTCACAGCTCTGGGCGACATGCTGGCCGACGGCCAGATGCTGATTGCCGGCGTCGTGCGCGAGGAGGGCGGATCGGCGAGCGCCGGCAGCCGCTATTACAATTCCGTGGTGGCGATCAACGACAAAGGCGAGATCGTCGATGCCGTCGACAAGGTGCATCTGGTGCCCTTCGGCGAATACCTGCCCTTCGCCGATCTTTTCCAACGCTTCGGCATAGGCCAGCTCGTTGCCGGACCGATGAATTTCGCCGCCGGCAACGAGCGGCATCCGATCAGTCTGCCGGGCGGCCTGCGTGCCGCGCCGTTCATCTGCTACGAGGTGATCTTTCCCGATCTCGTCGCCGCCGACGCTGCGTCATCCGACGTCATCGTGAACGTCACCAACGACGCCTGGTTTGGTGACACGCCAGGCCCGTATCAGCACTTCAGGCAGGCGCAGATTCGTGCGGTGGAGAACGGATTGCCGCTGCTGCGCGCGGCCAACAACGGCATCTCCGCAATTGTCGATTCGCGCGGCCGCATCATCGATGCGCTTGCCGTCAACGCGCGCGGCGCCATCGACGCGCATGTGCCGGTTTCTGGGCGCGCCCTCCTGTCTCCCGAACAGCGGCATTTTAACGGATTGCTGATCATGTTGCTGTTTGCGCTGATGGCCTTCACATTGAATGTAAGGCAGCGGCTACGGGTGAATTGACAGTCGGCACATTAGAAACTCATACTGTAACGCCTAAAATTTTTCGAAGTCGGTTAGAGGGTTCTGTTGGGGCAGGTGGCTCCGGCTTCATATGGGCGGAACAAAATAGAAAAAGCCGGAAAAATTCGGCGAGGAAAAAATGACAGAAGAGAATAAGAAGAAGCCGAATCCGATCGACATTCATGTCGGGAGTCGCATCCGGCTGCGTCGCAATATGCTTGGAATGAGCCAGGAAAAGCTGGGTGAAAATCTCGGCATCACCTTTCAGCAGATCCAGAAGTATGAGAAGGGCACGAACAGGGTTGGCGCCAGCCGTCTGCAGGCGATCGCCTCCATCCTGAGCGTTCCCGTCGCCTTCTTTTTCGAGGATGCCCCGGGCGAGGAGACCGGTGGCGGCAATCGGGGATTTGCCGAAGACTCCTCGATGGCCTTCGCCATCGAATTCTGCGGTAGTCCCGAAGGGCTTCAGCTCAACCGGGCTTTCGTCAAGATCGGCGACGTCAAGGTGCGCCGCCGCATCATCGATCTGGTGAAGGCGCTCTCCGCCGAGGACGCCGAGTGATTTTTGCCTATGCCGCCGGCGGCGCCCCGCCGCTGGTGGCATAGCCGGCCTTGCCTACATTCATGCCAGATCCGTCGCGCCGCTTGACGAGCGGCGCCCGGCACCGCTAACACGTGGCGCGCCAAAAATCGGCAACCTGCCGATTTTTTTTCAAGAGGGGACACCCGTGACGCGGCAGAATTATCTCTTCACCTCGGAATCCGTCTCCGAGGGTCATCCCGACAAAGTTTGTGACCGCATCTCCGACGAAATCGTCGATCTGGTCTATCGCGAAGCCAAGAAGACAGGCATGGATCCGTGGAAGGTCCGCGTCGCCTGCGAAACGCTGGCCACCACCAACCGCGTCGTCATCGCCGGCGAGGTCCGCGTCCCCGACACGCTTTTGAAGAAGGACAAGGCGGGCAACGTCCTCAAGGATGCGTCCGGCCACCCCGTGGTCAACCCGGCCAAGTTCAAGTCGGTCGCCCGCAAGGCTATCAGAGAGATCGGCTACGAGCAGTCCGGCTTCCACTGGAAGATTGCCAAGATCGACGTGCTGCTGCACGGCCAGTCGCCCGACATCGGCCAGGGCGTCGACAATGCCGCCGACCGCCAGGGCGAGGAAGGTGCCGGCGACCAGGGCATCATGTTCGGTTACGCCTGCCGCGAGACGCCCGACCTGATGCCGGCGCCGATCTATTACAGCCACAAGATTCTCGAATTGCTTGCCGCCGCGCGCCATGAAGGCAATGGCGAGGCTGGCAAGCTCGGCCCGGACGCGAAGAGCCAGGTCACCGTGCGCTACGCCGACGGCAAGGCGGCGGAAGTCACGCAGATCGTGCTGTCCACCCAGCACCTCGATGCCAGCTGGGACTCCAAGAAGGTCCGCAAGGTCGTCGAGCCCTATATCCGCGAGGCGCTTGGCGACCTGAAGATCGCCGACGACTGCAACTGGTACATCAATCCGACCGGCAAGTTCGTCATCGGCGGGCCTGACGGCGATGCCGGCCTCACCGGCCGCAAGATCATCGTCGACACCTATGGCGGCGCGGCACCGCACGGTGGCGGAGCCTTCTCGGGCAAGGACACCACCAAGGTCGACCGTTCGGCGGCCTATGCGGCGCGCTACCTTGCCAAGAACGTGGTGGCGGCCAAGCTTGCCGATCGCTGCACCATCCAGCTCTCCTACGCCATCGGCGTCGCCCAGCCGCTGTCGGTCTATGTCGACCTGCACGGCACCGGCAAGGTTGACGAATCGAAGCTCGAGGAGGCGCTGCGCAAGGTGATGGACCTGTCGCCGTCGGGCATCCGCCGTCATCTCGACCTCAACAAGCCGATCTACGCAAAAACCTCGTCCTACGGCCATTTCGGGCGTAAGGCCGGTCGCGACGGTTCCTTCTCCTGGGAGAAGACCGATCTCGCCAAGGCGCTCAAGGACGCCGTCGCCGCCTGACGCCAGCGAACGCAAAGGACAGGCCGAGCCGGGCGACCGAAGGATTCTTCGGCCGCCGGCATGGCAAGACCATACGCCCGCAACAGGCGATCGCCCTCGAAAGCGGCCTGCGCGAATACCGGCTCGACCTGGCGGCGCAAGCGCCGGCTGATCTCAGCACCTTGTTCAAGGCTGAGGTTTCGGCGCTGCAGCTGGAGATCGGCTTTGGCGGCGGCGAGCATCTCATGCACCGCGCCAAGGAGGCGCCGGGGACCGGCTTCATCGGCGTCGAGCCCTTCGTCAACGGCATGGCCAAGATGATGACGGGGCTTGCCAAGGCCCCGCTTGGCAATCTCCGGGTCTATGACGACGACGCCACGCGCCTGCTCGACTGGCTGCCGTTGGGCTCGCTCGACGGCATCGACCTGCTCTATCCCGATCCATGGCCGAAGAAGAAGCACTGGAAGCGCCGCTTCGTCGGTGCCGCCAATCTCGGCCGCTTCGCCCGCGTCCTGAAGCCGGGCGGCAGGTTCCGCTTCGCCTCCGACATCGACAGCTATGTGAACTGGACGCTGCTTGCCTGCCGCGCTCACGGCGCCTTCGCATGGCAGGCTGGAGAGGCTGCGGATTGGCACCAGCCCTATGAAGGTTGGCCCGGCACGCGTTATGAGGCCAAGGCGATACGCGAGGGACGGCGGCCGGCTTATCTGACCTTTATGCGGAGATAGGCGATCGGACCTTTGTGCCTAGAGGCTTGAAACACCGGCGCCAATCGTCTATATCAGCCTCAAATTCTTGGTCGGTATGACGAAGAGTGGGTCCACCCGGTCCCGCTCTTTTTTGTTACCTGCCGGCCGGAAGCGAAGAAGCGACAGGAATCCGATGACTGCACCGGCAAGCGAGGCCGACGACCGTATCATCCGCGAAAGCGGCATTGATGCGCGCATTGCGCTGATCGTGCAGCCGGTGCTCAAGGCCATCGGCTTTCGTCTCGTGCGGGTGCAGTTGACCGGTCAGAACGGACTGACGCTGCAGATCATGGCCGAGCGCGAAGACGGCACGATGACCGTCGAGGATTGCGAAGAGGTCAGCCGCGCGGTGTCGCCGGCCCTTGATGTCGAGGATCCGATCGAAAAGGCGTATCATCTCGAAGTGTCCTCGCCCGGTATCGACCGGCCGCTGGTGCGCAAGTCGGATTTCACCACCTGGACCGGCCATCTGGTCAAGCTGGAGACGTCCGTCCTCGTCGGCGACCGCAAGCGCTTCAAGGGCAAGATCGCCGAGGCCGACGCCGATGGCATCCTGGTCGAACGCGACAAGGCAGCCTATGGCGAGGAGCCGACGGTGCGCGTGCCTTATGACGCGATCGCCGAGGCCCGGCTGGTGCTGACGGACGATCTCATCCGCGATGCCCTGTCGAAGGACAACCGGGCGCGCAAGGAAGCCAGGAAACGCCGCGGCGAAGCGGAAGACACCGCCGAGGAAAACGAAACCGAACAGGAAAGTTGATAGCGCCGCCGGGCCACGTGTCCGAGGCGAAATCGGGAGAAAGACAATGGTTGTAAGCGCCAACAGGCTTGAACTGCTGCAGATCGCCGACGCGGTCGCGCGTGAAAAGTCGATCGACAAGTCGATCGTCATCGCCGCCATGGCCGATGCGATCCAGAAGGCGGCGCGCTCGCGCTACGGCCAGGAGACCAACATCCGCGCCGACATCAACCCGAATACCGGCGAGATGAAGCTGCAGCGGCTGATGGAAGTGGTCGACAAGGTTGAGGACTACGCGACGCAGATCGCGCTTTCCACGGCGCGCGAGCGCAACCCCGACGCCCAGCTCGGCGACTTCATCGCCGAGCAGCTGCCGCCGATGGATTTCGGCCGTATCGCCGCCCAGTCGGCCAAGCAGGTCATCGTGCAGAAGGTGCGCGAGGCCGAACGTGATCGCCAGTATGACGAATACAAGGATCGCATCGGCGAGATCGTCAATGGCACCGTCAAGCGCGTCGAATACGGCAACGTCATCGTCGATCTCGGCCGCGGCGAGGCCATCATTCGCCGTGACGAGCTGATCCCGCGCGAGAACTATAAGTATGGCGACCGCGTCCGCGCCTATGTCTACGACGTGCGCCGTGAGCAGCGCGGCCCGCAGATCTTCCTGTCGCGCACCCATCCGCAATTCATGGCCAAGCTCTTCACCATGGAAGTGCCGGAAATCTACGACGGCATCATCGAGATCAAGTCGGTCGCCCGCGACCCCGGCTCGCGCGCCAAGATCGCCGTCATCTCGCGCGATTCCTCGATCGATCCGGTCGGCGCCTGCGTCGGTATGCGCGGCAGCCGCGTCCAGGCGGTGGTCGGCGAATTGCAGGGCGAGAAGATCGACATCATTCCGTGGTCGCCTTCGGCCGCTTCCTTCATCGTCAACGCGCTGCAGCCGGCGGAAGTCGCCAAGGTGGTGCTCGACGAGGACGCCGAGCGCATCGAGGTGGTGGTGCCGGACGACCAGCTCTCGCTGGCCATCGGCCGCCGCGGCCAGAACGTGCGCCTGGCCTCGCAGCTCACCGGCTGGGACATCGACATCCTGACCGAGCAGGAAGAGAGCGAGCGCCGCCAGAAGGAATTCGTCGAGCGTTCGGCGCTGTTCATGGAAGCCCTTGACGTCGACGAGATGGTCGGCCAGGTGCTCGCTTCCGAAGGCTTCACCAGCGTCGAGGAAGTCGCCTATGTCGACTCGGGCGAAATCTCCTCCATCGACGGCTTCGACGAGGACACCGCTTCGGAAATCCAGACCCGCGCCCGCGAATATCTGGAGAAGATCGAGGCCGAGCATGACGAAAAGCGCAAGGCGCTGGGCGTCAAGGACGAGCTGCGCGACATCCCCGGCGTCACCACCGCCATGATGGTGACGCTCGGCGAGGACGGCGTGAAGACGATCGAGGACTTCGCCGGCTATGCCGCCGACGACCTGATCGGCTGGAAAGAGCGCAAGGACGGCGAGACCAAGGTCTATCCGGGCGTTCTCGCCTCCCACGGCGTCTCGCGCGCCGAAGCCGAGCAGATGGTGCTCGCGGCCCGCAAGCAGGCCGGCTGGATCACCGAGGAAGAACTCGCCGCCGAAGAGGCAGCGGCCGGCGAAACCGTCGGTGCGTGAGGTGACCACCAATCGCAAAGCCCGTGGACGAGATGAACGATCGCACTTGCATCGTTACGCGCAGGCAGGCCGAAGCGGATGAACTGATCCGCTTCGTCGTCGGCCCGGATTCGGCCGTCGTTCCGGACATCAAGAGAAATCTGCCCGGCCGCGGTTGCTGGGTCACCGCCGATCGCCTACATATCGAGAAGGCAGCGGCGAAGAACCTGTTTGCCCGCGCATTCAAGGCGCAGGTGACCGTTCCGTCCGATCTCGGCGGCATGGTCGACGGGCTGCTCTCCAGATCCGCTCTGGGTATGCTTGGCCTTGCCCGCAAGGCGGGCGCCGTCGTTCTTGGCGCCGCCAAGGTCGAGGGTGCTGTGCGCGACGGGCAGGCGTTGCTCGTTCTGCATGCGGCGGAGGCGTCGGACGACGGTGTCCGCAAGATCAGTCAGGCGCGGCGGGCGACCGTCCATCTCGGCGGTCCTGCCATCCTTGCCTACAAACTTTTCTCCGAGCCCGAGTTGAGCTTGGCATTGGGGGGTACAAATGTGATACATGCTGCCGTCCTCGCGCAGGACGCGGGACTGGCGGTTGAGAAGCGCGTTGTTGCGCTCGACCGATATCGGGGCGGTACCCCGAACGATCTGGCAATGCTTGCGGCCGTTGCCGACGAAGATGATGCCGCAGAGGATATGGAATGAACGATACGAAATCGGGCGACGACAAGACGTTGAGCGTTACGCCGAAGAAGACCTTGACGCTGAAGCGCCCCGGCCTCGAGCAGGGGACCGTGCGCCAGAATTTCTCGCATGGGCGCACCAAGTCGGTCGTCGTCGAGACCAAGAAGCGCAAGTTCTCGCTGCCCGGCGACAAGCCGGAGGCGGCGGCGCCGTCCGTGTTCACGCCGAAGCCCGCCGCGGCCGCTCCTGTCGCCGCCGCGCCTGTCGTGCAGGAAGCGCCGAAGGCGCCGCCTCCGCCGCCGGAGCGTTCCGGCATGGTCCTGAACGAGCTGTCACGCGGCGAGATGGAAGCGCGCCGCAGGGCGCTGGAAGGCTCCAAGGCCCGTGAGGCCGAGGATCGCCAGCGCGCTCAGGAGGATGCGAAGCGCCGCGCAGAGGAGGAGGAACGCCGCAAGCGCGAGCGCGACGAATCCGCGCGCCGTCAGGCCGAGGAGGAAGCGCGCCTGCAGGCCGAGGCCGAGTCGCGGCGTCGTGCCGAGGAAGAGGCTCGCCGTCGCGCGCCGCAGGCAGCCGATGTCGCTACGGCCGATGACGAGGAAGAGACCAAGCCGAGGCGCACAGGTGCCGGCGGTGGCGCAGGCGTCAGCGCGCCTGCCCGGCGCCTTGCAACGCCGGAAGTGGCGCGGCCCGCCAAGCCGGCCAAGGGCGAGGAAGATCGCCGCCGCGGCAAGCTGACGCTGAACACCGCGCTGTCGGACGAAGATGCGCGCGGCCGTTCGCTGTCGTCGATGCGTCGCCGCCAGGAAAAATTCAAACGCGCGATGCACAATGAGCCGCGCGAGAAAGTCATGCGCGAAGTGATCCTGCCCGAAACCATCACCATCCAGGAACTGGCGCAGCGCATGTCCGAGCGCGCCGTGGATGTGGTCAAGTACTTCATGAAGCAGGGCCAGATCCTGAAGCCGGGCGACGTCATCGACGCCGACACGGCCGAGCTGGTCGCTTCAGAATTCGGCCATACGGTCCGCCGCGTTGCGGAGTCCGACATCGAGGAAGGCCTGTTCAACATCGCCGACCGTCCGGAGGACCTGGTGTCGCGTCCGCCGGTCGTGACCATCATGGGCCATGTCGATCACGGCAAGACTTCGCTGCTCGACGCCATCCGCAACGCCAATGTCGTCTCCGGCGAGGCCGGCGGCATCACCCAGCATATCGGCGCCTACCAGATCGAGAAGAACGGTCAGAAGATCACCTTCATCGACACGCCCGGCCACGCCGCCTTCACGGCCATGCGCGCCCGCGGCGCCCAGGTCACCGACATCGCCGTGCTGGTGGTGGCGGCAGACGACAGCGTGATGCCGCAGACGATCGAATCGATCAACCACGCCAAGGCGGCCGGTGTGCCGATCATCGTGGCGATCAACAAGATCGACAAGCGCGACGCCGATCCGCAGAAGGTGCGGACCGAGCTGCTGCGCCACGAGGTGTTCGTGGAATCGATGGGTGGCGAGGTGCTGGACGTCGAGGTTTCGGCGACCAAGGGCACCAATCTCGACAAGCTGCTCGAAGCGATCCTGCTGCAGGCCGAAGTTCTCGACCTCAAGGCCAATCCTGACCGTACCGCCGAAGGCGCGGTGATCGAAGCCAAGCTCGACAAGGGCCGCGGTCCGGTCGCCACCGTTCTGGTGCAGACCGGCACGCTGATGCCGGGCGACATCATTGTCGCCGGCAACGAGTGGGGCCGTGTGCGCGCGCTTGTCGACGACCGCGGCGAGCACGTGCCGGAAGCGCCGCCGGCGATGCCGGTCGAGGTGCTTGGCCTTCAGGGCACGCCGCAGGCCGGCGACCGTTTCGCCGTTGTCAACAACGAGGCTCGCGCCCGCGAGATCACCGAATACCGTCAGCGCCTGGCGCGCGACAAGGCGGTGGCCAAGCATGCCGGCCAGCGCGGCTCGCTCGAACAGATGATGTCGCAGTTGCAGACGAGCGGGCTGAAGGAATTCCCGCTGGTCATCAAGGGCGACGTGCAGGGCTCCATCGAGGCGATCAACGCCGCTCTCGAAAAGCTCGGCAACGACGAGGTCAGGGTGCGGATCGTCCATTCGGGCGCCGGCGGCATCACCGAGAGCGACGTCTCGCTCGCCGAGACATCGGGTGCCGCGATCATCGGCTTCAACGTCCGCGCCAACGCGCAGGCGCGCACCGCGGCAGCGGCCGCGGGCATCGAGATCCGCTACTACTCGATCATCTACAACCTCGTCGACGACGTGAAGGCGGCCCTTTCCGGCATGCTTTCGCCGGAGCGGCGCGAGACCTTCATCGGCAATGCCGAGATCCTCGAGATCTTCGACATCTCCAAGGTCGGCAAGATCGCCGGCTGCCGCGTCACCGAAGGCAAGGTCGAGCGTGGTGCGGGCGTGCGCCTGATCCGCGACAACGTCGTCGTCCACGAAGGCACGTTGAAGACGCTCAAGCGCTTCAAGGACGAGGTTTCGGAAGTGCCGGGCGGCCAGGAATGCGGCATGGCCTTCCAGAACTACGAGGACATGCGCGTCGGCGACGTCATCGAATGCTTCCGCGTCGAGATGGTGAGCAGGACGCTCTAATTCGGGTATACTTGCCGAAATGAAACGGGCGGCGGCCGCAAGGCTGCCGCCCAGACCGCTCATGCATTTGAGACATGTGGCGTGGTCCCATCCCGCGCTTCACGATTTCAGGACCGAAGAAATGTCACGTTCGACAACGTCAGGCCCCTCCCAGCGCATGCTGCGCGTCGGCGAGCAGGTGCGTCATGCCCTTTCCGAAACGCTGCAGCGCGGCGAGATCATCGATCCGGTGATCGAGAACAGCGTCGTCTCGGTCTCCGAGGTGCGCATGTCGCCCGATCTCAAGATCGCCACCGCTTTCGTCTCGCCGCTTGGCGCGGCTGACGACAACGCCGTGGTAGAGGCGCTCAACAGGCACGCCAAGTTCATCCGCGGCCGTGTTTCGGGCGCTCTGAGGCAGATGAAGTATATGCCCGAGTTCCGCTTCCGGCTCGACACATCCTTCGACAACTTCGCGAAGATCAATGAACTGCTGAAATCGCCCGAAGTGGCGCGCGATCTCGGCGACGGCAAGAACAACGACAAGGACGAGGAATAGTGGCGCGGCGCGGCAAGAAGAAGGGTCGGCCGGTCTCCGGCTGGGTGGTGCTGGACAAGCCGGTCGGCATGGGCTCGACCGAGGCCGTTTCCAAGATCAAATGGCTGTTTCAGGCCGAGAAGGCCGGCCATGCCGGCACGCTCGATCCGCTCGCTTCCGGCATGCTGCCGATCGCGCTTGGCGAAGCGACTAAGACCGTTCCCTATGTGCAGGATGGCGCCAAGATCTACCGCTTCACCGTCGCCTGGGGTGAGGAGCGCTCGACCGACGACCTCGAAGGCCCGGTGACCAACAGCTCCGATCGGCGCCCGGCCGAGGCCGAACTGAGGGCGCTGCTGCCGAAATACACCGGCATCATCATGCAGACGCCGCCGCAATTCTCGGCCATCAAGATCGCCGGCGAGCGCGCCTATGATCTCGCCCGCGACGGCGAGACGGTCGAGATACCCGCGCGGGAAATTGAAATCGGCCGTTTGGATATTATCGAGCACAATGCCGACAAGACTGTCTTCGAGGTCGAATGCGGCAAGGGCACCTATGTGCGTTCGCTGGCGCGCGACATGGGCCGCGATCTCGGCTGCTTCGGCCATATCGCTGAATTGCGCCGCGTCGAGGTCGAGCCGTTCACGCCGGACGATTTCGTCACGGTAGCCGAACTGGAAGCGGCCCGTTTTGGCGGCAAGACTGAAGACAGTCCGGATAAGGCCGAGGCGCCGGTCGATTTCAGCGCCATCGACGCGCTGCTGGTCGAAACGGCGGCGGCGCTCGATTGCCTGCCGCAAGTCGCGGTCAGCGACGACGCGGCGACGAAGATCCGCCTCGGCAATCCCGTCATCATTCGCGGCCGCGATGCGCCGGTCGAGGCGGAGGAGGCCTGCGCCACCGCGCGTGGCAGGCTCGTCGCCATCGGTGCCATCGAGCAGGGCATGTTCAAGCCCAAGCGGGTCTTTGCCGGGTGAAACCGGTCGTCTAAGCTCCACCGGGTGCCGACGCTTCAGGGATCTCATGGCCAAGGCTGATACAGGCAACAAGAGGGCGCCGCTGAGAACCCGCCGGCCGCCGGTCGGGGCGTCGCCCGGCACGCTGATCGCCGATCCGGCGGCACGGCGCAGCGAGCTTCGGCTGACACTGATCTCGCCGCAGAAATACGAAACCATCGACAATGCCTCGATCGACGACCTCAACACCCATTGCGAGAAATGGCCTGTCGTCTGGCTGGACTGCACGGGGCTTGCCAACATTCCGCTGATCGAGGAGATCGGCCGTATCTTCAACCTCCACCCGCTGGCGCTGGAGGACGTCGTCAACACCGGGCAGCGGCCCAAGGTGGATTTCTTCGAGGACCATGCCTTCGTCGTCATGCGCATGATCGACGATGTCACCGCGCATCGCTACGAGCAGATCTCGCTATTCTTCGGCCGGAATTTCGTCGTCACTTTCCAGGAACGCGAGGGCGATCCGTTCGATCCGGTGCGCAAGCGCATCGCGGCCGCGATGCCGAACCGGCTGCGCTCGCGCAGCGCCGACTATCTTGCCTATGCGCTGATCGATGCCATTGTCGACAGCTATTTCCCGCCGATCGAGGCAGCGAGCGAACTGGTCGACGGCATCGAGGATGAAATGTTGAACAAGCCGCACAAGCATCAGATGCGGCAGCTGCATGAACTCAGGCGCGACGCCAACGTGCTCAAGGGCGTGCTGTGGCCGATGCGCGACGCGCTGGCGACGCTGATCCGCAACGACGTGCCCTTCGTGAAGGCTGAAACCAAGATCTTCTTCAACGACACGCTCGACCATTCGCTGCGGCTGATCGAGCTGGTCGAGAACCAGCGCGACATGCTCACCGGCCTGATCGAGATGCATCTCTCGCTGTCCCAGGCCCGCACCAACGACGTCATTTCCTATCTGACGATCGTCTCGGTGATCTTCATGCCGCTGACCTTCCTGGTCGGCGTCTGGGGCATGAATTTCGACCCGGAAAGCTCGCCCTGGAACATGCCCGAGCTGAAGGCCTATTACGGTTATCCGGCCTCGCTACTGTTCATGGCGGTCGTCGCGGTCGGTTTGATCGCGTTCTTCAAATGGAAGAAGTGGCTCTAAAGCGCGTCGCGATGAAACGGATTCAGGCGACGCGCTTTAGGTCTTTGTTTTTGATGCATGTCGTTTTCCCAGAACCGCCGCACACTTCTGGGCGACATGCATTGGCCTTTGAATTCCCCGTTTTTCGTCGCCGGAACCTGCGACAAGCCGGCTTGACAATTGGGCTGGCGTTTTTTCCGGAATTGCACTATATGCGCCGCAGCTTCGCGC
Organism: Mesorhizobium sp. ORS 3359; assembly: GCA_000824845.1. Lineage (GTDB taxonomy): Bacteria > Pseudomonadota > Alphaproteobacteria > Rhizobiales > Rhizobiaceae > Mesorhizobium. The sequence goes on along the minus strand of CCNC01000195.1, from coordinate 32,551 downwards.
CCTGACGCGTCGCTTGCACTGGCCCCTGCTGGACGACATCCCGGCTGTGGGCGTCCCGTTTCCTCCAACAGATAAGGAAAGCACGATGTCGATTACTGCCGAGCGCAAGAAAGAACTGATGACCGAATTCGCGACTGCGAAAGGCGATACCGGATCTCCGGAAGTCCAGGTTGCCATTCTTTCCGAGCGCATCAAGAACCTGACAGAGCATTTCAAGGACCACAAGAAGGACAACCATTCCCGCCGTGGCCTGCTTGCTCTGGTTTCCCAGCGCCGCAGCCTGCTTGATTATCTCAAGCGCAAGGACGACGCGCGCTACCAGACGCTGATCGACAAGCTCGGTCTCCGTCGCTGACCAATTGACCGGCGGGCTCTCCAAGGGGGCCCGCCGGTCGCGCATTGGCGCATCGGATAGTCCGCTGCCGCAATGCTGAAAAGGAAATTCGCCTGCGCGCATGGCGCGTTCCGGAAACGGCGTTTCCGGCGTCAAGCGCAAGGCCGGCCGACCAGCCGGCCAATCGGGTTCCGGACCGCAGAGGGCTATCCGGAACCGCCCATGGACGGTCATGGGGCAGGATTGCAGGATGCTCGCTCGGCCTTGAGCCGGATCTATCGAGCTTCCCGTTGTCTTGCCCGTGGCTGCCCGAAGGAAGCCAGGAAAGGGAGAACCCGCGACCGTTAGGACGGTGCGGCCCTTTCCGCATATGAAGGACAAGATATGTTCAATCATCACAAAGTGGAAATCGAATGGGGCGGCCGTCCGCTCATCCTGGAGACCGGCAAGATCGCCCGCCAGGCTGACGGCGCGGTGCTCGCCACCTATGGCGAGACCGTGGTTCTGGCCACCGTCGTCTCGATGAAGGAGCCGAAGCCCGGCCTCGATTTCTTCCCGCTCACCGTCAACTACCAGGAAAAGACCTATGCCGCCGGCAAGATCCCGGGCGGCTATTTCAAGCGCGAGGGCCGTCCGAGCGAGAAGGAAACGCTGGTTTCCCGCCTGATCGACCGCCCGATCCGCCCGCTTTTCGCCGACGGCTACAAGAACGACACCCAGATCGTCGTCACCGTCGTGCAGCATGACCTCGAGAACGATCCGGACATCCTGTCGATCGTCGCCACCTCCGCCGCGCTCACGCTTTCGGGCGTGCCCTTCATGGGTCCGATCGGCGGCGCCCGCGTCGGCTACATCAACGGCGAATATGTGCTCAACCCGCATATCGACGAGATGGAGGAATCCAAGCTCGACCTCGTCGTCGCCGGCACCGCCGACGCCGTGCTGATGGTCGAATCCGAGGCCAAGGAACTCTCCGAGGACCTGATGCTCGGTGCCGTCGTGTTCGGCCACAAGAGCTTCCAGCCGGTGATCGATGCGATCATCAAGCTGGCCGAGGTCGCCGCCAAGGAGCCGCGCGACTTCACCGCGCCGGATTATTCCGCGCTCGAGGCCGAGATGCTGAAGGTCGTTGGCGACGAGCTCCGCGAAGCCTACAAGATCACCGACAAGCAGTCGCGCTATGCCGCGGTCGACGCCGTCAAGGCCAAGGTCAAGGCGGCCTTCGCTCCGGCCGAGGACGAGGAAGCCAAGTACACCTCCGAGCAGATCGGCAGCGTCTTCAAGGAGCTCCAGGCTAAGGTCGTGCGCTGGAACATCCTCGACACCGGCTCGCGCATCGACGGTCGCGATCTCAAGACCGTGCGCAAGATCGTGTCCGAGGTCGGCGTCCTGCCGCGCACCCATGGCTCGGCGCTGTTCACCCGCGGCGAGACCCAGGCGCTGGTGGTTGCCACGCTCGGCACCGGCGAGGACGAGCAGTATGTCGATTCGCTGACCGGCATGTACAAGGAGAAGTTCCTTCTCCACTACAACTTCCCGCCCTACTCGGTCGGCGAGACCGGCCGCATGGGCTCGCCGGGCCGCCGCGAAATCGGCCACGGCAAGCTCGCCTGGCGCGCCATCCATCCGATGCTGCCTTCGGCGGAACAGTTCCCCTACACGCTGCGCGTCGTCTCGGAGATCACCGAATCCAACGGTTCGTCGTCGATGGCGACCGTGTGCGGCACCTCGCTGGCGCTGATGGACGCGGGCGTTCCGCTGGCCAAGCCGGTCGCCGGCATCGCCATGGGCCTGATCAAGGAAGGCGAGCGCTTCGCGGTGCTCTCCGACATCCTCGGTGACGAGGACCATCTCGGCGACATGGACTTCAAGGTCGCCGGCACCGCCAATGGCGTCACCTCGCTGCAGATGGACATCAAGATCGATGGCATCACCGAGGAGATCATGGGCATCGCGCTTGCCCAGGCCAAGGACGGCCGCCTGCACATCCTCGGCGAGATGGCGCATGCCATCTCCGGCGCCCGCGCCGAGCTCGGCGAGTTCGCGCCGCGCATCGAGGTCATGCACATCCCGACCGACAAGATCCGCGACGTCATCGGCTCCGGCGGCAAGGTGATCCGCGAGATCGTCGAGAAGACCGGCGCCAAGATCAACATCGAGGACGACGGCACGGTCAAGATCGCTTCGGCCAACGCCAAGGAGATCGAGGCGGCGAAGAAGTGGATCCACACTATCGTCGCCGAGCCGGAAGTCGGCGAGATCTACGAAGGCACCGTCGTCAAGACGGCCGACTTCGGCGCCTTCGTCAACTTCTTCGGCCCGCGCGACGGTCTCGTCCACATCTCGCAGCTCGCCAATGAGCGCGTCGCCAAGACCTCCGATGTCGTCAAGGAAGGCGACAAGGTTTGGGTCAAGCTGATGGGCTTCGACGAGCGCGGCAAGGTTCGCCTGTCGATGAAGGTCGTCGACCAGGCGACCGGCAAGGAAATCGTCCAGGAGAAGAAGAAGGCCGAAGGCGAGGAAGACGCCGCCTGATCGGTTCGGCTGGATAGTTTAAGACGGGCGCGCCGCAAGGTCGCGCCCGTTTTGTTTCGAGGGTGGATGAATGGCCGCCGAGCCGCTGAAGACGCTGTTCTACCCGTTCGAGGCCGAGGCGCTGCCTCTGCCGCGAAAGGACGCCCGCGTTCTTTTTCTGGGCGCCGAGCCCGGCTTCCGCTTGCCCGAAGGCTTCGATGCGGCGCTGCATCTGGTGCAAGGCTTTCGACCGCATTTCCGCGCCTTGCTGGCGTCCGGCTACACGGTCACGCCGCGCGTGGAAGGCCAGGGCTACGACATGGCTCTCGTGCTCGCCGGCCGTCATCGGGGTCAGAATGAGGTGCGCATTGCCGAAGCACTCGAGCGTGTCGCGCCGGGCGGGCTGATCGCTGTCGCAGGTGGCAAGGACGACGGCATCGACAGCCTGCGCAAGCGGATCAATGCGCTGGCTCCGCTCGAAGGCCATCTGCCGAAGCATCACGGCGTTGCCTTCTGGTTCCGGCGGGCCGGCACCGAAGCAGCCGAGACGCTGCGCGCCGGCAACCCCGACCTTGTTGTTGGGGGCGGTTTCAGAACCGCGCCTGGCATGTTCTCGTTTGACAGGATCGACGCCGGTTCGAAACTGCTCGTTGCGAGCCTGCCGGATGATCTCAAAGGCAACGTCGCTGATTTCTGTGCCGGCTGGGGTTATCTGGCGGCGGAAGTCCTGCAGCGCTCGCAGAGCCTCACCGCGCTCGATCTCTATGAAGCGGAATTCGAAGCCCTGGAAGCAGCCAGGTTGAATGTCCGTGGCGCCAGCGAGCCGCGCTTCTTCTGGATCGATCTGCTCACCGAGGCGGTCGAGCGGCGCTACGACGCCATCGTCATGAACCCGCCTTTCCACAGCGGCCGCGCCGCCGAGCCCGGCATTGGCGCCGGCATGATCCGCGCCGCGTCGAAGGCGCTGAAACCGGGCGGCCGCCTGTTCATGGTCGCCAATCGCCAGCTTCCCTATGAACAGGTGCTGTCCGAGGCCTTCGCCAGCCATACCGAGATCGCCCGCGACGGCATGTTCAAGGTGTTGTCGGCGCGACGCTGAAATACTGTTGCGTGCTGGTTTACTGTAGGCTGACGATCCGTGCGGGCTCGCGGGTGCCGAAAGCCGGCCGCGCTTCGGCGAGTTCGTCCGTGAGTGGGGCCGGGCGGCCGAACAGATAGCCCTGGACCACCTCGCAGCCCGCGGCCCTGAGCAGCGTAGCCTGGTTCTCGGTTTCCACGCCTTCGGCGATGATGCCGACACCCAGCGCCCGCGACAGGCCGACAATGGTCGAGACGATCGCGCCGGAACTGGAGTCGGTGTCGATGCGGCTGACGAAGGAACGGTCGATCTTCAGCTTGCCGAAGGAGAAGTCGATCAGGTAGCTCAAATTGGAATAGCCGGTCCCGAAATCGTCGACGGCCACCGAAATCCCCATCCCGGCAAGCTGCTCCAGGATCGCGGCGGCGCGGTCGCGATCCTGCATCATCGCCGTCTCGGTGACCTCGAGCTCCAGCCGCGACGGCTTGATGCCGGTCGATTCCATCACCTCGCGCACGATGCCGACGAAATCCCTGGTCATGAACTGGACCGGCGAGATGTTGACGGCGACGAAGCAGTCCTGCGGCAGGTGCGCGGCGTCGCTGCAGGCCTTGCGCAGCACCCATTCGCCGATCGGATTGATCATACCGGTTTCCTCGGCGATCGGAATGAACTCCATCGGCGGAATCATGCCGCGCTCTGGATGCTTCCAGCGGATCAGCGCCTCGTAGCCGACGACGCGACCACTCGGCAGATTGAGCTGCGGCTGGTAATGGAGACTGAAGTCGCCGCGGTCGAAAGCGGTCTTCAGCTCCGATTCGATCCATTGCCGATAGTCGGCCACGCGGCCCATGTCGGCGTGGAAGACAGACCAGTTGCCGACGCCGCTGGCCCGCGCATTCTGCAGCGCCAGGTTCGAGCGGCGCAGGACTTGGACCGGGTCGACGCCGTCCTTCGGCATCGCCACGATGCCGACGGAAAGGCTGACCGACTGCAGGTGGCTCTGCAGCTGATATGGTTCCATCATTTCGTTGATGAGCTTCTCGATGAGCCGCTCGATCGAACCTTTGATGTCGCGGTCCGGCAGCAGCACGCCGAACTCGCCGGCGCCGATCCGCCCGATCACCGCATCCTTCGGCATGCTCTCCTTCAGCCTGCTGGTGAAGGCACGGACAAGGTCGTCGCCATGGCTGTAGCCGATGGCGTCGTTGATCTGCTTGAATCGGTCGATATCGATGTCGATCAGGAACACCGGCTCGCCGGTTCGGATCGTCTCCGAGGCGGCATCGGCTATCTTGCCGACCATGGCCTGGCGCGACAGAAGCCCCGTCAGCTTGTCGAAATTGGTTTCGTTGACGACATAGGCCACCGATTCATCGACGCCGGCGAAGAACGACATCGCCGCACCGCCGGCGGCAAGGGCGCATAGCGCGGCGATGACGCCTATCATCGTCTCGGCCGGCATGCCGGCCATGCCATCGCCGAAGCCGAACCGCAGCCCCCACAATCCGAGGATGAAACTGCCCATGCCGGAGCTGGCGATGGTGATCAGCCGGAACAGCGGTGTTCGCTTCGGGTTACTGACTGCAGACATGCAAGGTCCCTGGATTGAGGGGCCTTGTAGCGGAAATCTCCTTAAAATGAGTTTCCGCCGATGCATCTAATTTTACTGGAAAATACTCTTTGCCTTAGCAAACTATTCGCGGCCACCGTCGTTCTGCTTCAGTTCCTCCAGCGACGGCATCGAAACGATGTGATACCCGGAATCTACATAATGGATTTCGCCGGTGACACCCGACGAAAGATCGGAGAGCAGGTAAAGCGCCGAGCCGCCGACTTCGTCCAGGGTCACGGTGCGCCGCAGAGGCGAGTTCCGCTGCTGATAGGAGAACATGTGGCGGGCGTCCGAAACGCCAGAGCCGGCCAGCGTACGCACCGGTCCGGCCGAGATGCCGTTCACCCTGATGCCGCGCGGCCCGTAGTCATTGGCAAGGTAGCGAACGCTGGCCTCGAGCCCGGCTTTGGCGACGCCCATGACATTGTAGTTCGGCATCACCCGCACCGACCCGGCATAGGTCAGTGTGATCATCGAGCCGCCATTGCCCATCAGCGCGGCGGCGTTGCGGGCGATCTCGGTGAAGGAATAACAAGAGATCACCATGGTGCGCACGAAATTGTCGCGGCTGGTGTCGGCGTAGAGGCCCTTGAGCTCGTTCTTGTCGGAAAAGCCGATGGCGTGCACCACGAAGTCCAGCCCGCCCCAGGCCTTGCCGAGGGTCTCGAAGGTCGCGGTGACGGAGGCGCTGTCCTCGACGTCGCAAGGCACGATCAAGGAGGCGCCCACCTTCTCGGCGAGCGGTTTGACGCGCCGCCCGAAGGCGTCGCCCTGATAGGTGAAGGCAAGCTCCGCCCCGTGCTCGGACAATTTCTTGGCGATGCCCCAGGCGATCGAATGATCGTTGGCGACCCCCATGACAAGCCCGCGCTTGCCCTTCATCAACCCTTCCATAAAAGGCAGATCCTTATGCGGAATAGCGCTGGAAAATCAGCGTTGCGTTGGTGCCACCGAAACCGAAGGAATTGGACAAAACGGTGTCGATCTTGGCATTGTCGATACGCTTGCGCACGATCGGCATGCCCTCGAATTCCGGATCGAGCTCCTCGATATGGGCGCTCTCGCCGATGAAGCCGCCCTGCATCATCAGGATAGAATAGATCGATTCCTGCACGCCGGCCGCCCCCAGCGAATGGCCGGTGAGCGACTTGGTCGAGGTGATGTAGGGCATCTTGTCGCCGAACACCTCGCGGATGGCGCCCATTTCCTTGGAATCGCCGACCGGCGTCGAGGTCCCGTGGGTGTTGATGTAGTCGACCGGGGTCGAGACGGTGGCAAGCGCCTGCCGCATGCAGCGGATTGCGCCTTCCCCGGAAGGCGCGACCATGTCGTAGCCGTCGGATGTCGCGCCGTAGCCGACGATCTCGGCATAGATCTTGGCGCCACGCGCCTTGGCGTGCTCCAATTCCTCCAGCACGAGCACGCCGGCGCCGCCGGCGATGACAAAACCGTCGCGGTTGACGTCATAGGCGCGCGAAGCGGCCGATGCCTTGTCGTTGAATTTCGACGACATGGCGCCCATGGCATCGAAAAGGTCCGACATCGTCCAGTCGAGATCTTCGTGGCCGCCGGCGAACATCATGTCCTGCTTGCCCCACTGGATCAGCTCATAGGCATTGCCGATGCAATGCGCCGAGGTCGAGCACGCCGACGAGATCGAGTAGTTGACGCCATGGATCTTGAACCATGTGGCCAGGGTGGCCGAGGCCGTCGACGACATCGCCTTCGGCACGGCGAATGGACCGATGCGCTTGGGGCTGTTGTTCTTGATCGTGGTTTCGGCCGCCTCGACGATGGTGCGGGTCGAGGGTCCGCCGGACCCCATCACGATGCCGGTCCGCTCATTGGTGATGTCGCTCTCGCCAAGCCCGGCATCGGCGATCGCCTGATCCATGGCAACATGGTTCCAGGCCGCGCCCTGGCTCAGGAAGCGCATGGCGCGGCGGTCGATCATCGGAGTAGGATCGAGCGTCGGCGCGCCCCAGACCTGGCAGCGGAAGCCGTGCTCGGCGAAGGAATTGGAAAAGCTGATGCCGGATTTGGCATCGTAAAGCGAGCTCTGCACCTCATTGGCATTGTTGCCGATCGACGACACAATGCCGAGCCCTGTCACTACGACCCGTCTCATTCGCAACTCCTTCCGGCGTATCCGGGCGGAAAACCTAGCCGGTTTTCGCCTGTGATCATACGCAAATAAACTGACGTGGCGCCCATTGGGTACGCGGACGCTGTGGCGAAAAACGGTCAGGCGGCCGACTGTTTGGACAGGCCGACCTTCAGATCCGTGGCGGCGTATATGGGTTCGCCATCCGCCTTAAGCCAGCCATCGGCGATGCCGAGCACCAGCCGGCCACGCATCACGCGCTTGAAGTCGACGCCGTACTCCACCTTCTTCACCGAGGGCGTCACCATGCCCTTGAACTTCACCTCGCCGGTCGAAAGCGCCATGCCCTTGCCGGGTTCGCCCAGCCAGCCGAGATAAAAACCCGTCAACTGCCACATGGCGTCAAGGCCGAGGCAGCCCGGCATGATCGGATTGCCGATGAAGTGGCAGGCGAAGAACCACAGGTCCGGCTTGATGTCGAATTCGGCGCGGATGAAGCCCTTGTCGAAAGCGCCGCCGGTCTCGCTGATCTCGGTGATGCGGTCGAACATCAGCATAGGCGGGTAGGGCAGCTGGGCGTTGCCCGGCCCGAACAGGTCGCCGCGGGCGCAGGCGAGCAGTTCCTCGTAATCGTAGCTGGACTTTTGATCCGCCATCAAATTTCCGTCCCCGTGTTCTTTCGCGGGCGGCAGGGCGCCCTTCTCGTTGGTTTCCTAACACACTCTGTTTGCGGCCGGAAACCGGCGTTTGCGCTTAACCTGTGCGCCTGCCCGGGTCAATGTGCGCTATTGATCGCATTCAGCCTACAGAATATATGTCGGCTGATGTCCGGTTTTGGCTTTCGACGTCTTTTTGCCACTCTGGACCTGTTGATGGGCTGGGCAACAAGCCTCGAAGCGAAGAGATGGATTCGGGCTACCGGAAGGAAAATGTCGCTGTGGACAAGCGGGTTCGCGAAGCCGGCCTGAGGCCGACGCGCCAGCGCATCGCGCTGGCCGATCTGCTTTTCGCCAAGGGCGACCGCCACCTTTCGGCCGAAGAACTGCATGAAGAGGCGATCGCCGCCGGCGTGCCGGTTTCATTGGCGACGGTCTATAACGCGCTTCATCAATTCACAGAGGCCGGCCTGCTGCGCATCCTGGCGGTCGAAGGCTCGAAAACCTATTTCGACACCAACACCTCCGACCATCATCACTTCTACGTCGAGGGCGAGAACCGGATTTTCGACATCGAAAGCGGACCGGTCACCGTCTCCAACCTGCCGGCACCGCCGGAGGGCATGGAGATCGCCAATGTCGACATCGTCGTGAGGCTTCGCCCGAAGCGCGGCGACTGATCCCGTGACGACGCGGCCCGTCGACCTGATCGTCCGGTTTGAATGGGTCACCGTCGCCGCCCTGGCCGTCGTTTGCTACGCAATGGCCCACTTTTCCTGGTGGCTGTTTGCGCTGCTTATCCTGGCGCCGGACCTGTCGATGCTGGGCTACCTCGCCGGGCCGCGCCTCGGCGCCGTCACCTATAACGCCTTGCATATCCTGATTGCCCCGCTGGTCCTTCTGCTCGCGGGCGCGTTGCTCTCTGGTCCGCTCGCAACCGCGGTGGCGCTTATCTGGATAGCGCATATCGCCATCGACCGTGCCCTCGGCTACGGCCTCAAGCTGCCCACCGCTTTTCAGGATACGCATCTCGGCCGCATTGGCCGCGACCGCAGCGGCGCTGCCGGCTAGAGGCGTGTCGAGATTCAGGTCAGGCCGCGTCGAGAATGATGGTTTCCGAGAACCGGAGCGGAGCGTACTTAAAGCACGTGAGCACCGGAAGCGCAGGAGGCCGTCATTCGCAGGTCGGCATCACCTGAATATCGATACGCCTCAGTTCTTGAATTTCTCGCCCGGATAGGCGCCCCACACCTGCGACTGGGCCATCCAGCCGGTGTGGCCGTCAAAGGTCATCTCGCACCATTGGCCGTCGCATTTCCTGATCGAGCCGATCACGCCCGGCTCGATGATGGCGATGACACTGGCGTCCTTGTCGGGCTCGTCGAGCAGGTTGACCTGGCCGCCCTTGCCACGCTGCCAGGGCGCGACGATGGCGGTGCGCCGGCCGGAAAGCAGCGACTGGTTGATCCAGCCCTCCGATCCGTCGGCATCGCGCACGCGGCGCCATGTATCGAATTCCTGGATGACTTCCATCGGCAGGCCGGCTTTCAGATACATCCAGTTGACGGAATAATTGGCGCCGGGGCCGACGCGCGAATTGACGCGGGCCGGTTTCAGGCTGACGAAGCGCGGCAGCGGCAGGCCGCTCGGACCAAGCGTTATGGTTTGCGCCGGCGCGGCCGCGCTTTGCGCGAATGCCTGCGGCGCGCCAACGAGGGCGCCAAGGATGGCTGCGCTAAGGGCCAGGCGAAGCGACGCGAAACCAGACACTTTCGTTCCTTTCGGCGCCGGTCCGTCGGATGAGCGCCCCTTTTTCTTTGTCTTCGGCGGCACCGCTTGTTACAGGAGTGGGATGATGCCGCGACTGGCTACAAGTTTCGCCGGTCTTGGTTAAAGAGGTCTCAACGAGATTGGTTTCGAGAGCATGATCCCGAGGAGTGGGGATCGGTTTTCGGAAACGATCATGCTCCAAAAAAGGGCAGGATCAGGATGACGATTCAACGAGACGTCATCCTGATCTAGCAAGCTTCGGGGATAAAATGGCAGGCAAAAAACGGCCCCTCGTCGTCATCACGCGCAAGCTGCCCGACCCTGTCGAGACCCGCATGCGCGAGCTGTTCGACGCAAGGCTGAATGTCGAGGACCGGCCGATGACCCAGCCGGAGCTGGTCGCGGCGATCAAGGAAGCCGACGTGCTGGTTCCCACCATCACCGACCACATCGACGCGGCGCTGATCGCCCAGGCCGGCGAAAACCTGAAGCTGATCGCCAATTTCGGCAACGGCGTCGACAAGATCGACGTCGCGGCGGCCGCCAAGAAAGGCATCACCGTCACCAACACGCCGAATGTGCTGACCGAAGACACCGCCGACATGACCATGGCGCTGATGCTCGCCGTGCCGCGCCGGCTCGCCGAAGGCGCCAATGTGCTGACGGGCGAGAAGAAATGGGCGGGCTGGTCGCCGACCTGGATGCTCGGCCGGCGCATCTGGGGCAAACGTCTCGGCATCGTCGGCATGGGCCGCATCGGCACGGCCGTCGCCAGGCGGGCCAAGGCCTTCGGCCTGTCGATCCACTACCACAACCGGCACCGCGTGCTGCCGGCGGTCGAGGAGGAGCTGGAGGCGACCTATTGGGAAAGCCTCGACCAGATGCTGGCCCGCATGGACATCATCTCGGTCAATTGTCCCTCGACGCCGGCGACGTTCCACCTTTTGTCCGGCCGCCGGCTGGCGCTGATGCAGCCTTCGGCTTACCTCGTCAACACCGCGCGCGGCGACATCATCGACGAGGAAGCGCTGATCAAGCTGATCCATGACGGCAAGATCGCCGGCGCCGGCCTCGACGTCTATGAGCACGAGCCAGCGCTGAACACCAAGCTGTTGAAGCTTGCCGCCAAGGGTAAGGTGGTGCTTCTGCCGCATATGGGATCGGCCACGCTCGAGGGCCGCATCGACATGGGCGAGAAGGTGATCATCAACATCCGCGCCTTCTTCGACGGCCACCGACCGCCGGACCGCGTTCTGCCGTTGAGGACCTGAAGGCCTACAGCATGTCTCCCGAAAGTGGGAACCGGTTTCGGGATAAAGACATGCGTAAGATCAAACACCTAAAGCGCAGGAGCGAATCTGAAAGATCGCGACGCGCTTTAAACGGCCGCGGTGATCGCGCCGTCCGCGCCGACGCTTACCGCGCCCCCACGGTAGGCATCGAATGCGCCGCGTTCAAGCCTTGTCGCGATCGGCGTTTCCCAGCCCATTTCCCGGGCGACGATCAGGCCGAGCAGCAGGATGGCGTCCGGCTCGTGCAGCACCAGGGCCGTCGGTGCCCGGCCATTGTGGACAAGCTCCATCAGCACCGCCGAAGCCGATGACGAGCCGATCGTGCCCGGCAGGAACAGCACGCGGCCGGCAATGACCTCGCCATGCTGCGGGTGGCGGACATCGGCGATGCGGCCTGTCTTCGGGTCGACGCCGCCCCAGAAGCTGATCGGCGCCGTCAGCACCAGGGCCTCGCCTTCGCCGGCCTTGCCCGGCACCAGGATTTCGGCTGCTGAGTTCATGCGGCGACATCCGTGAAGACCGGCTTGCCGCGGACCGCGCTTTCGACGCAATCGGCGAGCGAGGCGTAGAGTACCGCATAGCCGGTGTTGCCCGGCGCGTAATGCGCGAACTTGCCCGAATTGGTCATCAGCACGCCGTTGCCGATGTCGGGCATGATCGGCGTCACCACCACGCAGGTGTCGGCGACGATGACCACGCCGCTGGCCTCGAGCCGCTTTCGCCGGCCATCCTTTTCCAGCAAGGCAAGCGCGTGACGGCCGGTGCAGGCATAGATCGGCACCGCGAGCCGCCGCCCGGCGATCAGCCGCTCCAGGCTGTCGAACTCGGCGTTCGAAAGATGCGGGCTGCCGATCGCCACTGCATCGATGGCTTTTGGCGCTGCCGCGGTCGACAGGCCCGCGCGGGCCTTGGCAACCATCTCAGGCGTCACGCGGATCACCGCTTCCGGTTCCGGCCCGGCCAGAATGGTTGCGACGTCGGGAGCCTCGGGCGTGACGCCGGCGATGTGGAACAGGCCGACGGCGCCGGACGATGCGGCCGCCGCGCCGAAGGCTTTCAGCGCGTCCTCGCCGGGATGACCGGCCACGCCTCTCACGATGCCGATCGCGTTGCCGACCTCGCGGCCGTAGAGGCTGCCCAGGACAGGCCAGGCGATCTCCGAGGCAAGGTAGGAAGGCGACAGGCCCGAGACATCGAAAACAAGCCGCGCCCGGCGGTTTTCAGGCCGATGCAGGCCGTAGTCCGGCGCGCGGCCGGTGATGGCGCAGGCAATGTCGAGAAAATCGCCGTAGCGGTTGGTGCGCGCGCCCAGCACAGAGTTGCAGAAGACGACCGCGTTGGACTCGCCCCAGGCCACATCGCTGCCCTGTGTCGGCCTGTGTCCGGCCTGATAGGGCGCGCAGGTCCAGCTCTGCTCGCAGCCGAGCTTGCGATACGCTTCCATGATTCGCCACGCCATGCCGCGCTGCGGCTCTTCCAGGCGGATGCGCGAGCAGCCCATCAGGTCGAGCGCTCCGACATTGAGCGTCGAGCGCACCGCGACCTTCGCGCCGCCTTCGACCAGTCTTTCGGCGAACAGCGTGCCGGAATCGCCGTGGTAAAGCGCGCCGTCGATATGCGCGGAAACGATCGGGATTAGCCGCGGCACGCCGAGCAGCCTGGCGCTTTCGGCGACAATGCGCATCGCCATGCCCGCGCCGTCCTGGGAGGCGGCGATCGCCTGTTCTTCCGGGCTGAGGGCGAGGCTCAAGGCAGCACCTTTCGCATGGTGATGGAGGTCGGCCTGTCATAGCCCGCATGCGCCGTGCGCCCGGTCTCGCGAAAGCCGAGCCGGGCGAAGGCCGCGTGGTTTGCGGTCAGCTCGATACGGGTCTGCAGCTCGATCGCATCCTTGCCGCGTGCGCGGGCAAGATCCTCCACAGCTTTCATCAGCCGGGCTCCGACGCCCTGACCCTGGAGCTTTGGCTCGACCGCGAGCTTGCCGACATAGAAATCCCGCGCCCGCTCCAGCGCGAAGACGCAGCCGAAGACGCGGCCGTTCTCGACGGCCACAAAGCACGTCTCCTTTCTCGCTTTCCCGGCAAGGCTGTCAGCGGTCAGAAGATGCGCCGATGACGGAGGGTCGATGACGCCGTCCATATAGGCAAAGGCGCGGCGGATCAGCGCGAGCAAGTCGCCCCATCCGTCGAAATCCGCGGGAAGGCCGATTATGGAAATGCCGACGGTCTGGTCCATACGCTCAGACGGCCTTGTAGCGGATGGTGTCGAAGCGGGCTGTGAGCCCGTCATAGAGCAGCAGCCGGCCGATGAGCGGCTCGCCTATGCCGGTAATCAGCTTGATCGCCTCCATCGCCTCCAGCGCGCCGATGACACCCGTCAGCGCGCCGACAATGCCGGCAACGGCGCAGGACGGCACCAGCCCTTCGGGAGGCGCTTCCGGGAACAGGTCGCGATAGCTCGGGTTGCGCTTGCCGTCGGCGCCTGTCTCGAACGGTTTCAGCACCGTGACCGAGCCGTCGAAGCGGCCGACGGCGGCCGTCACCAGGGGTTTCTTCTCGCTGGCGCAGGCATCGGCGACCGCGTAGCGCGTCTCGAAATTGTCGGAGCCGTCGATAACGACATCGTAACGGGCGACGAGGGCAGGGGCGTTCTCTTCCGTTAGCCTCAGGCAGTGCGTTTCCACCGCGACGTTGGGGTTGAGGCGCTTGATCGCTGCCGCGGCGCTGTCGGTCTTGGCCATCCCGATCGTATCGCCGCCATGGATCACCTGCCGCTGCAGGTTGGACAGCGAAACCTTGTCGTCGTCGATGATGCCGAGCGTGCCGACGCCGGCGGCCGCTAGATATTCCAGAACCGGCGCGCCGAGCCCGCCGGCACCGATCACCAGCACCCGCGCCCGTTTCAGCTTCTGCTGCCCCGGCCCGCCGACCTCGGGCAGGACGATGTGGCGGGCATAGCGTTCGAGCTCTTCGTCGGTGAGGGCGGCATCGGTCATGGCTGGACCATAACGCGGGTGAAAAACCTTGTCATGTACGGCCATGATCAATCGAACCGCAGTGACGGTCGATGCAACGTCAGTCATCTCATGAGAGTTTGGAGCCGCGCCACACCTGCTACCACTGAAGCTATTGGCCAGCGACAGCGGGCGCGTGAAGCGTCAGACAATGAGGAAAGGAAAGCCGCGTTGCCAACACCGGTCAGTAGGCTAGGATTGGTCCTGGAGGGGTGCCTAAATGGAGCGCGGTGAGACTTGGTTCATTGCAGCCGTAGCTGCTGCAATGGGTTTTCTTGGTGGAATGGCATACAAGGATTTTGGCTATTCGTCAGGATGGCTAGCAACATATCAGACCTTGATTGCAGGGGTCTTGGCTGTTGCTGCCGCCTTCGTCACAGTCGACGCTATGGGTCGATCTGACCAGGAACAGAGGCGAAGGCATGCCGAGCAGATGGATTACGCGAGGCAACCCGAACGGCTTGCACGAGAACGCGTCGTCGAAATCTACCCAGAATATTTCAAATATTTAGCTGCCGAGGCCGACGAAGTGGGATTGCTCATGACAGAAGGCATGAGCCCGCAGAACATCACCAGGCGGCTGGTCGAAATAGTAGGGCACTTTCTGATTTTTCTGCACCAAGCCGTGCGAGACGAAACGATCCGCCAGGCCCGCCCTTTCTTCAATGCGACTATCGAAATGAACTTCAACTTCATCGCGCTGAAGGACGAACAATTCGAGAAGGACGAATACAGAGAGTTCTTGAAGACGAATATAGGAATCTGTGTGATTGACGGAACGCCACCCGACCGCGAAGACACCGACTATTTTTATCGCTTGTGCTATTCCATCCAGGATATGAGTGCTCCGTTAATGGTCCTCTCGAAATCATTGTCAGATTTCGACAAGCATCGTCGTGCATCCTCATCGTGACGCCGGACATTCGTGCCTGCCCTGACTCAAGCGCCTCTTTCGACGCTGCCATGATCGACCGTCAGGAACTGCGCCCGGCCGGCAAGGCTCGAGAACAAGGCGGCATCCGTGCCCGTCATGAAGGCCTGGCAGTTGAGCTCCTCGAGAATGGAAAATAACGCCGCGCGCCGGCCTGCATCGAGATGCGCGGCGATCTCGTCCAGCAGCAGGATCGGCGTCAGGCCCGACATCTCGCCGGTCAGCCTGGCATGCGACAGCACGATGCCGACCAGCAGCGCCTTCTGCTCGCCGGTCGAGCAAAGTTCCGCCGGCATCGACTTGGGCCTGTGCCGCACCACGAGATCGGAGCGATGCGGACCGTCCAGCGTGCGGCCGGCGGCGCGGTCGCGCTCCCGGCCATTGCCAAGAGCGGCGCGATAGCGTTCCTCGACATCGACCGCCGGTGCGCTGCCAAGCGCGCTTTCAAGATCCCCGGCGAGGCTGATATCGGCCTGCGGAAACGGCCCGCTGCCGGGCAATTTGTCGATCATGGCGGCAAGCAGCCGCACCAACTCTGCCCGCGCCGCCGCGATCGCCACCCCGGTCTCGGCCATCTGCGTCTCGATGGCGTCGAACCAGGCGCCGTCGCGGGAGCCTTCTGTAAGCAGACGGTTACGGCCGCGCATGGCTTTCTCATAGTCGAGCGCGCGCTGGCCGTGGCCTGGGTCGATCGCCAGCACCAGCCGGTCGAGGAAGCGGCGGCGGTCCGCCGCCGGCCCGGGAAACAGCCCGTCCATCGCAGGCGTCAGCCAGACGACCCTGAGCCATTCCAGCATGTCCTCGGCCGATCTCGCCGGCGCGCCGTTGATCCGCACCTTCCTGCCGCCTTCGCCGGCGGCGTCGCCGCCGGAAATGCCGGTGCCGATCTCGACCTGGCCCTCCGGCCCCTCGATGCGCACGTGCAGGGCAAAGCCGCCGTCGCCGCCTTCGCGCGCCACATCCGCATAAGGCGCGCGGCGCAGGCCCCGGCCAGGCGTCAGGAACGAGATCGCTTCCAGGAGATTGGTCTTGCCGGCGCCATTGTCGCCCGACAGCACCACCGCGCCAGGGGCAAGTTCGAGCGAAAGCGCCGCATAGTTGCGGAAATTCGTAAGCGTTAACTTACTTATGTAGCTTTGCTGCCGAAGCTGTCTGGCGTCCGAGGTCAAGGTAACACATCAGGTCCGTCCCGGACCTAGACCCGCATCGGCATCAGCACATAGAGCGCGGTTTCGTCGGCCATGTCATGGATCAGCGTCGGCGAGCCGGCGTCGGCCAGCATGAACTTGGCCTCCGACCCGGTGAGCTGGGCCGCCACATCGAGCAGGTATTTGGCGTTGAAGCCGATCTCGATCGGATCCGACGAATAGTCGGCCGCCAGTTCCTCGGTGGCACTGCCCGAATCCGGATTGTTGACCGCGAGCGTGAGCTGGCCGTCATTGATCGACAGCTTCACGGCCCGGCCGCGCTCGGAGGAAATGGTCGAAACGCGGTCGACCGCGGCGGCGAAGCTCTGGCGATCGATGATCAGCTTCTTGTCGTTGCCGGTCGGGATCACGCGCTGATAGTCGGGGAAGGTGCCGTCGATCAGCTTGGAGGTCAAAACGACGCTGCCGATGGTGAAGCGGATCTTGGTGTCCGACATTTCCGTCGTCACCGCGACATCGGGGTCGTCGACCAGCTTCTGCAGCTCGCTCACCGTCTTGCGCGGAATGATGATGCCCGGCATGCCTTCCGAACCGGCCGGCGCGTCGATCTCGGCGCGCGCCAGGCGGTGTCCGTCGGTCGCGACCGAGCGCAGCTTCAGCTTGCCGCCGACTTCGACGGCGTGCAGGTAGATGCCGTTGAGGTAGTAGCGAGTTTCCTCGGTCGAGATGGCGAACTGGGTCTTGTCGATCAGCCCCTTCAGCGCCGCCGATTCCAGCCGGAAGATATGCGAGAACGAGCCGGCCGAAAGCTCCGGGAAATCGGATTGCGGCAGGCACTGCAGGCGGAAGCTCGAACGGCCGGAGGTGACGGTCATCGCGTTGCCGTCCTCGTCCGTCTTCAGCATCACCTCTGCGCCATCGGAAAGCTTGCGCACGATATCGTAGAGCAGATGCGCCGGCACCGTCGTCGCGCCGCCGCGCTCGACCTTGGCGGGCGTCGCCTCCGTCACCTCGAGGTCGAGGTCGGTCGCCTTCATCTCGAGGCTCGCGCCCTCGGCGCTTAGCAGCACGTTGGAAAGGATCGGGATGGTGTTGCGCCGCTCGACCACGCGGTGGACGTGGTTGAGGGACTTCAGGAGATTTGACCGTTCCAGGATAACACGCATGACGAACAGGCTCGCTTCAATGAATGAACGGGTCACCGGCAGGCGGCATCCCGCGAAAGCCCTGAAAGGCTTTCAGAATCTCCGTAAGCTGACAGTAAAAAGCCTGCGAAGGCAAGCCCGCGGCACCGGTTCGGGCCGGTTGCGCGGGCTTTCTGGGGATAAAGCCGGCGAAGCGGGTCGCCGGCCATTTTCGCATCGCCTCAGGCCTGGTCGTTGATCAGCCTTCTGAGCAGTTCGAGCTCCTGCGCCAGCGTGTTGTCGCCGCCCGAAAGGTCCTCGATCTTGCGCACGGCATGCAGCACGGTGGTGTGGTCGCGGCCGCCGAAACGCCGCCCGATCTCCGGCAGCGAGCGCGGCGTCATCACTTTCGACAGATACATGGCCACCTGCCGCGGCTTGACGATGGTGCGCGTACGCCGGTTGGACAGAAGCTCCGTTTTCGAAACGTTGTAATGGCGCGCCACGATGCGCTGGATGTCCTCGATGCGCACCCGCTTCGGCTCGCCCGAGCGATAGATGTGGCCGAGGATCTCATCGATCCGGTCGATCGTGATCTGCGGCTCGAAGGACTGGCGAAACAGAAGCTGGTTGAAGGCGCCCTCAAGCTCGCGCCCGCTGCCGGTGACCGTACGGGCGACATGCTCCAGGATCTCGTCCGAGATGTCGAGCGAGGTGTCATCGCTCTTGGCGGTGGCGCGGCGCAGCTTCAGCATGCCGAGCCGCATGGCGAAATCCGGCGCCGACATTTCAAGCGCCACGCCGCCATTGAGGCGCGACCGCACGCGAGGCTCCAGCGATTCCAGCTCCGACGGCGGCCGGTCGGCCGCGACCACCACCTGCTTGGCGCTGTCGAGCAGCATGTTGATCAGGTGGCAGAATTCGTGCTGGATCGATTTGCCTTGCAGGAACTGCATGTCGTCGATGATCAGGAGATCGATGTCGCGCAGCTGCTCCTTCAGGGTCAACGCGTTGTTGTCGCGGATGGCGGTGGCGAAGCGCCACATGAAATACTCCGCCGTCAGATAGACGACGCGCGACTTCGGATTGTGCCGCAGCGATTCCGCCGCGATCGCCTGCAAGAGATGCGTCTTGCCGAGCCCGACGGTGGCATGCAGGAAAAGCGGGTTGAAACGCACCGCGCTCGACTGCGATTCCGCCACCGCTCTCGCCGCCGCGAAGGCCACCCTGTTGGACGGCCCCTCGATGAAGGAGGCGAACGTGTAGCGCGGGTCGAGCGGCGACCCCAGAACATTGTGGCGGAACTCCGGTTCCGCGGACGCGCCCTGGCGGGGCGCAGGCGCCCGTTGTTCCACGCGTCCGGCGCTCGCGGTGCCGTTGGCGAGCGCGGTGTGCGTCTGCCTGGTCGTCTTGCGGGCCGGCGCGATTTCCGGCTCGACATGGTTGCGCCCCTGGCGCGTCGCGGTGCGCACGACGATCTCGATCTTGAGGACGTCGGGATCCTCATGCCGCCACAGCTCCGCGATAAGCTCGAGATAGTGGCCGTTGATCCATGACCGCAGGAAGGCGGTCGGCACCGAGATGCGGACAATGCCGCGGGAGGCCTCGGCGACCTTCATGCGACCAAACCAGCTCGAATAGACCTCGGCCCCGAGACGCGCCTTCAACTGGGCCTTGACCCGTTCGAACTTCTGTTCCGCGTCGTTGGATACCGCCACGTCGCCCTCTCCGACAAAAGTTGCTGGAAATGGGAGATCGCCCGCTATCTCCCTCTCGATGCCGCTTTGCATGATCATAGTTCCTTGTCTTCTCGTACCCTTTTCCCGCCGGGGATGCGCCTCCTGCATCCTTGGTCCGGCGACCTCATTCGCCGCGCTGCCGCTGCCGCCGGCAAACGGTCATCGCAACTCGCGCAAGGGACCAGCCGCCGGCTCCGCAAGCCGGCTTCCGACAAAGACAAGGCAATACGCCACCCTCCGGCGAAAACGCCGGCGAGACATCGACCGCCAATGTACAATTACGCCAGTCCCCTACCGCACCGAAAAGACAAACCAAGCCACGCGCGGAATTGCTCCACGTCATGAATTCTGCCATTTTGTGCTGGCCGATTCAGGCTGGGTTAGGGGCTAGAGCCCGTCCCTTCGATGGATGGACATTACCGAAATCGCTGTGGATAGGGCAAGGCCACATCTAACGGTTTTTTAACGAATCTGGTTACCGAACGGGGCTTGAATTCGGGTGCTGCGACGGCACGTTTTGACAAAGCCATTGTGATTCAAACCCTTTTCCGGCGAATATGAAAAAGACCGCCCGAAACGAAATATTCTGAAATAATTCTCTTGACAGCTACTTCTCCCCCACGGTCCGGCCATGCGTTGAACAAGCTGTGGATGACCGCCTGTAAGCACCTGAAAAGAATGCGGAATTTCTGACAGGCGAATTTGGGCAGCCGCTGCGGCGGAGGCGCGCAGATATAAGCGGCGCTGTATATGCCGGCAAAACATTACCGGCATTGGAATCGCCTCACAAAGTGCAGCTTGCGGGCAAACTTTTTAAGTACTTGCCGGCAAACGAAAAAACCCGGCCTGTACGGCCGGGTTCAGTATCGACGCAGTGAAAGA
The DNA here is from genome assembly GCA_000824845.1 of Mesorhizobium sp. ORS 3359. GTDB lineage: Bacteria > Pseudomonadota > Alphaproteobacteria > Rhizobiales > Rhizobiaceae > Mesorhizobium. Next base: position 12,351 of record CCNC01000195.1, on the reverse strand, counting down.
GGAATCGGTCAGGCCGACAGCGTCTTGACCCGCTGAGCCAGCCGCGAAACCTTGCGGGAAGCCGTGTTCTTGTGGACGACGCCCTTGGTGGCGGCGCGCATCAATTCCGGTTCCGCAGCCTTGAAGGCTGCCACCGCAGCGGCCTTGTCGCCGGCGGCCAGCGCCTCTTCGACCTTGCGGACATAGGTGCGGACGCGCGAGCGGCGGTTCTTGTTGACCGCAGCGCGGCGGGCGATCTTGCGCGTAGCCTTTTTGGCCGAGGAAGTATTGGCCATGATGCCTCTCTTCTGATCTGGTGAACGCCAGCGATGTCGCAGGGCGCAAAAAACAAACGGGCAGCCACGGGCCGCCTCGGTTGGTGCGGCTTATAGTTCAGCTTTTCCGCCTCGTCAACGCCGCTTCGCGGTCTTTTTGGGCCTCGATGTCATGTCCCGCAAAACCGCGGCCACCTGGGCGAAGCGCCTAAAGCGCGTCGCGATCTTTCAGATTCGCTCCATGCGCTTTAGGTTTTTGATTTTACGCATGTCTTTATCCCGAAACCGGTTCCCACTTTCGGGAGACATGCTTTAGCGGTTGGTGAAGTTCGGCTTCCGCTTCTCGACGAAGGCGGCCATGCCTTCTTTCTGGTCGTCGAGCGCAAACAGCGAGTGGAAAAGACGGCGCTCGAAGCGCAGCCCCTCGGCCAACGTCGTCTCGTAAGCGCGGTTGACGGCCTCCTTGGCCATCATCACCGATGGCAGCGAGAACTCGGCGATCTTCGCCGCCGCCTTCAGCGTTTCGTCGAGCAGCTCGGCGACCGGGACCACCCGCGACACCAGCCCGCTCCTCTCGGCCTCGGCCGCGTCCATCATCCGCCCGGTCAGGCACATGTCCATCGCCTTGGACTTGCCGACGAATCGGGTCAGCCGCTGCGAGCCGCCCATGCCCGGCATGACGCCGAGCGTGATCTCGGGCTGGCCGAATTTGGCGTTGTCGCCGGCGATGATGAAGTCGCACATCATGGCCAGTTCGCAGCCGCCGCCGAGCGCATAGCCAGCGACCGCCGCGACGATGGGTTTGCGCGTGCGCGTGAATTCCTCCCAGCCGACGAAGAAATCCTGCGTGTAGGCGTCGGCGAAGGACATCACCTGCATTTCCTTGATGTCGGCGCCGGCGGCAAACGCCTTTTCCGAGCCCGTAAGCACCATCGCGCCGATCGCGGGATCGGCATCGAACGCGCTCGCCGCCGCGACTACCTCCGCAAGCACCTGCGAATTCAGCGCATTGAGCGCCTTGGGCCGGTTCAGCGTGATCAACCCGACCTTGCCCCGTGTTTCCACGAGAATGGTTTCATAGGTCATGGTTCGCTTCCTCCGCGGGGGTGGGATGATCGATACCGTTCCTAGCTTACCGCTGACAGGTCCGGCAATAGAAGGTCGAGCGGCCGCCCTGCACGATGCGTTCGACATGGCCGCGGCAGCCCGGCTTCTGGCACGGCTCCCCCTCGCGATCGTAGACCGCGAAGGAATGCTGGAAATAGCCGAGCGATCCGTCGGCCTGGACATAGTCGCGCAGCGACGAGCCGCCGGCGGCGATCGCATCGGCGATGACCGAGCGGATCGCCTCGGCGAGGCGTTCGCTTTGTCCCTTCGCCTTCTTGGCCGAGCCGGCGATGGTGCCGGCTTCGCGCAGCGGCGAGAGCCCGGCGCGCCACAGTGCTTCCGAGACATATATATTGCCGAGCCCGGCGATCAGGCGCTGGTCGAGCAGCGCCGCCTTGAGCGGCGATCTGCGATCCTTCAGCAGCGAGGCGAGCAGGGGGCCGTCGAGGGCGTTGCCGGTTGGCTCGATGCCGAGTCCCGCCAGCATCGGATGCGCGTCCGGCGCGCCTTCGGCAAACAGCATGAAGCCGAAGCGGCGCGGGTCGTTGAAGATGATGCTGGACCGCACGCCCTTCGGCGAGGTGACGTCGAACACGACATGGTCGTGCGCGGCGATCTTCGAGCGCTCGTGATGGAAGGAGCCGGGGACGTCGCTGCTCCCGGCGGCTTCGACCCGGAACGACCCCGACATGCCGAGGTGGCAGATCAGCACCGGACCATCTTCGACATGCATTGTCAGATATTTGGCGCGCCGGCCAAGCGCCGTCACGGTCTTGCCTGTCAGCCGCTCCGAAAAGCGCTCCGGAAAAGGAAAGCGAAGGTCGGGCCTGCGCGCTTCGACCTTGACCAGCCGCGCTCCTTCCAGGACCGGCTGCAGTCCGCGCCGGACGGTTTCGACTTCAGGCAGTTCAGGCATGGCCGCCTATCGTTGCGAGGAATGATGCTCCATGGCGTCCGGCTGCCAGGCCAAGGTGATCCGCAACGGTTTCGCCGATATCGGCGAAGGTTGGCCTGAGCCCGATGTCGCCGCCCTTCAGCCCCGGCCCGATGCCGATCACCGGGACGCGTTCGCGCGTATGGTCGGTGCCGCGCCAGGTCGGGTCGTTGCCGTGATCGGCGGTGAGGATGAGAAGGTCGCCCGGCCCGATGCGCGACAGCGCTTCCGGGAGCCGGCGGTCGAAGGCCTCGAGCGCGGCGGCATAGCCGGCGACATCGCGCCGGTGACCGAACTCGGTGTCGAAGTCGACGAAATTGGCGAAGACCAGGTCGCCGTCGCCGGCATCCTCCATGGCGCCGAGCGCCTTGTCGAACATCGCCATGTTGCCGCCTGCCTTGCGCACCTGCGAGATGCCGCGATGAGCGAAGATGTCGCCGATCTTGCCGACCGCGATGACCTTGCTGCCGCGCTCCGTCAGCCGGTCGAGCAGGGTCGGCTCAGGCGGCGGCACCGCATAGTCGCGGCGGTTGTGGGTGCGCTGGAACGTGGCGGGCGTCTCGCCCACGAAAGGCCGCGCGATCACGCGGCCGATCTTCAAGCGATCGACGAGCCGGCGCACTGTCAGGCAAAGCTCATAAAGCCGCTCCAGGCCGAAATGCGTTTCATGCGCGGCGATCTGCAAGACGGAGTCCACCGACGTGTAGCAGATCGGTCTGCCGGTGCGGATATGCTCTTCGCCGAGCCGCTCGATGATCTCGGTTCCCGGCGCATGGCAATTGCCGAGGATACCCGGCACCTTGCCTTCGCGGATGATCGCGTCGGTCAGCTCGGCCGGGAAGGCAGGCATCGTGTCGGGAAAATAGCCCCAGTCGAAGCGCACGGGCAGTCCTGCGATCTCCCAATGGCCCGACGGCGTGTCCTTGCCGCTTGACACCTCCTGGGCGGCGCCGTGGAAGGCCGAGGCGATCAGCGGCGTGTCGGCGTCGAGCTGCAGTCCGGTTGCCGTCCGTGCCGCCAGGCCAAGCCCGAGCGACATCATGTTGGGCACGGCGAGCGGTCCTTTGCGTAGACCTTCCCGGTCGGCGCGGCCTTCGGCGCAGGCCTTGAAGATATGTCCGAACGTGTCGGCGCCGGCATCGCCATAGCGTTCGGCGTCGGCCGCGCCGCCGATGCCGAAAGAATCGAGAACGAACAGGAACGCGCGTGCCATGGGTGTCATTGTTGTCAGTCCTGGCTGCCAGACATAGGGTTCCGCGGCGGCGTTGGCAAATCGGAAACCAAACCGCAACCGCTTCGCGCCATAGTTGCGACGAGGCGTGGATATGGCGGGAGCAAAGCAAGCATGGCGAGGCGCGGCAAGACCGCGGCAAGGCAGGCCGTGAAAATGTGCGCGGCCGCTCTCTTGGCGTCCGGCGCCGCCGCATGGCCGGCACACGCCGACTGGCGTGACGACATCGGCACGTTCCGCATCGGCATCGTTGCCGAGCCGGGCGGCGGCAACACCGTCCCTGGGCTTGCGCGTCTGACGGAAGCCTATGCCAACGCGCTCGGCATGAAGGTCGAGTTCGTCGTTGCGCGTGACTACGCGGCGCTGATCGGGGCGCAGGCGAGCGGGCGCGTGCAATACGCGGTCTATTCGGCGCTTGCCTATGCCACGGCCTCGGAGCGCTGCGGCTGTGTCGAGCCACTGGTGGCGCCGGTCGACGCCGACGGCGCCGTCGGCATCCGCTCCGTGCTGGTGACGCGCAACGGCAGGCTTCAGGATCTTGCAGCCATGGCTTCGCATCGGATCGCGATTGCGCCAGCCGATAATGTCGGTGGCGCGCTGCTTCCGCTGGCGGCCCTTTCCGCCGCAGGGGTCAAGATTGCGCAGGATTCGCCGTTCCTGGCACGCGCCGCGTCGGCCACGGCGGCCGAGACGATGTTGAGCGGCGGCGATGCGGATGGCCTGTTCGGCTGGGAGCCGGCCGATGCCGACGGCCAAGCCACCCATTCCGGCGGCACGGTCGAGCGGCTGGAGGCTGCCGGCATCCCTGGGACGTCACTTAGGGTGTTATGGACCTCCGACCTGTTGCGCTACGGGCCGCATGCAGTCCGCAGCGATCTCGATCCAGAGGCGAAACGACGGCTGACCGTCTTCCTGACCAATCTCAAATCGCAGACGCCCGATGTGTACGACCTTCTGGAGAGGGCGCATACCGGCGGCTTCGTGCCGGTCTCGCAGAAGGATTATGCGATGGCCGAGGCGATCGTGCGGCGGGAAACGGCAGGACAGGAGTAGCCTGTCAGCAGTCGCTGCAGGGGATGGTCGGGCTTCGGCGAGGCCGCAGGTAGTAGGTCTCGCTCATCGATATGTTGCTGAAGGCCGAGGTCAATCCGAGCCCCTGCGAATCGCTGGCGGACCAGGTGATGATCGGTTTGTAGCCGAGGTCGCTCTCGACCCGGACCAGGAAGGTGTTGCGGATCGTCAGCGTCGCCGGCACCGTGGTGATCGAATTCACAGCCGCGTCCGCGCTGTAGGTGGTGCCCACCAGCTTGCGCGACCATGCGACCTGCACCCTCGGCGTCGCTTCGTCCGTGATCTGTATTCCTGTGATGATGATCGTCGGCAATGAACGGTTGTAAGGCTGCAGCGTCGATGTGCCGATCTTCATTATTGCATCGAGGTTGGCCTTCACGACGGTCTGCTGTTGCGTGACGAGATCCGCCACCATGCTGCCGATGCGGCTGACCTTCTTGCTGGTCTCGATGGCCTGCGAGGCCTCCATCGTGATGAAATACATGATCAGCAGTACCGGCACGATGAACGCGAACTCGATCGCCGCGACGCCGCGGCGATCACGGCAAAACCGCTCAACCTTCGCCGAAATCCCCCGGAGTGCCCCCGCACTATGCATATCGTCCTCCACGCCGCGGCTTTAGCCGTCGAGCAGCCTCAATTGTCGTCGAATGGCTCGTTCTGCCAGGTCACCGATGCGAAATGCAGCGTGTTGCCATCCTTCAGATTGGCCATCGACTTGGCCAGGAAATCGGTCATCACCGGCCATTTGTAGAACACCCGCAACATGTTGATGGACTCCGCCAACCCCGGTGAGACCGCGAAGCTCATCGAATTGGTGCCTTGCGTCAGCACGATGTCGCCGTTGACGATCTTGAAGCCCGCCGTGGCTGCGTCGGCGAAGCTCGGATATTCACGCAGGTCCACCAGCAATCCCGGGCAGTCCTTGGCCACCATGATCTCCAGCTTGCTGCAGATCAGCTGCTTGATAGAGGCTTCGGTGACGTTCGACTTCTGCAACTGGCCGGTCCGCAACTGGCGGGCGACATCGTCGGTGACGTTGGCCATCACCTCCTGGCCGGCAAAGGAGATGCAGCTCTCGAGAATAGCGAAGACGAGAAGCGCGAACGGGATGGCAAGCATCGCAAATTCCATTGCTGTGCTGCCGCGTCTGTCGCTGAAGAAGCCGGGGCGGGGTTTGCCGCGCGCCGTGCTGTCCATGCCGTCGCCGGATGTGGCATCCTTGCTCATTTGCGTTCCTGCCGATCCCCTTGCGGTACCGGCGGCAAGGTAGCGAAAACCCATTGAGGTCCGGTTTGGATGATCGTTAAATTCGCCGGGCAGGCTTTAAGCTGTCCTTAACGCTTGCTCTGACGCTCTCTTCGGGCTAGTGCGCAGCGCTCATTTCGGTCTCGGAAGCCTTCTCGGCGTCGGTCTTGTAGGCGCTCTCGCAATAGGGCGTGCAGGACATGGTCTGGACTTCGGCACGCCTGTAGATGCGCACCGAGGAAGCGGCCTGTCGCACGACGGTCACCTGCTCATCGATGATCGGGCTGCCGTCCGAGTCGAGCACGACCAGGTTGGTGACGCCAAAACCTTTGCCGGTGAGAACGATGGTCGAGGCGTCCTGCACCGACGCATCGGCGATGGCGGGGTTGCCGATGACGACGGTGTCGGCCGCACGGGACAATTTGACGATCTTTGCCTGGTTCATGGTCACTTCGACACCCGCGCCGGCCTTGGCCGGCATCACCAAGGCTGCAGCCGCCAGCAGCGCGGCGACTGGAAACAGCGATCTCGACAACATCATTGAACAGCTCCCGGCAGGCGGATTCTTCAACGGAACATGAACGAGATTGGTGAAGCAACGGTTAAACCGGACCTCGCCGCGACTAAGGACCCTGCCTCGCCCGTCCAGGCACCGACGGCGCTTCCTGTTTTAGTAACATTGCACAAGCGCCGGTTTGCGCCGCTTTGCTGGATCCTCGAGCCGACTGACAACGTTTAGGCCGCGGTTAACCACACAGTGCGTTCTCCCCCGGAAAGGAATCGGTAAGGCTGTTTATTAAGCCGATCGAAACGGCTTCCCCCTAGATTTGCAGCATCCGATCAACCGCAAAGAGAAGTTGACGGAAGTGCTGTAACACGTGGAGTAGGAGCTCTCGCATGTCTAATCTCATTGCACGTTTCGTGAAGGACGAATCCGGCGCGACCGCCATCGAATACGGTCTGATCGCGGCTCTCATCGCGCTCGCCATCATGGTCGGCGCCACCTCGCTTGGCACCGCGCTGAATACCAAATTCGCTGCGATCGCCACGGCTGTCAACAACGCCCCGTCGAGCCCGTGATAAGCCGAGGGACGGCGAAGTTACTCTGACACAAGGGCTGCCTCGCGGCGGCCCTTGTTCGTTGCAGCATCCGGCCACCCTACTCACCGATCGTTAATGCGTCATGCTTTAGAGTGCGCGCGGTATTGTCTCACAGCACCTGTTTCATGCTCGAAGCCATAATCTTCGTCGTCTTCCCATTCTGCATGCTGTTCGCTGCGATCTCCGACACGTTGTCGATGACGATCGCCAACCGCGTTCCCGTGCTGTTGGTGGCGACATTCGCGCTTGTGGCGCCGCTCACCGGGATGGACTGGGTGACCTATGGCTGGCACTTCGCCGCCGGCGCCCTCGTGCTTGCCACGACATTCGGCCTCTTTGCGCTCGGCGGCATGGGCGGCGGCGACGCCAAGCTTCTGGCCGCGACCGCTCTATGGATGGGCCTCAACATCAGCTTGATCGGCTATCTGGTGACGTCGGCTTTCATCGGGGGCCTGCTGACCATCGCAATCCTGGCATACCGGAAATCGCCGCTGGCCGCGTATACCGGCCACAGCCGATTCCTGCGCTACTTCGCCGACGAGAAAGTGGGCATTCCCTATGGCATCGCGCTTGGCGCCGGTGGACTGATCACGTTCCCGGATTCGCCGCTGATGGTCTGGGCGCTGCAGAGGCTCACGGCATAGGTTTTGGTGACATCGATGTCGGCGACCGAAGGCGGCCTGGCCGCCTTTTTTTGTTAACGGCGGGCCGTTCGATCTAATTTGAGTAAACCTTAAATTAATCACGATCGTAAGCATTGCATTAACCTTGTTTTGACGATTGCGGCTGCAAAGTCCGGCCAGGCGTGGGTGGTTTGCCACGAGGCGAAGGGTTTCGGACGAATGCCAGCATCCCGATTGATTATTCTGGGCGTGGCTGCGGTCGCGGCGGGTGGCGCGGGCTATGTCGCCAAGAACATGGTGGTGGCGCCGCCGGCGCAGGTCGTTGTCAATGCGCCCGCGCAGCCGGCGGTCGCGTTGCAGGACGTGCTGGTGCTTTCCGGCGACGTGGCGATGGGGAGCCAGCTCGGCAACAACATCAGCTGGGAAGAATGGCCGGCGGACGGCGTCAATGCCAATTTCATCACACGCGCCGCCGAACCTGACGCGGTCGAAAAGCTCAAGGGCTCGGTAGCGCGCGTCGCCATGTATACGGGCGAGCCGCTGCGCCGCTCCAAGCTGGTCGGCGAGGGGCAGAGCTTCATGTCCTCGATCCTGCCTTCGGGGATGCGCGCTGTCGCCACCGCGATATCGGCCGATACTTCCGCCGGCGGCTTCATCCTGCCCAACGACTTCGTCGACGTCATCATGACCCGCCGTGCCGACACAGGCAATGGCGGCACCGGCTTCAACACCTCGACCATCCTCAAGAACATCCGCGTGCTGGCCATCGACCAGACAATCCAGGAAGACGAGGAAGGCAAGAAGACCAGAGTCGGCCAGACCGCGACACTGGAGCTGACGCCGCAGCAGGCCGAGATCATCACCGTCGCGCAGCAGATGGCGGACCGCCTGACGCTCGCGCTGCGCCCGATCACCGACATCCACGAAAAGAGTACGGACGAAGCCGACTATCTGGTCAACGGCAACGGCCGGCGCGGAACAGTGCGTCTGATCAAGTCAGGCGAGGTATCCGAGGTGGGAGCAAGGAAATGAGGCTAAACGGTAAACTGCTGCCCTTCCTGGCGGCCGCTGCGATCGGGCTGCTTCTGATTGGCACCAACGCCTCGGGACTGGTCGAAGCCAAAGCCGCGAGCGCCGGCGTATCGGCTTCCGTCGCCACGCAACGCGTCAAGCTCGGCCTCAACAAATCCGTAGTCATCGATCTGCCGAATGATGCCTATGACATCCTCGTCGCCAATCCGGCGGTTGCTGATGCCGTGACGCGCACGGCACGGCGCATCTACCTGTTCGGCAAGGCGGTCGGCGAAACCAACATCTTTGTCTTCGGCCCCAATGGCGAGCAGATCGTCAGCCTGGACCTTGCCGTCGAGCGCGATGTCGCCGGGCTGGAGGATTATCTGAAGCGCTTCATCCCGTCCTCGCAGATCAAGGTCGAGCTGCTCAACGACAACGTTGTCCTCACCGGCATGGTCGACACGCCGCTCGATGCCAAGCGCGCCGTCGATCTCGCGACCATCTTCGTGTCAGGCGGTGAAGCGACGACCGGCCAATATTCGCAGACCGCCGCCGGCGGTTCGGTCAATGGCGGCGTTGACATCAACAACCCCGATCAGGAGCGCAGGACCTCCAAGATCGTCAACCTGTTGCAGATCATCGGCGACGATCAGGTAACGCTCAAGGTGACGGTCGCCGAAGTCAGCCGCTCGGTGATGAAACAGCTCGGCGTCAATATGATCGGCAGCGGCAGCGCCAATGGCATTTCCTACGCTGCAGCGAGTTCGCCACCTTACGGATTGGGCAAGCCAATTGCACAGACGTCCGGTGCACTGATCGGGGATGGGCTCGGAAGTGGCATCCAGGCCTACATCAACGCCATGGAACAAAGCGGTGTCATGAAGACGCTTGCCGAACCAACGCTCACCGCCGTGTCGGGCGAGAAGGCGACGTTCAAGGTTGGCGGTGAGTTCAATATGATCACGTCACGCTCAAGCAACGTTTCGACCGACAACCAGACCGGTCTAACCACCTACAGCAATGAAAAGCTCGAATATGGTATCGGCCTCGAGTTCCAGCCGGTCGTGCTGTCGGCGGGCCGTATCAGCCTCAAGGTCAGGACATCCGTCTCCGAACCCACTACGGAAGGGGCCTCGACCCTCGAGGGCGGAGGTCGCAGCGGGATCACTTTGCCCGGCATGACAGTCTTGTCGATCCGCAAGAGGCTTGCCGACACCACCGTCGAATTGCCGTCCGGCGGTTCGATGATGATCGCCGGCCTGGTTCGTGACGACGTCCGCCAAGCGGTATCGGGCTTGCCCGGCCTGGCCAAGATCCCGGTGCTCGGCACGCTGTTCCGCAGCCGGGATTTCGTGCGCAACGAAAGCGAGCTGGTCATTCTCATCACGCCCTATCTGGCACGGCCGGTGGCGCGCAACGATCTGGCCAAGCCGGACGACAACTTCAATCCGGCAAGCGACGGCGCCGGCATGTTCCTCGGCCGCGTCAACCGCGTCTACGGCACCATGCAGACCGACAGGCCAGCCGGGCGGTACCACGGCGTCGTCGGCTTCATCTACAAATGAGTGGGAATGCGGATATGTCCAAGTCAGCATCGAAGGTCATGACGGTCCGGACAGCATCCGGCATCGCAAGGATAGGCCGGCAGGTGGTCCCGGCACTGGCGATCGCCCTTGCGACGTCGCTCGCCGGATGCGCCAATCGCGACAGCATCACGGTCGGGTCGATCCCGGACGACTACCGCACGACGCATCCGATCGTCATTGCCGAGAAGAACCAGAAGATCGATCTGCCGGTCGGCGCCGGCGATCGCGGCATGACCGGCGCGCAGCGCGACGCGCTGCTTGGCTTCCTTGACGGCTACGACAAGAGCGCTGCGCCGGCGCTGACGATCGCGATGCCATCCGGCTCCGCCAACGAAGTTGCCGCCCAGGCGGCAGGCCGCGATTTTGCCAGGCTTGCCATGAAGGCGGGCGTCAAGCGCAACCGCATCGTCATGACATCCTATCAGTCGGCCGTGCCGGAGGCGTCGGCGCCGGTGCGCGTTGCCTTCGTCGCGGTAAGGGCCCAGACCGACAAATGCGGGCGTTGGCCCGAAGACATGTTGGAGACGTCCGAGAACAAGCACTATGCCGACTTCGGCTGCTCCTACCAGAACAACCTCGCGGCCCAGGTCGCCAACCCGAACGATCTGATCGGGCCGCGCAAGCAGTCCGAAATCGACGCCGAAAACCGTGGCGCGGTGATCGACGTATACCGGGCGAGGGGCATCTCCGACGAGTTCCTGGGCAATTCGGAAGTGACGTACTGAGCCGGCGGATGACGGAAAAAGCAGCCACGGAAAGAGCATGACGATGAGCAATCTTGCCTACGACACGCCCGCGGGAACCGGCGACCTTTCGCAGCAGGACATCGCCGCCATGCAGGCGCTGCGCCCCGTGCCGCGCATTTCGATCCAAGCTTTCTGCGAGACCGAAGGCGTCGCCAGCCCCGTGGAGCGCGCCGCCGAGGATCGCCGGATGGCCAAGGCCCATCTCAAGGTCCATATGGGCGGCGTTCCGACCGCGATCGAGTTCTATCAGTCCGCGCCGACACCGAACCTGATCCTGCTGGAATCGCGCAGCGAGCCGAAGCAACTGCTCGAACAGCTCGGCCAGCTCGCGGAGTATTGCGATCCGTCGTCCAAGGTCGTGGTCATCGGCCACTACAACGATGTCGGGCTTTACCGCGAGCTCATCCGTTCAGGCATTTCCGAATATGTCATCGCGCCGGTCTCGATGTCCGACATCGTCAGCGTCGTGTCGTCGATCTTCGTCGATCCGGAATCGGAGCCGATCGGCCGCTCGATTGCCTTCATCGGCGCCAAGGGCGGCGTCGGCTCATCGACGATTGCTCACAATACCGCCTGGGCGATGTCGTCGCTGTTCAAGTCCGAAGTTGTCATCGCCGATCTCGACCTCGCCTTCGGCACCGCCAACATCAACTTTGACCAGGACCCAGCTCAGGGCATCGCCGAGGCCGTGTTTTCGCCTGAGCGCGTCGATGAGGTCTATCTCGATCGCCTGCTCGCGCAATGCGCCGAGCATCTGTCCCTGCTTGCGGCCCCCTCCACCTTGGAGCGCGTCTACGATTTCGACGCCGAGGCGTTCTCGCAGGTCATCGAGATAGCGCAGCGCAGCGCGCCCCTGCTGGTTCTCGATATTCCTCACATCTGGAGTGGGTGGACGAAGAGCACGCTGATCAAGGCCGACGAGATCGTCATCACCGCCACGCCCGAGCTCGCAAATCTTCGCAACACCAAGAACTTGATGGACATGCTGAAGCGGCTGCGCCCAAACGATCCGCCGCCGAAGCTGATCATCAACCAGGCAGGTGTGCCGAAACGGCCGGAGATAGCGACTTCCGATTTCGCCGAGCCGCTCGGCATCACGCCCATGGCGGTGATCAATTTCGAACCGCTGCTGTTCGGCAACGCCGCCAACAACGGCCGCATGCTGAGCGAGATGGACGCCAAGAACCCGGTTGTCGCCACAATCAATGAGATAGCGCATGTGCTGACCGGACGGAGCGAAATCAAGACCAAGAAGAAGGCGGGTCTGGGTTCCATCCTCGGCAAGCTCTCGGGCAACAGGAAATGACGCTGTTTGAGCGGCATCGGGTAGTCGATCATGTTTGGTAAGCGAGGCAAAGACGACGGCAACCGGGCGACGCCCGAATTCCGTCCGCCGGCATCGGCGCCCGCCGCTCCCGCTTCGACGGGAACGATGA